>NZ_PHUG01000001.1:5404692-6009385 GCF_002813325.1 Janthinobacterium sp. 64 | reverse complement strand
CGCCACTTGCTGTATGTGCTGGCCAGCATCACCACCGCCTCGGCCCTGCTGATCCTGGCATTCCTGCGCCATCCGGCCGGCGCCAGGGCGGACAGCACCGCCCTGCCCACCGTTGATGTTTCTCCGCAACACCTCAAAAGTTTCAAGGAATAAAACTAGTTTACTGATCAAAGCGCTTTGAACTATACTCAAAGCGCTTTGAAACATAACTAAAGCGCTTTGGTTGTGCGAAGTTATGCGCACCGATCCCACACCTATAAAAACACTGGAGACGCAATGAACAAACATTTCTTGAAAACTTTGCCTGCCGCCGTGGCCTTGGCCTTGAGCGCTTCGGCTGCCCAGGCCGCCCTGCCGATCGATTTCGGCGGCTACATCCGCTCGGGCTTCGGCACCAGCAGCGAAGGCGGCAAGGAAGCGTGTTTCGGCCTGGCCGGCGCCTCGTCCAAATATCGTCTGGGCAATGAGTGCGAAACCTACGGCGAGCTGAAATTCGGCGGCGAAGCCTTCAAGGCTGCCAACGGCACCACCTTCCGCATCAATACCCTGGTGGCGTTTTCCGTCAACCAGAACCAGGACTGGGAACAATCGGACCCGTCGTGGCGCGAAATGAACGTCGTCGCCGACAAGATCGGCACGGGCGCCTTCGCCGAAGCGCGCGCCTGGGTCGGCAAGCGCTACTACGACCGCCAGGACGTGCACATCACCGATTACTACTTCTGGAATAACAGCGGCCCTGGCGCCGGCCTGGAAAACATCGACCTGGGCGCCGCCAAGCTGGCCTACGCCGTCGTGCGCACGGCCGACGACAAGGACAGCAAGCGCATGGGCCTGTCCCACGACTTGCGCTTTTCCGGCATCAAGGTCAACCCGGACGGTGAACTGACCCTGGGCCTGCAATTCAATCAGAAACGCAACGCACAAGGCGCAGCCCCCATCGCCAGCGGCCACTTGCTGACCATCATGCATACACAAGGCAACCTGCTGGGCGGCTTCAACAAGGTGGCATTGCAGTTCGGCAAGGGTAGCGCCGCCAACACGGGCGGCTTCAGCCTGGGCGCCGACAAGGACGACAAGGTCGTGCGTCTGACGGAACAGATCATGATCCAGCCCAAAGGCGCCTGGTCGGGCATGGGCACCTTCGTCTATGAAGACAAGGAAACGGCGGGCGTCAGCAGCAAGTGGACCTCGATCGGCGCGCGTCCCGTCTACCACTTCACGGACAACTACAGCCTGGCCGTGGAACTGGGCCACGACATCGTCAAGCCGGAAGGCGGAGAAAGCCGCAACCTGACCAAGCTGACGATTGCCCCGCAACTGTCGGCTGGCAACAGCTTCTGGTCGCGCCCCGTGCTGCGCGCCTTCTACACCTACGCCAAATGGAACAAGGCAGCCCAGTCGGCCGCCGCCGCGGAAACCGCGCTGTCGTCGACGGGCGTGTTTGGTGGCAAGACCAACGGCAGCTCGGTTGGTTTCCAAGTGGAAAGCTGGTGGTAATCGCAGGCCTCTAAAACATTGGCAAGCATCCATAGATGCTTGCCAATGGCAGCAACACCGCCCGCTCATCCAGGGGCAAGGAATATCCGGACCCACCATTTCGCCGCTGCACGCGATGGCCGGCAGCTTCAATGTAGTGATTCAGCAGTATCCTCTTTTAGCGCGGGCGCCCCTGGGTTTGCCCGCGTATTTTTTTGGGCGCTGCCGCCGCCGGTCATCCCCCTGATCATTCCGGCATTTATCAGATAAACTACTCTGCATCGCTCCCGATCCACCCCAGACGCAGCATCCATGAACCTCAAAAATCTCGCCAAAACGCTAGGAATATCCGAAACCACCGTCAGCCGCGCCTTGAATGGCTATCCGGAAGTGAGCGAACGCACACGCGAGCGGGTGCTGGCCGCCGCGCAGGCCGCCGGTTACCGCCCCAATCCCATGGCGCGCAGCCTGGCCGTGGGACGCACGAATATCGTCGGCATCATCTACCCGCTGATGCCGAACGACCTGGCCGACCCCATGTTCATCGACATCGTGGGCGGCATGTCGGAAGCGCTGGAAGCGCAGCAGATGGACATGATGATCGCGCCCGCCTCGGCCACCAATGAATTCCACACCTATCAACGCATGGTCAAGGGCCGCCGCATCGATGGCCTGATCGTCGGACGCACGAAACCGTACGACGAGCGCATCGCCTACCTGGCGCAGCAGCGCATGCCGTTTGTCGCGCATGGCCGCACGCAGCTGAACCAGCCGCACGCCTGGTTCGACTATGACAACGAGGCCGGCATGCGCCTGGCCGTCGAGCGCCTGGCGCAGCTGGGCCACCAGCGCATCGGCCTGATCAGCGCCACGCCGGACCTGAACTTCGTGCGCCAGCGCGTCGACAGTTTCCAGCACGCCATGCAGGCGGGCGGCCTGGCCGTTGACCCGGACAACCTGGTCGACAATGCCCACGACCGCCGCGCCGGCTACCAGGCCATGCAGCGCCTGCTGGCCCGCTCGCCCCGCCCTACCGCCGTCATCGTCGACAATCACATGTCGGGCGTGGGCGCCGTGCGCGCCCTGCTCGACGCGGGCATCGCCATCGGCAGCGAGATGTCGCTGATCGTCTGGGGCGTGATGGAAGATTCCCTGGCCGGCCACAACGTCACCACCGTCGTCCAGCCCGACCCGCGCGGCGCCGGCGCGAAGATGATCCACATGCTGCTGGCCCTGATGGACGGCACGCCCGTTAGCGACTTGCAGGAACTGTGGCCGTGCGAACTGTTGCCGGGGGAGTCGGCGGGCCCGGTAATTAGGTAGTTAAATATTGCATTGGCCCGCAGCAGAAAGCTGGGGTCAGACCCGCCGGGTCTGACCCCGGTCCTCCCACCTTGTTGTCCTGAATCACCCTCATAAAAAAATCGTATGTCTGGCGCGTGTATCGCTTTACTTTTCAAAGCGCTTTGAACTATACTCATTTCATACCCAAAGCGCTTTGAATTTTAAAATAAGACGTTCGCCTACCAACCAGCAGCGCCGCCCTGATAGCCAAGGCTACAGGCAACTTTTAAGAAATCATTCATGCCGACCATCCAGAACAATCTCGCCCACCTGCCCGCCGACTGGTGGCGCAGCGCCGTCATCTACCAGGTCTATCCACGCAGCTTCCTCGACAGCAATGGCGACGGCATCGGCGACTTGCCCGGCATTACCTCCAAGCTCGACTACATCGCCGCCCTGGGTGCCGACATCGTCTGGATCTCGCCCTTCTTCACGTCGCCGATGAAAGACTTCGGCTACGACGTGGCCGATTTCTGCGATGTCGATCCCATGTTTGGTACTTTGGCCGATTTCGACCGCCTGGTGGCGCGCGCCCATGAACTGGGCTTGAAAGTAATGATCGACCAGGTGCTGTCGCACTCGTCCGACGTCCACCCATGGTTCGTGGAAAGCCGCTCCAGCCGCGACAATCCCAAGGCCGACTGGTATGTGTGGGCCGACCAGAAACCGGACGGCACGGCGCCGAACAACTGGCTGTCCGTGTTCGGCGGTTCCGCCTGGCAATGGGAGCCGCGCCGCGGCCAGTACTACCTGCACGATTTCCTCGTCAGCCAGCCCGACCTGAATTTCCATCATCCGGCCGTGCAGCAAGCGCAGCTGGACAACCTGCGTTTCTGGCTGGAACGCGGCGTCGATGGCTTCCGCTTCGATTCCTGCAACTTCCCGTATCACGATCAATTGCTGCGCGATAATCCGCCAGCCGCCCAGCGCGACGCGAGCAGCGTATCGGCCATCAACCCGTACGGCATGCAGGCGCACGTGTACGACAAGACGCAGCCGGAAAACATCGCCTACCTGCAGCGCGTGCGCGCCGTGCTCGATGAATACCAGGCCATTTCCATCGGCGAAGTGGGCGACGACAATGCGCTGGCCACCATGGCTGCCTACACGGGCGTCGACAAACTGCACATGGCCTACAGCTTCAACTTGCTGACGGCGGAGTTTTCCGCCGCGCACATCCGCACCCAGGTGGAAGAGTTCGAGGCGCAAGTGGCCGACGGCTGGGCTTCCTGGTCTGTGGGCAACCACGACAGCGTGCGCGTCATGACGCGCTGGGGCGGCGAGAATCCATCGCCCTCGCTGGCCAAGGTGGTGCTGGCCGTGCAGGCCGCGCTGAAAGGCACGCCGTGCCTGTACCAGGGCGACGAGCTGGCCCTGACGGAAGCGGACATTCCTTTCGAGGCGCTGCAAGACCCGTACGGCATCCCGTTCTGGCCACAGTTCAAGGGCCGCGACGGCTGCCGCACGCCGATGCCGTGGGTGGCCGATGCGCCGCATGGCGGTTTCAGCAATGCCAAACCTTGGCTGCCCGTGCCGCCCGAGCATCTGGCGCGCGCCGTCGACGTGGAAGAGCGCGATAGCGCCTCGCCCTTGACGTTTGCGCAGAACATCCTCGCCTGGCGCCGCACCCTGCCGCAATTGCTGCGCGGCGATATCGTCTTCTTCGATGCGCCAGAACCCGTGCTGGCCCTGCGCCGCGACTTGGCCGGCCAACCGTCCGTGCTGGCCGCCTTCAACCTGGGCACCGAAACGGTCACGTTTGACTTGCGGGCCGCCGCAGCAGCGGCCGACCTGGCCGGTCACGGCTTGCCAGGCAGCAAAGATGGCCAGCAGATCAGCCTGCCCCCGCATGGCGGCTGGTTCGGCACCCTGGCGTAAATCGCAGGCTTTGGCGGCCATGCCGCCAATTACAATAACGAGCCCCGCGCATCAGCGGGGCCGAACAACAGAGTATCAGTGCTTGGCAAAATCGTAGCGAGCGGATGAGAGTTGTGGCTGAGAAGCGCAGCTGTGCGAACGCACAGTGAGCATCGCCAGCCGCAAATCTCGACGCGCAGTAGATTTGGCCAGGCACATTCAGTGAGAGTGAGGACGACATGGCTGGACTGAAATTAGCAGGGCTGAAAAAGGCATATGGCGACGTGCAAACCCTGCACGGCATCGACCTGGAGATCGCCGACGGCGAGTTCATGGTCTTCGTGGGCCCGTCGGGTTGCGGCAAATCGACCTTGCTGCGTAGCATATGCGGCCTGGAAGAAATCAGCGGCGGCGACTTGTATATCGGCAAGACCCGCATGAACGATGTGCCGCCTGCCAAGCGGGGCATCGCCATGGTCTTCCAGAGCTACGCCCTGTACCCGCACATGAGTGTGGCGCAAAACATGGCCTTCGGCCTGAAACTGGCCGGCATGAACAAGGTGCAGATCGCCGACGCCGTGCAGCGCGCCGCGCAAATCCTGCGCATCGAACCATTGCTGGAACGCAAACCAAAAGACTTGTCTGGCGGCCAGCGCCAGCGCGTGGCCATCGGCCGCGCCATCGTGCGCAAACCCGACGTTTTCCTGTTCGACGAACCGCTGTCCAACCTGGACGCCTCCTTGCGCGTGCAGATGCGCATCGAACTGGCGAATCTGCACCGCGAATTGCGCTCAACCATGATTTACGTCACGCATGACCAGGTCGAAGCGATGACCCTGGCCGACCGCATCGTCGTGCTCAACGCGGGCCGCATCGAGCAAGTGGGCGCACCGCTGGAGCTGTACCACCATCCGGCCAACCTGTTCGTGGCCGGCTTCCTCGGTTCGCCCCGCATGAATTTCCTCAAGGGCAAGATCCACAGCTATGCCGACGGCGTGGCCACCATCGCCACCAACGCGGGCGGCATGCTGCAAGCCGTGTTGACGCAGCCATTGGCCAGCGGCACCCCCGTCACCGTCGGCGCGCGTCCCGAGCATGTGCAAGCGTGCGCGCCCGGCGCCACAGCCGCCATCACGGCCAGCGTGCAGGCGGTGGAAAAACTGGGCGACATCAGCTATCTGTATGTGCAGGTAGCAGGCGGCGACGAACCGCTGGTGGTGCGCGCCGATGCGGAAACGGACTGGGCCATTGGCCAATCCGTGGCGCTGCAAGTGGCGCCGGCCCGCGTCCACGTGTTCGACGAGCACGGCCAGACCCGTACCTGATTACGCATTTAAGGGGCCAGGCGCTACAGGCGCCGCCTGGCCTGGTTGCATCGTTTCAGCCTTGATACTCAACATAAACTTAGCATAAAAAAAGATACTGGAGATTGACATGTCCTTCACGCACCCGAAACGCAGCTTCATCAAAACCACCCTGATCGCCGCCGCCCTGGCCGGCATCGGCAACCTGGCCGCCGTCAGCATGGCGCACGCGGCCGAAGCAGGCACCCTCCTGATCTGGATCAATGGCGACAAAGGCTACAAGGGTCTGGCCAAGGTCGGCGAGGAATTTACCAAGAAGACGGGCATCAAGGTCGTCGTCGAACACCCGGAAGATGCGCCGAACAAATTCCAGCAAGCAGCGGCCGCCGGCAAGGGCCCGGACATCTGGATCTGGCCGCATGACCGCATCGGCGGCTGGATCGACGCCGGTTTGCTGCAACCAGTGACGCCAAGCAAGGAAGCGCGCGCCGCCATCCTGCCGCTGGCCTGGAACGCCTTCACCGTGGGCGGCAAGACCTGGGGCTATCCGATCTCCATCGAAGCCGTCGCCCTCGTCTACAACAAGGACCTGGTGCCGAATCCGCCCAAGACCTTCGAGGAAATCGCCGCGCTGGACAAGAAACTCTCGGCACAAGGCAAGAAAGCCATCCTGTGGGATTACACGAATACCTATTTCACGTGGCCTTTGCTGGGTGCGGGCGGCGGCTTCCCGTTTGAAGTCAAGTCCGACGGCCGCTACGATGCGGCCAAGACGGGCGTGAACAATGCCGGTTCGCAGGCGGGCGTGAATGCGCTGATGACCCTGATCAACAGCGGCGCCATGCCGAAGGGCGCCGGCTACGCGGAAATGGAAGCCGGTTTCAACCAGGGCAAGATCGCCATGATGATCAATGGCCCATGGTCGTGGGACAATGCGCGCAAATCGAAGATCAATTACGGCGTGGCAACGATTCCTACCGTGGCAGGCAAGACGGCCACCCCATTCGTGGGCGTGCTGGGCGCGATGATTTCGAAAGCCAGCCCGAACAAGGACCTGGCGACGGAATTCCTGGAAAACCAGATGCTGCAGCTCAACGGCTTGAAAACCATCAACGCCGACGTCCCGCTGGGCACGCCAGCGAACAAGGTACTGTTCGCGGAATTGAAAGCCAATCCGAACATCCAGGCGACGATGGAAAGCGCGCAAGCGGGCCGCCCGATGCCGAACAACCCGGAAATGGGCCGCTTCTGGTCGTCGATGCAATCGGCGCTGGAAAACATCACGCAAGGCCGCCAGACGACCAAGGATGGCCTGGACGCGGCGGCGAAGCGGATTACGACCGCCAATTAAGCCATATTTTGTTTGAGCGTAGGTCGGATTAGCGTGTAGCGCGTAATCCGACATGTGCCGCCAACAATGTTGTCGGATTACGGCCCTTTGGGCCTAATCCGACCTACGTATCATTACAGGTATCCATCGTGCGCAAGTTTATCGGCCCTACGGTATTGACCATCAGCATGGCGCTGGGTCTGTATCTGCTCTTCATGTTGTACATTTCCGGCCAGACCATGCTGGCCGCCGTCTTCCTCGGCTTGCTGACCCTGACGACGTTCGTCTTCACGTCGCCGCGCGCCTATGCCTACCGTTATCTGTTTCCCGGCATCACGGCGGTGATCGTCTTCGTGCTGCTGCCGATGGTGTACACGGTGTCGATCGGCTTTACCAATTTCAGTTCGCGCAACCTGCTCACCTATGAACGGGCCACGCAATATTTGCTGGACGAGACGCAGCGGGTGGAAAGCGCCGGCTATGCGATGACCGTGCATGCCGACAACAAGGAATACCGCTTGCGCCTGGAAAGCCCGGACACGGGCGAAGTGCTCTTGACGCAGCCGCTGGCCCTCAAGCGCGCCGTGCCTTTGACCGTGGAAGTGGCGCCGGCTGACCCCGTGCAGGCGCCCGTGCTGGCCCCGCCGCTGGGCATCAAGGACATCATCGCCCTGCAAAAGGATATCAAGCTGCTCACCCTCGTGCTGCCGAACAAGATCGAGCTGCGCATGGTGGGCTTGCGCGAATTCGGCCCTGTCGCTCACGTCTACAAGCAATTGCCGGACAAGACCTTGAAGAAGATCGCCACGGGCGAACTGGTCACGCCGAACTTCAAGACGGGCTTTTATGAAATGCCGGACGGTAGCAAGCTGGAACCGGGCTTCAAGGTCAACGTGGGCTTCGCCAACTTCGTCAAGATTTTCTCCGACGAAGCGTTCCGCGGCCCCTTCCTGCGCATTTTTGTCTGGACCATCGTTTTCGCCCTGATCAGCGTGGCCACGACGACAGGCCTGGGCATGGTATTGGCTGTACTGCTGAACTGGGATGCGCTGCGCTTCCGCGGCCTGTACCGCACCCTGCTGTTCCTGCCCTACGCCGTGCCCGGTTTCATTTCCATCCTGGTCTTCAAGGGTTTATTTAACAATAACTTCGGCGAAATCAACCTCGTGCTCGACGCCCTGTTCGGCATCAAGCCCGCCTGGTTCTCCGATACCACCCTGGCCAAGGCCATGATTTTGATCGTCAATACATGGCTCGGCTACCCCTACATGATGGTCGTGTGCATGGGCTTGATCAAGGCGATTCCGTCGGACCTGTACGAAGCCTCGGCCCTGGCCGGCGCGGGACCGCTGACGAATTTCTTCAAGATCACCCTGCCATTGATCATCAAGCCGCTGACGCCGCTGATGGTGGCCAGCCTGGGTTTCAATTTCAACAATTTTGTGCTGATCAGTTTGCTGACGGGCGGGCGTCCCGATTTCCTCGACACGACTTTACCGGCCGGCACGACGGACTTGCTTGTGTCCTACACCTACCGCATCGCGTTCGAGGATTCCGGCCAGAACTTTGGCCTGGCCGCCGCCATCTCGACGCTGATCTTCTTCCTCGTGGCCGCGATTTCGCTGGTCAACATGCGCCTGACGCGCATGAACAAAGCATAAAGGACAGCCATGGCTATCGTTGTCGACCGTTCCAACCGCTGGCGCATCCTGGCGGCCCACGTCGCCGTGATCGCGCTGATCGCGCTGGTGATGTTCCCCTTCCTGATGATCTTGTCGATCTCCCTGCGCCCCGGCAACTTCGCCTCGGGCAGCCTGATACCGCCCGAGATCAGCTTCGAGCACTGGCGTCTGGCGCTGGGCATGTCTTACCAGGCGCCCAACGGCGCCCTCGTCGAGCCGGACTTCCCCGTGCTGCTGTGGCTATGGAATTCCATCAAGGTGGCCAGCATGAGCGCCACCGTGACCGTGCTGCTGTCGACCACCTGCGCCTATGCATTCGCGCGCATGCAATTCCGCTTCAAGTCGCAGACCCTGTCCGCGCTGATGCTGCTGCAGATGTTCCCCGCCGTGCTGGCCCTGGTGGCCATCTACGCCATCTTCGACGTGCTGGGCAGCTACGTGCCATGGCTGGGCATCGACCACCACGGCAGCCTGGTGCTGGCCTACACGGGCGGCATCGCCCTGCACATCTGGACCATCAAGGGCTACTACCAAACCATCCCCATCGAGATCGAGGAAGCGGCCAAGGTCGACGGCGCCACGCAATGGCAGGCCTTCATCTACGTGCTGCTGCCGATGACGGTGCCCATTTTGATGGTGGTATTCCTGCTGTCCTTCATCGGCGCCATCATCGAGTACCCGATCGCTTCCGTGCTGCTGCATGAACAAAACAACCTGACCCTGGCCGTCGGCTCGAAGCTGTTCCTGTACGAGCAAAAATACCTGTGGGGCGACTTCGCCGCGGCAGCCATCTTGTCCGGCTTGCCCATCACGGCCGTGTTCCTGCTGGCGCAGAAGTGGATGATCTCCGGCCTGACGGCTGGCGGCGTGAAGGGCTGACATGAAGACCGTGCTGACCGCCCTCGCCGCTTTGCTCGTCAGCCTGCCGGCGCAGGCGGGCAGCTTCGCGGACAACCCCATCGTCTACTTCGCCGTGACAGACCGCTACGCCAACGGCAATCCCGGCAACGACCACAGTTATGGCCGCGCGGCCGACCCGCAAGGCGGCGACGTCGGCAGCTTTCACGGCGGCGACATCGCCGGCATCACGCAGCAGCTCAAGGCCGGCTATTTTCAAGAGCTGGGCGTCAACGCGCTGTGGATCACGGCTCCGTACGAGCAGATCCACGGCTGGGTGGTGGGCGGCAAGCAGCAATTCCAGCACTACGCCTACCACGGCTACTGGGCGCTCGACTACACGACGATGGATGCAAACATGGGCACGCGCGAAGAATTGCGCGAGATGATCAACACGGCCCACGCGCAAGGCATCCGCGTGCTGTTCGACGTGGTGCTCAATCACCCCGGCTACGCGGACCTGCGCACCCTGGCGCAGTACAAGGTGCCCGTGCTGTGGCCCGGCCATGAAAAGGCCACCCTGCGCGATTATCACAGCTTCATCGACTACAACAACTTCGCATTCGCGCAGTGGTGGGGTCCGGACTGGGTGCGCGCGGGCTTGCCCGGCTATTCCGATGGCGGCAAGGACGACTACACGATGCAACTGGCCTACCTGCCCGACTTCCGCACGGAAAGCGGCAAGGCCGTGGGCTTGCCGCCCATCCTGCAACACAAAGCCGACACGCGCGCCGTGGCCCTGCCCGACACCACCGTGCGCGGTTACCTGGTCCACTGGCTGGCCGACTGGGTGCGCGAATTCGGCGTCGACGGTTTCAGGGCCGACACCGTCAAGCACGTGGAGCCAGCCAGCTGGCTGGCCCTGCGCGCGGCCGCCACCGATGCCCTGGCCGACTGGAAGGCGCGCCACCCGCAGCAGAAAATCGACGATGCGCCATTCTGGATGACGGGCGAAGCGTGGGGCCATGGCCCCGAGCGCAGCAGCTGGCATGACGCTGGCTTCGACTCGATGATCAATTTCGACTTTCAAAGCCGCGCTGGCGGCGACTGGAAAAGCATCGATGGCGTGTACCGCCAGTACGCGGGCTTGCTGAACAAGAGCCCGGGCCCCCGCTACGACATCCTGTCGTATATCTCCTCGCACGACACCAGCCTGTTCCCGCGCGACCGATTGAAGCATGGCTTGTCCGCCCTGCTACTGGCGCCGGGCGGCGTGCAGCTGTTCTATGGCGATGAAAGCGCGCGCCAGCCTGGCGCGGCGCCCGTCGGCGACGAACAGCAGGCCACGCGCTCCGACATGAACTGGTCGTCGCTGGACGCTGCCACCCTGACGCATGCGCGCAAGCTGGGCCAGTTCCGGCTGCGCCACCCTGCCCTGGCGCGCGGAAAGCACAGATTAATCCATGAACAGCCGTATGCGTTTGCCCGCGTGATCGATGGCGACGCCATCATCGCCGTGCCCGAAGCACAGGGCGCCATCTCGTTGCAGGTCCACGGCGTGTTCGCGGACGGCACCCCGCTGCGCGACGCCTATACAAACCAAACCTACATAGTCAAGGACGGCGCCGTCGCGGTACACGCGGCCGGCACCGTCCTGTTAGAAAAGGCAGCACCATGAGCAGCTATGACATTTTAGTGGTCGGCGGCGCCGGCATCGACACAATAGTGCGCGTCCCCGACCTGCGACTGCCCGTCGCCGATTCGCTGCACGTGCCGCCCATCCGCGACTACGTGGCGCACACGGGCAATGGCGTGGCGCTCGGTTGCCACGCGCTGGGCTTGCGCTGCAAGTTCATCGATTTCATCGGCGACGATGCGCAAGGCGCGGCCATCCTGCAGCGCTACAAGGAAGCCAAACTCGATTTCTCGCACATCGTCGAACCCTCGGGCACGCGGCGCAGCGTCAACCTGGTCGACCCGCAGGGACGCCGGATGTCGCTGTACGACGGCCGCCACCCGGAAGACCTGCGCATGCCGGCCGCCTTTTATCTGCCCTACCTGGGACCGGCGCGCCACGCGCACTTTTCCATCATGGGCTGGGTGGCCGAACTGTTTGACGATGCGCTGGTGTGCGGCACCACGGTGTCGACCGATCTGCACGACTGGGACGGCGTCAACCCGCACCACAGGACATTCGCGCTGCGCGCCGACCTGGTCTTTCTCAGTACGGCCGCGCTGGACGAGCGTCGCGACGACGTCATGCGCGCCATCATCTCGCAAGGCCGCGCGCAGGCAGTGATCGCCATGGCCGGCGCCGACGGCGCCTACGTGCTGGAACGCGCCAGCGGCGAAGTGCGGCACTACCCGACGGCAGGCTTGACGCTGCCCGTGGTGGACACGAATGGCGCGGGCGACTCGTTCGTGGCCGCCTTTTTGCACGCCTGGCTCGGCGGCGCGGGCATCGACGCCGCCATGCGCCGCGGCGCCATCGGCGGCGCATTCGCCTGCGCCCAGCATGGCACGCATGAACGGTTTATCGGCCAAGCAGAGCTGCATGACTTATATCAAGACAGCACTAGCTTATGACTTAATATTCTATCAAGCGTAGCAACGGGCTAACGGACGCATGGCACAATGGCTGCGGATTTCACCACCGCATACCATCGACACCGGAGACCACATGAGAATCGAAACCCTGGCCGTGCACGCCGGCTACACCCCCGACCCGACCACCAAGGCCGCCGCCGTCCCCATTTACCAGACGGTGGCCTACGCCTTCGACAATGCCCAGCATGGCGCCGACCTGTTCGACCTCAAGGTGGCCGGCAATATCTACACGCGCATCATGAACCCCACGCAGGACGTGCTGGAAAAGCGCGTCGCGGCGCTCGAAGGCGGCGTGGCCGCACTGGCCGTCGCCTCGGGCATGGCGGCCATTACCTACGCGATCCAGACGATTGCCGAAGCGGGCGACAATTTCATCTCCGCCAGCCAGCTGTATGGCGGCACCTACAACCTGTTTGCCCACACCCTGCCGCAGATCGGCATCGAAGTGCGCTTCGCCGACGCGCGCCAGCCCGAGACCTTCGCCGCGTTGATCGACGCGCGCACCAAGGCCATCTTCTGCGAATCGATCGGCAACCCGCTGGGCAATGTCACCGATGTAGCGAAACTGGCCGAAATCGCGCACGCGCACGGCATCCCGCTGATCGTCGATAACACGGTGCCCAGCCCCTATCTGTTCCGCCCCATCGAGCATGGCGCCGACATCGTCGTGCACTCGCTGACCAAATACCTGGGCGGCCACGGCACCACCGTGGGCGGCGCCATCGTCGACAGCGGCAAGTTCCCCTGGGCCGAGCACAAGGAACGCTTCAAGCGCCTGAACGAGCCGGACGTGTCGTATCACGGCGTCGTCTACACGGAAGCGTTCGGCCCCGCTGCCTTCATCGGCCGCGCGCGCGTCGTCCCGCTGCGCAACATGGGCGCGGCCATCTCGCCACTCTCCGCCTTCCAGCTGATCCAGGGCATCGAGACACTGGCCTTGCGCATGGACCGCATCTGCGACAACACGCTGGCCCTGGCCAAGCACCTGAAACAGCATCCGAAAGTCGCGTGGGTCAATTACGCGGGCCTGGAAGACCACCCGGACCACGCGCTGGTGAAAAAATACATGAACGGCCGCGCCTCGGGCATTCTGTCCTTCGGCCTGAAGCTGGCCGACGCAGAAGATCCGCGCGCTGCCGGCGCCCGCGTGCTCGACGCCCTGCAGCTGTTTACGCGCCTGGTCAACATCGGTGACGCCAAGTCGCTGGCCACGCACCCGGCGTCCACCACGCACCGCCAGCTCAATCCCGAGGAACTGGCCAAGGCCGGCGTGTCCGAAGACATGCTGCGCCTGTCCGTCGGCATCGAGCATATCGATGACTTGCGCGAAGACCTGGAACAGGCCTTGAACGCCGCCTGAATCAGGTTAAAATTCGGTTGAAATCAGCTTGAAATCAGGTTGAAATCAGGTTGAAAGCTCGTCCCGGCATAGGCATGCAGCCCCCGCCGGGATAGGTTCCTGCATGCCGCAAAGCGAAGCCGGCGTTCACGCAGAGCGCCAGCGACGCGTCTGTCATTTCTGTCATCCTCCCCATGCTTGCACTGGATCGCCCCCCGGTCCAACCCGGAACCTCCTTCCCCCCTTCCCGCATCCCCTTATATCACGCCTATGCCATGGCAAGTGGCGGGCAGCTGACGTATGCGCCGCCGCTCATGGTCGGTATGGGCATGTTGTGAAAACGAATCTAAACGAACAAAAAAGAAGAATTAAATGTTGTTAAATTTTCGAACGTGCGTAAAATAAACAAAAAAAGCGCGCCATTCTTCACTTCAGCGCAGTTCTCTTCCTGTTCGCATGAACGCCCGGATGCGCCCATGGCAGTGGCAGGCAGGCGCATGGCAGCGACTGCGCGGCGGGATGAGAAACACCTGAAACCATGCACTTTTTATAGCCCATAGCGGCCTATCACCACCTCCAGGATCATGATGCAATCGACAATCAAGCAGCTAGCGCAACAGGACTGTGATCTTTTAATCGTCGGCGGCGGCATCAACGGCGTCGGTATCGCGCGCGATGCGGCCGGCCGCGGTTTGCGCGTCATCCTGTGCGAGCAGCACGATCTGGCCCAGCACACGTCCTCGGCCAGCACCAAACTGATACACGGCGGCCTGCGTTACCTTGAGTATTACGAATTCAAGCTGGTGCGCAAGGCCTTGCAGGAACGCGAATTGCTGCTGCGCACGGCACCGCACATCATGTGGCCGCTGCGCTTCGTCATGCCGCACGATGCCGGACAACGGCCGGCCTGGATGATCCGTGCCGGACTGTTCCTGTATGACCATCTGGCGCGACGCGCTTTCCTGCCGGCCTCGCAAGGCGTGTCGCTGCGCCAGCACGTGGCGGGCGGCCCGCTGAAAGGCGATTTCCGCAAGGGCTTCGTCTACTCCGACGGCTGGGTGGACGATGCGCGCCTGGTGGTGCTCAATGCGCTCGACGCCAGCGAACGCGGCGCCAACATCCTGACGCGCACCCGCTGCGCGGCGGTACGCCAGGAAGGCCAGGGCTGGCACGCCACGCTGGAGAGCGAGCAGCATGGCCGCATCGAGGTGACGGCGCGCGCCATCGTCAACGCCGCCGGCCCCTGGACCGCGCAATTCGCCAACGCCGCCTCGGGCGTGAGCAATACGCACGGCCTGCGGCTGGTCAAGGGCAGCCACATCATCGTGCCGCGCCTGTTCGATCATCCCTACGCCTATATTTTCCAGAACCAGGACAAACGCATCATCTTCGCCATTCCCTACCAGGACGAGTTCACCCTGATCGGCACCACCGACCTGGAATACACCGGCGCGCCCGGCAAGGTGACGATCAGCGACGGCGAAGTGAGCTACCTGTGCGAGGTGGCCAACCGTTATTTCACCAAACAGATTGCACCAAGCGACGTGGTCTGGACCTATTCCGGGGTACGGCCGCTGCTCGACGACAGCGCGCAAAACGCCTCGGCGGTGACGCGCGACTACCTGCTCGAATGCGACCCGAACACCGCCCCCTTCCTCAATATCTGGGGCGGCAAGATCACCACTTACCGGAAACTGTCGGAAGAAGCACTGGCCATGCTGCAGCCGCGCCTGGGCGGCAATGCGCCGGACTGGACCGCTTCGGCACCCTTGCCGGGCGGCGACCTGCAGCAGGCGGGCGCGCTGGTTGAGGACATCGACTTCGAGCGCTTTGCACAACAACTGCATGCACAGTACCCATGGCTGCCGGGCAAGCTGGCGCAGCGTTATGCGCGCTGTTATGGCACCCGCGCCAGGCGCATGCTCGGCACGGCAAAGAAGATGACGGATCTGGGCGAAGAACTGACGCCCGGCGTGTACGAACAGGAAGCGCGCTATCTGTTCGAGGTGGAATGGGCGCGCAGCGCCGAAGACATCCTTTGGCGCAGAACCAAATGCGGCTTGTACTGCCAGCCGCGGCATGTGGCGCGTCTGGAGGAGTGGATCAGACAGATGTCGGTGCCTGAGATGAGCACTTGAAAAAACAAGCCTGAGAGCCAGGCGGCTTTGCCTTGCCCGGGCCATCTCCCTGGACACGGGATACCAGTTTTACCGAATGACCGGCGCGGCAAAGACCGGCAAAAAAAATCAACTATAGACGGAGAAGAAGACATGCAGAAAATGGCGATGCAGGACCAATACATTCTTGCGCTCGATCAGGGAACGACAAGCTCACGCGCAGTGTTGTTTGATCGGGCCGGCAACATCGTCTCGGTGGCACAAAAGGAATTCCCGCAAATCTATCCGCAGCCCGGTTGGGTCGAACATGACCCGCAGGATATCTGGTCGACGCAGGCCGGCGTCGCCGCCGAAGCCGTCACGCACGCGGGACTGAACGGCGCATCGATCGCCGCCATCGGCATCACCAACCAGCGCGAAACGACCATCGTCTGGGACCGCGAGACGGGCCGCCCCGTGTACAACGCCATCGTCTGGCAAGACCGCCGCACGGCCGATTTCTGCGATGAATTGAAAGGCCGCGGCCTCGAAGCCATCGTGCGCGAAAAAACCGGCTTGCCGATCGATTCGTATTTCTCCGCAACCAAGATCCGCTGGATACTCGACAATGTTCCAGGGGCGCGCGAACGCGCCAACCAGGGCAAGCTCGCCTTCGGCACTGTCG
Organism: Janthinobacterium sp. 64; assembly: GCF_002813325.1. Lineage (NCBI taxonomy): Bacteria > Pseudomonadati > Pseudomonadota > Betaproteobacteria > Burkholderiales > Oxalobacteraceae > Janthinobacterium > Janthinobacterium sp. 64. Next base: position 5,992,828 of record NZ_PHUG01000001.1, on the reverse strand, counting down.
ACAGCTGGCTGGTCTGGAATCTCTCGCAGCAGGGATTGCACGTCACCGATGTCACCAACGCCTCGCGCACCATGCTGTTCAACATCCACACGCTGAAATGGGACGACGAGTTGCTGGCCATGATGGATATCCCGCGCAGCATGCTGCCGGAAGTGCATCCTTCTTCCGCCGTCTACGGCGCCACCAAAACCACCTTGTTCGCCACCGCCGTGCCGCTGGCCGGCATCGCCGGCGACCAGCACGCGGCGCTGTTCGGCCAGATGTGCACCAAGCCAGGCATGGTCAAGAATACCTACGGCACAGGTTGCTTCCTGGTGATGAACACGGGAGACAAACCGATTGAATCGAAGAACAATCTCGTCACCACGATCGCGTGGCAGATCGGCGAGCAAGTCAGCTACGCGCTCGAAGGCAGCATTTTCATCGGCGGCGCGGTGGTGCAATGGCTGCGCGACGGGCTGGGCATCATCAAGAGCGCCGCTGAAATCGAGGCGCTGGCGCGCTCGGTGCCGCATGGCGACGGCGTCTATCTGGTGCCGGCCTTCGCCGGACTCGGCGCACCGCATTGGAATCCGCGTGCCCGCGGCACGCTGTTCGGCGTGACGCGCGGCACCACCTCGGCCCACATCGCGCGCGCCGCGCTCGACAGCATCGCCTACCAGTCGCTGGACGTCTTGAAGGCCATGGAAGCCGACTTGGGCAGCAAGATCACCGAATTGCGGGTCGACGGCGGCGCGGTGGCCAACGATTTGTTGATGCAATTCCAGTCGGACCTGCTCGGCGTGGACGTGGTGCGCCCGCAAATCACCGAAACGACGGCCCTGGGCGCGGCGTATCTGGCCGGCCTGGCGGTCGGCTACTGGAAGGATGTCGGCGACATACAGGACCAATGGAAACTGGACCGCCGTTTCACGCCGGAGCTCGACGCGAACACAGTCAAAACCCACATACAGGGATGGCAGCGTGCGGTCAACGCCAGCAAAGCCTGGGCCGATGCGGTCTGATCGACCACACGCCCATCCCCCACACCTCACCGGAAGTTTCACATGCATCCTTTATTCGCCGAATTCATCGGCACCACCTTGCTCGTCCTGCTCGGTAATGGCGTGGTCGCCAACGTCATCTTGCAAAAAACCAAGGGCCACAACAGCGGCCTGGTCGTGATCGCCATCGGCTGGGCGATGGCGGTCTTTGTCGCCGTGCTGTGCACCGCCACCGCCAGCGGCGGCCACCTCAATCCGGTGGTCACCGTGGCGCTGGCGGTGGTTGGAAAATTTCCCTGGGCAAATGTCCCCGCCTATGTCGCCATGCAGATGCTCGGCGGCATGATGGGAGCGTTTCTGGTATGGGTCATGTATTACAAACACTTCGAGGCCACCTCCGATGGCGACACCAAGCTGGCGGTCTTTTGCACCGGCCCGGCGATCCGTGGCACCTTCGGCAGCCTGGCTTCCGAAATGATCGCCACCTTCGTTCTCGTGTTTGCCGTGCTGAACATGGCGGCGCCGAGCTTCGGACTGGGGGCCATGAGCGCCTTGCCGGTCGCCCTGCTGGTGCTGGGCATCGGCGTGTCGCTCGGCGGCACCACCGGTTACGCGATGAGCCCGGCGCGCGACTTCGGTCCGCGCATCATGCACGCGATCCTGCCCATCCCGGGCAAGCGCGACAGCGATTGGCGCTATGCCTGGGTGCCGGTCGTCGGCCCGCTGCTGGGCGCCGTCCTGGCGGCACTGCTGTACAACTATAAATTCTAAGTAATCCGCAGGAAATCTCAGCCTGCTCAAACAGGCTGGCCCGATTGCCTTGCATACCAACTGAAGCCGACATTTCAAACCCAAACCGCACGGAGGGGACTTCATGCCATAACCGGCGGCATGAAGTCCCCTCCTGCTTCCCCTGAACAGCCGGTATCCTGCCAGTTCCGTGGCCAGTTCCGCGCCGAATATGCGCGCGCCTTCAAACTGAAATTCGGTTGTACGCCGACGGCCTGGCGCGCCGGCGTTGCCGCGAAAAACGCGTCCATGCCGGTGCTGTCAGCCCGCCGGTCAGCCAGTGAGGCCGTAGCGCGATGCCGGCTTGCCGTGCATCGCACCCGCGAACAGGGCAAGGCGGGCCGCGTCGAAGCGCTCCCACAGTTCCTGGTTTTCGACGGAAGGCAAGGTCACCAGCTCGCCCTGGTCCAGGCCTGCCAGCGCCGCATCGACGCAGTCTTCCGCGCGCATGATGGTGGCCTGGTCCAGCTGCGCCAGCGGCACGCCGCTCAATTCCCAGATTTCCGTCGCCGTCGATGCGGGCAGCACCAGCTGCACCGTGATGCCCGTGCCGGCCAGTTCCTGCTGCAAGCCCCGCGTGAAATTCATCACATAGCCCTTGGTGGCGCTGTAGATCGTGCTGACCGGCAGGATGTGGAAGGACAGCACGGAACCGATGTTGATGATGGTGCCGCTGTTGCGCAGCTTGAATTGAGGCAGCACGGCGTAGGTCAGCTGGGCCAGCGCCGCCACGTTGACCCGGTCCATCGCGGCGATGCCCTCGCGCGGCGAGTCCACCACGGCACCCAGGGTCGAGACACCCGCGTTATTGACCAGCATGGTGATGGCCGGGTTGCCTGCCAGTTCATCGGCCACACGCTGCAGGTCGGCCGGTGCGGCCAGGTCGGCCGCCATGGCGCGCACGGCCACGCCATACTTTTCCGCCAGCGACTTGGCCAGCACGCCCAGGCGCTCGACCCGGCGCGCCACCAGGATCAGATCGAAGCCGCGCGCGGCCAGGCGGTCCGCGTACACGGCGCCCAGGCCAGACGATGCGCCAGTGACGAGGGCCGTGCCTTGGGTAGTAACTGCATTCATGATCATTCCTTCTTGAGTATGGGGTAGGTTGAGGCCATCAAACATGACAGCCATCATGCTTCAACACATTAAATATGACGGTCATCATGTTTAATGTGTTGAAGCATGACGAACATCATGTATGATGTCAACCATTATTTTTACACCGCGATCAGGAGCCTGCCATGCGTTATCCCGCCGAAGAAACCGCCGAAAAGCACCAGCGCATCCTGACGCAGGCGGCGCGGCTGTTCCGTGAAAAAGGTTACGACGGCGTCAGCGTGGGGCAGATCATGCAGGCGACGGGACTCACGCATGGCCCCTTCTACAACCACTTCGCCTCGAAGGAAGCGCTGATGGCGGAAAGCACCCTGCACGGCTCGGAACACTCGCGCGCGGCGCTCGATGCGGCAACCCTCAGCCCGGAAGCGATGCGCCAGTATGTGCGCGATTACGTGAGCGCGGCCCACCGCGATGCACCAGGCGATGGCTGCCTGCTGGCGGCCCTGGCCGGCGACGCGCGCAAGCAGCCGGCCGTGCGCCCCGCCTTTACCTTCCACCTGAAATCCATCATCGGCAAGCTGACGACGCATTTTCCGTGGCAAAAAAAGCGCAACCCACGGCAGGACGCCATCGTCATGCTGTCGGCCATGGTGGGCGCCGTGGCGCTGGCGCGCGCCGTCGATGATGACGCGTTTTCGGATGAGATCCTGAAAGCCGTAAACACGGCTTTTACGACGTAGGTCGGATTAGCGCGCGAGCAACTGGGCGACTTGCCCGACCCTGTCTGCGACCGTGCCCGACACATTGACAAAGGCGATCCCCCGCCGCGCCAGCTCGGCCTGGTACCACGCATGCTGGCGCGCGCGGAAATCGCCGTCGCGGCGCGTGCCATCCTGGATGAAGGGAAAGTCGGGCGCGCACAGCAGCACCAGGTCGTAACGATATCCGGCCAGCTGCGCCAGTTCCTGCTCGGCCCTGCCGAACATCTCGACGCAGTAAAAATACGTGGTCAGGGGCGAGGTGTCGCAAAACAGCCAGCGCCGCGCAGCCAACAGCGCTTGCGCTTCGCGGCGCAGCTGTTCCCGGCCGATCTTCAGCAAATCGTCATACACCAAAATGCCATCCTGGCTTTCCCACAGCTCGCGGCCATACTCGGCTACCCAGCCGGTATCGAAATGCGCTGCCAGCGCGGCGGCCAGGGTGGTCTTGCCGCTCGATTCGCCCCCCAGCACGCACACGCGCGTAACAAGATCGGCGCGCACGACGGGCGACAGGAAGGCGCTGTGCGCCTGCGGGTCTTGCCGCACGAGCGTGCCGGATATGGGCACCAGCGTTCTCGCCTGGTCCACGCTGACGTGCGCCACCGCGCCCAGCGCGTAATGCCTTTCCAGCACCTGCGCAAAGCCGGGACCGTAATCCTCGCTGGTAAACACCGCATCGACGGGCAGCGCCAGCACCGTCCAGCACAGCCAGCCCATGAAGTGGCGATGCGCGTCGCCCTCGTCGTCGTTGTGCGGCAGCGAACGCGCAGGCACGCCGCGCGCCGCGCACAGGGCGGCCAGGCGCGCATCGTCGAGCACCACGATGTGCGCCTGCGGGAACTGCGCGCACAGCCAGGTTTCCCGGCGCGCCGGTTCCAGGCCGGGAAACTCAGGCCTGGTGTAGCTGACCACCAGCAGTTCTTCGCACCCGTCCGTGGCGCGCTGTATCAATAACTCATGGCCCAGGTGCAGCGGACAGAATTTGCCCACGACCAGACCCCGTTTGTATCTGTTCATACTGCTGCTTCCTGCAAATCCGAGGTGTATTGAATGATCTTGTCTTCCGCCAGCAAAGTCTCGACCGCGATGGCGCCGAAAAAAGGCGCGAGCAAGGCGCGCGCCCGATCCGCCTGCGGCATGGCGCCCGGCGCCAGGCGCAGCGCGACGCTGCCGTCGCCATGCTGGTGCACGCCGAACAGGGCGATGGCCAGCGGTTTCAAGGCGTGCGTGATGTCGATATTGTTGATCCACTCGCCGTTGACCGTGCGATAGCGCAAAGGGCTGCGGCCCGCCAGGCCCACCAGCACGGGACCGTGCGGGCCATGCGCCAGCGAAGCGTAGTCGCCCGTGCGGTAGCGCACCAGCGGCAGGCAAAAGTTAAAACCGCCCGTCACCGTGATTTCGCCGCGCGCGCCATCCGGCACGGGCTGGCCCGCGCTATCGAGGATTTCCACGTACAGCCGGTGCTGCAGCAGCACGTGGCCGCCCGCCTGCTCGTCGTACACGGCCACGGGTCCCACTTCATTGAGCGAATAGATGTCGAGCACGGGGCAGCCGAAACGCTGTTCCAGGCGCGCGCGCATGCCCGGCAACAGCATCATCGAAACGGACATCAATGCGGCCGGCTTATGCGTCATGGGCAGGGTCAGCAGCTCGGCAAACGAGATGGGGTCGCCCGCGATCAGCTCGGGCGCCATGGCGTCGAGGTAGCGCGCGCGGTCTTCAGCTTGACGCCAGTCGTCCGGGTGCAGGTTGATCTTCGCCAGGCCCGATTCGTCCATCGTGGGCGTGACGGAGACATAGGTGAAGCAGCGGCGCTGGTGCCCCAGCAGCATGACGCCCACCTGGCCCGCGCCATGGCGCAGGGTCACGCCGAAGCGGCGCAGCGCGCGCTTGTGGAAGGCCAGGTAACGGCCCGCCACCAGCGGGTGCGAGGCGATCAGCAGCGGGTGGCCCGTGGTGCCCGTGGTCTGGAAATTGATCATGCGCGCCAGATCCGCATCGTCGGGCACAAAGGCGGCGATATCGTGCGCCAGCTCGGCGCGGCTGATGGGCGCCACGTCCGCCAGGCGCGCCGGGGGCGAACCGCAGGCGCGGTAGTACGGCACCGTGGCATAAGTCACCTTGAGAAAATCGGGCAGCCAGGATGGCGGCGCAGCCGCGCTCCAGGCGACTACCGCGTCCATGACTTCCCGCTCATAGGCGTGCAAGGCCGCCACTTCCGCCGCCTGCAGCTTGTTGCCGCTGCGGTTGCGATAGACGGGGGCGCAAGGATGGCCGCGCAGTTTTTCCAGCATGCGCGCGCCCGCCGGTGTCAGGGTGGGACAGTAGTCGCGGTCCGATTCCCACGCGCCGCCCGGCAGATTGACGTCAGGTTTGCCAGCGAGCGTCATTCGCGCGACCACTTGTCGGCCGATTCCTCGGCCGCCTTTTTCGCCAGCGCCTCGCGGATTTCGCGCGCGCGCTGCTCGGCCAGCCGGCTCGCTTCGAGCAAGCGGCGCCGTTCCGTGCCGCTGATGGCGGACAACCTGTCCGTGGCCTGCGCCACGCTTTCGTCGCGGGGCCGAAAGCCCAGGCGCGCCAGCACGATGCGCGCCAGTTCCTCGCGCCGCTCGGGGTCTTGCGTGAACTGGTGGGCGGGCGTACTGGCGGCCAGTTCGCGCGCCGCCTCGCCCAGCACCTGCAGCAGATCATGCTGCGGCAACTGCTGCCCGGTGAACCAGTCGTCGGCCAGCAGCCAGCACACGATCATGGCCAGCGCCAGCCGGTTGCGGTCCGCCTTCACTTGCGCGCCGATAAAACCCTGCAGGGACGCGGCCGGCGCGCGCGCGCCATGCAGCAGCAAAATGTCGTTGACCAGTGCAGCCACCGCCACCGCCTGCGCATTGGCGACGCCGGCGATACGGGGCTCGGCGAGGAATTCGACGGGCGTGTCGGCCAGGCGGTGGGTCAGGGTTTCGAGGTGGGGACCGATTTGCATCATGATGTCGTTACCTCAACCCAACGGCAAATGCTGGGGTCAGACCCGCCGGGTCTGACCCCGGAATTTTGCTGCGCATATTCATCTTATTTAACTCTTCACATAATGCCTGCGGCTAAACGCCCGCGCAAAGTCCAGCAAGTCCTCGTAGCGCTCGACGGCATGGATATCCCAGCCCTGCTCGCGGCGCGCGCGCTTCAAATCGTCGTAGGTTTTCTGCAGCCACGTGTGGCTGGCCGCGCCCTCCCAGTCGCGCTCCAGGTTCAGGGCCATGGTGCCGCCCGCGCCGCCCTGGGCCAGCGCTTTCGCCGAAATATCCCAGCCGCTGTTGCCCAGCTCATCGTTGTCGAACATGGTGGTGATGCCATCGTCGGAAATCATCAAGATGTGCGCGGGCCGTTCGCGCTTGCCCGCATAGGTCTTGCGCAGGCAGTGGATGGGAAAACAGGTGCCGCCGCCAAAAAATTGCGTCAGCACGCCCAGGATCAGGTCTTCATCGCGCACGAAACCGGGCGTTTGCATCACCTGGTTCTTGCCGCTCCACAGGGTCACTTGCACTTTCGCGCCGGCGCGCAAGGCCGATAGCGCGATGACGGCGCCGGCCAGTGTCAAAAACGAGGTATGCGCCTGCGGGTTCGGCATGGATCCGGAACTGTCCACGTACATGTCCAGGTCGACTGGCACGGCATCGATGGCGCGCGCCGGCTCGCGGCCATATACGCGGCGCACGGTGGTCACGCCCGGCACGGGGCGCGGCGACTGCATCACCGATTGCAGCCAGTCGATGTCTTCCAACGGGTCGCCGATTTCCCACTGCTCCAGCCCTTCCATCTGCGGCTCCTGCGACTCGGGTGCGGGGCGGCTGGGAAACGCCACCAGGTGCGGCAAGGCCCGCTCGCGATAATAGCGGATGGCGATTTCATGGTCGCTCAGGTCGATGCCCGAGGCCTTTAAAATGTCGCCCAGCTCGAACGGTTCGCGCAGTTGCCCGCCGCCTTGCCTGGCCGGCGCCTCGGCTTGCGGTTCTTCGCCATCGAGGCCGGAGATGCGCTTGTCGTGCACGGGATGGATGGCGCCGTCCTCCTCGTCATCCTCGATCTGCTGCGCGCCGTACGTCTGGCAGCCACGGGCCGCGTCGCGCGTGTCGAGCAGATAGCGGCTCGGGCTCAACGCGTCCGTGTCTTCCACCAGATAGGGCAGCAGCAAGGTGGCGAAGCGGCCCGCCGCCAGCATCCAGTCATTCGCGTAGACGCGGATCAGCCGCGCACCGAGCCAGGCATCCGTGTCGAGGCGCTCGTCGGCCTGGCCGCCACCGAGCTCTCCCTTTTCCAGCTGCCACAGGTTTTCATAGATGCGCATGTACAGGGTCCATACGCCGCCGCTGGCCTTGGCCTCCACAGAGCGCCCCTGCTCCAGTTTGCGGTAGATGTCGGCCATGCGCAAATTCGCCTGGCGCTGCAGACGGTCGTTGATGAACAGGTCCGTGTACAGATTGGCCACCATGGGCGCGTGCTGCTCCAGCGTCGGCAAGGCGCGGCGCATGCGCGCCAGCAGGCGGAACTGGTCGCTGGCGCTGCCCGGCGCGAGGATGTGGTGGCCGATTTCATGCGCGAGGATTTCCAGCGCATAGTCGTCCAGCCCCAGTTCCGTCACCAGCGGCAAGTCGACCACCACGCTCTGGTCCAGCAGGCGGATCATGGCGAAGCTGCCGGACAAGCCCTGCTTGCTGGCCTCGACGCGGCTGGCGCACAGATTCGGGTCGCGCAGGCGCGTAAATTTGCTCCACACGGCCAGGGCCTCGCGCCAGGCGGCGCGCCAGGCGTCGATCAGCGCGCTGTCGGCGGTAGTCTTCATGCGAGCGGCAGCAGGCGGATCGCGTGCGTCCATGGCGACGTGATGGCCAGCGTATGCGCATTCGCGGCAAGCGCGATGTCGCCGGCCGGCAGGTCGAGCGCGATGCTGCGCGCGCCGACGTGCACGGTCGCGCCATCGAGGCGCACGGACGGCGGCATGCCGGTATTGGCTTGCTCGTACTCCTGCGCCGTGGCGCTATGCAGCACGGCGCCACAGGCGTCGGCCACCAGCAGGTAGTGACGCTCGGCGCTGCGCACGACAAAACCGTCAGCCGTGGCGCGCACTTGCGGCGGCGTGCCGAAGTCGCCTCCCAGGCCCGTAAAGGAACCGAACTCCCGGCCATCGGCATTGCCGCGCCATGGATTCGCCATGAGCTGCGCATGCACCTGCGGCCACTGCGCACCGGGTTCGCCAAACGCGGCCAGCGCCAAGGCGGGCGGCAAGGTGTCGGCGGCGGCCAGCGCGCCCAGGCGGAAATGCGCGACGCCGGCGCGCCAGGCCAGCACCTGGCCCACGGCGCGCAGCTGCGCGACGCTGCCCACTTGCGGCGCCACGGCAGCCATCCCGGCCTGCCACTGCGCGGGCCGCGCGCCCGCCACGGAGGCTATGTGGATGGCGGCGTTGCTGAGCATGCCCAATACATCCACGGGCGCCGTCGCCAGCAGCGGCGCAAACTGCGGCGCCAGTTCGCGCCACACGGTATTCAAGAACGGGTTTTTCGCGGCCGGACCGGCCAGGCCATGGCCCACCAGTTCCAGGGCCATGTCGTAGGCGGCCAGGGTCGCGCCGCCCACGCGCTCGGGCGCGGCAGCGGCCACGGCCACCACCAGCGGATCGACGCCATCGTGCAAGAAGGCGCCGAAGGCGGCCATGTCGAGCGCGGGAAAGCGCCGGCGCGCTTCCGCCGCGCGCGCATTGAACTGGGCGCGGCCGCTGGCAAGGATCGAGGCAAAGGCAGGAGAAATCATCGCAGCCTTTCAGTCGCTATGCGAAAAGTGCAGCAGATAGCGTTCGCCATCGCGCTCGAACGCGATCTCGTCCCAGTGAATCGCGTACCACATTGGTGGCGTCATCGTCACGGCGTGCAGGGAAAATCCACCAAGCGCGGCGTCGAGCGATTCCAGAAAAGCGGCCACCAGCTGCGCGCGCAAGCGCCCGGCCGGCGCCGCCTGCATGTGCTGCGATGAGAAAAACCAGCGCTGGCATACCTGTTCCAGCTGCGCGCGCCCGCACGGCACCACCTTGATGTGCCACAGGGCCGCCGGCAAGTCGCGCGCGGGTGCGATGACGCGCAAGGCATGATCTTCCACGCGCAAGCCCAGCGCCGTGGCGAGGTCGGGCGCCTCGGGCAGGCGCCGCAACTCATAGCTCGCACACAGATCGCTCGCTTCACTATTGAGTAGCGCCAGCGCTTCGAGGAAGCCTTGACAATGCAGGACGCTCATTGCGAACGCAGCCAGCTGCGGTAGTTGGTATAGCGCTGGTGCAGGTATTTGAGTTTCAACAAATCGTCGTACAGGGGACCGTACAGTTTTCGCCCTTTCGTGCGCTCGCCGATCAGTTTTTCGATGCGGTTCAAACGCGCCAGGGTTTCGCGTTCGCTGACGCCATCGAGGCCCAGGTCGAATTCGGCCGACAGCACGCCGACAGGATCGTCGCGGTCCAGGTCCAGGCGGTTGAATTCATCGTTCGACAGATCGAACAAACGGCGCAGCCAGCCCAGCCTGTCGCTGCGGTAGGCGGCGTTTTCCGGCAGCGCGAAAAATGGCGCGTCCGGATCCGGCTGCAGCTTGTTATGCAACACAAACGGCAGCACCTGGCGCAAGTCTTCCAGCTCCACCTCGCCATTGCCGCGGAAATACGCCATGGCCTTGGCGTAGATCATCAGTGCCATCAAGGTGCGCACGGAGATGCCGTTCAGGGTCTGGCAGCCCAGATCCTTCAGGCGGTCGCGCCCATTGTCGGCCGCCTGCGCCTGCCCCCGGTCGGCGCCGGCCAGGCGGGCAGTGTCCTTGGTCATGTATTCGAACTGGCCGCCGGCCGTCTCGAACAGCTCGAACTGGCTGGCGAAAAATTCCAGGCGCCGGCGCACGGCGTCGGGGATACCCACCTGGCGGATCGCCTCGCCGATCTGATCGACCTCGCTTTCCGTGAAGATGATATCGGGCGGCACCAGCTCTTCGGGGCGCACGTTTTCTTCCACGCGCAGCAGCAACTCGTTCAGGAAGCGCGGGTTGAAGGCCAGCGCCTGCACCGTCACGTCGACCCGGTCGCGCAGCGCTTCGATCACCTGGTAGGTGCCGCCGCCTTGGTCGTCGTTGGCCGTCAGATACCAGGCCGCTTCCGGACACTCGTAAATGTGGTTCAGCACTTCCGCGTAATTGTCGCCCATGACGGTCAGCAGCGCGCTTTGCGTGCGCGTGGGGATGCGGTTGTATTCATCGACGATTTTTACGCGCATGCCCAGCCAGGCGCGCCAGGCGATGCGGATATCGTCCATGCTTTGCGCGTTGACCAGGTCCGCCGGCAGCGGGTTGCCGAGCAAGTCGGCCACCGTCATCTGCGGGTGGCCATGCTGCATGGCGCGTTTGACTTCCTTGACGGTGGAGCCGGCCAGCACGCCCATCAGCAAGGCGCTGGCCGTCTTGCCCCGTCCCGGTCCGCCGACGAACAGGCATTTGCGGCGCGTGGCAAACGTCAGCAGCGGCAGCAAAATGAAACTCGAATAGCTTTGCGCCGACGGCAGATTCAAGGTGCGGCGGCTGTCGCCCACGGAATACGTCTGCGACGGGCCGTCGTTGTACTCGATGTCGTAATGGGGGCTGATGATGGCGTGGTTGACGATCCAAAAATACGCCTGGCGCAGCTTTTCATCGAAAGGCCGCGCCTGCGTCTCGCCTTCCGCTCCCAGCGCGATGGGGCCCTGGTACAGGTCCGCCACGTCGAACTGCCGCGCAACGGGCGCGGACTTGGGTTTGGTGGGGGCCTGGGAGATGCGCTGGAACAGATTGAAGGGGGACATGATTGGCTAACGCTTGTCAAAACCTACTGCGCGTCGGTATTTACGGCCTGCGATGCTCACTGTACATTCGTACAGTTGCGCTTCTCGGCCGCAACTCCCTTCCGCTCGCTACGGTTTTGTCAGGCGTTGTTATTTAATGTGGAAACGAAATTATTACATATCGGCCACATTACGCCTTGTTCAAATCAACAACGGTTTCATCGATCTTGCGCCAGCGCCACCAGCCCAGCGCCACGCAGGCCACGAGCAAGGCCAGCAAGCCCGCCACTTCATGGCGGATTTCATACAGGGACGCGCCCATCTGGTTCAGTGCGACAAAGCCCTGGATGCCGGCCGTCGATGGCAGCAGCCAGCGCAGCCATTGCAGCACGACGGGCATGGACGACACGGGCCAGGTCAGGCCAGCGAGGAACAGCACGGGCATCGAGGTGGCGATCATCAGCTGCGTGCCCCGTTCGCGCGTGCGGAACAGCATGCCCAGCAGCATGCCGAAGGCCGCTTCCGCCAGCGAGAACAGCACCAGCAGCAAGAGCATGCCGCCGAAGTTGCCGCCACGGGGATAATCCTGGAACCAGAAGACGAAGCCGAAGAAATAGCAGCAGTTCAAAAAGGCCACGCAGGCAAACGCCAGCAGCATGCCGATGTAACCATCCGCCGTGCGCTTGCCGGCCACGGGGAAACTCTTGCGCTGGTACCAAGTGCCGAACAGCATGGTCATGCCGATCAGCAAGGTCTGCTGCACGATCAAGGTCGCCACGCCCGGCACGACATAGGCGCCATAGCCTTCCTTGACGTTAAACAGGGGTACGGCGTCAAACACAATGGGCGAGCGCTGCTGGTTGGCCTGCACGGTCGATGGCGTACCCGCGCCCAAACGTTTCAATTCAATACCGGCCGACACGGTGCCCACCACTTCGGCCAGCCCGTTTAAGGCCACCTTGTTGAGCATCAAATACAAGCCGTTGCCCGCCACTTGCGCGTGGGCGGCGCGCCCGGCCAGCACGTCCGTCTGCAAGCCGTCGGGCAGGATCAAGACGCCCATGACCTCGTCGCGCCACAATAAATCTTGCGCGACGGGCAGGTCCGGCGTGACGGCGATCACTCGCAAGGATGGATGGGCCATGGCAAAGCGCGTCAGCTGGCGCGACATGGCGCTGCGGTCCTGGTCGACGACGGCCACGGGCACGCGCTGGACGATTTCCGTCGAGTATGGCAGCGGATAAAAGAAGGAATAAATGATGCCGCCGATGAACAGCAAGGTCAGCGCGCCCTTGTCCGTCAGCATGGCGCGCCAGGTGGCGAGAAAGGCCGGCCACATCATGCGCGCCCCCAGGCGGCAGGCGCATTCGCGCGGCGCGCCAGCAGGAACACGCCCACGGCGCCGCAGCCGATGGCAAAGCCGGCCAAAATCAGCATTTCCTGCACGCCATAACGCCACGGCGCGCCGGCCAGCCAGTATTTCGTTTGCAATTGCAGATAATGCGTGAGCGGCAAGGCTTGCGCCCAGGCGCGCGCTGGCGCCGGCATGGCCATCAAGGGAAAGGCCTGGCCCGCAAACGCGAAGGCCGGTGCGGTAATAAATGCCGCGCCCGACAGGGCCAGACGCAGGGACAAGGTAGCGGCGATCAGCAAGGTGGCCAGGCCGCAATAGGCCAGCACCAGCAACAGCATGCTCAGCAGCAAGGCCGGCAAGCTGCCCGCCACGGCCCAGCCCCGCGCCAGGCTGAAGAACAGCAGGTACAGCAGCGCCAGCGCAACATAAGCAAGCAAGGGAAACAGCAGCTTGGCGCCGACGGCGCGCAGCCAGCTACCGTTGGCCGAGGCCAGCCATTGCGGCACCGTGCCGTCGCGCAACTCGCGCCCGATGGAAGTGACGACGGCGACGACGATGAAAATCTGCAGCATGGCCGGCATCAGGGCCAGAGTCAGGAACGCTTCATAGCTGGTGTTTTCATTGTATAAACTGTTCAAGGTCGTGCGTATCGGTTCGAACTGCGCGGCAGCCTGCACGCCCGACATGCCTTTTTTTGCGCGCGCCGTCATCTCGATGCCGGCCGACAAGGTCGTGCTGACCGTGCGCACGTCGCGCAGCAAAGCGCCCGCGTGCGAAGAAAACTGCGCGTTGTACAGCCATTGCACGGTGGCTTGACGGCCACCCAGCAGTTTCTGCTCGAAATCGTTGGGGATGAGCAGATAGCCAAACGCCGTGCGTTCGCGCAAGCGGTGCAGGGCTGCGTCGCTGGAGGCCACTTTCGCCGCCACTTCGATACCGGGCGAGGCGTCGAGCCAGCGCGTCAGCTGGCGCGACAAAGTGGAATTGTCGTTGTCGATGACGACGATGGGCAAGTCGCGCGCGATGCCGGAGGAAAACACCAGCCACAACATGCCGCACAGCACCACCGGAATCCAGCTGAGCATGCCGAAGTCCCAGAAGTCGCCGCGCAGCCGCGTCCACTCGCGTGCCAGCGCTGAAACCGGCCCTTTATCCGCGTCGTTCATCTCGTATCAGAGCGGTGGAAACACGACCGACATGCCCGGACGCAAGCCATCGACCTTGATGGCGGGGCGCAGGCGGATTTCAAACGTGCGCAAATCCGTGCCGCCCGGACGGGCCGCGCGCCACGTGGCAAAATCCGGCAGCACGGCGACCGAACTGACCTTGAAACTCAGCTGCTGTTTCAGCGCCGGCACGTTGGCCGTATGCGTGCTGCCCATGGCAAACGCGGCCATTTCATCTTCGCGCACTTGCAGCACGGCCCAGGCGTCATCGAGGTTCACCAGGGTAATCACGGGGAAACCTTGCGGCGCCAGTTCACCGGGCTGTATCTGGATCTTGCTGACCTGGCCCGCCACGGGCGCGGCGATCTTCGTCTCGGCCAGGGCGATCTGCGCTTCCGTCAGCACTGCCCCCACCTGGCGCGCCTGGGCGGCGGCCGCCGTCTTGTCTTCCGGACGGGCACCCTTTTGCGCCATGTCATATTGCGCGCGGGCCGCTTGCGCCAGCTGCTCGGCGGCGCGCCATTGCGCTTGCGCCTCGTCGCGTTTCTGTTGGGCGATCACGCCTTGCTCGTACATATTATTGACGCGGGTGTACGTGGTTTTGGCGATGGTGGCGCCCGTTTGCGCCCGCTCCCAGTTGGCTTTGGCCGCGGCGACTTCTTCCGGACGCGCCCCCGCTTGCGCCTTTTGCGCCACGGCCTCGGCCGCTTGTGTAGCGGCCGTCGCTTGCGCGATCTTCGCATCCACTTCCGGACTCGTCAGCTGGAACAGCAGCTCACCTTTCGGCACCGTCTGGCCCAGCTTGACGTACAGCTCGCCCACCCTGCCCGGCACTTTCGACGAGACATTGACTTCCTGCGCATCCATCTGCCCCTGCAAAGGCAGGCGCTGCGGCTGGAAGGCCTGGTACAGGCCCCAGCCGACGAAGCCGAGGACGATGATGGCGGCGACGATGGCCAAGGGTTTTTTGGAAGTACTCATTATTATTTGTCCACAGGTAATTGGATATCGGCCGCGGCGGCCAGGCTGCCCAGGCGTTGCGACTCGCCCGTCGCTTCCAGCAATTGCGCCAGGCCCATCACATAGTGATAGGCAGTCTGCGCCCGCTGGGTTTCGACCTTGGCCAGGTTCAGGCGCGCGTCGACCACTTCCAGCGACGTCACTTGCCCTTGCTGGAAGGCCACTGTTTGCAAGCGGATATTTTCGCGCGCCAGCTCCACCGACGACGCCGTGGACAGGTACTGGATGCGGGCGTTTTCCAGCGCGCGCCAGTTCTTTTCGATCAGGGTGGGAATGTCGCGCTCGGCCTGGCGCGCCACCACTTCCACCCGCTCCTGGTCGAGCTTGGCGGCGGCGATCATCTTGCCCGTGTTGATGCGGTGCACGAGGGGAACGGACACGACCAGGCCGATGGCCCAGTTCGAGCGCACGAGTTTTTCGTTGCCTCGGTTCAAATTGTAGTTTCCGATGGCAAACACGGTGGGCGCGTATTCCTTGCCATGCAGCTTCAAGGCTTGCTCGGCCTGCACGCGCTTGCTGTCGATCTTTTTCCAGTTCGCGTTTTCGCGCATGCCCGTGCTGATGAACGATTGCAAGGTGCCGACCGGCAAGCTGTTGACGAACAGCGGCGTGCTGGGCAGCACTTGCGTGCTGACGGCAAGCAAACGGTCAAGCGCCACCTGGGCGATTTCCTCGTCGCTGCGCGCCTGCGCTTCGTCGCTGCGGGCGCTGTCGAGGGCCACGTCGGCGCGCAAGCGTTCCGCGCGCGAAATCAGGCCGCCCTTTTCCAGCCGGGCCGCGTCGCGCTGGTGCTGCGTCACGCCGGCCGTCACTTCGGCCCGCACGGCCACCACTCTTTTCGCCAGCAGCAACTGAAAATAGCGCTGCGCCACCAGGGTGGCCAGCTGCTCTTCCGCTTCCGTACGCTCGGCCTGCGCGGCCAGAGTCAGGCTCGATGCGAGTCCCTTGACGGCGTCCAGGCGCCCGCCCGTGTAGATGGGCCACATGCCCAGCAAACCGAACGAGGTCAGATCCGTCACCACTTCGCGGTTCAGGGAATTGGGAATGTGCGGCGTGGGCAAGCCGGGAATCGGCGGCAGCACCGATTCGATGCCGCCCACCACGCCGGCCAGGCCGCTCGTATCGATACTCAAGTCCGTCGACAGGCGGCCGCGAAACGCCGTCAAGTCCACGGACGGACCATCGATATTCGACAAGGCTTCCGCCTTCAGTGTTTTTGCGCGCACGTCGAGTGCGGCGCCCTGCACGGCGCCCGAAGCCCTGGCCGCTTGCTGCAGCGCTTCGTTCAATGTCAGCGGTTCCGCCAGCGCGGGCATGGCCGCGCCCAGCGCGCCCGCCAGCAATAATGATAAGTGTCCTTGCAATCTGCCCATGTAGCGTCCAGTCAATGAATGAGGGGAAAGCACGGGGTTGCCATGTTTATACTTTCACAATAGCAATTATATCCACGGATGTCCATTTCAGCCTGCACTATTGCTTACTGCGGCCGGCATGTGAAAACGGGCGCCTCTTGCGGGGCGCCCGTTGCGGTCAAGCCTTTAGCAAACTAATTATTTCTTGGCCTTCTTGCTACCCTTTTCTTTTTCCTTTTCAAACACGGCAAAGAACTCGGACGCCATGCTGCGGATGGCGCGGCCGATGTTGGCGTAGTCGTATTCGTTCAGGTTGGCCAGCGACACGCGGCCGGACGGGTGCGTGGTGCCGAAGCCGCGGCCCGGCAGCAAGATGACGCCCGTTTCCTCGGCCAGGCGGAACAGCGCTTCGTTGGGTTTGAGTTTTTTCAGCAGCCACTGCGAAAACTCCACGCCATGCATCTGCGCGGCCAGGGATTCCATGTCCAGCAAATGGTAGTAGCGCACGGAATTGGCGTCGTGCACCATCGGCAAGCCCAGTTCGCGGTACAGCGCTTCCTTGCGGCGCAACACGATGCGCTTCATCGATTGCTTGTACTTTTGCTCTTCATCCATCAGCGAGAACAGCGAGAACAAGGTCATCTGCGCCTGCACGGGCGTGGACAGGCCGGCCGTGTGGTTCAGCGCCACCGTGCGGCTGTCGGCCACCAGGCGGTCGATGAATTTCAGCTCGCGCGGCTCCGTCGTGATCGAGTGATAGCGCGCATCGAGCTGCTTCTTGATGGTTTCCGGCAACTTGGAAATTTTGTCGTCGAGCACATTGTTTTCATGCGTGGCCACCACGCCCATGCGCCAGCCCGTCGCGCCGAAGTATTTCGAGAACGAGTAGACGAGGATGGTGTTGAACGGGCAAATGGCGAACAGCGAGACGAAATTGTCGGCAAAGGTGCCATACACGTCATCGGTCAGGATGATCAGGTCCGGGCGCTTCTTGATGATCTTGGCGATGTATTCCAGGGTCTCGTCGTCGATCTTGACGGAAGGCGGATTGCTGGGGTTGACGAGGAAGAAAGCTTTGACTTTCGGATCGAGCAGCTTGTCCAGCTCCTTCTTCGTGAATTGCCAGTTGTTCGATTGCGGCGCATCGATGTGCACGGTGTTCAGCTTGTAGTCGTTCAGCTGGGGAATCTCGATGTAGGGCGTGAAGATCGGCATGCCCAGGGCGATGGTGTCGCCTTCCTGGATGATGTGGTTCGATTTCAGGCTGGCGAACAGATACGTCATGGCGGCGGTGCCGCCTTCGACGGCGTACATATCGAAGTTGCCGATAAACGGATGGTCACCGATCATTTCGCGGTGGATATACTGGCCGACGATTTTCTCGGACAGGCGCAGCATGCGGTCCGGCACGGGATAGTTGCAGCCGAGGATGGCTTCGCACATTTCATAAATGAAATCGCCCGCGCTCAGGCCCAGCTGGTCGCGCACGTAGGACACGGCCGCCTCGATGAAGTGCGCGCCCGGGTTGCCTTCATGCTTGCGCACGAAGATTTCAAAGCGCGCCTCGATGCCTTCGCGCGTGGGGAAACCGCCCACGTCGTCCATGTACACATAGGAACGTTCCGCTTCCGTCATGGCGAACTGGCCGAACTGGAAGAAGCCGTGGCGTGGCGTGGTCGCCAGGAAATTCGGGTTGCCGCGGCCCGCATTGAGCATCAGGCGGTTGCTTTGCTTGGCCGTCTGGATCAGCGCATCCTTCAGTTCGAAGGGGCTCAACAGGGCGAGTTTGCTTGGGTTACTGAAATCCATTTTTGCTACTCCTTATAGACAGACAATGTGCACGGTTCTTGCAGACTCAAACGAAGGCCACGATCAGCGGCCCCAGCAAGGTCAGGAAAACGTTGGCCAAGGCATATGTAATGGCAAACGGTACGGTAGGAATCGAGTTTTGCGCCGCGTTCAGCACTTCGCCGAACGCGGGATTGGCGCTGCGCGAGCCGGACAAGGCGCCCGCAAAGATGGCCACGTTGTCATAGCGCAAAATGTAGCGGCCGATCAGCATGGTCAAAATCATCGGCAGAATGGTGACCACCACGCCGACGCCGAACAGGGTCAGGCCGTGTTCGCGCACGGTTTGCACGGCTTGCAGGCCGGACGTGAGGCCGACGACGGCAACGAAGCCGGCCAGGCCCAAGTCTTTCAAGATTTGCACGGCGCCGCTAGGCATGTAGCCGAACGTCTGGCGCTTGGCGCGGAACCAGCCGAATACCAGGCCCGACAGCAGCACGCCGCCGCCGCTGCCCAGGGTCAGCGGAATCGAGCCGATGCGCGCCACCAGCAAGCCCACGAGCAGGCCGACGACGAGGCCGGCGCCCATGTAGACGAAGTCCGTCTTGGCGCTTGGCACGATCATGTAACCGACTTCGGCCGCCACGCGCTTGACGTCCTGCTCGGCGCCATAAATGGTCACCACGTCGCCCGTCTGCACGACGGTTTCCGATTGCATGGGCAAGATCTTGCCCATGCGGCTCAGCTGCACGACAAAAATGCCGTGGCGCACGCCGGGCGCTGTCGCGCTGCGGATTTCGCCCACCGTCTTGTTGTGGTAATCCTTGTTGGTCAGCACCATGTCGCGGCGCTGCATCACCAGTTCCATGCCTTCGACGGCCAGCAATTCCTTGCCCAGCTGGGAAGACACGCTGAGCATGGCTTCGCGCCGGCCCACGAGCAGCACGATATCGTCGGCCGCCAGCACCAGGTCCGGGCTGACGTCGATGATCTGGCCATTGCGTTTCACGCGCTCGATGGTAATGGCCGTGTTCGGATGGGCGCTTTCGATCTCTGCCACCGAGCGTCCGGCACCGGGACCCACGTCGTAGATGCGGCCGATCAAGTCGGGCGCGGCCGGCGTCTGGCCAGGTCCCAGCACCTGCACGCCCGCCTGCAGCGCCGTTTCCGCCTTGATCGCATCTTCGCGGATGGTGCGACCCATGAGCTTAGGCAAGATGTTGACGCAGACGATGATGGCGCCAAACGAGCCGAACACATACGTCACGGCATAGCCGACGGCCACGTTGCCCTGCAGGCGCGCCACCTCGTCGGCCGCCAGGCCCAGCTTGGTAATCGCATCGCCGGCCGTGCCGATGATGGCCGACTGCGTCAAGCCGCCCGCCGCCACGCCGGCCGCCAGGCCCTTGTCCAGGCCAAAGACCTTGGCCATGATGACCACCGTCAGCAGCGCCGTCACGGCCAGCACCACGGCCAGGATGATTTCGCGCACCGACTGGCGCCCCAGCGAATTGAAGAACTGCGGCCCGCTTTCATAGCCGACCGCATAAATGAACAGCGCGAACAGCACCGACTTGACACCAGGATCGATGGCCACGCCTACCTGGCTGACGAGGACCGCCACCAGCAGTGAACCGGCGACCCCGCCCAGCTGAAACGAGCCGAACTTGATCTTGCCGATGTAGTAACCCACTGCCAGGGAGAGAAACAAGGCAATTTCGGGCGACTTCTTGAATAACTCATGCAACCATTCCATGCGGACCGCCTTTCGTGTTGAAGGAATTCTTTACTGCGTGTGCTCTTGCAGGCTGCTCATGCGTGCACCGACCCCGCCAGGGCCACGATGAGCGGCCCCAACAGGGGCAGCACCACGTTCGATATCGCATACGTAATCGTGTAGCCCAGCAAGGGCGTCGAGTTGCCGGCCGCGTTCTGCACGGCCGACAGGGCCGGTGTGCTGCACTGCTGGCCGGCGATGGCGCCCAGCAGCACGGGCGCTTCCAGCTTGAGGAAAAAGTGGCCCACCAGCAACGACAGCGAGGCGGGGATGACGGCGATCAGCACGCCCATCAGCGGCAGCGACAGGCCGTACTGGCGGATCAGATCGATCGCCTGCGGCCCCGAGGCCAGGCCCACGCAAGCGATGAAGGTGGCCAGGCCGATATCTTTCATCATGTCGAGCGCGCTGGGGTGGATGCCCGGCATGCCAGGTTTTCGTGCCTGGTACCAGCCGAACACGAGGCCCGTCAGCAAGGCGCCGCCGCCCGTGCCCAGCGAAAACGGGATGCCGCCCAGTTTGGCGGTAAAGCCGCCGATATATACACCGAGCACGATGCCGATGCTGGCGTAGACGATATTGCTGCGGTCGCCCGTCGGCACGCGCTTGCCGATGGCGGCCAGCGCCGTGTTCAGTTCGCGCCCTTCCGTCGTGCCGTACAGGCGCAGCACGTCGTCGCGCTGCAGGGTCAGGTCGGGCAGCGGTGGCATGCTGTGCTCGCCACGGACGACGGCCGCCACGTGCACGCCGGACGGCAAGGCCAGCTGGCGCAGCGGCTGGCCCACCAGCGAAGCTTGCTGCAGCACCACTTCCAAGGCGGAAACCGCCATATTCAAGCCCGTCGTGTCGGCAAATTCCTCGCCCAGGATGGCTTCGGCCGCCACCAGCGCGGGACGGTGGCCGATCACCAGTACTTCGTCATTGGCGCGCAGGCGCAGTGCCGGTTCCAGAGGCAATACCTTGCCGTGCCGGCGCACGCGCGTGATGCTGGCGCGGCCCGCGAAAATATGCTGCAAGGCGTCGAGACGGCGTCCCGCGCCACGGCTGATGCGGTAGGCGCGGCCTACCATTTCCGGCGTGGCCTGCAGCCCGTCGCCATCGGTCTGGGCGCCGCCCATCTTTTCCCACAATTTATCGGCTTCCTCGCGCAGGTTGACGCGCAGCAGGAGAGGGAAAATCTGGCTGGTGACGATGACGATGGCGATCAGGCCGAAGATGTAGGTGATGGAATACGCGGTGACCACGTTGGCCTGCAGCTCGGCGATGCGGGCGGCCGGCAGCGCCAGCTTCGAGATGGCATCCGTGGCCGTGCCGACGACGGCCGATTCCGTCGCCGCGCCCGCCATCATGCCGGCCGCCGTGCCCTGGTCCAGGCCCAGGAAACGCGTGGCCAGCAGCACCAGCGCCAGCACCACCACCACTTCGATCACGCAGAGTATCCCCAAGCGCAAGCCCTTGGCATTCAGGTTGGCAAAGAACTGGGGACCGCCCGCATAGCCGAGGGCAAAGATGAACAGCATGAAAAAGACGTTCTTGACGCTGGCATCCAGCGTGATGCCCAGCTGGCCGATCAGCAGCGCGGCGATCAGGGTGCCGCACACGCCGCCCAGCTGGATGGGGCCGAAGCGTATCTGCCCTAGCGCATAGCCCAGGGCCAGGGCCAGGAACAGGGCCAGTTCCGGCACCTGGTGCAATACCGACGTGATCGAATCGAGCATGGACGAACCTTCGAAAAGATTACGGCTGGTTACAAGGGGACAGAGCGTTCGGCGGCTGGCGGCGGCTGGCTGTTGAACGGGCGCACGGATCCCGCACGGCACCTGCGTATCACCGCTTGTGCTGGGAAGATGTTGCAAAGTATTGCAATCTGGAATTATCTTCGGCGAAAAATTTACAAGTGTCAACAGGTGTTCTGTTGAACTCGCCTTGCGTTTTATCAAACATCCTGCGCACGATTGAAGCGCTTGTTTGACACTGAGCAATAAAACTATTAGTAATGTTTTGGACGATACCAAAGTGCCTTGCGCAGCAGCGGCGTCTCTTCCGGCAAGTCAGGATTGGCCAGTTCCAGCACATGGCGCCGGGACAGCTTCAGGCCATCCGCAAGACGGCCGAAATGGCGCTGGAACAGCTGTGCAAAACTGCCATCGGCCAGCATGGTTTCCAGTCCGATTTCAATATGGCGCGCCAGTTCCGGCCGGTGCTTGCCGACAAAGAAGTACAGCGCGGCCGGGTAGCGGATGACCAGGTGGGCATCGAGCGCCAGCGGCAATTGCGCGTGGCTGGCCAGCTCGCTTTGCGCCTCGATCACGGAGCGGGGAAAGTAATCGATGCGCCCCGCCGCCAGTTGCTGGAACAGGCCTTCGTAGGTGCTCGAGGTATCGAGGCGCAAGCCATTCGCCTGCAGAATGGCGCAATCGGGCCAGTCGCGCATCTGGCCAGCCGACAGCCGCGCCAGCGCGGCGATGCTGCGCACGCCCCGCAGCAACTGCGGCTGGCGCGCGTGGATCAGGGCCACTCGCCAGCCGATCAGGCCGCGGTCGATGGGGATGCGTACCGGCAGCAACTGCGTTTCGCGCGCGCGGCTCGTCATCGTCCACACGACATCGACGCTGCCCGACGCCGTGGCAATTTCCTGCATGGCGCGCGTCTGCACCATGCGCAGTTCGGAACGGCGCAACGCATACGCCTGGCCCGAACGCGCCAGCGCCAGTTGCAGCAAGGCCGTCACATAGCCTTGCTGCGGATCATTGAGTGCCTGGTGGCGCGGATACACGAGCGGCAGCGGCGGCGACGGGCTGGCGGCGGCCGCGCCCAACGGCCACAGGGCGGCAAACTTGAGCAGGGGGCGGCGCTGCATGGCCCCTCCTTTCCAGCGCTTTCATAGCGTTCTTATCAGAATGACAGTATCACGCAGCACAGCACGCTTGTCGACTCGAATATGGAAAATGTGTACAAAACAACAGCACTTCCCGGCTGGCCAAGAGGGTTGGAAATTAATCCAGATCAATAAAACGGCAAATAGAAAATAAATCGTGCGTGCGGCTCTGGACGGCATGCGCGCCCCTCGCCTACGCTGTTTTTTTATCTGAAAAACAAGAGGAACCCATGCAGACAGCACGCTTGAATATCATCGGAATGGATCACGAAGGCTGCGCCGACAGGCTGACGGGCGCGCTCGAGGCCGTCACGGGTGTGGCCACCGTGTGCGTCTCGCTGGCGCGCCACGGCGCCACGGTGCAGTTCGACGAACGCCTGGCCACGCAGGAGCGCCTGCTGGCCGCCGTCAACGATGCCGGCTTCATGGGCGAGGCCTCCGATGAAGAACAACTGCCGTCCTGCAGCGGCGCCTGCGGTCACTGCCGCCATTGAGTACCGCCACTGCGCGCCGCCACCTTCCCGCTTACCCTCCCCGCGCGCCCCGGTCGCGCAGATGCGCCAGCACGCGGCGCGGTCCCAGCGCCTGTAAATCGAATGGCGGCAACTCGATGGCGTCGAGCGTATTCTTGAACAGCAAGCCCAGCTCCGTATCGCCTTCCAGGCTCAAACGACGGCTGAAGAACAGCGTATCCGGATCTTCCTGGCGCCGCGCCAGCAGCATCAGGTCATGCACGCTGGCGGCGATGCACAGGTCCGGCACGTCCACATAGCGCTCGGCCACGAACACCGTGCCCTGCCATTCGAAATCGAAGGCGATGCCCGCGTCGACCAGGCGCAGGCGCAGGCTGCGCCCCTCCAGGCTGCACCGCACATCGTCGGGCAATTGCGGCGCCAGCAAGCGGTTCAAGCCTTGCACGAACAGCCAGGAGGCGGGATACGGCGGCAGCTTGGACAGCAATTCGGCCAGCGGTTCGGGCAGCCGGTACGACATGGCGGGCTTGCTCATGGCGGGCTTGGCCGGGATGGGCAATCTTTCCAGTTGATCTTGCATGGTGCTTCCTTTCGATGCGTTCAATGAGCGGCGTGCTGTTCCATGCCGGGCTGGCCGTGCCAGTAGCCGTCGCAGGCGCCGGCCGGCTGGCAGGCCGCCAGCTGGGCCTGAGCGCCCACGCCGCTGACCTGGCCGCGGCGGGCGCGGTCGAAGATGGCGATCACTTGTTCCGTATGCATGGCCTGCGGGCTGATGCGCGCCACGGATACGCCCATGTCGCGCATGGCGTCGAGTTCGCGCACCAGGTTGTAGACCAGCGCCGACTGCGTCTGCGTGCCATTCAACACGAGGAACGGCACTTCATCGCGCGTGCGCAGCAGCAGGCCATCCGGCTCTTCCAGGCAGCTGTAGCCGCAATCGTCCTTCGGCAGGTTGCGGTTGCGCGCCGTGAAGCAGCGCGCGGAAAACGCCAGCGGCATGCGGCCGTAGGCGAACACTTCCGTCTCCAGCCCTTCCGGTTTCTGGCGCTGCATCTCAGCCAGCGCCGTCTGTCCCATTTCCAGCGGCATCACCCAGCGCCGCGCACCGAGGCGCGCCAGCAGTTGCAGGCTGGGGCCATTGAACAGGTTCAGATGGGGACCGGCGACGAAGGACGTGCCCTTTTCCATGCAATGCACGGCGCCCATGTCGTTGGCTTCGACCGTATAGCGGCCATTGCCCGTGATGCGGCGCAGAGTCGCCAGTTCGGCGCCCGCCTCGATCAGCGCCTGCGTCGACAGCACCACCTCTTTGCCGGCAGCGGCCAGCATGTCGGCGATATCGAGCCAGTCGGCCAGGCGCACTTCATGCCGGCGCGAGCAGACTGTTTCGCCCAGGTACACGATATCGACGGCGCTGCCGGCGATCTGCTGGTAAAACTCGAAGACGGTGGCGCGCGGCCAGTAGTAGAGCAAGGGGCCCAAAGAAAGCTTCAGCATGTTCATCCTTTATTTCCAAGATCTGTGGTACGCACCGAGGGTGTGCTGCTGCCCTTCGGCCAGCTTGTCCATGGACGCCATCCAGCCCGGCTTGACGGCGTAGCGCGCATTGCCTTCGCGGCAGGCGTCGATCGCTTCGCGCCACACGCGCGTCACCTGTGCCACGTAGGCGGGGCTGCGCTGGCGTCCTTCGATCTTCACGGCGCGCACGCCCATGGCGATCAGCTGCGGCAGCAGCGCCAGCGTGTTCAGGCTGGCCGGCTCCTCGATCGCGTAATACTCTTCGTCATTGACTTCGAAGCGGCCCTTGCACAGGGTGGGATAGCTGGCATTTTCACCGGGCGCATAGCGGTCGATCAGCACGCCGTTCAGGCGCGACTCCAGACCGTTCGGCGTTTCCAGCCAGCGCACGGATTTCGCCGGCGAGCACACGCCGTGCGTATTCGGCGCCTCGCCCGTCGCGTACGACGACAGCGCGCAGCGCCCTTCGACCATCACGCACAGGCTGCCGAAACCGAAGACTTCAATCTCGACTTCCGTCTTGCTGATCAATTGCTCGACCTGCGCCATCGACAGCACGCGCGGCAGCACGGCGCGGGCGATACCGAAGTGTTCATGGTAAAAATTGATGGCTTCGTAGTTGGTGGCCGAACCCTGCACGGACAGGTGCAAACGCAGCTGCGGGTGGTGCTGGGCCGCATACGCCATCAGGCCCGGATCGGCGACGATCATGGCGTCGATGCCCGCTTGCGCGGCGCGGTCGATGGCGCTGCGCCACACGGCCCAGTTGTGCGGCTGCGGATAGGTGTTCAGCGCCAGCAGCACCTTGCGTCCGTATTGATGGGCGTAGCGCACGCCCTCGGCGATGGCCTTCTCGTCGAAATTGAGGCCGGCGAAATTGCGCGCATTGGTGGCGTCGCGAAAACCCAGGTAGACGGTGTCGGCGCCATTGTCGACGGCCGCTTTCAGGGCAGGCAGGCTGCCGGCGGGGCAGACCAGTTCCAGCGGTCCGGCCACGCGGGTGGCGGTGGTTGATTCAAGCATCATGATGTTCACAGTCCTGTATCGGCTCAGGGTGCAGACTATAGCCCCGCCGATACTGCCCAGTCCTTGACGCAGGTGAAGGAATGCATGCATGGCTGGCGCACCTTCAACTTGCTTGACCTGGCTGTAAAATGCCCCCTTTCCTCCCTCGTCGATTGCCCGCCATGACCCGCAAACCGCTGCTGATTTTTCTTCTGACCCTGTTCCTCACCGCGCTGCAAGTGCAGTGGGCCGGCCCGGCCGACGGCTATGACGCAAACACCCTCTCTGTGCTGTCGCCCGAAGTGCTGGGCGCCTATCCGGGCGTGCTGCTGCTGTTCCTGCTGGCCGTGTTCGCGCGCCGCCAATTGCCGCTGCTGCGCCAGGCCGCCATCTGCACGGGCCTGCTGGCCATCTACTGGCTGCTGGCGAACTACGTCACGTTCGATGCGCGCGTGGCCAGCTGGAGCACCTATACGCCGCTGGAAATCTGGACCCACGTGCTGCCCGCCTCCGTCGCCAGCATCGCCGCCTGCGGCGCCGCGTTCTTTTGCGCGAGCTGGCTGATCCTGCGCGAAACGCGCTGGAACAAAACCGGCTGAGGTAGTTTTTTCACCTGCATCAAGGATTCGTCACGCAACTGCACGCCACCTTTGACGGCACTACATTTAGTGGATAATCTTCATAAAAACACCGTATGTTGTGTTTATTGGAGGTTTCATGACGACGAATGCAGTTCCCCCCACACGCGGCCAGGTCGACGTTGCCGCGTCCATCAATGAATACCTGGACCGGCGCGACTGGCGCGTCAACGCCAACGCCAACCAGGGCTACTCGCTGGGCGGCCTGATACTCAACGTGTCGGGCAAGGTCATCGCCAACTACTGGCTGGACCAGGTGTATCCGCCGGAAGTGGGCGCGGCGCACCGCGAAGCGGCGCTGCACATCCACGACCTCGACATGCTGGCGGGCTATTGCGCCGGCTGGTCGCTGCGCACCCTGCTGCATGAAGGCTTGAATGGCGTGCCGGGCAAGATCGAATCGGGCCCGCCGAAACACATGTCGAGCGCCATCGGCCAGATCGTCAATTTCCTCGGCACCCTGCAGAACGAATGGGCCGGCGCGCAGGCGTTCAGCTCCTTCGACACCTATATGGCGCCGTACATCCGCAAGGACAGCCTGCGCTACGAAGACGTGCGCCAGTACATGCAGGAGCTGATCTTCAACCTCAACGTCCCATCGCGCTGGGGCACGCAGACGCCGTTTACCAACCTGACTTTCGACTGGGTCTGCCCGGACGACTTGCGCGAGCAGATTCCCGTCATCGCCGGCCAGGAAATGGACTTCAGCTATGGCGAGCTGCAGGCCGAGATGGACATGATCAACCGCGCCTACATCGAGATCATGATGGCGGGCGACGCCAAGGGACGCGTATTTACCTTCCCCATCCCGACCTACAACATCACCGAGGATTTCGACTGGCATAGCGAGAATGCGGAACGCCTGTTCGAGATGACGGCCCGCTACGGTCTGCCCTACTTCCAGAATTTCATCAATTCGGAACTCAAGCCGAACATGATACGTTCCATGTGCTGCCGCTTGCAGCTGGACTTGCGCGAACTGCTCAAGCGCGGCAATGGCCTGTTCGGTTCCGCCGAGCAGACGGGCTCCCTGGGCGTAGTGACCATCAACTGCGCGCGCCTGGGCCACCTGTGGCGCGGCGACGAGCCGGCGCTGATGGCCGACCTGGACCGCCTGCTGGAGCTGGGCAAGACCAGCCTGGAAATCAAGCGCCGCACCATCGAGGAACTGATGCAGCAAGGCCTGTTCCCGTACACGAAACGCTACCTGGGCACCTTGCGCAATCACTTTTCCACCCTGGGCGTCAACGGCATCAACGAGATGATCCGCAATTTCAGCGGCGATGCTTACGACATCACGTCCGCCGAGGGCCATGCGCTGGCGATACGCCTGCTCGACCACGTGCGCGCCCGCATGGTGCAATTCCAGGAAGAGACGGGCCATATGTACAACCTGGAAGCGACGCCGGCCGAGGGCACGACGTACCGCTTCGCCCGCGAAGACCGCAAGCGCTATCCCGCCATCCTGCAGGCGGGAACAAGCGACAACCCGTATTACACGAATTCGTCGCAGCTGCCCGTGGGCCACACGGACGACCCGTTCGAGGCGCTGGAATTGCAGGATGCGCTGCAGCGCAAGTACACGGGCGGCACGGTGCTGCACCTGTACATGACGGAAGCGCTGTCGGATGCGAACGCCTGCCGCGAGCTGGTCAAACGCGCGCTGAGCCGCTTCTCGCTGCCCTACATCACCGTCACGCCCACGTTTTCCATCTGCCCGCGCCACGGCTACCTGGCCGGCAAACATGAATTCTGTCCCACCTGCGACGCGGAACTGATCGCCCGCAAGCAGTCCGATCTCGCTCACCCACTCAAGGAAACGCCATGAACGCACGTCCCGACTTCACTCCCGCCATCACCCTGCTCGACACGGAACGCCAGCGCTGCGAAATCTGGACGCGCGTGATGGGCTACCACCGCCCCGTCGCCTCGTTCAACATCGGCAAGCAGGGCGAGTTCCACGAGCGCCAGTACTTTACGGAAGCGAGCGCCCGCGTGGGCCAGCCCGCCTGCCATGGCTGAGTTGAAAGTGGGTGGCCTGACGCCCTTTTCCGCCACCGACTACCCGGGCAAGCTGGCCGCCGTGGTGTTCGTGCAGGGCTGCCCCTGGCGTTGCGGCTATTGCCACAATCCGCATCTGCAGGCGCGCACGCCGGAAGGCGCCATGCCGTGGCAGGACGTCCTGACCTGGCTGCGCCGCCGCGTGGGCCTGGTCGACGCCGTCGTCTTCAGCGGCGGCGAGGCGTGCATGGACCCGGCGCTGGCGCGCGCCATGCACGACGTCAGGGAACTGGGCTTCGGCATCGGCCTGCACACGGCTTGCATCTATCCGCAGCGCCTGCAGGAAGTGCTGCCCCTGGTCGATTGGGTCGGCTTCGACATCAAGGCACCGTTTGCCGACTATCGTCATGTGACCCGCGTGGCCGGCAGCGGCGACCCGGCGCGCGCCTGCCTGGACGCCATCCTTGCCAGCGGCGTCGCCTACGAATGCCGCACCACCACCCATCCGGACCTGCTGCCCGACGAGCAGTTGCTGGCCCTGGCCAGCACCCTGGCCGCCAAAGGCGTCGCCAACTACGTGCTGCAGCAGTTCCGCGCCGAAGGCTGCGTGGATGCGGCGCTGGCCGATCGCCCCCTGCACGGCTATCCGGCGGCGAGCACGGTGGCGCAAATCGGCGCCATGTTTCCCCGTTTTACATTCCGTAATCATGGCGGTTGATCCTGCAGCCACATAATTGCTGAAAGCCTCACAAATTTCCCCGTTCTGCAACGCTGAAACGTCTTGCGTACTGTAATGTATCAACTGTGCCGCGCACCCTGCGCGGCACAGCAGATTCCTCACACCGCATTACAGATAAGCGTCATCCATGAACGATTTCACCGCAGTCAGCCCAGGCATCCCTTCCACCCACGCCGACATCCTGTACGGCCCGCCGCGACCGGATCTGCTGCGCGAGGAAGTGCTGGCCGATCTGCTGGAAGCGACGGCCCGCCGCTGCCCGCAGCAAACCGCGCTGATCGATGGCGAACGCCGCATCACGTATGCGCAGCTCGATGCACAGGCGGGATTGGCCGCGGCTCGCCTGGTGGCGGCCGGCGTCAAGCCCGGCGACATCGTGGGACTGTGGCTGCCGCGCGGCGCGCCTCTGCTGCTGATGCAGGCGGCGATTGCCAAGGCGGGCGCCGCCTGGCTGCCCGTCGATGAAGACACGCCCGTCGAACGCCTGCAAGTGTGCCTCGATGACGCGAACGGCTTTGGCGTCGTCAGCTGCGCCCAATTCGCGCCGCGCCTGGAAGAAGCAGGACTTGGCCGTCCCGTGTGGACGGCGGAAAGCCTGCTGGCGCCCGCCGCGCCGGGCGAACAGCTGCCTGCGCGCGGCGCCGTGCTGCCCGAACACCCCGCGTATGTGATCTACACCTCCGGTTCCACGGGCAAACCCAAGGGCATTTTGATCAACCAGCGCAGCATCTGCCACTTCCTGCGCAGCGAAAACGCCGTGCTGGAAGTGGCGCAGTCCGACACCGTCTACCAGGGCTTTTCCGTCGCCTTCGACATGTCGTTCGAGGAAATCTGGATCGCCTACCTGGTGGGCGCCACCCTGTGGCTGGGCCCCAAGGAGATTTCGGGCGACCCGGAAGCCTTGCCGCGCGCGCTGGCAACCAACCACGTCACCGTGCTGCACGCCGTGCCGACCTTGCTGGCCCTGTTTGCGGAGGAAGTACCGAGTCTGCGCCTGATCAACCTGGGCGGCGAGATGTGCCCGGAGTCCCTGGTCGAACGCTGGTCGCGCCCGGGCCGCGCCATGTTCAACACCTATGGCCCCACGGAGGCGACCGTCTCGTGCAGTCTGGCGCGCCTGCAGCCCGGCGAACCGGTGACCATCGGCACGCCGCTGCCCAACTATGGCTTGCTGGTGCTGCAGGTGAGCGAACCGGGAGAAAACCGTCCTCTGGTTCTGCTGCCGCGCGGCGAGACGGGCGAGCTGTGCATCATCGGCCCCGGCCTGGCCGAGGGCTATCTGGGCCGCCCCGACCTGACTGTGGAAAAATTCCTGCCCAATCCCTGGAGCACGGGGCCCGACGACGCACGCCTGTACCGCACGGGCGACCTGGCCCGCATCGATGCGGACGGCCAGGTGCTGTGCCTGGGCCGCGCCGACGACCAGGTGAAAATCCGCGGCTTTCGCGTGGAACTGGGCGAAATCGAAGCCGTGCTGGCGCAACAACCGGGCGTGGGCACGGTGGCCGTCTTGCTGCGCAAGGATGACGGCATCGACCAGCTGGTGGCCTACATCGTCGGCAGCGACGATGCCCCCGACGAGGCCCTGGCGGCGAAAACCCTGCGCGCGGCCCTGAACCTGCATTTGCCGCCGTATATGGTACCGGGCCGTTTTGAATTGCTGCCGCTGATGCCGCGCCTGACCTCGGGAAAAATCGACAGGAAAGCCTTGAAAGCCATGCCCCTGTCCGCCCCGCCGGCTGGCGAGGCGGGGGAATCGGACGTACCGGAAACCCCGGCCGAAGCGGCCCTGTTCGCGGCGCTGGCCAAGCTGTTCCCCGGCCAGGCGATTTTGCGCCAGCTGGACTTCTTCAGTGACCTCGGTGGCCACTCCTTCCTGGCCGCGCGCCTGGCGTCCGCCCTGCGCGCCGATCCAGCCTACGCCCACATGACGGTGCGCGACATTTACCAGAACCGCCAGATCGGCAAGATCGCCGCCGTGCTGAACGAAGCGCCCGCGCTGGCCACGCCGGAAGCGGATTGGACGCCGCCGTCCGCCATGAAGCGCTGGCTGTGCGGCGCGGCGCAGGCGGCGGCCGTGCCGGGCCTCGTCACCCTGCGCATGGCGCAGTGGATGGCGCCGTTTTTCACCTACCACTTCTTCACGGGCGACACGGGAGACACCGTGCCGCGCGCCATCGCCGCCTCCATCGGCGTGTTTTTACTCGCGACCCTGGCCGAATTTGCCATCGCGATTGCCGGCAAGTGGCTGATCGCCGGACGCTTGAAGCCGGGCAGCTATCCGCTGTGGGGAGTCACGTATTACCGCTGGTGGCTGGCCGACCGCCTGGTCGAATCGGCGCCCGCCTACCTGCTCAGCGGCTCGTCGCTGAACAGCTGGTGGCTGCGCGCGCTGGGCGCGAAAGTGGGCAAGGAAGTGGTCATCGGCTCGATGACCCTGCGCGCGCCCGACCTGCTGTCCATCGGCGACAACGTCAGCGTGGGCAATGCCGTTAACTTTGAAAACGCCCGCGTGGAACGGGGCCGCTTGTTGCTGGGCCAGATCCGCATCGGCAACGATGCCTGCATCAGCTCTTACGCGATCCTGGAAGGCAATACCCAGGTGGGCGCCTTCGGCCACCTGGAAGGTCAATCGGCGCTGGCCGATGGCGCGGCGGTGCCGGACGGGCGCGTGTACACTGGCTCGCCCGCGCGCGACATCGGCCCCTACGACCGGGCCAGCCAGCCGCCGCGCCCCGCCGTCTCGCGCCTGCGCCTGACGGGCGAAACCCTGTTCTTCTGCTTCGGCATGGTCCTCATCGCCGTGCTGTTCTTCATGCCCGTCTTCCCCAGCTTCGTGCTGATCGACTGGTTCGACGAACGCGAAATGATGCCATGGCTGCAGGGCCGCGACGTGACGACCCAGCTGGCCCGCTACTTCCTGCTGGCCTTCCCCGCCAGCGCCGTGCTGATCGTACTGACCGCCCTGCTGTCGGCTGCCATCCGCTGGGGCGCGCTGCCCCGCTTGAAGCCGGGCAGCTCGCCCGTGCACAGCAATATCTATTGCGCCAAGTGGCTGGTCAGCCATATCCAGGAATCGAGCCTGAACGTCCTGCACGGCATTTACGCCACCGTGTACGCGCCGTACTGGTACCGCCTGCTGGGCGCCAAGGTCGGCAAGGGCGCCGAGATTTCCACGGCGCTGGGCGTGGTGCCCGACATGCTGACCCTGGGCGACGACACATTCATCGCCGACGCCGTCATGCTGGGCGACGAGCAGATCGACGGCGGCTGGATGACCATGCGCCCCACCGTCATCTCGCACCGCAGCTTTGTCGGCAACGGCAGCTATATCCCGGACGGCACCGTGCTGCCCGAGCACGTGCTGATCGGCGTGCACACGCATGCGCCGCGCAATGAGCAGATGCACAGCGGCGATACCTGGCTCGGCTCTCCCCCGATGCACCTGCCCGCGCGCGAACAGGTCAGCGGTTTTGCCGAGCACCTGACCTTCAAGCCATCGCTGTTGCGCCGCCTGGGCCGCAGCCTGATCGAAGCATTCCGCATCGTCGCGCCGCACGCGGTGGTGATCGCCGTCGGCTATACCCTCGTGCTGGACGTGATGCCGATCGCGGGCGCCGGGCGCTGGGGCGAAGTGGTGGGCGATCTGGCCATTGCCGGCCTGGCCTACGGCATCGGCAATTTTTTGGTGGTGGTGCTGTTCAAGTGGCTGCTGCTGGGACGCTACCGCAAGCACGCGGCGCCCATGTGGACGCCGTTCGTGTGGATTTCCGAAGGCGTAACCAATCTGTACGAAGGCATCGCCGTGCCCAACTTCATGCGCTACCTGCGCGGCACGCCATGGCTGCCGCTGGCCTTCCGCCTGATGGGCTGCAAGATCGGCCGCGGCGTCTACATGGACACGACCGACATCACGGAATTCGACTGCGTGCACATCGGCGACTACAGCGAATTGAACGCCCTTACCTGTCCGCAGACGCACTTGTTCGAAGACCGCGTGATGAAGATCGACCACGTGGAGATCGGCCAGCGCGTCTACATGGGCCCGCGCAGCTCCGTGCTGTACAGCGCCAGGGTGGGCGACAATGCGCGCCTGGGTCCGTTGACCCTGGTGATGAAGGGTGAGCACATCCCCGCCGGCAGCAACTGGGCGGGCTGCCCGGCTGCACCTTTGCGTAGCTGATGGATTTTACCGTGCTGTGGGCGGGCGACGGCGTGCTGGCGATCGGCATTGTGCCGCCGCCGTCACGCATGGAAGCGCGCGCGCGCCTGCGCCAGGCCGTGTGCGAAGCGGCGGCGCAGTGGCAAAACCTGGACATCGAGGCGATTTCAGTGGAGTCGACGCCGGGTTCTTCTCCCCGCTTGCTGCTGGCCGGCGGCGTCGCGGGCCTGTCGCTCAGCCATGACGAGGGCATCTCGCTGGCTGCAGTCCACCTGCATGGCGCCGTTGGCATCGACGTGATGCGGGTGCAGGACATCCCCGACTGGTTCCATCTGGCGCGCGATTATCTGGGGCCGCAGGTGGCCGAAGCACTGAGCGCCTGCCCCGCCGATCAGCGCCCCTTGGCGCTGGCGCAGGCGTGGACGGCGCGCGAGGCGGCGCTCAAGTGCGCGGGTTTACAATTGGCGGAGTGGGAGGGGGCAGCACCGGCTTGCCGCTCGCATGCGCTGCCCTTGCCTGCACCGTACGTCGCGACCCTGGCATATTAATCTTCTTTCCCTTTGCCGCTACCGCCAATCTGGACGAAAATCAGTTTTGCGATAATACTGACGAGCAGTCCCAGCACCCCGATCAATTCCAGCATGGCCATTCCTTTGCAGTGACAGCAGACCAGGCCACTGTAACGCGAACGGCGGGGCCGGGCCAATATCAAATCCGGCAGTCTCCGATCTCGAAAAGGCATACGATTGATTTCCATCAGACAGTTCCGCTACTTTGTTGAAGTCGTCGATGCGGGCAGCTATTCGCGCGCGGCGGAAAAGCTGTACATCGCACAGTCGGCCCTGAGCCGGCAGATCAAGGAGCTGGAAGCCGAGGTGCAAGCGCTGCTGCTGACGCGCGACGCGCGCCATATCGAACTGACGCCCGCAGGACAAGTTTTTTATGAACGGGCCAGGCGCATCCTCGATGACATCGAGGAAACCGTGCGCCAGACGCGCCACGTGGGACAAGGGGCGCAAGGCATCATCCGCCTGCTCCATTCAAGCTCCGTCACCCTCACGCCTGCCATCGGCGCCGTGCTGAACCGCCTGCTGGCGCAGTTCCCCGGTGTGACGCTGGACGTATCGAAGGGATCGTCGGAAAACCAGGCTGCCGATATCGAGGAAGGCCGCGCCGACCTGGGCCTCGTGCGCCTGCCCACCTTGCGCAAGCATGCCAACATCGTCGTGCGCGAACTGTTTGCGGAAAAGCTGGTGGTGGCCGTGTCATCGGCCTCGCCGCTGGCCTCGCTGGAGCGCACGACGATAGCCGCCCTGCGCGACGAAGCGTTCGTCTCGATCCCGCACAAGGACCGGGGTGGCCTCAGTTACCTGGTGGCGGGCCTGTGCCTGGCGCAGGGCTTTTTTCCGAAAGCGGCGCGCGCCCTGTCGCGCAAGACCTCGCAGCTGAACCTGATCGAGGCCAACATGGGCATCGCCATCGTCCCCGACAGCATGCGCCTGGTGGCGCCGCCCGGCGTGCGTTTTATTGCGCTGCCCGACGAGGAGTCGCATTCCGTCGTGGGACTGATCTCGCCGCGTGCGGCGGGCGGCATGGTGGCCGCGTTTACGGAAGCGTTCGTGCGCGAGATGAATACACTCTAGCCTTCCGCATACAGCGCCGCATCGACGTCGCGCACGGCCGCCATCAGCAAGGCCAGCTTCATGACATCGAGCTGGCCATCCGTGCGCACGCGCGAACACAGGTCGATGCCATAGGGGCGCACCTGGCGCAGCGCGTCGGCAACGTTGGTGTCGTCCAGCCCACCGGCGAGGAACACGGGACGGGGGCTGGCGCGCACGAAGCGCGCACTGACGGACCAGTCGTGCGTGCGGCCCGTGCCGCCCAGTTCCGGCACCGCCGCGCCGGGGCGGCCCGAATCGAGCAGAAACGCATGCACGTGGGGCGCGTAGGCGGGAATCAGCGCCAAAGCCTCGGGCCCTTCCACGTGGATCACCTGCACGCGCCGCACATGCGGCAGCAAGCGCGCCAGTTTCTCGACTTCGCCGGGGTCGATATGGCCGACGATCTGCACGGTCGACGGTTGCGTGGCGCGCACGTGTTCGGCGATGGCTTGCGCCGTCGTCTCGGACGTCAGCAGGAAGGTGGCCACGGGCGGCGGCGTCCAGGCGGCGATCTGCGCGATGCGCGCGTCGGGAATGGGGCCGGGGCCGGACGGCATGGCCGCCACCAGGCCCAGCGCGTCGGCGCCGGCGGCAATCGCCAGTTGCGCTTCGTCGATGGAAGCGATGCAGCAAATCTTGATGCGGGTTCTCATGGCCTTGCGTATTCAAATGGGATGAGCACCATTACAACACAGGGCGGCACGCGCGCCAAGACACGCGGTCAAGGCCGCGTCATGCGGCAGCAAAACCATCACCAGCACAGCGACGAGCAAGGGCAGACTCCTTGGCGTCCGATCGTCAGCCTGCGCCGATTGACATGCGCCAGGTGGCGGACGATACTTGACTCATCCGGGATCGCCATTGGAAGCCGCACATGCGTATCGTCGACTTTGAAGTCCGCAAGGAGTGCCCGCCGCAGCTGTGCGACTGCGAGCGCGAGCGCCTGCTCGACGATCCGCAGGCGGACCTGTCCATCCTGCGCCTGAACCTGACGGAAGAAAAGCGTTTACTGGCGCACATCGAAGGCATCGCCACCCTTGCCCAGCTGCGGAAACTGCAACTGCTGCTGCAGAAAAACCTCGGCGTGCAATTGCAGATCGCGCCAGGCAGCGGCGAAGTGCGCACCGTGCGCGGCTTCCAGATCCGCCTGCTGGAGCGTCCCGGCCTGTGCCGCAAGACGCGCGCCGCCATTCCCGCCGCCGTGCGCCGCTGCCTGGCCGCGCATCCCGAGATCGCGTTTGCGATATTGAATGAAAACGATTTGCTCGGTGGGGTGTGAGCCGAGTAGGTCGGATTAGCGGGCACCGCGTAATCCGACACCATTCTTGGCGTATGTGCGAATGTCGGATTACGCTACGCTAATCCGACCTACGCCGCCACGCTGGCGCGGATGGGAATGACCTTGCCCTTCGCTTCGCGCGCCCTTAACTGCCCGCAGCCGCCTTCCACGTCCTGCCCGGCCGAATCGCGCAGCTTGGTCAGCACGCCGCGTTCGTGCAGCGCGGCGGCAATGGCGCGCGCCTTTTCCCAGCTGGGACGCTTGAACGGCAAGTCGGCGATGGTGTTATACGGGATCATGTTCAGCACCGCGTACTTGCCCTGCAAGAGCGCGACGATGCCGTCCATCTCATCGTCACCGTCGTTGACGCCTTCCATCAGGGTCCATTGATACTGCACCGGGTAGCCGGTCAGGCGCGCATATGACTCGCCAAAGTCCACCAGTTCGCGCGGAGTGAGCTTGGGCGCGCGCGGCAGCAGCTGTTCGCGCAGCGCCGGTTTGGTGGTATGCAAAGACAGCGCCAGCGCCGGCTTGACCCTGCCTTGCGGCAGGCGCTCGAAGGCGCGCGGGTCGCCCACGGTGGAAAACACGAGGTTCTTGTGGCCGATATTGCCCTCGGTGCCCAGCAATTCGATCGCTTCCATCACATTGTTCAGGTTATGCGCCGGCTCGCCCATGCCCATGAAGACGACTTTTTTCACGGGACGCATGGTGCGCGCCAGTACCACCTGCGCGACGATCTCGCCGCTGGTGACTTGCCGGATCAAGCCGTCGCGGCCCGTCATGCAGAACTGGCAGCCCACGGCGCAGCCGACCTGGCTCGATACGCACAAACCGTCGCGCGGCAGCAGCACGCTTTCCACCGTCTGGCCATCGTGCAGTCCCACCAGCAGGCGCGCGGAACCGTCCGCGCCCGGATGGGTGCTGAGCAGTTTCAGCATGCCTTGCAATTCCAGGTCGAACGCGGGCAAGGCCACGCGCACGGGCAGCGGCAAAAAATCCTCGGCGCGGCGCCGGCCCTGGTCGTGCGGCTGGCCCTGGATCCAGTCGCGCAGCACGCGCTGTTCGTGCAGGGGCTTGGCGCCCAAGGCGCGCAGGCGCTGGCGGATGGTATCGATTTGCATGGCGTCTGAATAAAAAAACGGCGCGCAGGAATGAAGCCAGCGCGCCGTGTTAGGGGTAAAAGCGTTAGACCTTCTTGACGAACTCCGTTTTCAGGCTCATGGAGCCGAAGCCGTCGATCTTGCAGTCGATATCATGGTCGCTGTCGACCAGGCGGATGTTCTTGACCTTGGTGCCCATTTTGACGACACCGCCGCCGCCCTTCAATTTCAAGTCCTTGATGACGCTGACGGTGTCGCCGTCCTGCAGGATATTGCCGGCCGAATCGCGGTACACCTTGGCGCCCTCTTCGACCGCTTCGCCAGCCGTGGCCGACCATTCATGCGCGCATTCAGGGCAGATCAACTGGCTGCCGTCTTCGTACGTGAATTCGGATTTGCATTGCGGGCATGGTGGTAATGTGCTCATTTTTTTCTCTGTCTGGTGAACAGCGCGTGCTGTAAAAGCCGACATTATACTGCCTACGCCCCGCATCAGCGTGCTTTTTCACCATCATTGTCAAGGGCGGCGAATAATCTCGATGGTGCTGTGGACGATTTCCTCGTGGATGCCGATGCGCGCGCGCAGCTCGGCGCCTGTCAGCGCGGGGTCGCGGCTGACGACGGACAGGGCGCACGAGTACAGCTGCTTGCCGACTCGCCACACGTGCAGGTCGACGATGCGCGGCGTGTCGCCGGCACTTGCCACCTCCACGGCCTCGCGGATTTCATCGACCACGGGGTGGTCCATCTCGCGGTCCAGCAAGACCTTGCCCGTTTCCTGCATCAGCTTTTTCGCCCACAGGGCCACCAGCACGGCGCCCGCGATGCCCATCACGGGATCGAGCCACTGCCAGCCGTAAGCCCACGCGCCGCCCAGCGCGACGATGGCCAGCACGGACGTGGCGGCATCGGCCAGCACGTGGAGGTACGCGGCTTTCATGTTCAGGTCTTCGCCATGGCCGTGGTGATCATGATGGTCGTGATGCTCGTGGCCATGATGATGGTCGTGGTCGTGGTGGCCGCCAAGGATCAGCGCGCATACGAGGTTGACGGCCAGGCCGAAAGCCGCCACCGCCATCGCCTGCGGATAGTGGATGGGCTGCGGCGAGAACAGGCGCTCCAGCGATGCGAACACCATCAGTGCGGCCACGCCCAGCAGCAGGATGGCGCTCGTGTAGCCGGCCAGTACCTCGATCTTCCACGTGCCGAAGGCAAAGCGGGAATCGCGCGCATAGCGGCGCGCGGCCGCATACGCAAACGCGGCCAGGCCGATGGCCAGCGCGTGCGAACTCATATGCCAGCCATCGGCCAGCAGGGCCATGGAGTTGTACCACCAGCCGGCGGCGATTTCCAGCACCATCGTGGCCAGCGTGATCCACATGACGATGCGCGCGCGGCGTTCCGCCTTGTCGCTGGCCGCGCCAAAGACGTGTTCGTGCTGCCAGGCGGAGAGGTCTTCCTTGATGAATGGCGTTTGCATGACGGTCTCCTTATTTGAGGTAGGTGCGCAGGATGGCGGCGATGTCGTCGGCGCCCCTGGCCCGCTCCTCGCCGGAGATATCGGGACTGGCCACGTGTTCGCGCAAGTGCTCTTCGATGACTTCGGCCATCAGGCCATTGACGGCGCCGCGCACGGCGGCGATCAGCTGCAGCACTTCGCCGCAGTCGCGGCCCTCTTCCAGGCCCCGCTCCAGGCCTTCCACCTGGCCCCGGATGCGCTTCACGCGATTGAGCAGCTTGCTCTTGTTATGCGCCGTGTGTCCCATGATTCACCCTCGATAAATACTATAGGGGGGTATACTATCAGAGAGAACCGGACGGCGCGATCTTTTGCAGCTTGCTGGCCAGCGAGGCGTCGGACAATTCGCCCAGGTGAGTATCGATCAATCTCCCCTGCGCGTCGTAGAACAGGGTCGTGGGCAGGGCCGAGGAACCAGCAGCCTTGCCCAGCGCCGCCTCGCTGTCGAGCAGCACATTGCGCAGGGTCACGCCGCTCCGGTCCAGGAAAGCGCTGGCGGCAGCCGCATCCTCGCGCTGGTTCGCATACACGAAGACGATATCGGCGCGCGCCTGCTGCGCGGCGGCCAGCACGGGCATCTCGCGCCGGCATGGCGGGCACCAGCTGGCCCACAGGTTGACCACCATCGGCCTGCCGCCGGCCAGCGCCGCCAGGGTCGTTGGCGCGCCGGCCAGCGTCTGCAGGGCCACGGCCGGCAAGGCCGTCGGCTTGTCATACGCCAGCCCCATCCCTGCGCTCAACACACCCCAGGCCAGTGCGCCGCACGCCACGCTGATGGCCAGGGGCCGGCGCATGGCCGCCATGGCGGCACGCCGGCAGCGCCACGCGGCGATCGCCAGCGCGGCGGCGATGCCAGCCGGCGCCAGGAAGCCGCCATCGCGGATATTCAAAATGGACCAGGGAGCCGCGAAGTATTGTTCGTGCCAGCGCAGCACGAACGCCAGGCGCGCCGCCAGCAGGGCGGCGATCAGCAGGTCGGAAACGAGGGGGCCGGCGTCGGGCAGTTGGCGGTAGCGCCGCAACCACCATGCCACGCCGTAGGCGACGCACAGGGAAACGAACAGCAGGACCAGGCCCGTGGGCAAAGCCAGGGGGCCGATTTGCAGGGACAGCATGGGCGCTCTCTATGACGTCGAATGGACGGCCATTGTGGCCCATGCGGATTAAGCGTGCGTTAATCGGTGCGAAGGTCAGGCAAGCAGCGCCTCCTTGCGCACGAAATGCATGGCTTGCGGCTGGTCCACCAGCACGCACTGCTTGCCCGTGCGCTTGCAATGGTCATGCACGCGCCAATAGGCGTCGTGGCTGACGCAGCCCGTCTGGCAAATCACCAAGTCGGCCGCCACCAGGCCCGCTTCCAGCGCCGCCACGTCGTCGGCGCCATCGTCGCCGCCAGCATGGTGCAGGAAGCGCCCGCCAGCTTGCTCGACGGCTTGCTGCGCCATCAGCGCGCCGTCCGCCGCCTGGCCCGCATCCTGGGTCAGATAGCTGCCCACATACAGCACGGCCTTTTCACGCACGTCGGCCTGCAAGGATTGCGCGGGCAGCCACTGCAGGCGCAGCAACTCGCGCATCAGGTCTTGCACGCGCTCGCCGAGCCACTCGACCTTGCGCGCCAGCCGGACGCGCGTCGGCAAGCCCGGCACGCTGGCCGCCAGGTCGGCCAGTGCGTCGCGCGCCAGCGCCAGCTGCGTATCGCGGATCACGACCTGCGCCCGCGCGCGCATCAATTCCGACTCCAGCTGTGCGATGCGCGCCGCCTGCGCGGCCAGCTGCGCACTGCAGCGCGCCTGCGCCCGTCCATATTCGCCCATCAGCACGCGATGCTCATGCGCGATCGCGTCCTCGTTGCCATGCCTACTACCCATCATGCCCTCCTTCACCACCCGTGGCGCCCTGGCGCCAGCCCATGCTACCCCCATTGCCTGTATTATAAATGAGAATCATTATTATTTGCGCATGCACATGCGCGCAGCAGGGGTATGCGGTGACGCCAGCGTCACGCAGCCGGCGGGCAGGACAGCAGGCGCTGCCAGACGTCATCCTGCACTGCGCGCACATGCTGCAAGCCGTCGGCACCGCGATAGATGCCCAGCGTATTCGGCCACGCCATATCGATGAACAACTGCCGTGCCGGATCGATCAGCAGCGACTGGCCCACATAATTCCCCTTGATCTCGCCCTTGTTTACGGTCAGCAGGCGCGCGCCGCCCGCAAGCGCCCTATCGTCCAGCGCCACGCCGCTGCGCTCGGCCACATCGCGCAGCCAGCGCTCGCGCCAGCGCGCCTGCTCCTCGAACTGCCCCGCTGGTGGCCGGTCGAGCTTGACGACGGCCGCCACGGGACCGTCAATGCCCGCTTGCAGCGAAAAGCCCATGCGTTCCTGCAATTGGACCGTGTAGGCCTCGCCCTTGACGTCGATCTGGTAGCGCCCCGTCCCGTCCTGTACCAGCAGGTCGGCCTGATGATAGGCAGGCTTGACGCAATGGGCGTACTGATAGGCGAGCACATCAAGGAACGGAAACGGGAACGGGAACGGCGGCGCGGCCGGGGTGGCCGCCGCCATGGCGGGCGACAGGCTGGCACACAAGGCCGCAGCGGCCGCGTATTTCATCTTGCTCATGCTTGCTCCGGTTCACGTCAAAAGACGATGGCGGCCGAAAAACACCTGCGGCACGCCATCGGGTCGCTCATATTAGCTATTTTGTATATTTCTTTCTGGCACACGATTCAATTGAATCGCGCTTGTTCGATCACTATTTCTAGTGTGTAATCTTGCAAACAAGTTATTACCTCAACTGCCGATACGTTGACCTCACCACACGGAGTTCCAGACAATGTCCGCATTTTTCCATGCAAGCGCGTCGTCGTTACGTGTCGATCACGACGGCAGCCAGACCAACAATCTTCCCTTCCCCGAGCGCCGCCGCCAGCAATATCTTGATGAAGAACTGTATGTCAAAACGCGCAACAACCAATTTGCGCTGATTGCAGGAGGACTGGAAAACAAAAAAGTCGCCGACACAACGCAGGAAAGTGCTTCCGTTCATCATTTTTTGTATCTGGAACTGCTCTGGCTGTGGATGCTCGACTATACAGCGGGCGAACCGATCGATGCCCTGGCGCCGCGCATCGCGGGCATCGTGGACAAATTTGAAGAATGGAATGCGGTCGATCAGCTCTATCAGCAGGATGCGGCGCTTGAGTTTCCCGAGTTTGGCCCCTACGAATATGAGGGGGCACCGGAGTTTTCCATCCTGTCCGACTACCAGGACACCTTGCAACTGCTGAGCATTGCCATCCTGCTGCGCGATCAGCGCTCAGTACTGCGCATCATCCACGTGCTGCGCAGCCACCGTGGCCGCGATGGCCTGTTCGAGCAATTGATAGACGGATATCTGGAGGATGGACTGGCACTCGACGCCTGCATCATCGCCAGGCCCTATGACACCTTGCTGCAAGTGTTCTATGAGGAGGATGAGGAAGCTACCCTGGCCCTGCTCCAGAAATACCTGAAACAATGGTATCCGGCCATGAAACATCATCCGCGCTGGTACAACGAGCATCTCAATATCAGCGAAGAAGGCTATGCCGGCTACTATGGCTACTGGGCATTCGAAGCGGGGGCGACGGTTTTCATGCTCGACCTGGACGATAGCCAGACAGGGCATCTGGTGTACCCCAAGGATCTGGTCGACTATGCGCGACGACTACGGAAAGAAGAGCGCTACACCAGTGAAGCTGCATGGCCGCAACCATAATCAGCAAGGGACAACAATGCAGACGCTGAACGAAGAGGATTTTCTGGCCCGGCGCAGGGAAGCGCGGCTGTCCTACGCCATCTACCTTGAAAGCAAGGAAAGCCAGGACGAGTGCTACGACATGGTGGCAGCCGGCTTGGAACAGCCGGCGGAAGTACTGCAACATATTCCACCAGAAAATTTTATGACGGCGACGCGCCAGCGGGCCTGGGATGGCGTCGACCAGCTCGCCCTCGCCTACAGCGCCGGCCACGCGCTCGACGAGTTGCGCGCCGCGTATCCCACGATACTCGGCTACTGGCTGGCGTTTGCCCGCCATGACATGGCATTTGACGCTCAGGCCGGCGAGGCCGAACAGGGATTTCCCCACTTCGCCCTGGCCGGCGACGGCTACGAGCAGGTCAACCGCATGGTCTGCCTCGGCATTTTGCTGGGCTGGGGCAGTTTGCTGCCGCGGCTG
This sequence comes from Janthinobacterium sp. 64, assembly GCF_002813325.1. NCBI lineage: Bacteria > Pseudomonadati > Pseudomonadota > Betaproteobacteria > Burkholderiales > Oxalobacteraceae > Janthinobacterium > Janthinobacterium sp. 64. The sequence continues at coordinate 5,949,744 of NZ_PHUG01000001.1, read as the reverse complement.
GCGCCCGTCATCGATTTCAACAACCATGAAAAGGATGGCTTGCTGGAGCGGCTGCTGGCCGGCTTCGTTGCCGGCAGGGATGCCGCCTGGCCAAAGTGCACGCGCCAGCTGCCCTACGCCAATACGCTGGCGATCTTCGCGGCACAAAAAGAGGCCCGTCCCGCGCTGATGCAAGCCTATCTGCAGCAATGGTATGAGGCCAGCCGCCGCGAGCCCTATTACAACAGCCACCGGCACGACACCTCGTTCTGGGGCTACTGGTCCTGGGAAGCGGCCGCCGTCACCTGCGTGCTCGATATCGACGACAGCGGCTATCGCGGCGCGCCCTTTTATCCGGCCGACCTGGTGGCGTTATGCCGAAAGCAAGAAAGCGGCCCCGGCGCATGAAAGCCGCCACCGCCATCGCCGGCGCCGTCACCGTGCTTGCAGGACTCTACTTTGCCCTGCCCACGCTGTCGCGTGTCGCCACCAATCCCTTTCCGGGCATTTATTCCATCATCGACCCTGTCACAGGCGAGACCAAAGATGTCCTGAAAGTCAAACCGCTGCTGGGCGAGTATGTGGTACTCGAACGCTTTGGCGGCCAGGGGCCGTGGAACAGCGGCCCCATCTACGCAAAAGTCATGGGGAATGGAGACAGCTACGCATCGCCACCACTGTTTCAGCAGGACCGCATGGTCAGCGCGCTATCGCTGGGAGACATGGGTTACCTCTACCACACGCCGGGAAACAGCGCCTCGCGCGTCGGCCCGTCCGATACCGGCTATATCAGCAATATCGCGACCTTTGGCATTACCCCCCTGTTCCACCGGCCGCTGCTTGCGGGCCACGACGAGCGCGGAGAGCGGGGCCTGCACGCGTACACGCCCGGCACCGGTGAGCGCAAGGTATCGGTCAGCACCTTGAACTACAGCCCGCGCATGATTCAGGTGGGCATCAGTTCCGTCGGCAATCCCGACAACGCTGTCGATACCGACCCCCTGCACCCGTACATGAGCAGCGCCGCCAGTTGCTGCTTCTACCTGCCGGCGCAGGCTGCCGCGCCGTTGCAGGTCAAGCTCGAATATCGCTCGCTGCCCAAGGGCAAGCCTGAAGTGCTGGCCCTGACCTTGCCAGCCAGCGGCGACGCCGGCGAACTGCTGATACTGGTGCAGGCGGATGGCAGCATGGGCGTGGAATTTCGCGCTCCCGGCAAGGACCTGGATCTGGCGCCCGAGGGCGTCAACTCCATCAATGGCAAGCCCTATCCGCTGCCACCGGCCGCCGAGCGCAAAGCGCGCCTGGCGGCGGAACTGGCGCGGCAAAAACGCTTTGTGAAAGATATGTACAGGCTGCGGGACAAAGGCACGGGCGAATCTGTCGAGGCGGCCTATCAGTTGCGCTACCTGATCGACGAATATGAAAAAACCATCGCTTATCTGGAAGCGTTTTCCGCCTGTACAGGCAGCCTGGCGACGTGCGACAAGCAAGCCACGGCAGCAGCCCGCGCGCCATAGCGCAGCAACGTCCGGGAAACGCCATGCCGAACGACATCCGGGCCGCCAGCCTGCCCGTCAGCGGCCCGCATCAAGCTTGAACACCCCCACTTCCCGCACCAGGCTGGCCGCCTGCTCTTCCAGGCTACCGGCAGCGGCGGCCGCCTCTTCGACCAGGGCGGCGTTCTGCTGCGTGACCTCGTCCATCTGCGTGATGGCCTGGTTGACCTGTTCGATGCCCAGGCTCTGCTCCTGGCTGGCGGCGGCGATCTCGCTCATCAGGTCGACTACCTGCTTGACGGACGTCACGATCTTCTCCATCGTGGCGCCCGCCTCGTCCACCAGCTTGCTGCCCGCATCGACGCGCTCGACCGAGTCGCCGATCATGGCCTTGATTTCGCGCGCGGCGCTGGCCGACCGCTGCGCCAGGCCGCGCACTTCACTGGCGACCACGGCGAAGCCGCGTCCCTGTTCGCCCGCCCTGGCCGCCTCCACTGCCGCATTCAAGGCCAGGATATTCGTCTGGAAAGCGATGCCGTCGATCACGTCGACAATATCGACGATCTTGCGCGAGCTGGCATTGATGCTGCCCATCGTCTCGACCACGCGCCCGACCACCTGTCCGCCCTGCACGGCAAATGCCGATGCCGATACCACCAGCTGATTGGCCTGCCTTGCATTGTCGGCATTCTGCTTTACCGTGCTGGTCAGCTCCTTCATTGCGGAAGCCGTTTCTTCCAGCGAACTGGCTTGCGCCTCCGTGCGCGACGACAGATCGAAATTGCCGGCCGCAATTTCGCGCGAGGCAACGGTGATGCTTTGCGTGCTGCTGCGCACCTGGCCCACGGTGCGCGACAGGCTGCCATTCATCGCTTCAAGGGCTTGCAGCAATTGACCCGGCTCGTCGGAAAAGCGCTGGTCGACACGATTGCTCAGGTCACCGGCCGCCACCCTCTGCGCGGCCTGCAGCGCCTCCTGCAAGGGTCCGGTAATGCTGCGGCTGATCAGCACGGCGCCGGCAATGCTGACGCCCAGCGATGCCAGCAGCAAGCCCGCCAGCAGCGCGGTGGCCGAGCGCGCCCGGTCGGCCGATTCCGTCTCGAATGCCGCCGAACGCTTGCTGGTCATGTCGACGACGCGGTTGATGGCCGCCAGATGGCTGTCGTAGCTGGCGGCCATGGACGCCATGGCAGCGGCTACGCCCGCCTTGTCCTGCCCCCGTAGCGCGGGAATGAAACGCGTGAATGCCGTGTCATAGAAAGCCACGGCCGGGGTGTGCGACTGCGTCAGCAAGGCCTCGGCGATATCGGGATCGAGACCCTGGGCGCGCCAGAACTGATGGCGCGTGTCGTACTCGGCCTTCAAGCTCTGCAGGCGTTCGACCAGCTTGTCTTGCACGCCCCGGTCTTCGGACGCCATCAGCTGGAAGGCGACCAGGTAGGATTCGAGGATGTATTCGGGTGGCGGCAGCACGTCCGCCACCAGGTCCTTGCCCTGCACGATGCGCTGGTACACGGGACCGTTGACTTTCAGTTCGTTCAGCACGCGCAGCGACCAGCCGCCATACACGATCAGGCCCAGCGAAAAGATGGCGACCAACAAGGCCAGCCGGCGCGACAGTTTGACTTGGCGTAGCAGCTGCATGTGCGTATCCCCTCGGTTGTCCGGAGCATGCCGTCAATGCCGCCGGCATAGGCCGCGCTGGCCAGGATGAAGTTTCTGCGCGGCATTTGCTGATTATGCAACTTTTTAAGGGGCTTGGGCTGAATGCGGTGAAAAAGAATCTCTTGCTGAGCAACGCTCGGTGCATGCGCCCGCAGAGGCCGGCGGATGCGCTGGCCGCCATTGCCTGAGATGAGGGGACGGCGTTGGCCGCTGCGCGGCCAACGGGGCCGCGCGGGGCGCGGCAGATGGGCGATTCGGAGAGCCTGCGCGCCCTTCAGGGCGCTCCGTCTTCGAATCCCACCGTTCCGTCCAGACAAATAAAAAAGCCTCCCGCAGGGGAGGCTTTTTTATTTGATTCTGGCGGAGACGGTGGGATTCGAACCCACGATACAGGTATAAGCCGTATGCATCCTTAGCAGGGATGTGCCTTCGGCCACTCGGCCACGTCTCCTAGCTGATTACTCAACTATGTCTCTGTAGCTAACTGCGCTGCAGCGACGAACGTCATAATATCGACTGCCCCCCCTTTGGTCAAGGGCGTGGGGCAATATTTTTAGATATTTAAGCTTTTTCCAGCTCGAACGCTTTATGCAGCGCGCGCACGGCCAGTTCCATGTACTTTTCATCGATCAGCACGGAGATCTTGATTTCGGAAGTGGAGATCATCATGATGTTGATGCCCTCTTCCGACAAGGTACGGAACATTTGCGATGCGACGCCAACATGGCTGCGCATGCCCACGCCGACGACGGACAGTTTCGACACTTTCGCGTCGCCCGTGATGCTGGCCGCGCCCAGCGATTCGCGGTTCGCTTCCAGCACGGCCAGCGCGCGCGTGTACTCGCCGCGCGAGACGGTGAAGGTGAAGTCCGTTTTACCGTCGACCGACTGATTCTGTATGATCATGTCGACCTCGATGTTCGCATCCGCCACCGGTCCCAGGATGTGGTACGCCACGCCTGGACGGTCGGGTACGCCGAGCACGGTGATTTTGGCTTCATCGCGGTTGAAGGCGATGCCGGAGATGACTGCTTGTTCCATGTTTGTATCTTCCTCAAACGAAATCAGGGTGCCTGAATTGGCTTCTATTTCCAGCGGCAACATCGGGTCGGTCAGCGACGACAGCACGCGCGTGGGCACGCGGTAGTTGCCGGCAAATTCCACCGAACGCGTTTGCAGCACTTTGGAACCCAGCGAAGCCAGTTCCAGCATTTCTTCAAAGGTGATGGTCTTCAGGCGGCGCGCCTCGGAAACCACGCGCGGGTCGGTCGTGTAGACGCCGTCGACGTCCGTGAAGATCAGGCATTCGGCCGCCTTCATGGCGGCGGCAATCGCCACGGCCGACGTGTCGGAACCGCCGCGGCCCAGGGTCGCGATGTTGTCGTGCTCGTCGACGCCCTGGAAACCGGTAATGATGACAATCTTGCCCGCATCGAGGTCGCGTTTGACTTTTTCGTCATCGATCGACTGGATGCGTGCCTTGGTAAAGGCGGAATCGGTCTTGATCGCGACTTGCCAGCCAGCATAGGATACGGCTTGTTTGCCGATCGCCAGCAGTGCCATCGACAATAGGCCGACGGACACTTGTTCGCCTGTCGAGGCGATCATGTCAAGTTCACGGGGATCGGGTTGATCCATGATTTCCTTGGCCAGTCCAATCAGGCGGTTCGTTTCGCCCGACATGGCCGATGGCACCACCACGATTTGATGCCCAGCGTCGTGCCACTTGGCAACGCGCTTGGCGACATTCTTGATACGGTCAGTCGAGCCCATCGACGTACCGCCATATTTGTGGACGATTAAAGCCATAAGAGTGAAGTTTCCGCTCAAGAAGAATAAAAAAGGAGGGCTTTACTCTACATGCCGCAATGCAAAATAACAAGCTAAAAAGCGCATTAGCTCATACCGATTGCGCATATGGAAATAACCAATCCATGCAGTTGGGAGCGCATGGGCAGCCACTTGCCGGCCACCCTGAGAGTGGCCGTGGCGGCTGTCCTTACGCTCAGCAGGAGAGCCAGCGCAGCGCGACGCGGGGACGCTCCAGCAAGCTCAGGCAATGGCAATCGAGGCCAATACCAGCCGCATACAGCAATTGTTGCGCCGCACAGACAAGGGGCAGGCGTTCGCGCTCCCAGGCGGGCACGTCAAACGCCTGGTAATGGTATTTCAAGCTCTTGGTGGGACGGTTCAAGGCCAGCTTCAGGCGCTCGCCACCCTGGCGGAAATCGATGCTCAAGGTTTGCGATTGCAACCAGGCAATATCGATACCCTGGCCACCCGCTTCCACCGCATCGAAATGCAGCACGCCGCCATACGCTGGGAAGGCCAGGCTGGCCTCGCCTTTCCACGTAAATTGCTGGCTGGCTTTCTCCAGCCCGGGAATGCCCGCGTCGTCACGCTCGCGCATGCCGGCCAGGTCATCGAGCTTCGGCGTCAGATATAAACGGTCGCGGTGGCGCCGCACGTGGCATTCCGGGTGCGTGACCAGCAATTGCGCATCGGGCCGCGCTTCCAGCAATTGCGCCAGCATTTCCGCCAGCCACGCCGTCGACGGCATGCGCAAGCCGCGCGTGCCGAACCAGTGGCGCAGCAGGTTGTAGCAGCGGTCCGCGCTCAGCGCGCGCAGTTTCGCCAGTTCGATGCAGTCGCCATCGAGGCACACGGCCAGATCCTGCGTCGCCAGTTCCGTCAGCAGGCGCTGCGCCGATTGCGCGTGCTGGGCGCTGCGGGCGAAACGCTCCTGGAAGCCGGGAAACGCCTGCGCCAGCACGGGCATCACCTGGTGCCGCAGAGCATTGCGGGCAAAGCGGGGATCGTCGTTCGATTCATCGTGGATATGTGCGATCGCATGCTGCGCCACATACGCTTCGAGCTGTTTGCGCGACACGGGCAGCAGCGGGCGCGCCATCACCAGATCCGGATTGCCCAGCAGCTCGGGTGCGCTGTTGGCGCCATCCATGCCGGACAAGCCCGCCGTGCCGGAGCCGCGCAGCAATTGCAGCAGCACCGTTTCCGCCTGGTCGTCTTGGTGGTGGGCTGTGAGCAGCAGGCGCACGCCGTGCGCGGCGCACAGCGCGCCCAGGGCCGCGTAGCGGCGCTTGCGAGCCGCCTCTTCCGTGCCCGTCTTGGCATTCTTTTCCAGGGTGACACGGCGCGCCTCGAAGGCGATGCCCAGGCCGGCGCACAACTGCTCGCAGTGGGCCAGCCAGGCATCCGCATTCGGGCTCAGGCCGTGGTGCACGTGGAACGCGTGCAGGCTGACGCCCTGCTCTTGCGCCCAGGCATGCGCCAGGTGCAGCAAGGCCGCGGAATCGAGGCCGCCGCTCAGGGCGATGCCGACGGAACTGCCGGCTGGCGGCGCGCAGGTTTCCAGCGCGCGGGCGAAGATGTCGGCGACGGTGGCGGTTTGTTGCTTTTTCATTCGGACTCCGGGAATGCAAAGAGGGACAGGCGGCTAAACGGATGGGTTCGTTTAGCTGGCTGTCCCTGGTGTTGTCTTAACCCAAGACCTTGAAAAGCCGGGGTCAGACCTTAAGGTCTGACCCCAGACTCTGCCGTTGGGTTTAAATAAATTACTCGCTCGGCGTCGTTTCCTTGAACTTGCCGTAGCTCAGCAGTTTTTCATGGCGCGCGGCCAGCAAGTCCTTGGTTTTCATGCCGTGGAACTGGCGCAGGGTGTCGGCCAGTGCACGCTTGAGCAAGGTGGCCATCTGTTTCGGATCGCGGTGGGCGCCGCCCAGCGGTTCGTTGATGATCTTGTCGATCAGGCCCATGGCTTTCAGGCGGTGGGCAGTCAGTCCCAGTGCTTCGGCCGCGTCGGAGGCGCGCTCGGCGCTCTTCCACAGGATCGAGGCGCAGCCTTCCGGCGAGATCACGGCGTAGGTCGAGTATTGCAGCATCAGCACGGCGTCGCCCACGGCGATGGCCAGCGCGCCGCCGGAACCGCCTTCACCGATGATGGTGGCGATCAGCGGCACTTTCAGTTCGGCCATCACGTACAGATTGTGGCCGATCGCTTCCGACTGGCCGCGCTCTTCCGCGTCGATGCCGGGGAAGGCGCCTGGCGTGTCGACGAAGGTGAAGATGGGCAAGTTGAACTTTTCAGCCACTTTCATCAGGCGCATGGCCTTGCGGTAGCCTTCCGGCTTCGGCATGCCGAAATTGCGCAGGGCGCGCTCTTTCGTGTCGCGGCCCTTCTGGTGGCCGATGACCATGCACGGCTGGCCGTTGAAGCGGGCCAGGCCGCCGACGACGGACAGATCGTCCGCGTAGCTGCGGTCGCCATGCAATTCGTGGAAATCAGTAAAGATTTCATTCACGTAATCCATGGTGTAGGGGCGCTGCGGGTGGCGCGCGATCTGCGCCACTTGCCACGGCGTCAGCTTGGCGTAGATATCCTTGGTCAGCTGCTGGCTCTTCTTGGCCAGGCGGTCGATCTCTTCCGAGATGTCGACGGCCGAATCGTCTTGCACGAAGCGCAACTCTTCGATCTTGGAATCGAGTTCCGCGATCGGCTGTTCAAAATTGAGGAAAGTCGTTTTAGTCATTGTACCTCCAGGTTTTACCGGCCACGGCGCCAGGGCGCGCGGCGTCATCTATGTTTATTTTACCGTACCGGCTGCTGCGCCGGGGGCTGCATCGGGTGCGGCAGGGGCGGCTGCAGGGTCGAGACTGCGCCACAAATACCACGTCGCCACGGTGCGCCACGGTTCCCAATTGGCGGAAACTTCGCGCGCATCGCTGCGGGAAACTGGTTCACCGGAGAAATAATTGACGCTGATGCCCTGGATCAAACCGGGGTCGTCGAGCGGCAAGACATTCGGCCGTAACAGATTAAATATCAAAAACATCTCGGCTGTCCAGCGGCCGATGCCGCGGATCTGCACCAGTTCGGCGATGACGGCTTCGTCATCCATCTGGTCCCACTGGCTCGCGTGCACGCGCTTGGCCTTGAAATGATCGGCCAGGTCGAGGATGTATTCGGTCTTGCGTTTGGACAAGCCGCAGGCGGACAGTTGCTCGGCGCCCGCCTTCAGCACTTGCGAGGGCGTGCATTTCGGGCAAGCGAGCAGCAGCTTTTTCCAGGCAGCATCGGCCGCCTTGGGCGTGATCTGCTGCCCCACCAGCGAACGGGCCAGGGTAGTAAACGGGTCGCTATGGCCGACCAGGTGCAGGTCGCCAAATTGCGGGATGAGCTTTTTCATGATGCGGTCGCGCTTCATCAGCTCGATCTTCGCCTCTTCCCAGTAGGGCGGCACCTGGATCACTTGCGCCAAGTCCGTCACCTTGGGGGCTTCCCCGTTTTCCCTGGACGTAGGCATCATGCGCGGCGCCAGTTGGTCGAGCCGTCAGGCTTGTCTTCGAGAATGATGCCCGCCGCCAACAATTCGGCGCGAATCTTGTCGGACTGCGCAAAGTCGCGCGCCTTTTTCGCCGCGCTGCGCGCCGCGATGGCCGCTTCGATGCCAGCCGCTTCATCCTGGCCACCAGCGGCAGCGCCGACGGTCGCCTGCAGGAATTGCTGCGGCGTGCGTTCCAGCAAGCCGAATACGCCCGCCAGGCCCTTCAATTGACGCGCCAGGGCCGGCGACTTGCTCTTGTTCACTTCCGTTGCCAGGTCGAACAGGGCGGCCACGGCCAGCGGCGTGTTGAAATCGTCGTCCATCGCTTCGCGCACGCGCACGGCATGCGCTTCGCTCCAGTCGATGGCGCCCTCTTCCGCCGCCACGTCGGCCAGCGCCGTGTACAAGCGGGTCAGGGACAGGCGCGCATCATCGAGGTGCACGTCCGAGTAATTCAAGGGGCTGCGGTAGTGCGCGCGCAGGATGAAGAAGCGGATCACTTCGGCATCGAACTTTTGCAGCACTTCGCGGATGGTGAAGAAGTTACCGAGCGACTTGGACATTTTTTCATTGTCCAGACGCACGAAACCATTATGTATCCAGTAATTCACGCTGGCATGGCCGAACGCGCCTTCGGATTGGGCGATCTCGTTTTCGTGGTGCGGGAACTGCAAGTCCGCGCCGCCGCCATGGATGTCGAACTGTTCACCGAGCAAGGCGCAGGACATGGCAGAGCACTCGATATGCCAGCCCGGGCGGCCGCGGCCCCACTTCGAATCCCATTTGACTTCTTCCGGTTCGGATTCTTTTGACGATTTCCACAGCACGAAGTCGAGCGGATCGCGCTTGCCCGTGTTCACGTCCACGCGCTCGCCCGCGCGCAGGTCGTCGAGCGACTTGCCCGACAGCTTGCCATAGTGGGGGAAGTTGCGCACGGCGTAATTGACATCGCCATCCGCACCCTGGTAAGCCAGGTCCTTCGCTTCGAGCTGCTCGATCAGGCGCAGCATCTGCGGCACGTATTCCGTGGCGCGCGGCGTGTGGTCGGGCGTCAAGATGCCCAGCGCGGCCGTGTCCTCATCCATGTAGCGGGTGAAACGCGTCGTCAGCTGGGAAATCGTCTCGCCGTTTTCCACGGCGCGGCGGATGATCTTGTCGTCGATGTCCGTAATGTTGCGCACGTAGGTGACGTCGAAACCGGACGCTTTCAGCCAGCGGTAGATGACGTCGAACGCCATCATCATGCGCGCATGGCCGATATGGCAATAATCGTAGATGGTCATGCCGCAGACGTACATGCGTACCTTGCCAGCTTCCATCGGGACGAATACCTGCTTCTCGCGAGCCAGGGTGTTGTAAATCTTTAGATTGCTCATCGTACTTTGCAAGTGGAGCGGCCACCAGCCTGGCAAAACGACAGACAGGCGCGGACACCGGGGGTGCCGCGCCACTGAACTGCCGTGTGCGCCAAGACTGGTCAAGCCACTATAGTGTTGTTCTTGTTTGTTAGAATTAGGGCGTTAGCGGTCAAGTATAACATTGATAAAAACCATACTGGCCCGATATGGATCAGGTTTTTACACTGCTCAAGCAAATTTTCAGTTCTTTACAATTAAAGCAAGTTTAGAGAAAAATAACGATCAAGGACACCTTCATGCAAGAAATCAAATCGAAACGCCTGTCTTTCCTGGCCCGCTTTTGCACCCTGTTTGCCGGCCTCACCCTGGGCAGCGCCGTCGTGGCAGCCGCCCCCGCACCCGCTGCGGCTACCCTCGACCCCACGCCGCACGTGGCCCTGAAAACCAGCATGGGCGAGATCGTGCTGGAACTGGACCAGGAAAAGGCGCCGCAAAGCGTGGCCAATTTCTTGCAGTATGTCAAAAGCGGTTACTACAAGGGCACCGTCTTTCACCGCGTCATCGACGGCTTCATGATACAGGGCGGCGGCTTCGACAAGAACATGAAGCAAAAAGCCACCAAGGCGCCGATCAAAAATGAAGCGCAAAACGGCTTGCAGAACGCCACCTACAGCATCGCCATGGCGCGCACGGGCGACCCGCATTCGGCCACGTCGCAGTTCTTCATCAACGTCAACAATAACGGCGCGCTCAACTACCCTGGCCGCGACGGCTTCGGCTACACGGTGTTCGGCAAAGTCGTCAGTGGCATGGACGTGGTCGACAAGATCAAGGCCGTGCCCGTGACGGACAAGGGCCCGCACCAGAACGTGCCCGTCACCCCCGTGGTGATCGAATCGGCGACTTTACTCAAATCAGCGCCCGCAAAACTGTAAAATAGCGTTTTTGCGGCCCTGAACCATGGGGGCCGTCGAATCATTCTTCATCTAATTTATTAAGGATCATCATGACCTCCGTCATCATCACCACCAATCTGGGCAAGATCACCGCTGAACTGGACGCCGAAAAAGCACCGAAAACGGTGGCCAATTTCCTGGCCTACATGCAAGCCGGTCACTATGACAACACGATTTTCCACCGCGTCATCGATGGCTTCATGATCCAGGGCGGCGGTTTCGAGCCAGGCATGAAACAAAAGCCAGCCGACACCACCGTGGAAAACGAAGCCAAGAACGGCTTGAAAAACGATACCTACACCCTGGCCATGGCCCGCACGTCGGACCCGCACTCGGCATCGGCCCAGTTCTTCATCAACATCAAGAACAACAGCTTCCTCGACTACCCAGGCCAGGACGGCTGGGGCTACGCCGTGTTCGGTAAAGTCACCGAAGGCAAGGAAGTCGTCGACGCCATCCGCGCCGTGAAAACCTCGCGCGCCGGCATGTTCGCCGATGTGCCAGTGACGGACGTCATCATCGAGAAGGTCGAAGCCGCGTAATCAGGCTTTGGCATCATGAATAACAGGCATTGCAGCGTTTTCGCCTCTCCATGCACATCACTTTTTGGGAGCGTTGAACGATGACAATGCCTGCCGCACTCTTTATTTCCGACCTGCATCTGCAGAGCTCGCACCCGCGCACCAGCGCGGCGTTTCTTTCGTTCCTGGAACACCATGCACAATATGCGCAAGCGCTGTATCTATTAGGCGACCTGTTCGAATACTGGGCCGGCGACGATGACCTGGAAGACCCGTTCAATGCGCGCATGACGGCCGCCCTCCGCGCCGTCAGCGATGCTGGCGTGCACGTCTACTGGATCGCCGGCAACCGCGACTTTCTTGTCGGCTCCGGCTTTGCCGCCGCCGCCGGCGCCACCCTGCTCAGCGAACCGCATGTGGCCACGATAGCCGGCCGGCGCATCGTCTTGCTGCATGGCGACGCCGAATGCACGAAAGACGTGCAATACATGGAGTTTCGCGCCATGGTGCGCCAGCCCGCCTGGCAAAAACAGTTCCTGGCCATGCCGCTGGCGCAGCGCAAGGCCATCATCGACGGTTTGCGCCAGAGCAGCCGCGAACACAATGGCGAAAAATCCATGGAGATCATGGATGTCACCCCCGATGCTGTCGCGCAAGTGTTTGCCGAACAGGCGAGCACCATCATGATCCACGGCCACACGCACCGCCCTGCCGTGCATAAAGTTGACGAAACCTTGCGCTATGTCTTGCCCGACTGGGAATGCGACGTGACGCCGCCGGAACAAGCACGCGGCGGCTGGATCGCCATCGATGGACGCGGCAATATCACGCGCCACGACCTGAGCGGCGACATCATCGACTAGGCTTGCGCCGACGGCGGTACGGGCGTTTGTCCGATAGCCGCGCCCGCCTGGCCTTGCTGTAATGGCGCCATGCACACGCCCTTTTCCACACCCTACATCGGCACGGCCGGCTGGAGCCTTTCCAGCGCCGCCGCCAGCCACTTCCCCGTCGATGGCAGCCATCTGCAGCGCTACGCCCAGGTGCTGGACTGCGTGGAAATCAACAGCTCCTTCTACCGTCCGCACCAACCCGCCACGTATGCGCGCTGGGCCGCCAGCGTGCCCGAACATTTCCGCTTCAGCGTGAAATTGCCGCGCAGCATCACGCACGAACGGCGTTTGCGCGACAGTGCGGCCGAACTGGCGCGTTTTGCGGGAGAAGTCATGCAATTGGGGAATAAACTGGGCTGCGTGCTGGTGCAGCTGCCGCCCAGCCTGCGCTTTGATGGGGACGTGGCCGCCGCATTTTTCCATGCGCTGCGCCAGCGCTTCGACGGCATGCTCGCTTGCGAAGCGCGCCACGCCAGCTGGTTCGCGGCGGACGCGACCGAGCTGTTGAAGATGCAGCACATCACCCGCGTGCGCGCCGATCCGCCCGCTGGCCAGCCGGGCCCGCATGTGCCGACCACGGATATCGCCTACCTCCGCCTGCACGGCAGCCCGACCATCTATTACTCGGACTACCCTGCCGATTACCTGGCGATGCTGGCCGGAGAATTGCGCACACCAGCGCATGCGGACAGCTGGTGCATCTTCGACAACACGGCGGCCGGGGCCGCCCTGTTCAATGCGCTGGACCTGCACGCTCGGCTAGGCTGAAAATAGCTGTTGCATCTTTGAGTCTTGGTGTTATAGTTAACTACAACACCGATTAACTACATCACGGAGCCACGATGCCTGCAGCATTCTTCACGCGCCGCACCGCCCCACCCTTGTCGGAGCGCATCCCATGAGCGCGGCATGGAACGACAATAGCCCCATCTACCGCCAGCTCAAGGCCCGGGTGGTGGGCATGATGCTCGATGGCGTGCTGCAGTCCGGCGACGCCCTGCCGTCGGTGCGCCAGGTGGCGGCCGATTATCAATTGAATCCCATCACGGTTTCGCGCGCCTATCAGGAACTGGTCGACGATGCCCTGGTGGAAAAACGCAGAGGACTTGGCATGTATGTCTTGGATGGCGCCCGCGATAAATTGCTGGCCAGTGAACGCGAGCGCTTCATGCGCGAAGAATGGCCGGCGATGCTGGAACGCATCACGCAACTGGGCCTGGACCTCAATCAACTGCTGCAAGCGAGCCGCGACAGTGGCGCACACGGAGAGAGCGCATGAATGCATTGAACAACGATAGCGTCATCAGCGCACGCGGCTTGCGCAAGCAATATGGCAAGCAGGTGGCCATCGATGGCATCAGCTTTGATATCGCGCCAGGGCGCATCGTCGGCTTGATCGGACCTAACGGCTCCGGCAAGACCACCACCCTGAAAGCCATCCTGGGCCTGACCGGCTTCGAGGGCGAGCTGTCCGTGCTGGGACGCGACCCGCGCGTGCAGCGCGACGCGCTGATGGAGGACGTGTGTTTCATCGCCGACGTGGCCATCCTGCCGGGCTGGCTGCGCGTGCGCGACGCGATCGATTTTGTCGCCGGCGTGCATCCGCGCTTCGACCGCAGCAAGGCCGAGCGCTACCTGGCCCACACCAAGCTGGCGCCGAAGATGCGGGTCAAAAGCATGTCAAAAGGCATGATCGTGCAATTGCACCTGGCGCTGGTGATGGCCATCGACGCCAGGCTGCTGGTGCTCGATGAACCGACCCTGGGCCTGGACATCCTGTACCGCAAACAGTTTTACCAGAACCTGCTGGAAGACTATTTCGACGAAAACAAGACCATCATCATCACCACGCACCAGATCGAAGAAGTCGAGCACATCCTCAGCGACCTGATGTTCATTCGCGACGGCAAGATCGTGCTGGCTTCGTCGATGGAAGAAGTGGGCGAACGCTACATTGAAGTGATGGTGGGACCGCAGCACGTGAATCCGGCGCGCGCGCTGCAGCCGATCAGCGAACGCAGCGTATTTGGCAAGTCCGTGATGCTGTTCGATGGCGTCGCCCGCAGCCAGCTGGCCACGCTGGGAGAATTGCACACGCCGAGCCTGGCTGACCTGTTTGTCGCGACCATGAAAGGATCGTACCCATGAGCATTACCCCTGTGAACAAGATGAAATGGCTGATCCGGCGCGAATTGTGGGAGCACAAGGGTATGCTGCTGTGGACGCCCGCCATCATCGGCATCGTCATGACGGCGCTGGCCGCCCTGATGACGGCAGGCGCCGTCGCCAAGCTCAAGATGCGCACGGCGCTGATCATCAACGGCGAAGAGATGTCCTGGAGCGCCGTCTTCAACACCCGGACCCTGAGCCCGCGCCGGACGGAAATCATCGACACCATCGCCAACAACTATACCTACGTGGCCGCGCCGCTGTTCCTGGCCCTGGGCTTCCTGGTATTTTTCTATTGCCTGAGCGCCCTGTATGACGACCGCCGCGACCGCAGCTTGCTGTTCTGGAAGTCGCTGCCCGTCTCCGACGCCCAGACGGTGCTGTCGAAGCTGGCCATCGCCATCGTCGTCACGCCGCTGATCGTGGTCGCCGCGGCCTGCCTGACCTCGGTGGCGCTGATCCTGATACTGAGCGGCGTGCTGGCGCTCAACGGCATCTACGTCTTGACGGAACTGCTGGCCGCGCCGGGCTTGTATCTCGGCCCGCTGCGCCTGTTCGGTCTGATTCCCGTCTATGCGCTGTGGGCCTTGCCCACCGTGGGCTGGTTGCTGATGGTATCGAGCTGGGCACGCTCGAAGGTCTTGTTCTGGGCCCTCGGCGTGCCACTGCTGCTGCTGGTCCTGACCGTCTGGGTCGGCAAGCTGAGCATGACGGAAGCCGATATCAGCTGGATACAAATGAACGTGATCGCGCGCGCCCTGCTGGGCACGATTCCAGGCAGCTGGTACCTCTTCGAGCCGGGACTGCTGCCGCACCTCAACACCATGGCAGCAGGCTCGCAGATGGCGCGCATCGACATCTTTGCCAACTCCTGGTCCAGCCTGGCCATGCCAGCGGCCTGGCTGGGCGCGGCGGCCGGCGCCGCCATGCTCTACGCCGCCATCCGCCTGCGCGGCTGGCGCGAAGAAGGCTGAGTCCCCGCCAGCGTGGACGCAGCTGGCCGGCGAGAATCAGGCCCGCGTCAGCTGGCCGATCACGCTGGCCACCTTGGCGGTGATCATGTCGACGGCGGGGCCATTCGCGCCATGCGGCAAAATTACATCGGCATTGCGCTTGGTCGGTTCGATGAATTGCTTGTGCATGGGGCGCACGGTTTCCAGATACTGCTCGATGACGCTTTCCACCGAGCGGCCGCGTTCCGTGATATCGCGTTGCATGCGGCGGATGAAGCGCACGTCGGAGGCCGTATCGACAAAGATCTTCAGCGACATCATGTTGCGCAAGTCTTCGTCATACAAGGCAAACAGGCCTTCGATGACGATCACCGGCGCCGGCTTGACGGGAATGGTCCGGCTGGAGCGGTTGTGCAGCGTGAAGTCGTACTCGGGCATCTCGATGGCTACACCATTGCGCAAGG
This sequence comes from Janthinobacterium sp. 64, assembly GCF_002813325.1. NCBI lineage: Bacteria > Pseudomonadati > Pseudomonadota > Betaproteobacteria > Burkholderiales > Oxalobacteraceae > Janthinobacterium > Janthinobacterium sp. 64. The sequence goes on along the minus strand of NZ_PHUG01000001.1, from coordinate 5,933,945 downwards.
CCTGGATGTGCTGCACCAGCAAGGGCCACTCGAACGCCTGCGGATGGTCGTAATTCTGCTGGCGCCGCACTTCTGGGGAGAGATGGGTTTGGTCGCAATAGTAGTCGTCCTGCATCACGACCGAGACCATGTCGGCGCCAAACGACGCCAGCACCTGCTGTGATACGGTGGACTTGCCACTGCCGCTGCCGCCAGCGACACCAATAACAAACGGTTGGAAGGAAATATTTTTCATGCCGAATGATACCGGAAACGGGGCCGGACCGACAGGGAGCGGCTGATCCGGGATCACTCGAACTGCTTGCGGAACGCCTCGAACTGCGCCGCCAGGCCATCGAAGTCGCTGCGCAATTGCAGCACTTCCTGTTCCAGCTGGGCCACCCTGCTGCCCTGCTGCGGCGCGCTGACGGCGCCCGCAAAACCGGCCGCCGTCTCGATCTGCGCCAGCGCTTCTTCACCACCGAGCAAGTGGCCGTAGCGCGGCTCCTTGGCACCGGGCGCCACCATCAGCCTGGCCACCAGCGGCGGGTATTTGTCGATCAAAAATTGCAGGCCGGATTCCACTTCCGCCACGGACTTGAAGTCATGCACCCTGCCGCTGCGGCTGCGGATTTCGCCGGCCGTCTGCAAGCCGCGCAGCATCAATATCGTCAGGATGGCCAGTTTATCTTGCTCCAGCGACCACTTGATGCGCATGCGGTGTTCGTACTTGGCGACGCGCGCGCCCGCCTGCGTGATGCCGTTGACGAATTTGCGCTGCATCAGCCGCTGCAGCACGTCGTACACGGTTTCCTCGGACAGGGCCATGACGGGGTCGCGGCTGGACAGCTGGTTGCAGCCATTCGTCAGGGCGTTGAGCGAGAGCGGATAGCTGTCCGGTGTCAGCGCTTCCTTTTCGGCCAGCACGGCCAGCACGCGGATCTCGAACGGGTCGAGCAGATTGGAATTGTCAGTGCCTTTTTCGCCTGCCGTCACATCAGTATTCATGCGTCTATCCTTAATCAACCAGCTTGTTCATTTGCTCGGAATCGAATTTATCACACTCAGGCACAGCCTGGCAGCAGATACCGGCCGCCTTCAGTGTAGCGAGAATGGTTTCGATGCGCTGCTCCTGCGCCACGGCATGCGTGATCAAGCCCTGCAGGGCTTTCGACAGCGGATCGTCGCCGTTCGGCGTGACGCCATATGCGGCGAACAGGTGCGCCGTGCTGCCCTCGCGCAGGGCGCTGACATCCTTTTGCACGATGTGCGCGGGGTTACCGACGGCCGTCGCGCCGGACGGCACGGGTTTCAACAGCACGGCGTTCGAACCCACCTTGGCGTACTCGCCCACCGTGAAGCTGCCCAGCACCTGCGCGCCGGCGCCGACGATGACGCCGCGCTCGAGGGTCGGATGGCGCTTGGCGCCACTGTGCAGCGAGGTGCCGCCCAAAGTGACACCCTGGTAGATGGTGCAGTCGTCGCCGACGATGGCCGTCTCGCCGATCACCACGCCGAAGCCATGGTCGATGAAGACGCGCCGGCCGATGACGGCACCCGGATGGATCTCGATGCCCGTGATGATGCGGGCGATATAGGAAATGAAGCGCCCTACCCACTTCATGTGCCGCGTCCAGCACCAGTGCGCCCAGCCATGCATGACGATGGCGTGCAGCCCAGGATAACAGGTCAGCACCTCCCAGCCATTGCGGGCGGCGGGGTCACGTTCGATGATGCTGTTGATGTCTTCGCGCAGGTGGTGGAACATAATGACAATGAATAAGGTGGAACGCAAATGGTAGCGTATTCGGAGGGGGAATGCTGGAGGGGCTGACGTCGAGAGGCCCCTCAACGGCAAGCTGGGGTCAGTCCCTTCGGAATCGTGATGCGTTCCATTGGAACGCATCACCCCGACGGGTCTGACCCCAAGTGACGCTAACTTATGCTTCTAAAGCGATGCGCTGGCGGCGCGCTTCGTAGAGACACACGCCGGAGGCGACCGACACGTTCAGACTCTCGACGGAGCCGAACATCGGGATGCTGACGAGGATGTCGCAGGTGTCGCGCGTCAGACGGCGCATGCCTTCGCCTTCGGAACCCATGACGAGAGCCGTCGGACCCGTGAAATCGGCTTCGTACAAGCCTTTTTCGCCGTCGTCCGAGGTGCCTATCAGCCAGATGCCGCGATCCTTCAGTTCACGCATGGTGCGCGCCAGGTTCGTCACGGTGATGTACGGGACGGTTTCGGCGGCGCCGCTGGCGACCTTGGCGGCCGTGGCGTTCAAGCCCACGGCGCGGTCCTTCGGCACGATGACGGCATGTGCGCCGACGCCGTCGGCCACGCGCAGGCAGGCGCCCAGGTTGTGCGGGTCGGTGATACCGTCGAGTATCAACAGCAGCGGCGGGCCATCGATGGCGTCCAGCAGCTCATCGAGATTGCGCGCCAGCGACAGCTGCGACGCAAACGCGATCACGCCCTGGTGGCGGCGCGTGCCGACGATCTTGTCCAGACGCGACGAGTCGACGGGCATGACGCGCACGTTGGCAGCCTTGGCGGCGGCGATCATGTCCTTCATGCGGCCATCGACGCGGCTGGCATCGACGAAAATTTCTTCCACGGACGACGCTTCATGACGCAGACGCGAGGTGACGGCGTGGAAGCCGAAAATCATTTTATTCTTCATTTGTTATCGTTTCTTTTATCGCTTGTTCTTGCTTGATTTTGATACAGTTTTTGCTGCACGTGGTGCCGCCGCAGCGGGTGCCGCGGCTGGTTTCTTGCTGCGCTTCGGCGCGGCGGCCTTGGGAGCTGCCGCCTTAGGGACTTCCTTCAGGGCTGCCTTGACTGCAGGCTTGGCTTGCGCCTTGGCGCCGTTGGAACGGCCACCGGAACCCTTGCCGCCATTGACGCTGGCTTTGATCTCGTGGCGCTGCTCGGTCGCGGGACCGGGCTTGAGCATCGATTTCTTTTCGCCCTTGCGCTTGCCGCCAGCCTGCTTGGCTGGCGCTTCTTCGCCCGCCAGTTCCGCATCGGTCACCAGGCGCAGGTCGATCTTGCGCGTTTCCAGGTCGACTCTTGCCACTTGCACCGTCAGACGGTCCGTCAATTGATAACGCTTGCCCGTGCGTTCGCCGCGCAATTCATGGCGCGCATCGTCGTACTGGAAGTAGTCGGTGCCCAGCTCGGTGACGTGCACCAGGCCTTCGACAAACAGGGTGTCGAGTTGCACGAAGACGCCAAACGTGGTCACGCCGGTGATGGTGCCGGTGAATTCTTCACCCAGCTTGTCTTGCATGAAGTAGCACTTCAGCCAGGCTTCGACGTCGCGCGACGCTTCGTCGGCGCGGCGCTCGTTGGCCGAGCAATGCACGCCGAGCGCATCCCAGATCGTCAGATCCGTCTTTTTCGGCTTGCCGTCGGCCTTGTCCTTGGCCTGCTGTTTGCGCGTGGCGTTCGACACGTTGGTGTTCAACACGACTTTATCGGACAGCTTCGGCTCGTATTTCTTGCCTTGCAAAATGGCCTTGATGGCGCGGTGCGTCAGCAAGTCGGGATAGCGGCGGATCGGGCTGGTGAAGTGGGCATACGCCTCGTACGCCAGGCCGAAGTGGCCGATATTGTCCGGGCTGTAGACGGCTTGTTGCATCGAGCGCAGCAGCATCGTTTGCAGCAGGGCCGCGTCGGGACGCTGCTTGATCTGCTGCATCAGGGTCTGGTAATCGGAGGCCGATGGCGTGTCGCCGCCCGTCAGGTTCAGGCCGACTTGCTTGAGGAAGGTGCGCACTTGCGTGAGCTTTTCCTTGGTCGGGCTGGCGTGGATGCGGTAGGTGCCTGGATGCTTATTGCGCAGCAACAAGTCGGCCGCGCAGACGTTGGCCGCCAGCATGCACTCTTCGATGATCTTGTGCGCTTCGTTGCGCGTGCGGGGAATGATCTTTTCGATCTTGCCGGCGCTGTTGCAGACGATATACGTTTCCGTCGTCTCGAAATCGATGGCGCCCCGCTCCGTGCGCGCTTTCAGCAAGGCGCGGTAGACGGCTTCCAGGTTTTGCAAGTGCGGCAGGATGTCCGCGCGGCGTGCCGCCTCGGGTCCCTTGGTGTTGCCCAGCACGGCGGCGACTTCGTCATACGTGAGGCGCGCGGCAGAGTGGATCACGGCCGGATAGAACTGGTACGCCTTCAGCTCGCCCTTGTCGCTGACGACGGCGTCGCAGACGAGGGTCAAACGGTCGACGGCCGGGTTCAGCGAGCACAGGCCATTCGACAGTTTTTCCGGCAGCATCGGGATCACGCGGCGCGGGAAGTAGACGGACGTGCTGCGTTCCAGCGCATCGACATCGAGCGCGTCGTTCGGTTTCACGTAATGGCTGACGTCGGCAATCGCGACGATCAGACGGAAGCAGTTGGCGCGGCCAACCTTGACGGGTTCGCAATACACGGCATCGTCGAAATCGCGCGCGTCCTCGCCATCGATGGTCACCAATGGCACGTCGCGCAGGTCGACACGCTCTTTCAGGTCGGCGGCGCGCACTTCGAACGGCAGCTTTTCAGCTTGCTTGAGGGCGGCGGCGGAAAAGATGTGCGGCACGTTGAATTTGCGCACGGCAATTTCAATTTCCATGCCGGGATCATCGAGCGCACCGAGCACTTCGACGATCTTGCCGACCGGCTGCTTGAAGCGCATCGGTTGCTCGGTCAGTTCGACGCTGACGATCTGGCCGGCTTTTGCCTTGCCGACCGAACCGGTGACGAGGATGTCCTGGCCGATGCGCTGGTCTTCCGGCGCCACGACCCAGGTGCCGTTTTCCTGAATCAGGCGGCCGATGACGTGGGTATTGGCGCGGTAAGTGACTTCAACGATCGTGCCTTCCGGGCGGCCGCGGCGGTCCGTGCCGACGATGCGGGCCATGACCTTGTCGCCATGCAGTACTTTCTGCATTTCTTTCTCAGGCAGGAACAGGTCGGCGCTGGCATCGTCGGGAATGACGAAGCCGAAGCCATCGCGGTGGCTGGTGACGCGACCGGCGACGAGCGCGCTCTGGTCTGCCAGGCTGAAAACGCCGCTGGCGTCAGACTTGAGCTGGCCGTCGCGCTCCATCGCCTTCAGGCGACGGACCAGGACATCCATGGAATCGGCATGCACTTGCAGCGTTTTCCCGAGAGACTGCGGGTCAAGAGGCGCGTTGACGCTGCGGAATATGCCGAGAATGTCCTCCCGGCTGGGGATGGTGTGGGTATTTTGGCTCAAAAGTATTTCTATAGTTGTTATTGACAGTGATCAAACGGAAGACAAAGACCGATGACATCACCGTCAATATTGACACGGTGATGTGCGGTAGTGTACCGGAGGACGCCTTGGTTTGCCTAACGGACAGCGTGTCGGAAACAGTACAAGACGCCCGCCGATGAAAAAAAGGAGAAAAGCTGCGCAATGCATTTGACTTCGGCAAATATTGCTCTATAATCCTGGTCTCTTGCAGCGACAAACCCTCACGGGAATGCAGTTGCAGGAAAGCGGTACAGGGTTGATGTGCAGTATGGAGCGAAAGCTCATCTGGCGCAAAACTCTTCAAGCCGCTATAATAGCAGAATTGTTGCGAAGTTATTTTGCAACAAGTAATACAGCAGCATCAGTGCCCACGTGGCGGAATTGGTAGACGCGCATGGTTCAGGTCCATGTGCCTTCGGGTGTAGGGGTTCGAGTCCCTTCGTGGGCACCATTACCTAATTCGCAAAAAGGCCGCAAACTTTCACGAGTTTGCGGCTTTTTTCATTTCCGCAGCGAAAAGCCCTCCCCTCCAGACAAGCAAGTCACCCGACTTCCCCACAGACAGAAACCGGCAAGAAAACGCTGAAAAAAGAGGCAGATTGAACCTTTTTTCATAGGGAGCAGCCCTTTTCAGGCAAAAAAACATGTTTCTTGAAGAAAAGTGCAAAATGTTGATTGACCGAATGCGCGCCAGCCCTTATGATTTTGTCCTCGCTGCAGAACACGCAGCGACAAGCAGCAAGCAGTAACAATGCCCACGTGGCGGAATTGGTAGACGCGCATGGTTCAGGTCCATGTGCCTTCGGGTGTAGGGGTTCGAGTCCCTTCGTGGGCACCACCAGCAACAAGTTGTCGATTGTTGTGATCCGCAGTAAAGTAGCAAGGCAGTATCGCAGTTAGCAGCACAATGCCCACGTGGCGGAATTGGTAGACGCGCATGGTTCAGGTCCATGTGCCTTCGGGTGTAGGGGTTCGAGTCCCTTCGTGGGCACCACCAGCAACGAGTCGTTTTCGTTGTAGTCCGCAGTACAGTAGTGAGATATAAGTAGCAAGCAGTAGCAGCATCAGTGCCCACGTGGCGGAATTGGTAGACGCGCATGGTTCAGGTCCATGTGCCTTCGGGTGTAGGGGTTCGAGTCCCTTCGTGGGCACCATTACCTAATTCGCAAAAAAGCCGCAAACTTTCACGAGTTTGCGGCTTTTTTCATTCCAGAATGCCGCGCGGCTTTCCCGACCCGCGGCACCCTCCCCTTATTTGGCCAGCGCGGCCTTCACGGCGTCAAGCAGGCTCGTCGTCGGACGTTTGATCAGCGCGCTCAATTGCTTGCCATGGTCTTCCAAGCCGCCCTTGGCCGCGCCCGCATCGGAATCGGCCAGCAGATCGGCAAAGCCTTCCGGCACGCCTACGCCCACCAGCGCCGCCTTGAAGTCGGCCTGCGGCATATCCTTGTAGACAATCGCCTTGCCCGACTGGCGCGCCACTTCGGCCGCATATTCCGCCAGGGTAAAGCCCTGGTCGCCAGCCAGTTCATAGATGGCTTGCGGCTGGTCGGCCGTCAGCACGGCGGCCGCGGCGGCAGCGTAGTCGGCGCGCGCGGCCGACGAGAAACGCCCGTCTTGCGCCGCCCCCAGCACCACGCCATGCTCGAGCACGGGCGCCAGGTGTTCCGTATGGTTTTCCAGGTACCAGCCGTTGCGCAGGAAACTGTAAGGCAAACCCGATGCACGGATGGCCGCTTCCGTGATGACGTGCTCGGCGGCCAGACCCAGCGGCGACGTATCGGCGCGCAACACGCTGGTGTAGGCCAGCAGGGCAACGCCGGCCCGCTTGGCCGCATCGATGACGTTCTGGTGCTGCTGCGCGCGCTGGCCCACTTCGCTCGACGAAATCAGCAGGATTTTCGTCGCGCCCTTGAATGCCGCGTCGAGGCTGGCCCCATCGTTGTAATCGGCCTGGCGCACTTGCACGCCCAGTGCCGCCAGGTTGGCGGCCTTGGCCGGATTGCGCACGGCGGCGATGATGTTGGCTGCAGGGACGGATGTGAGCAGGCTGGCGATGACGTGCTGGCCCAGATTGCCTGTGGCGCCGGTGATGACGATCATGATTTCTCCTTGGTGTGTCGGTGGTAAAACCCTATAATAGGACTATTACTTACTTATTGTAAGTACGTACCTTTTGGTAAGTATGAATTCACACTCTCATCTTGAAGGCCAACTGTCATGTCCACAGATACTCCCGGCGCCAGCCTGCGCGCCGCCCTCGCCCGGCAAAACCAGGGCGCGCACCTGCTGGCGGCCGCCTGCCCGTCGCGCGCCGTGCTCAGCCACCTGACCAGCCGCTGGGCCGTGCTGGTACTGGTATTGCTGCTGAGCGGCACGCGGCGCTTCAGCGAACTGCGCCGCGAAGTGGGCGGGGTCAGCGAAAAAATGCTGGCGCAAACCCTGGAAGCGCTGGCCGGCGACGGCTTCGTGCTGCGCCAGGCGTATCTGGTGATACCGCCCAAGGTGGAATACAGCCTCACGCCGCTGGGACGCGAGGCGGCCGAACGCCTGGCCGTGCTGGTCGACTGGATCGAAGATAATTACCCGCGCATCGAACGGGCGCGCGCCGACCTGGCGCCGCAGAGCGCACAAAACGCCGCGTGAACGCGTGCCGTGGCCCTTGCTCTTGGTCATCAAGAATTATCGTTTACTCCTCCTTGCCTTGATGTAATACTAGCCGCACGATACGCGTAAGGACGCGACACCATGAATCAGTTGATTTCTTCCATCGCCGACCGGGCCAAGGTGCTACTGGTCAGCAATTCGCCGAACGATGTGCGCGAACTGCTGTATGTGCTGGACCGGCACAACCTGGGCACGGGACTGGCGGGCGATATCGACGAAGGCGTGGAACTGGCCGCCGGCGGCACGGACCTGATCCTGCTCGATGCAGCCCTGGCGGGCACGAATATCGGCGCCACCTGCATGCGATTGCGCAATGCGGGCGGACGCCACGGCGTGCCCCTGCTGCTGATGTCGGCCACCCCCAGCGCCGAAGAACAGGGCCGCAGCGTGGGCGCCGGCGCCTCCGACTACATCAAGATGCCCTTCAATGCGCGCGACGTGGCGGAAAAAATCCTCATGGAACTGGCGCTGCACAAGGCCGAGGCGCCCGCGCCGCGTGCCTCCACGCCGCCGCGCCCCCTGCATCCGCAAACGCTGGAAGTCAATTACCACTCCATCCTGGCCGGTTCGCCCGACGCCGTGCTGCTGTTCGATATCGACAACCGCTTGCTGATCGACGCCAACCACCTGGCCGAAGAACTGTTCGGCATGCCGCTGGCCGGGCTGCTGCAAGGCGGCATGGAGCCGCTGTTCCCCCAGCATCAAAGCGATGGCCGCGCCTCGCCGCAACTGCTGGAAGAAAAGATCCGCGATACCTTGCAAGGCAAGATCGTCGTCTTCCGCGCCAGCTGCTGCCACCGCGACAGCCACCCGATCGCCTGCGAAATCCGGCTGATGCGCCTGTCCGTGCCGGGCCGCCAGCTGGTGCATGCGCGCATCATCGATTTGACCGAGCGCAACCTCGCCGAAGCGATGCGCGCGGGCCAGAGCGCCTTGCTGGAAATGGTCGCCAAGGGCGCGCCCCTGATCCCCACCCTGAACCAGCTGCTGCTGCTGATCGAAGGCCAGTCGCGCGGCGTGCTGTGCTCCATCATGCTGCTCGACGATGACGGCGTCCACATGCACAGCGCGGTCGGCCCCAGCCTGCCGCCCGAGTACATGGCCCTGCTCGAAGGCGTGGCCATCGGCGCCGGCGTGGGTTCTTGCGGCACGGCCATGTTCCTGCGCGAACCGGTGGTCGTCAGCGACATCATGCGCGATCCGCTGTGGACGCCCTACCGCGAGCTGGCCGCGCCATTCGGCTTGCGCGCATGCTGGTCGCAACCGATCTTCGGCCAGGATGGCAGCGTCCTCGGTTCCTTCGCCATGTACTACCGCGAAGTGCGCCAGCCCGATGCGCGCGACCTGGAACTGATCGACACGGCGACCGACCTGGCCGGCATCGCGATTGGCCGCATGCGCCACGAACGCGAGCTGCAGCGCCACCGCGCCCACCTGGAAGAGCTGGTGGCCGAACGCACGGCAGCCCTGACGCTAGCCAAGGAACATTCAGAGCAAACCAACCTGGAACTGGCCGCGGCACTGGAAAACCTGTCCATCACGCAAGAAGAACTGGTGCGCCGCGACAAGCTGGCCGCGCTCGGCGCGCTGGTGGCCGGCATCGCGCATGAACTCAATACACCGATCGGCAACGGCCTGGTGGTGGCCACCACGATGGCCGAGCGCACGCGCGAAATCCAGGCCAGCTTCCAGGGTGGCTTGCGGCGCTCCGAACTGGGCGCCTACCTGACCCAGGCCAGCGAGGCCGACGCCATCATGCTGCGCAACCTGCAGCGCGCCGCCGACCTGGTTTCGAGCTTCAAGCAGATCGCCGTCGACCGCGCCAGCTCGCAGCGCCGCCACTTCCTGCTGCGCCAGTTCGTTGCCGAACTGATGCTGCCCATGTCCACGCCCCTCAAGGCCGCCGGCCTGAGCCTGACGCAAGACGTGCCGGACGGCCTGGCCATGGACAGCTATCCCGGTCCGCTGGGCCAGGTGCTGAGCAACCTGCTGGAAAACTGCCTGCGCCATGCCTTCGAGGGCCGCAGCGGCGGCAACATCGCCATCACCGCGCGCGGCAGCGAGGACGGACAGACGATCACCCTGTCCATTGCCGACACGGGCGTGGGCATCGCCGCCGACGACCTCGTGCATGTCTACGACCCCTTCTTCACGACCAAGCTTGGCTCCGGTGGCTCGGGTTTGGGCCTGCACGTGGCACACAACATCGTCACGGGCGTGCTGGGCGGCCATATCGACGCCATCAGCAGCACTGGCGCCGGCAGCGGCACCACGTTCACCCTGCAGCTGCCCGCCGCCGCGCCGCAATCGCCCGCCCCCTGAATGGCAGGCGCGCTACAATGCCCGCAAGCTTTTCTTTCGGAGCACCTATGAAATACCTGATCACCACGGCCCTGCTGGCCGCTTGCGCCTGCGCAATGGCCGGACCCGCCCCTTGGTACCAGTGGCGCAGCAAGATCGACGGCACCCTGTCGTGCGCCCAATCGACCCTGGGATTTGGATGGGAACTGGCCTCGGGGCCGTACAAAGATAGCCGTTGCGAAAAACCGGCGCTTGTTAAATAATGGGGCCATGACCACACGGGGCACCGGCTTGAGATCAAGCGATGGCATTGCGGCGTCGAAAGAGTATGGAACGATAAGAACGTATCTATTCAAACCGAGGAGACCACATGTTTACAAATCCCGAACAATTCGCATCGGCCACCAAGGCCCTGTTTGAATTCCAGCTGATGACCTTCAACACCCTCACCTCGAAGGCCGTGCAAGGCGTGGAACAGGTGCTGGCGCTGAACATGGCCACCGCCAAGTCCGGCATCGAGGACGGCCTTGCCGCCGGCAAGGAAATCAGCCAGGCCAAGGATCCGAAGGCCGCCATGGCCGCCGCCGCTGCCCAGCTGCAACCGGGCGTGGCCGGCGCCAAGGCGTACAAGCAGCAACTCGATGACATCATCAAGGAAATCCACACGGAATTCACCACGGCCGCCGAAGCCCACGTGGCCGAAGCGAAAAGCAATCTGAGCGCCCTGATCTACGACGTCACGAAAAACGTGCCGCCTGGCTCGGAAAACGCCGTCGCCATCGTCAAGGCTGCCATCGACAACGCCTTCCTCGGTTACGAGCAAGTCACCAAGGCAACCAGGCAAGCCGTGAAAACAGTGGAAGAGCAGATTGCCAAGGCCAGCGCGCAAGTAGCGCAGGCCACGGAAAAAACCACGGCCGCACCTGAAAAAGCGGCACCGGCAGCCAAGCCGAAGGCTGCCAAAAAGTAAGCCGTAGGTCGGATTAGCGCGGCAAGGCCGCGCGTAATCCGACGCATTGTTGGCGCTTATGGTGATGTCGGATTACGCGCTTGCGCGCTAATCCGACCTACCCGACCTACAATGAATCCACCGGCAGGGACCGGTATTCCCCCCCCTCCCATACCCCCGAAAGATAGCCAACTCCTAGCTGCATAAATCCTGGTATGCCTTCGCCTCGACGGCGCCGTCCAGCTGGCGCCGCCAGGCGGCCATGCGCCACGCCGCCCAGGCGGCGGAGCAAGCACCCGCGACAAGGATCAGCCGCGTATCGATCAGGGTCAGCACGGAGCCGCTCAAGGCGACGACGATGTTGGCGATGCAAAACGTCGTGGCCAGCAAACCCATCACGGCGCCCTGCCCGTGCGCACTGAAGCGCTCGGCGCACCAGCCCTGTATCACCGTGTTGTACAGTGCGTTCGGAATGCCGAACAGCACGATGGCGGCGATGCCCACCCAGATATTACCCAATGCCAAGATTCCTACGGCCAGCGCCACGCCGCACGCATACCAGCTGGCCCGCAGCAGCGGCGCATGGCGGCTGGGACCGCCCGCCAGCAAGGACGTGACCGTCATCGTGCCGCACAGTCCCACATTCACCCAGGCAATCTCCTGTGCATGGTAATTGGCCGTTTCGACCAGCCACAGCGGATAGAACTCGTAGAAGCTGGCCACGCCGCAGGTCAGCGCCAGCTGCACGATGAACAGCGTGCGCAGCTCCTCATGGCGCAGTAAATTGAGCGAATGGCGGTCGCGGGCCACTTGCCACCACGACGTCGTCAAGAGCGAGGGCGTTTCGCGCGGCAAGCCCACGGCCACCAGCACGGCGACGAGCATGAGGGCGGCGGCGGCGATCCAGAATGGCACCGTCACGCCCCAATGCAGGGTCGCGCCCGCCAGGATCGGCCCGACCAGCCAGCCCAGGTAAAAGGCACCGTTCAGCCACGACATGGCGCGCAGGCGCAGCGGCCCCGTCAATTGGTCGGCCAGCATGGCGCGCGCCACGGCGCCATTCCCTTCAAGCAAACCCGTGATGAAACGGGCGACAATGAACAGCGGGTAGGACTGGATCACCAGCGCCCAAGCCGTAATCGCATGGCCGATGGCGGCGCCCACGGCAGTGCGCATCAGCAAGGGACGGCGGCCATAACGGTCAGACAAGGGGCCCAGCAGGGCCGAGCCGATCAGCAAGCCCAGCGGGTTGATGGTCAGCGCCAGGCCGAACAGCAATTTCGACGGCAAGCCCAGAAAATTATTGAAGGCATTCGGCGCCTCTGCCGCGAACAGGGGCGGCAAGATAGGATAGGGCAGCGAGGCGCCGATGGTCGACAGCAGCGCCAGCAGGCAGGCGGCGGAAATCAGGATGATGTTTTTCATGCGGGTTCGGCGAATGTTAGTCTGGCTTAGTCTGGCAAGCATACGTGGCCATGCCACATAAGCAAATGTAAATGTTTATTAATGGTGCCCCTCCTTGCTGCGGTGAAGCGTGCCAGGCACGGTCTCGGCTATCATGCCCACACGAATCACGTTGAACGGGGCAAACATGGCACTGTCAGAAATTGAACAGCAACACGGCTTCACCTATCCCGCATTGTATCGGCAGCTGGAGAGCGACGGCATGCTCAACGTCGGTGAATATGGCCCCGACTGGTACAAGCTGGTCTATCCCACCTTGACGGAGCGGCCCACCCTGCTGCTGCATGCGGACGATTTCGAATTGCTCAACATCGAGGCCGTTGCCGAAGCAGCGGACAGCTTGCGCGACGCGGACGATTACCGGCAGATCGACCCGGCCTTCCAGTTCATCCCGTTCGCGCAAACGGGCGCGGGCGACCATTACTGTTTTTTCGCTTCCAGCGAGCAAGACGGCGAGATGCCGATCGTGCTGCTGTGGCACGACGAGAATGAAGCCCAGTACCTGGCGAAAAACCTGCAAGATTTCATGGTTCACATGTTGTTGAACAGCATGGCCGACCAGGATACCTACAACGACGTCAGCGACGAGGCATTCAAGGATCAACTGACGAAAACCCTGGGCACGCATGCGCACTACCTGACGGCGCGGCAAGCCGACGTGCTGCAGGAATTGCTGGCCCGCGACATCATCGATTACGAGGTGGCGCTGCCGAAAGGACGCACGGAAGCGCACCGGGGCTTGCTGACGGATATCGAACTGGCCAGCCTGCGCGCGGAACAGATTCCCTGTGAAAAGTTCGACAGCTATTTTGTCTACAGCACGGCTGGCTGAACATAATTCGCTGGGCAAGCGGCGGCGGAAGGTTTAAACTGTATATAAACACAGTAAAACCGATCACCTTGCATCTTGCCCTATTGCCATCCCCATGTTGAGAGTCCTGGAAAATCCCCTGTACTATCTGGATAATTTCCAGGACGTGCTGAGCTGGATAGCCGCGCGTTACGCCGATCTGCTGAGCGCTGAAGAAACGCAGTTCATCACCGCCTTTGGCGCACTGCCGCAGCCATCGCGCGCCCTGTTCGTGCGCCTCGTCATGCGCAAGGGCTGTCTGTTTCGCGCCAGCAAGCTCAATTACCCGGAAATCGGCGATACGCGCGCCGCCGCCCTGCCCTTGCTGGCAACTAGCTGGGTCGAGGCCGATCCTGCCATCTCACTCGATGAACTGTTCGACCTGCTGCTGAAAGCAGAAATCGCCCAGGCCTTCGACCTCGACGCACCGCTGAAAGCGGCCCGCAAGGCCGAGCAACTGGACGCCTTGCGCGAGCAGCATGGGGAAACTAAACCGTTTTCCGCCTGGCATCCGGCTTCCGGTGACGTGCTGTACCGCATCGGCCTGCAAGCGCTGTGCGACCGATTGCGCCTGATTTACTTTGGCAATTATCACCAGGACTGGTCGGAATTCGTGCTATCCGACCTCGGCGTGTACCAATACGAAAAAGTGGAATTCTCGCCGCAGTCGCGCGGCTTTCGCACGCGCCAGGATATCGAACACTACGAAGTGCTGCACCAGTGCCGCGAACGCTACAACGACAGCGCGCCGGCCGATGAGGTGCTGCAGGAACTGGCTGCGCTGCCCTTGTCCGAGGACAATACCTGGCTGGCCAGCCGGCGCGACAAGCTGCGTTTCCAGATCGCCCAGCACCTGGAAAAATGTCAGGACTGGCCGGCCGCCTACCGCGCCTACGCCGATTGCCGCTATCCGGGCGCGCGTGGCCGCGCCATCCGCGTGCTGGAGAAAGATGAGCAGCCGCAAGCGGCCTACGAGCGTCTGACGATCGCCCTGGCGGCGCCGGAAAGCGAGGCGGAACAGCAATTGCTGCTGCGCATGGCGCCCCGTTTGCGGCGCAAGCTGGGTCATGCGAAGCAGGCGGCCAGCGTGGCGGCTGCCGTGGAGCGCATTGACCTGCTGCTGCCTTATCCTGAACAGGCGTGCTACGTGGAAGGCGTGGTGCAGCAGCACCTGATGCAGGAAGACGCCCCCGTGTATTACGTGGAAAACACCCTGATCAACTCGCTGTTCGGCCTGCTGTGCTGGCCCGCCATCTTCAAACCCATGCCGGGCGCCTTCTTCCACCCATTCCACCGTGGCCCGGCCGACTTGCACAGCGCCGATTTTTATCAGCGCCGCAGCGGCGACTTCGCCGCTTGCCTGGCGCAGCTGGACGACGGCAGCTATCAGGCGACGATACGCGCCACGCTTGCCGCCAAGCACGGCATCGTCTCGCCGTTTGTGAGCTGGGAAGTGCTGGGCGATGGCTTGCTGGACCTGGCGCTGGCCTGCATCCCGGCCGCGCACTTGAAAAAGGCGTTCGAGCGCATCTTGCTCGATATCAAAAGCAACCGCAGCGGCTTTCCCGACCTGATCCAGTTCTGGCCGGCAGAGCAACGCTACCGCATGATCGAAGTCAAGGGTCCGGGCGACCGCCTGCAAGACAACCAGCTGCGCTGGATCGCGTATTGCGCCGAGCACGCCATGCCCGTCAGCGTGTGCTACCTGCAATGGCAGGCGGCCACATGAGCGGCATGCAGTACACGATCGCCGTGCGCGCCCTGTGCGAATTCACGGCCAAGGTGGGCGACCTGGACTTGCGCTTCACGCCCTCGCCCACGGCGCAGGAAGGTATGGCCGGCCACGCCACCGTCACGGGCCGGCGCGATGACGATTACCAGCGCGAAATCAGCCTGTGCGGCGACTTCGGCCCCCTGCACGTGCGCGGGCGCGCCGATGGCTATGACCCGGCGCGGCGCCAGCTGGAAGAAATCAAGACCTACCGGGGCGATTTGGCCGCCATGCCCGCCAACCACCGCCAGCTGCACTGGGCGCAGGCGCGCATCTATGGCCATTTGCTGTGCCGGCAGCTGAACCTGCCCATGCTGCGCGTGGCGCTCGTGTATTTCGATATCGTGAGCCAGAAGGAAACCGTGATGCACGAGGAATGCACGGCCGAGGCGCTGCGCACCTTCTTCGAACAGCATTGCGCCCTGTTTCTCGACTGGGCCGAGCAGGAAATGGCGCACCGCGCCAGCCGCGACGCGCAACTCACCAGCATGGCCTTTCCCCATGCCGACTTCCGTCCGGGGCAGCGGCAATTGGCCGAAGCCATGTACAAGGCCAGCAGCCGTGGCTGCGGCTTGCTGGCGCAGGCGCCGACCGGCATCGGCAAGACGGTGGGCAGCCTGTTCCCCATGTTGAAAGCGACAGCCGCGCATGGCCTCGATAAACTGTTTTTCCTGGCCGCCAAGGTGCCGGGCCGGCAAATGGCGCTCGACGCCTGCGCCATCCTGAAAGACAGCACGCCCCAGCTGCCGTTGCGCGTGCTGGAACTGAGCGCCAAGAGCAGCGCCTGCGAGCATCCTGACAAAGCCTGTCACGGAGAATCGTGTCCGCTGGCCAAGGGTTTTTACGACCGCCTGCCGCTGGCACGCGAAGTGGCGCTGGCCAGCGGTTTGATTTTGGATAAGGAAGCCGTGCGCGCCATCGCCTTGCAGCAGGGTATCTGTCCCTATTACCTGGGCATGGAGCTGGCGCGCTGGAGCGACGTCGTCATCGGCGACTACAATTATTACTTCGACCTCAGCGCCATGCTGTACGGCATGACCCTGGCCCACGACTGGAAAGTCAATGTGCTGGTCGACGAAGCGCACAATATGGTGTCGCGCGCACGCAGCATGTATACCGCCGAGCTGGCGCAGATCGATTTGAAAATGCTGCGCAAGTTCGCGACCGAGGCGCTGAAAAAGCCGCTGGACCGCCTCTCGCGCCAGTGGACGGCTTTGCTGAAAGAGCAGGATGGCGACTACCACGTGCATCCCGCCTTGCCCGACAAATTCTTTGGCGCCCTGCAAGGCGTGGCGACGGCCATCGGCGACTACGTGGCCGAACACGCGGCGGCGCTCGACGAAGACTTGCAGCGCTTTTATTTCGACGTGCTGCTGATCAACCGCCTGGCAGAGAGTTTCGGCGCGCATTCGCTGTTCGACGTCAGTAAAACGGACACGGGCTCCACCGTCTGCATCCGCAACATCGTACCGGCGCCCTTCCTGAAGGAACGCTTCGCGGCCAGCCACAGCACGGCGCTGTTTTCCGCCACGCTGAGCCCATGGAATTACTACAGCGACACCCTGGGCATGCCGGCCGACACGGCCTGGGTCGACGTGGAATCGCCCTTCCAGGCGGAGCAATTGTCCGTGCGCGTGGCCGACACCATTTCCACGCGCTACCAGCACCGCGCCGCCTCCTTGCTGCCCATCGCCCAGCTGATGGCGCGCCAGTACGCAGAAACGCCGGGCAATTATCTGGCTTTCTTCAGCAGCTTTGATTACATGGAAAAGACGGCCACGCTGTTCGCCCAGCATTACCCGGACGTGCCGATCTGGCAGCAGCCGCGCCGCATGGATGACGCTGCGCGCAGCCAGTTCCTCGGGCGCTTCGGCCTGGACACGCGCGGCATCGGCTTTGCCGTGCTCGGTGGCGCGTTTGGCGAAGGCATCGACTTGCCCGGCGCGCGCCTGATCGGCGCCTTCATCGCCACCCTCGGTTTACCGCAGATCAATCCCGTCAACGAGCAGATCCGCCAGCGCATGGGCGACATCTTCGGCGCCGGCTACGACTACACGTATTTATATCCAGGCATGCAAAAGGTGGTGCAGGCGGCCGGCCGCGTGATCCGCACGCAGTCGGACAAGGGCGTCGTCTACCTGATCGACGACCGTTTTTCACGGCCGGAAATCCGCCAGCTGCTGCCCGCCTGGTGGGATGTGCAACTAGCTACTGGATAAAGCAGCTTCAGGCGGTGCCAGCCCGCTTGCGCGACACGCCGGCTTTCCGCTTTCCTGCGGGCGTCGCAGGCGTAGCAAGTGCACTGTCATGGACATCGGCATCAACTTCCTGGCTGCGCAGAAAATTTTGCAGTTCGATACGCACGCCGTTTTGCGCAACGACCGACATCTCCAATGTCATGCCCAGCGATTGCAAAAACCGGCGCAAGGTCGAGACATAAGTATCGGTACGCTTTTCCAGTTGGGAAACGGCATGCTGTTGAATCCCCAGTTCCCTCGCAACTTCCGCCTGGGTCTTGCCTACTGCCTTGCGGAAATCCGTCAGCGTAGCGGCGTGCGCTATCATTTCTTGCATCTTTTCCTGGGATAGAGCCGCAATTTTTGCCTGCCGCTCGGCCGGCAAACTGTGGATGACGTCGTTCAAATTTCTTCCCATGACAAACTCCTGCTCCTGAAATCATCTAGTGCCTTTGTCCTGCCTCGCCTTCGCCGCAGCCAGGTTTTTGAGATGTTGCTCGTAACGAGCATTTGCCTTGAATAACAAATCCCTGTAAAACTTGTCCTCATTGACACCTTGCTTGGCCGCCGCAACCAGAATGACCGCCTCACGCCTCGTATCGAAAGCAAAGACCGCGCGCCACACCTCTACCCCGTTATTGGCCTTGAAACGCAGCTCTTTCATGTTCGGGTGTTTGGGATTGTTCAACGTCCCAACGTGAGGACGCCCGGCAGCCGGGCCCAGCTTCGACAGCGCATCGGCACTCGCCAGCAATTCATCCTGAACATCTATCGGCAGAGCATCGAATTCCGCATCGAAGTCATCGTGAAACGTGATCGGCCATGTCCTCGACGCATTCACTATCACCTCCAGATGATATCATGCGTAGATGATTATGCATCTACGCCAGCGAAAATGCTAACCCACCAATAATCTGAGCTTCTGATACCCCGCCTTGCTCACGGGGATCCGCGTGTCATCGCGCAAGATGGCCACGTGGCTGTCTTTCGTTGCCGCCTCGATGCGGCTAATGCCGTCGATATTGAGCAGGTAGGACCTGTGCACGCGCAGGAACTTGGCGGGGTCGAGCTGGGTTTCCAGTTCCGCCAGCGTCTGGCTTTTCAGGTAGGACTTGCCTTCGGAACGGATGCTGATGTAATCGTCCTGCGCCTCGATGTAGTCGATGCGCGCGCTGGCGATCACGTGAACCTTGGCGCCGTCGCGGATCAGCACACGGTCCAGTGGCGCGGCGCGCGTGGCCGCCTCGCGCGCCAGAGTCTGCACAGCAGTGGACGCGGCGGGCGGGCCGCGGTGGGCGCGCGCATGGGCCAGCGCCTGGTCGAAACGCTGTTCGCTGAATGGTTTCAGCAGATAGTCGAGGGCATGGCATTCGAACGCTTTCAAGGCGTACTGGTCGTAGGCCGTGACAAAGATCAGCCTTGTCTTCGCGCCGATCAATTCCGCCACTTCGAAGCCGTCCAGGCGCGGCATCTGGATGTCGAGGAACACCAGTTCCGGCTCCAGTTCCGCGATGGCCTTGACGGCGTCAAAACCGTTGGCGCACTCGGCCACGATGTCGATATCGTCGTGGCGCGCCAGGTATTCGCGCAACACGCTGCGCGCCAGCAATTCGTCATCGACGATGGCCACCCGCATTCTTGCCTGCATCATGCTTCCTCCGTGTCGCCGGTCTGTGCCGGCATGGAAATCATCACTTCAAAATAGCCGTCGCGCCGGCCCCAGTGCACGCTGGCCTCGTGGCCATACGCGCCGGCCAGGCGCTGGCGCACATTTTCCAGGCCCACGCCGTTGCCGCGCGCTGGCCCTTGATCCGCATCGACCGGGTTGCACACGGCGATCTGCAACAGGCTGCCTGCGCGCCTGACCTCGATGGCGATCAGGCCGCCCTCCGTCAAGCCGCAGATACCATGCTTGACGGCATTTTCCACCAGCGGCTGTATCAGCATGGGCGGCAACAGACACGCCAGCGCGGCAGCGTCGGCGCTTTCCGCCACTTGCAGGCGCGCGCCGAAACGCACTTGTTCGATGGCGAGAAAGTGGCGGATCAGCACCAGTTCCTGTTCCACGGTGATGTGCTTGTGCGCTTCCAGGCTCAGGCTCTGGCGAAAGAAACTGGCCAGCTGCACCGTCATCTGGCGTGCGCCCGCCGCATTGATGGACGTCAGGGCGCTGATGGAGTTCAGGCTGTTGAACAGGAAATGCGGATCGATTTGCGTGCGCAGCATGCGCAATTGCGCTTCCTGCGCCATCAATTGCGCTTCCAGCCCCCGCTGTTCGGCCATCCTGGCGCGCACGAATTCGAGCAACAGGTAGTGCACGGCGGCGGCCAGGCAATACAGCAGCGCGCCCAGGCCGAAGAACAGGGCCAGCATCGACTGCGTCAGGTGCACGCCCAGCCAGCGCACGTCCGGCAACTGGCTGACGCTGTTCAAAAATTGCAGCAGGGTTGCCCACAGCAAGCCCGCGAACAGGGCCGCCACGCCCATCACGCTGGCGATGGCGAGCGGATGGCGGGCGTGCAAGGGGTAGGCGCGGCAGAGGTAAAACGCGGAAAAGCCCGAGCCGATCGCATACACGAGCGTGGCGGGCACCACCAGCAGGGTCGCATTGAGCCAGGGCGCATGCGCCACCCTGGCCAGGACAAAGGCCAGCGCCAGGCCCAGTGCGATGCAGACCAGAAACACCACCACGGCGCCGCGCCGCTTCGACAAGGGTCCGGACATGCGCGCCTAGTTGCGGATTTCCAGGCCGCCCATGATGGCGTAGCCCGTCACGTACAAACGCTTGTTCTGGTTCGGCGGCACGATGGTCTTTTCTTCGAAGCCGCCAAGGATGGGCGTGCCCTGCAGCACGACGCTCCAGTCGGGCGGAATCTTGATGGTGACGCCGCCGCACAGGGCGAACACGTTGAGCACGGCTTCGCCGTCGATCGACGCCTGGCGCAAGTCGATTTCGCAGCCGGCCATGATGACGTTGATATCGCCGCCCTTGAAGCGCTGCGACGATACGCGCCGCACATAGCCGCCGAGGATGGCCGTCACTTCGATGATACTGTCGTCGTCCGCCTGGCCGCCGGTGCCGGGCGCTGCAGTGGCATCGGCCGCATCCTTGTCGAGCGATACGGCGCCATTGCGGGCCTGGCCAAAATGGTCGGCGTCGTCAAGGTGAGCCTGGCGCCGGCGGCGCTGCCGCTGCTGCCCGCCCGGCAGGGATTTCGACACGACGGCCACGCCAGCGGCAATGATGAGCAGCGGCCACAGCATGCTCCAGTTGATATAGAACAAGCCCATGGCTTTCAAGGTCCAGCTCAGACCCAGCAAGACCATCACGCCGCCAAGGATGTAGCCGGAACGGCTATGGCTTTGCGATATTTTCAGCAAGCCGAAAATGATGAGGATGGTGGGCCAGAAGCGGAAGGTGTAGCGCACATTGATGAAACCCAGGTTATCGAGCAGGAACAACAGTCCCAGGCCGATGACGATGACGCCCAGCACGATCTGCGATGGCGAGTGCAGCGGCGGTCTATTTTTCATGCTCGGACTCCCGGTAGGCAATAAAATGTTTGTTCAACAGTGGTTCCAGCACGAGGCCCACGCCCCAGGCGATCAGCAAGGCTGGCCAGCTATTGTAGAAATTCAAGTTCCACAGCTCTTCATACGATACATACCACCACGCGGCGAAAAAGATCAGCCACAGGCCGCTCAGTACCTGCTTGGCGGACACGGGCGTGAGCAGCTTGTTGAGGCCGAAGACGAGCAGTATCAGGGGCCAATAATGCCATAGTGCATAGTAATCATGGAGATAGATCACATCGAGCCGGTCCAGCAGGATGACGGCGCCGATGGCGATCAGCAGCACGCCCCACAGCAGCTGGGTACGGCGGCAATAAGCGGGTTCAGGTTTCACGGTCGCCCCTTGAAGTTGGTTGAACGTCAAGATACGCGGATTTCACGCGCACGAAAACAGCGTTTCGGCGAATGGCGGACAGGTGGCGGTGAATGGCGCAAGGGAGGAAACAACAGGCGAAAAAAAGACCGGCTGACGCCGGCCTTGAAGGGGTTCGCAGTACCTACCGCGACCTGGAGTTGCAATGCACACGGCGCGAACGCGCCGGCGGAAATCTGGTGCCGATCCTTGAGGCGACCGGCTGACCTGCTGGAAGATCGAACATGCCGCCAACTTCACGGCAGTGCGTCTCAACCAAGCAACGCCATCATACTCCCGATCGCCAGACAGCACCGTTCGCTAGCGCACACTGAGGCGGTTTGCTGAGCTGCATCAAGCGGCGATGGCGTGCTGCGGATGGAGCATGTCGTGCTTGATCCACTCCAGCACGGACGGCCCCTGCGGCTGCCAGCCCAGCAGGGTGCGCGCCCGCTCGCCGCGCACGCGGCTGTTCGAACCGAGGCCATACGACGCCATCTCATAGCCCCATTCGGCAATCGCCTCGGGCAGCGGCCAGTCCTGCGCGGACCCCAGGTCCAGTGCGGTGGCGATGGCGGCCGTCATGTCGCGGAAAGCCGCTTCGCCCGACTCGACGAAATAAAACGTGCCGGCCGGCGACTTTTCCAGCGCCAGCAGATACAGGCTGACGACATCGTCGATATGCACATTCGACCAGATGTTGCGGCCCGGCCCCACGTGGCGCACGATGCCGCTCTTGCGCGCCTGTTTCAGCAAACGGGGCAGCTGCACGCTGTCGCGCGGCAAGGCGCCGTGGCCGTAGATCAGGGTGTTGCACAGCACGCTGGCGCGCACGCCCTGGCTTGCGCTGGCCAGGACCAGGTCATCGATGGCCACGCGGGCCGCCTTGTCGGCCGTGGGCGCCGGCAGCTTGTCTTCATAATAGAGCTGTTCCGTGCCCTCGCCGCCCGAGGCGTCGCCCACGATGGACGAGCCGCTGGTGTGCAAAAACACTTTGTTGGTGCCGGCCAGCGCTTCAAGGATGGCTTCGACGGCGCCCCGGTGGTCGCTGCTGGCCGCATTGATGACGGCATCCGCCGCCCTCGCCTGCTCGATGAGCAGTGTGCGGTCGTTCAAGGTGCCGACGACACCGTGTACCCCAATAGCAGCCAGCTCGGCCACCTGCTCCGGCTTGCGCACGAGGCCCGTCACCTGGTGGCCGGCACGCACGAGACCCGCCGCGATGGAACTGCCAATAAATCCCGCTGCGCCTGTCAGAAATACCTTCATGTCTTGCTCCTTTGTTGGTTCAGATTGCAATCAATCACACCAACAAAGTATGCCCGCTTTCGTCTTTCGCAAAAAGCAGCCGTACAGCAAAAGATCTATGATTTCGGCGCAACAATCTTCTGTTTCAGCTGCAGGGCAGCGATATAGCGGCTCTGCCAGGCGGGGTCTTGCGGCGTGAGCAAGGTCAGCCTGTCGCGCGCGCGCGTGGCGGCCACATAGAAACGGTTTTCCTCTTCCAGCGGGTCGGTCTTGCTGCGTGGGAATTCATCGACGGCCAGGTAGGGCAAGATGACATGGTTGTATTCCAGGCCCTTGATCTGGTCGATGCAGGCGATCATCAGTTTGGCCTTGCCGGTCGAGACCGTCACGGCGTCTTCCATCTCGCCCAGCCAGCCGGCAAAGCCGCCCAGCGCCACGCCCGCTTCGCGGCACACGGCAATAAAGCCGTGCAGGGAGCGGGCGACGACCCGCGCCTGGGCCGGGTCGACATAGATGCGGCGCGCCGTCTGTTCCAGCTGCATCAGGCCAAAGATGTGCTGCAGGGCGTCACCGGCCAGGGCGTCCGCTGGCAAGGCGCGCAGGTAATCGACGGCAGCCAGGGTCAGCGCCGCCTTGTCCTGGTTCTGCGACTTGGCCAGCTGGTTCGTTAAAAATCCTTCCAGCAAGTCGGGATAGTTGGCCACGTCGGCCTTGGCTTGCTGCAACTCCGCGCGCGTAAAAGGGATTTCCGCGAAGGCCACCAGGGCTTCGAGGATGTCGCCGCGGCGCGGACCGCTCTTGATCGCATGCAAGTCCTTGCGGGCGATGGCGACCATGCCGCGCAGCATCAGCACTTCCAGGCTCAGCAGATAGCTGTTCATGTCCACCAGGCCATACGCGATGCCGCTCTGGAACAGCGCCGTTTCCACGCGGATGGCCTGGTCGCGGTCGCGCAGCAAGATGGCCGTCGTGCCCGCATGCGCGTGTTCGAGCGCGGCGATCAGCTGGGCGCTGCAGGCCTGCGGCTGCGCATGGTCATATTCGAGCAGCTCGATGTGGGTGGCGCGCGTGAGGGCCGACACGCTGGCCTTGTTTTTCAGCACACCGACTGCCTGCGCCAGCTGCGGTCCGTAGCGGTAGGATGCCGTCAGCGGCAGGCGCTGCAAGGCGAGGAATTCCTGCTCGAAACGCTGGCGCAAAAAGCGGTGATCGGCGCCCGACCACGTGTAGATCACTTGATCCTTGTCGCCGGCGCCGCAGAAAAAGGCGTTGCCGCGGCGTATCAGCATGGTCAGCAGGCGGAACGACGCTTCGTTCAAGTCGTGCAATTCATCGGCCACGATGATCTGGAAAGCCGGCAATTGCTGGCGCAGCGGCTCGTCGCCATCGAGCATGCGCACGAGGTCGTAGGTGGCGTCGAATGGCGCGCGGAACTGGATGTCGCCCGTGTCGGCGCCGCGCAAGCCTTCGTATTCGCGCAGCCACAGATAATGCGTGCGCGACATGCCCAGCAGCTCCAGGTTGTCATCGAGGGAATTGCTCTCGAAGTCAGGATTCTGGAAATCCAGGCGCGCCTTGGTGCGCAATTGCAACTTCAGGAATTCGGCGATGGCCCCGTTGGTCGTATTGATTTCCAGCGGATAGCGGTGAGCGTATTTCTCGGAGACCACTTCCAGTGCTTCCCACGCCACGGGGCGCAGCTCTTCATCGCTGCGCATGAATGCCACCTGCATGTTTTCCAGCTGCAGCAGCACCTTGGCGGCAAACGCATCGAAGGTGTCGATGGTCAGCCGCTTGACGACGCCGAGCGGCACGCCCACTTCCAGCAGGCGCTGGCGCAGGGCCACGCGCGCCGCTTCCGTGAACACGAGGGCCAGCATGCGCTCGGGCGCCCGGCCCCGGTGCAGCGCTTCGGCCAGGCGCAGGGCCAGGGTCGTCGTCTTGGCCGCGCCGGCATTGGCGTCGATCAAGACCACTTTCTTTTGCGCCGTCTGGATGGCCACCTGTTCCGGCGTGGGCGTGATGCGTTTGGGAATGAACTGCGGGGCGTTATCTGTACTCAAAAAGAATCCTGAAATGGTTACCTGTTACCAGGCGCAAGTGCGCAGGCCGGCAAAGATGTCGCCCCGTTCGGGCGCGTGGAAGGCGCGCATGCGGGCCGAATGCAGGCGCGGCGGCGTGGCGAAGGCGGCGCCGCGCAGCACCTGGTGCTGCATGAAATACGGCGCGGAATATTCGCGCCAGGCATCGACCGCAAAGCCCGGATATGGCTCGAACGGCGTCGCCGTCCATTCCCACACCTGGCCCCAGTGAAAGCGCGGATGGCCGGACAGCGCAGCATACTCCCATTCCGCCTCGGTCGCCAGGCGGCGCCCCGCCCAGGCGCAGTACGCCTGCGCTTCATACAGATTGATGTGGCGCACGGCTTCGTTCGGCGGCAAGGTCGTGCGCTGGCCGAAACGCATGGTGCGCCACTGTGTTGCTTCGCGCAGCCAGTACAGGGGCGACGAGCGCTCCTGCCGCATCAGCCAGGCGCTGCCGGCCGCGCTCCAGAACTGGCGGTTCTGGTAGCCGCCATCGGCGACGAAATCGGCAAACTGGGCATTCGATACGGCGCAGGCATCAATGGAAAACGGCGCCACATAGCAGGCATGGGGCGGCGATTCATTGTCGAAGGCAAACCCGGCACCGCGCGGCGAGCCCAGTTCGATGCTGCCGCCAGGAAACGCGATCTCGCCCGCACCGGGCGGCAAGGCGGGGCTGGCCGCCAGCGATTCCGGGGCTTCCAGGCCCAGCCATTGCAAGCCGGCCAGCATTTCCTCGCCACACAAGTCTTCATGCGCCAAGGCCAGCCGGTACGGCGCCAGGGCGCTGTCGACATTGGCTTCGCGCGAGAGTTTATCGAGCACCCGGTCGAGCACTTCGCGGCAATACGTTTTCACGGCGCCCGGACTGGGCAGTTCCAGCTTCCAGCGCGCACGGTGCTCCACCATGTTGGCGTCGAACATATCGTCGCCGCGCGTCAGCAGGGAATTGTAGATGGCGTCGGCCGGATGGCTGGACGCGGCTTCGCGCAGGATGAACCACTCGGCGAACCAGGCGATATGCGCGAGCTGCCATAACGGTGGATTGAGACGCGGATGGCGGGGCAGGCCCGCCACCACGTCCAGCCCGGCACTGACGTAACAGTCGAACAGGGAAAGCGTGTCCTGGCGTGCGGCCTGCAGCGATTGGGCCAGTTGCTGCGCGCCGGCGTGGCGAAAAGAGGCGTTGATTAAAGTCATGGCCTGATTGTAACGACTTATGCCAAGCTTGCACCAGTCGCCAGGGAAACAAGAGAGAAACTATTGGCTATGTCACCGTCAGATGTGGGAATGTCCCCAAAGTGGCTCTGAGCAAGCTTTCGGGGGACAATATTCTCCGTGCGTCGAGTATCCAGCGCCAGCCCAGGTAGTTCGGCAGGTAGCGCGTGGCCACGCCATGAAACGCCTGCAGCCAGCCGCGCAACCTGCTGTGATACGCATTGACGTTCTGCACATGCACCGTGCCGCGCACGCGAACGCCGGCCCGCAAGTTAACGGCCGCATGCCCGATGCCGATCTCCCTGGCAAACACGGGATAGGCCGGATGGCCATCGCTCACCAACAAGATGTCACGGTCGATCACCGCTGGCAGGCAGGCGTGCAGTTTGGCCTTGCTCAGCTGGCCCATGCCGGCAACGAAGTCGACGGTTTGGCCGGTGCGGTCGCGCGCCACCAGCACGCACACCTGCTCGTTGGAAATGCCACGCTGGCTGGCGCGGCCTCCGCGCTTGCGCGCCGGACGCGTCATGTGTTTTGAACCTTTCTGCGACTCGAGCACATACATCTCGTCGGCTTCGGTAATGCCATGCAGGCAGCGTGGCCGGTCGGTCCTGGCCAGCGCGAGGAAACGGTGGCGCCAGCGAAAGCTGGTGTTGCGATGGATATGCACCTTGCTGGCCGCCTTGCGTACCGAAAGCGAGTTGAGCAGGCAATCGGCATAGGCCAGCCAGCGTTCCTTGTGGTGCAGATGCGCCAGCGGCGTGCCGCTCAAGGCGTTGAAGGTTTTGCGGCAAGGCACGCAGCGATAGCGCTGCAGACCGTGGGCCTGGCCGTGACGGTGGAAATGTGTCGATCGGCAACTGGGACAATGCAGTTGCGCCAGCGCTGTTTGCTCGATCAGGACGACGGCCGCAGCCTGTGGCGCGCTGGTGCGTAATAATTCGCTGCTGGCAAGACGCTGGCGGTGCGACAGTTGCGGGAATTGGCTGGCGAAGGTCTGCCACTGGGCGGCGTCCATGATCGGCTCCTTGAAAGGAAATACCTGATCCAGTTAGACCTCAGCAACTGCGGCGCGTTCCCACCGCTTTCGGTGACATAGCCAAACTATTCCCCCCTTGTTTCCTACTTGACCAGCAACTCGCCATGCAGCGGCGTGACGACGGATTTCGGCATGCTGACGATGAAGCTGCTGCCCTTGTCGGCCACGGACTGGATGGCCAAGGTGCCGCCGTGGCGCAGCAGCACGTGCTTGACGATGGCCAGGCCCAGGCCCGTGCCCTGGGTTTCGCGCGAACGGCTCTTGTCGACGCGGTAGAAACGCTCCGTCAGGCGCGAAATATGTTCCTGGCTGATGCCGATGCCCGTATCTTGCGCGATGAATTGCGGTCCGGCCGGGCCATCCTGCCAGCGCAGGGTGATGCTGCCGCCGGCCGGCGTATAGCGCACGGCGTTTGACGCCAGGTTGCCAAACGCGCTGTACAGCTCGTCATAGCTGCCCAGTACGTCGGGACCGTTGCATTCCATTTTCACTTCATGCTTGCCTGCCGACAAGCCCTTGGCATCGCGCAAGACCTGCTGCATGAGCTTTTTGATGTCCACGGGCTCGGGCCGCAGCGGATAATCGACCGATTCCAGGCGCGACAGGGTCAGCATGTCCTCGATCAGATGCTGCATGCGGTGGCCCTGCTCCGTCATCAGCTTGAGGTGGGAGGCGCGCGTGGTGGCGTCGAGATCGAGCTCGGCGGAAGCGATTTCCAGGAAGCCGACGATGACGGTGAGCGGCGTGCGCAGTTCGTGCGAGGCGTTGGCGATGAAGTCGCGGCGCATCATTTCGATGCGTTCCGTCTCCGTCACATCGTGCGTGACGAGGATCTGGCGGCGGTTCTCGAACGGAATGATCTGCACGATCAGCTTGCGGTTGCGGAAGGTGATCGTCAGCGGCTGGTCGTAGCGGCCCAGGATGATGTAATCCATGAACTCGGGACTGCGGATCAAATTCGTCACGCGCATGCCCTTGTCGCGCTCATGCGTGAGGCCCAGGTGTTTCTCGGCGGCCGGGTTGCACCATTCGAGGAACAGCACGTCGTCCATGATGACGACGCCGTCGGGCAGCAGATGCATGGCCTGGCGGAAACGCGCCAGCCATTCCGTCAGCTCGGCCTGGTTTTTCTCGTCGTCGCGGCGCATGCGGTACAGGCGCGCGAAAATGCTGGTCCAGGCGCCCCAGCCGTCGGGCAGCTTGGCGCTTTGCGGATTGTCCAGCCAGTTACTCAGCTGGAACAGATACGACAGCTGCACGAACACCATCATGGCCATCAGCACGAAGGCGATGCCCAGCGCATACGTGGCGCCAAACAGATACCAGACGACGGCCACGCCCAGCAGCGCCAGCACCATGCGCAAGGCGGCCGGTACCCAGAACAGCAATTTCGGATTCATAGAGTCAAGCTTTATTTTTCAGACAACATGTAGCCGACGCTGCGCACCGTCTTGATCAGGCTTTCCGCCTCTTTCAAGGCTTTGCGCAAGCGCAATACGTGGACATCGACCGTGCGTTCCTCGATCACCACATGGTCGCCCCACACCTTGTCGAGCAGCTGGCTGCGCGAAAACACGCGCTCCGGATGGGCCAGCAGGAATTTCAGCAGCTTGTATTCGGCATGGCCGATATCGATCTTTTGTTCATCCATCATCACCGTGCAGCTGACGGGGTCCAGCGCCACGTTACCGGCGCGCATGGGCTCCTGCGCGTGTTCCGGGCTCTTGCGTCGCAACAGCGCTTTGGCGCGCGCCAGCAGCTCGCGCGGCGAGAACGGCTTGGTGACGTAATCGTCGGCCCCGCTGTTCAGGCCGGCCAGCTTGTCTTCTTCCATGCTCTTGGCGGTGAGCATGATGACGGGGATGGCGGCGAAATTGCGGTCGGCGCGGATGCGCGACAGCAGGCGCAAGCCCGTCTGATCCGGCAGCATCCAGTCGAGCAGGATCAGGTGCGGCGTGCGGTGCTGGATGAATTCCCAGGCGTCGGCAACGTTTTGTACGGAACAGCAATTCCAGCCGGATTCGCGCAGCGAATAGGTGACCAGTTCAACGATGGCCGGCTCATCTTCAACAATCAATACCGTGGTTTTATCAGATGCCATAAAGCTTACTCAGGGAGCTCCTCGGAAATGGCGGGAGCCGCCACCTTGGTGTGGCGGATATCCTTGCCTTCAACCACGTAAATCACGTATTCGGCGATGTTTTTCGCATGGTCGCCGATCCGTTCGATGGCCTTGGCCACCCACAGGGTATCGAGCGCCGCCGAAATCGTGCGCGGGTCTTCCATCATAAAGGTAATCAGGTTGCGCATGATAGACCGAAACTCATGGTCGATGATGGCATCCTGTGCAATTAATTGTAAGGCCTGCTTGCCATCGTTGCGCGCGAATGCGTCGAGCGCATCGTGCAGCATGTCGGTGGCCGTGTTGGCGATGCCGCGCACCATCTCGTAATGGTTGACGACGCCGTTGCCGCGCTTGTGCAGATTCTTCGCCACGCGGGCGATTTTGGTCGCCTCGTCGCCTACGCGTTCGAGGTCGGTAATCACCTTGATGGTGGCCATGATGGTGCGCAAATCGTTGGCGGCCGGCTGGCGGCGCACGATCAGATGGCTGCAGGCGTCGTCGAGCGACACTTCGAGCTGGTTGACGACGTCGTCTTCGCGCATCACGCGGTCGGCGCGCTCGGCATTGCCGATACGGAAGCAGGTCATCGCGTCGAGGAACTGGGTTTCAACGATGCCGCCCATCAGCAGCACTTTCGAGCGGATCGCTTCGAGTTCGTTGTCGTATTGCTTGGATGAATGTTCGCCTATCATGCTGTCTCTCCGTATTCAGTTGTCTTGTATGTCGTTATTCTGGGCGGATCAGCCGAAGCGGCCCGTGATGTAATCCTGCGTTTCCTTGCGGGCCGGATTCATGAAGATCTGGTCCGTTTCGCCGAATTCCACCAGTTCGCCCAAATACATATAGGCAGTGTAGTCGGAGCAGCGCGCCGCCTGCTGCATATTGTGCGTCACGATGGCGATCGTGTAATCCTGTTTCAGTTCGCTGATCAGCTCTTCCACTTTCGACGTCGAGATCGGATCCAGCGCCGAGGTCGGCTCGTCGAGCAGCAAGACGTCCGGTTTGACGGCCACGCCGCGCGCGATGCACAAACGCTGCTGCTGGCCGCCCGACAGCGACAGGCCGCTCTTGGAGAGCTTATCCTTGACTTCGCCCCACAGCGCGGCCTTTTTCAGGGCCCACTCGACGCGCTCGTCCATCTCGCCTTTCGACAGGTCTTCATACAGGCGCACGCCGAAGGCGATGTTGTCGTACACGGACATGGGGAACGGCGTCGGCTTCTGGAACACCATGCCGACCTTGGCGCGCAGCATGTTGACGTCCTGGTCCGCGTCGAGCACGTTGCGGCCGCGGTACAGGATGGAGCCTTCCGCGCGCTGGCCCGGATACAGGTCGTACATGCGGTTCAGGGTGCGCAGCAAAGTCGACTTGCCGCAACCGGACGGGCCGATGAAAGCCGTGACCTTCTTTTCGTGGATGTCGAGGTTGACGTTATGCAGGCTTTGCGTTTTGCCGTAAAAAAAGTTCAGGCCCGAAATCTCGATGGTTTTTTTCTTTGGTGCCAGGTCTTGGGCTGGATTCATTTGCGTATTCATAGGGGTTCGCTTCGCTCGGTATCTGTTTAATTAGGGACTTTTTGGCTGAACACGGTGCGCGACAGGATATTCAAGGCCAGCACGCTGAAGGTGATCAGCAGTGCGCCGCCCCAGGCCAGCGAGCGCCAGTTGTCGTACGGGCTCATGGCAAACGAGGCGATGACGGACGGCAAGTTGGCCATCGGCGCATTCATGTTGAAGCTCTGGAACTGGTTATTCAAGGCCGTGAACAGCAGCGGCGCCGTTTCGCCGGCGATGCGGGCCAATGCCAGCAGCACACCGGTGATGACGCCAGCCTTGACGGCGCGCAAGCGCACCAGGGTGGCGACTTTCCAGCGCGGCGCACCGAGGGCAAACGCGGCTTCGAGCAGGCTGTTCGGTACCAGGCGCAGCATATTGTCCGTCGTGCGCACCACCACCGGCACGGCGATCAGCGACAGCGCGATGGCGCCGGCGTAACCGGAAAAGTGCTTCACGTGCGCCACGTACAGCGCATACACGAACAGGCCGATGACGATCGATGGCGCCGACAGCATGATGTCGGTGACGAAGCGCGTGACTTGGGCAAACTTGTTTTCTTCGCCGTATTCGGCCAGGTA
This sequence comes from Janthinobacterium sp. 64, assembly GCF_002813325.1. Taxonomy (NCBI): domain Bacteria; kingdom Pseudomonadati; phylum Pseudomonadota; class Betaproteobacteria; order Burkholderiales; family Oxalobacteraceae; genus Janthinobacterium; species Janthinobacterium sp. 64. Next base: position 5,902,684 of record NZ_PHUG01000001.1, on the reverse strand, counting down.
GATGCCGGCCAGGATACCGATCGGGGTGCTGACGACAGTCGCCAGGCCCACCATCAGGGCACTGCCGACGATGGCATTGATCAGTCCGCCGCCTTCGCTGCCGGGAGCCGGCGTGGTTTGCGTGAACAGGTCGATGGACAGTGCGCCGAAACCCTTGATCACCAGCGTGAACAAGATCCACACCAGCACGGCCAGGCCCAGGGCCATGGCCGCCACCGACAGGGCGATGCCGATGCGGTGCATCAGCAAACGCTTGCGGTAGACAGGGTTCATGGCCGGCTTGGCCGGAACGTCGTGGGTGCTAACTTGGCTGAGTTGGCTCATTTCGTGCCTTCCTTGCGGGACATGCCAGCCAGCATCAGCTTGGCGGCGGATAAGACGATAAAGGTGATGACAAACAGGATCAGTGCCAGCGAGAACAGCGACGCGACGTGCAGCTCGGATTGCGCTTCGCCGAATTCATTGGCCAGCAGCGAGGTGATGCTGTTACCGGCGGCAAACAGCGACCACGACAGCTTGTTCGCGTTACCGATGACAAAGGTCACGGCCATGGTTTCGCCCAGCGCGCGGCCCAGGCCCAGCATGACGCCACCGACGACGCCGGTCTTGGTGTAAGGCAAGACGATCTTGCGCACCACTTCCCAGCGCGTGCAGCCCAGGCCGTATGCGGATTCTTTCAGCACGGCAGGAACGATTTCAAACACGTCGCGCATCACGGAAGCGATGAAAGGGATGATCATGATGGCCAGTACCAGGCCGGCCGTCAGCAAGCCGATGCCCATCATGGGGCCGCTGAACAACTGGCCGATGACGGGCACGTTGCCGAGGGTGGCTTTCAAGATGGGCTGGACGTGGTCGGCAAACAGGGGCGCGAAGACAAACAGGCCCCAGATGCCGTAGATGATCGAAGGTACGCCGGCCAGCAGTTCGACAGCCGTGCCCAGCGGGCGGCGCAACCAGGCCGGGCAGATTTCCGTGAGGAACAGGGCAATGCCGAAGCTGACGGGAAAAGCGATCAGCAGAGCGATGACGGACGTCACCAGGGTGCCGATGATGGGGATCAGGGCGCCGTACTGGTCATTGACGGGGTCCCATTCCGCGGACACGATGAAATGCAGGCCGAAGGTCTTGAAGGCCGGTATCGATTCCATGATCAGCGAAATGATGATGCCCACCAGGACGATCAGCACCGACAGGGCGAACAGCATCGTCACCTTGTGGAACAAAAAATCCTGGATGCGCTGCTTGCGCATGGTGGAAAGCATTTGCGCGTGACTGATGGAATCGGTCATGGTGCCGCCTGGCATGGGGATCGTGGAGGAGGTAGATTGTGCGCTCATATTGTGCCAGATGTGGGTGGTACTGCCGGTATTGCTGTTTTGAACTCTTGTTTTATCTTGCTTTTTTAGCCAGGACCGTCTGCAAGGGCTTGCGGGCGGTCCTGGCTAACTCCCTGCCCCGCCGTGCTGCTGGCGGGGACAAGGACATTCTTGCTTGAATAAACCGTAGCGAGCGGCAACTAGTTGTGGCTGAGAAGCGGAGCTGTGCTTTAGCACAGTGAGCATCGCAGGCCGCAAATAGCGCCGCGCAGTAGGTTTATTAGTAGATCGACTTGCCGGAAGCATCTTTCAGATTAGCTTTCCACGATTCCTGCACCAGTTTCACGACCGATGCTGGCATCGGCACGTAATCCAGTTCAACAGCAGCGGCGCCGCCGTTCTTGTAGGCCCAGTCGAAGAATTTCAGGACTTCTTTAGCCTTGGCTGCGTCAGCCTGGACTTTGTGCATCAGGATGAACGACACGCCCGTGATAGGCCAGCTGTTCTTGCCAGCCTGGTCGGTCAGGACCACGCCGAAGCCTGGGGTTTGCGTCCAAGGTGCCGAAGCGGCGGCTGCCTTGAAGTTTTCGTCGTCAGGCTGCAGGAAGTTGCCGTCCTTGTTTTGCAGCTGGGTGTGCGACATCTTGTTTTTCTTGGCGTAAGCCCACTCGACGTAGCCGATCGAACCCTTGATACGCTGCACGTTGGCGGCGACGCCTTCGTTACCCTTGCCGCCCACGCCCACGGCCCATTTCACAGCCGAGCCAGCGCCGATTTTCGATTTGAATTCCGGGTTGGTTTTCGACAGGAAGTCGGTGAACAGGAAGGACGTGCCCGAACCGTCGGCGCGGTGCACCACGGTGATTTCCGTGTCCGGCAGCTTGACGCCACTGTTCAGGGCGGCGATTTCAGGCGCGCTCCACTTGGTGATCTTGCCCAGGTAGATGTCGCCAACGACTTTACCGGTCATTTTCAGCTGGCCTGGGGTTACGCCGTCCAGGTTGACGATGGTGACCACGCCGCCCATGATGGCCGGGAATTGCATCAGGCCCGCTTCTTCCAGCTCTTCCGCTTTCAAAGGCATGTCCGAGGCACCGAATTCAACAGTCTTGGCCTTGATTTGCTTGATGCCAGCGCCGGAACCGACGGACTGGTAGTTCAGGCCGTTGCCCGTGTTGGCTTTGTACGTCTCGGCCCATTTCGCGTAGATCGGGTACGGGAAGGTAGCACCAGCACCTGTCATATCTGCCGCCATGACGGAAGCGGAAGAAAATGCCATCGCTGCCGAAGCACCCACGACGATAAATTTGAACATTTGCTTCATTTGCATATCAAGTCCTCAGGGTTGTTAGGGCTCAAAGTCCCGGTTGAATGCTGCGCAGTCTAGCAAGCGAATATGACAGCTTTATGACATGGGTAAAAAATCCTGAAATAATTGGCTACGCCCCGAGGATGGCCCTTTTTGGCATGAAAAATGACAGGACGGGCGACGCTTTATGACAGCTTATGTCACGCTTACGTCATATTTCATGATTACACTCACAGCGCGTCATATGCGATGAAATACGGATGAAATACGGCTAGAATTAACTATCTGCAAAGACAAAAGAATATGAAACCTGAACTGCACATGGAAGTGACCAAATCGGGCATCCTGCTTGACCGCGAACTGTCGCAACTGACTTTCAACCGGCGCGTGATGGCCCAGGCGGAAGACCCGAACATTCCGCTGCTCGAGCGCCTGCGCTACTTGTGCATCGTCAGCAGTAACATGGATGAGTTCTTCGAGGTGCGCGTGGCCAGCCTGCTGGCGGCCGGCAGCATCGGCGGTACGCTGGCGGGCCACCCTGCCCTGGCGGCCAACCTGGAGCGCATCGGCAAGGAATGCCATGCGCTGGTGGAACGCCAGTACGAGATATTAAATAGCGACGTCTTGCCGGCCCTGCGCGAAGCGGGCGTGCATTTGCTGCGCGACAGCGACCGCAACGAGGCGCAGCGCGCGTGGGTCAAGCAATACTTTGACCGCGAAGTGCGCCCCCTGCTGACACCGATTGGCCTCGACCCGGCCCACCCGTTCCCGCAAGTGGTCAATAAAAGCCTCAATTTCATCGTGTCGCTGAGCGGCAAGGATGCGTTCGGGCGCGGCACGGCCATCGCCATCGTCAAGGCGCCCCGCGTCTTGCCGCGCGTCATCAAGCTGCCGGACGACATTTCCGGCGACGGCGTGTCCTTCTGTTTATTGTCCTCCGTCATCCATGCGCACATCTCGGACCTGTTCGCCGGGCGCGAGGTGATTGCCTATTCGCAATTTCGCGTCACGCGCGACAGCGACCTGTGGGTGGACGAGGATGAAGTCAAGAACCTGCGCCAGGCCCTGAAAGGCGAGCTGGTCGGGCGCCAGTTCGGCACCTCGGTGCGCCTGGAAGTGGCGCGCAATTGTCCGCCGGAACTGTCGCAGTTCCTGCTCGACCAGTTCAGCCTGGATCAAAGCCGGCTGTACCGTGTCAACGGCCCCGTCAATCTGGTGCGCCTGTCGGAAATGATCGACCACGTGAAGCAGCCGGAGCTGCGCTTCCCGCCCTTCTTCCCCGGCCTCGCCCATAAAGCCATCGGCAACGATATCTTTGCCGCGCTGAACAAGCACGACATCCTGCTGCACCACCCCTACCAGTCGTTCCAGACGGTGATCGACTTCATCCGCAGCGCCGCCTACGATCCGTCCGTCGTCGCCATCAAGCAGACGATCTACCGCACGGGCATGAACTCGGACCTGATGGAATCGTTGATCACGGCCGCGAAGATGGGCAAGGAAGTGACCGTTATCGTGGAATTGATGGCGCGCTTCGACGAAGAAGCCAATATCAACTGGGCCGACAAGCTGGAACAAGCGGGCGCACAGGTCGTGTACGGCGTCGTGGGACTGAAGACCCATGCCAAGGTGGCGCTCGTCATCCGCCGCGAGGAAGGCGCGCTGCGCTTCTACGCCCACTTGGGCACCGGCAACTACCACCCCACGACCACCAAGCTGTACACGGACTTCGGCTTGCTGACGGCGAACCAGGATCTGGCCGTGGAAGTCAATGAAGTGTTCATCCACCTGACCAGCCTGACCAAGCCGCACAACCTGAACCATTTGTGGCTGGCGCCGTTCGGCCTGCAAAGCGAGATCATCAAGGCCATCCGCAACGAGGCGAAGATCGCCCGCTCGGGACGGCGCGGACGCATCATCGTGAAAGTCAACGCGCTGGTCGACGAATCCGTGATCCGCGCCCTGTATGCGGCCTCGACCGATGGCGTGAAGATCGACCTGATCGTGCGCGGCGCCTGCACCCTGAAGCCGGGCGTGCCTGGCCTGTCGGAAAACATCAAGGTGCGTTCCGTGATCGGCCGTTTCCTTGAACACAGCCGCATCTATTACTTCCGCAACGATCTGGCGCACGATGTCTACCTGGCCAGCGCCGACTGGATGAGCCGCAATCTGTTCCGCAGGGTGGAAGTGGCTTTCCCCGTGCTGGACCGGGCGCTGAAGCGGCGCGTGATCGCCGAGGGCCTCAATCCGTATTTGAAGGATAATACGAATGCATGGGAACTGGAGCCGACGGGCCATTACGCGCGCCGCAAGCCGCGCGGCAAGCAAACGCCGTTCAGCGCCCAGCAGTATTTGATGCACACACTGGGCACGCCGGGCGCGGAGGTCGGCGAATAGGCAACTTTACACACAGGAGCACAGCATGGATCTCATCTTGTGGCGACACGCAGAAGCCGAGCCGGGCTTGCCCGACCTCGAACGCGCCCTGACCGTCAAAGGCCAGAAACAGGCGCGCCGCATGGGCGAATGGCTGGCCTCGCAACTACCGGAAAACTGCCGCATCCTCGTCAGCCCCGCCCTGCGCACCTTGCAAACGGCCGAAGCGCTGGGGCGCAAGTTCAAGCTGATGCCGGAACTGGCGCCCGGCGCCGAGGCGGAAGACATTCTCAAGGCGGCCAACTGGCCCGGCGGCAAGGAAAGCGTGCTCATCGTCGGCCACCAGCCGACCTTGGGCCAGGCGGCCGCCCTGCTGCTGACGGGCGAGGAGCAGGATTGGGAGATGCGCAAGGCCAGCGCGTGGTGGTTCTCGCAGCGAGAATTAGGCGACCCCGTCAGCGTCTATTTGAAGGCCGTGATGGCGCATGATCTGGTTGTGAAATAAGGGAAATGCGCAAAAAGTGCGCTGGGACAAATACTCGTAGTGTTCGCAACTCAGCAGCCTTGTAAAGCGCTGCCGATCTGCTAGAGTTTAATTGCATCAACTACGTGCAAGAGTCCTGCTCCGGCACATTGAGCAACCCAGCGGACAGCCGTCCAACGGCGGCTGAAAGACCATGTTAACCTTCCTCGTTTTTCTCTTCATCGCCATCTTCGCCGCCATCATCGGCTTCGTCGCCTTTGAACTGATCGAAGAAATGCGCGGCAGCCACCATAAGCTGATTGACCGCTATCACGAGTAGCGCTCACCTCGGCACTATCGCATGGCGCCAGCGACGGCCAAACAGGCCCGTCCCTCGCGCCATCCTCGTTTTTATACTCCCGTCTTACACTCCCGTTTTGAACTTCGTATAGATGCGCGTCATCAAGCGGCGGATATCGGCCGTGGTCGCTTCCGGCGCGGCCATGCGCTGCTTGTCGGCATCCGACAGGAAGATGGCCTTGTTCTCGCCGATATCCTTGCGTACATATTTAATGCTGGCCGGATTTGGATTCGCGTAAAACACTTTGTTGCTCAGGCTGGCATGCACTTGCGGACGCAAAATGTAGTTGATGAACAGGTGCGCATTGGTCGGATGGGGCGCGTCGGCGGGAATGGCCATGGTATCGAACATCAGCGCGGCCGTCTTCGGCACCAGCACCTGGATCACATTGCCGTTCTTCGCATCGATGGCGCGCTGGCGCGCGATATTGATGTCGCCCGACCAGCCCAGCGCCACGCAGACGGAACCGTTGGCCATGTCGTTGATGTAGCCTGAGGAACTGAACAGGGTTACGTAGGGGCGGATCGCTTGCAGCACCTTGCCCGCTTCCTGGTAGTCGGCGGCCGTTTTCGAGTACGCAGGCTTGCCCAGGTATTGCAGCGCGGCCGGCAGCACTTCCGACGGCGAGTCGAGGAAGGACACGCCGCACGATTTCAGCTTGGCCGCGTATTTCGGGTCGAAGATCAGGTCCCAGGCGTTGTCGGGCATGGCCATGCCGCCCAGCGCGGCCTTGACCTTGTTGACGTTGATGCCCACCGTCGTGTAGCCCCACAGCCAGTCGACCAGGTAATCGTTGTTCGGGTCGATCTTCGACAGCTTGGCCTGCAGGTTCTGGTCCAGGTTGCCCAGGTTCGTCAGCTTGCTCTTGTCGAGTTTGCGCAGCAGGCCCGCATCGATCTGCAAGCGCGCCCACTGGGCCGTCGGCACGACGATGTCGTAGCCTGACTTGCCCGCCACCAGTTTCGCATTGAGGATTTCGTTATTGTCGAAAACATCGTAGCGTACCTTGATGCCCGTTTCCTTCTCAAAATTCTTGATCGTATCGTCGCCGATATAGTCCGACCAGTTATAGATGTTCAGGACTTTCTCTTCCTGAGCCTGAGCGTGCGCAGACAAGGCCAGTACGGCCGCCGCCAGGGCCAGTCCCACTCCAATGCGCCGCCCTGCTTGCCATGTGTTTGCCATCGTACCGCCTCCGGAATTAGTCAGAAAATAGTGACGATGATAGCAAGAAGGGCGGCATCAGGTCCAGCCTGATACCGCCCTGCTTTCACCGCTGGGGTCAGACCCCCAACACCGCCAACGCAAAATTCAGCGCTGACAATGACGGGGGTCTGACCCCAGCCTTTGCGACATTACACCTTATCCAGCCCCACCTGCGCGCCCGTAAACACCAGGTTGCCGTTCTGGGCGTCGATGCGGATCTCGTCTTTCGGGCCAAAACGGCCTTCCAGGATCAGCTTCGACAGCGGATTTTCGATCTGCTGCTGGATCGCCCGCTTCAGCGGACGGGCGCCATATACCGGGTCGTAGCCCGCTTCGGCGATTTGCTGCAAGGCCGCGTCGGTCAGGCTCAGCTGCATGTCCATGCGCGCCAGGCGTTCTTCGAGAATTTTCAGCTGGATCTTCGCGATCGCGCCGATGTTTTTCTCGTCGAGGCCGTGGAACACGACGATTTCGTCGATGCGGTTGACGAACTCGGGACGGAAGTGCGAGCGTACCTCGGCCATCACGGCCAGCTTCACGACACCGGGATCATCGCTTTCCATGGCCTGGATCTTATGCGAACCCAGGTTCGAGGTCATGATGATGACGGTATTCTTGAAGTCCACCGTACGGCCCTGGCCATCCGTCATGCGTCCGTCGTCGAGCACTTGCAGCAGCACGTTGAAGACGTCGGCATGCGCCTTTTCCACTTCGTCGAGCAAGATCACGCTGTAGGGCTTGCGGCGCACGGCTTCCGTCAGGTAGCCGCCCTCGTCGTAGCCCACGTAGCCCGGTGGCGCGCCGATCAGGCGGGCCACGGAATGCTTCTCCATGAACTCGCTCATGTCGATGCGGATCATCGATTCTTCCGTATCGAACAGGAAGGTCGCCAGCGCCTTGCTCAGCTCGGTTTTACCGACACCCGTCGGTCCCAGGAACATGAAGGAACCATATGGGCGATTCGGATCGGAGAGGCCGGCGCGCGAGCGGCGGATGGCGTCAGCCACGGCCGTGATCGCTTCATCCTGGCCCACGACGCGCTCATGCAGCTTCTCTTCGATGTGCAGCAGCTTGTCGCGCTCGCCCTGCATCATGCGCGACACGGGGATGCCCGTCGCGCGCGACACCACTTCGGCGATTTCCTCGGCGCCCACTTCCGTGCGCAGCAGTTTCGGCTGGTCGGGATCGACCTTCGGGATGCCGCTGTCAGCCTGCTTGAGCTGGGCTTCCAGTTGCGGCAGCTTGCCATACTGCAGCTCCGACACTTTCTGCCAGTTGCTCTCGCGCGTCGCCTGCTCCATCTGCAGCTTGACGTTCTCGATCTCTTCCTTGATGTGCGTGCTGCCTTGCACCACGGCTTTTTCCGCCTTCAGGATTTCCTCGAAGTCATTGTATTCGCGCTGCAGCTTGACGATCTCTTCCTCGATCAGGCCCAGACGGCGCAACGATGCTTCGTCTTTTTCCTTCTTGACGGCTTCGCGCTCGATTTTCAGCTGGATCAAGCGGCGCTCCAGCTTGTCCATCACTTCCGGCTTCGAGTCGATCTCGATCTTGATCTTCGCCGCCGCTTCATCGATCAGGTCGATCGCCTTATCGGGCAAGAAACGGTCCGTGATGTAGCGATGCGACAGCTCGGCGGCGGCGATGATGGCCGCGTCCGTGATTTCCACCTTGTGGTGCAGCGCATACTTGTCCTGCAAGCCGCGCAGGATGGCGATCGTCGCTTCCACGGTCGGCTCGTCGACGAGCACTTTCTGGAAGCGGCGCTCCAGCGCGGCATCCTTCTCGATGTACTTGCGGTACTCGTCGAGCGTGGTGGCGCCCACGCAATGGAGTTCGCCGCGCGCCAGTGCCGGTTTGAGCATATTGCCCGCATCCATCGCGCCGTCGGCCTTGCCCGCGCCCACCATGGTGTGCATCTCGTCGATGAAGACGATGGTTTGCCCTTCATCCATGGCCAGTTCCTTGAGCACGGATTTCAGGCGCTCTTCGAATTCACCGCGGAACTTGGCACCGGCAACCAGGGCAGCCATGTCCAGCGCCAGCACGCGCTTGCCTTTCAGCGACTCGGGCACTTCGCCGTTGACGATGCGCTGCGCCAGGCCTTCGACGATGGCCGTCTTGCCCACGCCCGGTTCACCGATCAGCACGGGATTGTTCTTGCTGCGGCGCTGCAGGATCTGGATGGTGCGGCGGATTTCGTCGTCGCGGCCGATCACAGGGTCGAGCTTGCCCTTGCGTGCCCGCTCCGTCAGATCCAGGGTGTATTTTTTCAAGGCTTCGCGCTGGCCTTCGGCTTCCTGCGAGTCGACCTTGTTACCGCCGCGCACGGCGTCGATGGCCGCTTCCAGGGCCTTGCGGGTCAGACCGTTTTCGCGCGCCAGCTTGCCGCAGTCGGACTTGTCGTCCGTCATGGCCAGCAAGACCATTTCGCTGGACACGAACTGGTCGCCCGCCTTTTGCGACTCCTTGTCGGCCAGGTTCAGCAAGGCCACGAATTCGCGGCTGACCTGCACGTCGCCGCCCGTGCCCGATACCTTCGGCAAGCGTTCGATCGAGGCGCCCAAAGCCTTGGACAGGCCGCCCACGTTGACGCCGGCCCGCTGCAGCAGCGAACGGGCGCCGCCGTCGTCCTGGTTCAACAGGGCCGTCAGCAGATGGACTGGTTCGATATAGGGGTTGTCGTTGCCCACGGCGAGGCTTTGCGCATCGGCCAGGGCTTCCTGTAATTTGGTAGTGAGTTTGTCTTGTCGCATGAAAAGCGCTCCCGGTTAATTAGTTGTTAACCAAATTGGGGTGAGGAAGTACTTTTCAAGCATACACAAAGCAGAAAACCGATGCATTTGGGCAAAAGCTACGGTGTGGGGCCCGTACGATTCAAATGGCGCTTGCTTTTGCCGTCCATTTGTCCAGCGCCGTCTCGTCGCTGTCGCGCGCATCGACCCAGCGCGCCCCTTCCGGCGTGTCTTCCTTCTTCCAGAACGGCGCTTCCGTCTTCAGGTAGTCGATGATGAATTCGCAGGCGGCGAACGCTTCGCCCCGGTGGGCGGACGAGACGGCCACCAGCACGATCTGCTCCTGCGGCAGCAATGGCCCCACGCGGTGGATCACCAGCGCGCCGGACAGGGGCCAGCGACCGCGCGCCTGCTCGACGATCGCTTCGATGGACTTTTCCGTCATGCCCGGATAGTGCTCAAGCTCCATGGCGGCCACGTCCAGTCCCTCGTTCATGTCGCGCACCGTGCCGACGAAGCCGACGACGGCGCCCACCTTGGGGTTGCCTGCACGCAATTGTGCGATTTCTTGACTCAGGTCAAAATCGGCGTGCTGAACACGGACGGTGGTACTCATTTGACGTTGCCTCCGATACGGCGCAGCAAGGTTTCGATGCGGCTGGCCGTGCGCGCATCGGTGACGGCGGCAATCGCGCACAGCTGCATCAGCTGCGACGCTTGCGTGAGCGGCTTCTGGCCTGATTTGAGCGACGATTGCAGCACTTCCACCTGCATTTTCAGGCGGTCGCGGGCAAATTCGGCGCCGCTGTCGACGCCGGCGACGATTTCCAGGCGTAAGACTTCAGCGAGCAAGCGCTCCTGGTTCGATTGCAATTGCTGCACGTAGGCGGCGCTGCCTTCGCCCAGCGCGGCCTGGGCGGCGGCAAAGCGCTGCTGCAGGCTGCGTTCGTACTGCGTGTCGAGCGGCGGCAAGGCACTCCAGCGCTCGCTCCACGCTTGCGCGTCGTCGGCGCCGCCAGCAGCCAGTGCAACTTCCAGCGATTGCACCAGGCGCAGCTTGTCGCGCAGAGCATTGGCCTGGGCCGCACCGGCCCGTTCGGCGATGGCGTCCGCCTGCGCTTGCACGCCGGCGACGGCCGCCTGGTAGCGCTGCTCGATCTTCGCTTCGCTGGCGCGCGGCACGGGACCGGTGGCATTCCAGGCGGCGCGCGTGTCGCGCAGCAAGTGGTCGATGAAGGCGCTGCGCGCCTTGTCGTCGCCCTCGGGCACGACGGCCGTTTCCAGCGCGGCGCACAGCGCTTCGCGCGCATGCAGGTGTTCGCGGCGTTCGTGGTCGGCCGCGTGGGCCGTTTCCTTGCGCCTGGAGAAAATATCATCGCAGGCGGCGCGGAAGCGCTGCCACAGCGCCTGTTCCGCGCGGCGCTCCAGCGGCAGGGCTTTCGCCAGTTCCTGCCATTTATCTTGCAGGGCTTTGAGCATGTCGACCGTGTTGCGCTCCGATGGCTTGAGCAAGCCCACTTCGACGATCAGCTGTTCGCGACGCGCCGTCTCGATCTGGCGCTGCGTATCGAGCGGCTTCGACAAGGCGTCCAGCGCGGCGCCGAACTCTGCATCCAGGCGTTTCTTTTCCTTGCGGTCGATGGTGCCCAGGCGCGTCCACGCCTGGCGCAAGCGCTGCGACGCGGAGGCGACGTGTTTCCAGTCGGTGCTTTCTTCGGCGGCCAGGGCCGCCGTTTCCGCGATCAGTTCCTGGGCCTTGGCCGCGTTGCCGTGGCGCTCTTCTGCCAATTGCTTGAAATGCTGGGCCGCCGGCGCATAGGCCACGCTGCAGGCCGCGTCGAAACGCTCCCACAGCGATTTCGGTGCCGGGCCGGACAAGGTATCGAGCGACTTCCAGCGCTCGCGCAGGCTGCCCACTTTCTTGGCCAGCTCGGCCATCGGGAGTTCTTGCGCCGGCAATTCCTCGCCCGCCTTGACCAGTTCCTCGCGCGACACGTTGCCGCCCCAGCGCGCCCAGTCAGCCAGGCGTTTGAATTCTGCCCGCACATGGGCCAGGCGGTCCGCTTGCGCCGGCGTCAATCGGCCGTGCTTGCTATCGCGCAAGGTCTTGTCGTGCTCGGAAGCGACATGCAGCAAGCCATCCTGCAGCGCCGCTTCCATGGCGTCGAGCGTCTTGAAGAACTGTTCCGTCGCTTCCTTCGATACCGGGGCGTGCTCCTGGCGCGGCTTGCGCGGCGCGGATTCCACCACGCCAGGCGCGGCAGCGGCTGGCGCCGCCGTCTGCACGGGCGCCGGCGCGCTGGCCAGCAGGGCCGCAAATTGCTGCTGCAGGCTGTCGGACAAACTGGATTCGGGCAAGCGCGGCAGGGCTTGCCATGCGCGCTTCAGGGTCTCTGCGTCGAGCGTGGCGGCGTCCTGCGCCTGCCATTCGGTCAGCGCAGCCTGACGCGCGTCGAACACGGCCTGGTGCTGCTGCAGCGCTTGCAAGGCGGACTGCGCCTGCTCGCGCGCCTGCGTGAAATCGTTTTCCAGGTGTTTCGGCAAGGAAGCGCGCTCGGGCGATTGCGCATGCTGCGCATGGTCCGCATCGAGGCGGGCCAGCGCCTGCGCCAGCTCATCGGCGGACTGGCCATTGCTGGCCAGCGCGCGCGCGGCGGCGACGGCGTCGATCACGGCGCGCTGCAGCAGCACTTGCGCTTCCAGGCGCGCGGCCAGCGCGGCGCGCGCGGCGGCAAAGGCCGTCGCCAGCTCCGGCGTGGCCTTGATGACTTGCCATTGGCGGTCCAGCTCGGCTACCTGGTTCGGGCTCAGTTTTTCATCGCTCAGCAGGCGCTGGGCCGTGTCGATGCTGGCCTGGGCGCGTTGCGTCTCGGCCGCCTGGTGGCGGATCAGGTCGATGCGGCCCTGCATCAGCTTGGCCACGCGGCGGTCCGTGTTGCGCATGGCGTGGTGGACTTTTTCCAGCAGCGGCAAGGCATGGACGTGTTCGGCCGCGATCAGACGGGCATCGGCAAATTCGCTGGACATGATGAAATCGGCAGCTGCGGCTTCGTCGCCGGCCACGGCATGGGCGCGCGCAACCTGTTCAGCGCGGCGCGATGCGCTCTGCGCCGAGGCGGCGGCCTGTTCTGCCACGACAGGATCGGGGGCGGCAGTCTTGCTGGCAGAACGCTTGAAGAGAAATTCGAACATGACGGGTTTCGCGTGGATCAAAACCACCATCATAACAAAGCCCGGGGTATTGCATCGGACAGGTCTGTACAAGTTACCAAATGACTAACGCAAGATGTCTTCCTTGCTGGCGCCAGCGCAAAATCAGGGGCGCGCAGCCGGTACAAACGGGCCTACGCGGTGGGCGCTCGCTACCCGCTCAAGCCTGCGCGCGCAACGGTTGCTGGATGGCAGGCAAGGCATCGTCGGCCGCGGTGCCGGCGATGCTGGCGGTGTCAGCCGTGTCAGCGGCGCCAGCAGGCGTGCCCGGCGCTGGCAAAGGCACGGGCAAAACAAAGGGCAGCACTTGCGCCTTGCCACGGCGCGCTTCCTGCGCGCGCGCATCGTGGGCGAGGAACTGGTAGGCGATGGCAAACCACGCTTCGCCCACGATGACCTTGCGCGCCAGCGCGAACAGTTCGCGCTCTTCTTTTTCCAGGCGTTGCAGCAAGGCTGCGCAAAAAGCGTCGATGGCCGCGCACAGCTGCTCGGCCTGTAATTCGGAATGGTCGATGGCGGCGCCCGCGCGCTGCTGCACCACATTGATGCTTTCCAGCGCTGCATGGTTCAAGCCATTGAGCTCATTGAGCAAGCCATCCGCATGCGGCGTGGCCTGGCGGATGGCGGGCACCAGATACAGCTCCACCTTGCGCCAGTAGCCGCCCTGGTAGAGCCGGTTCAGCCAGTCGCCCGTGTACTGCAGTTGTGCCAGGCTCAGCCTGCTCTGCTGGCGCAGTTGCACCTGCATGTATTTTTGAAATGCCAACAAACTCATGCGGATACTTGCCTGTTCTACCGACAGGGAAACCAATATATATGTTGCCGTAAGCATGCACTCACTCCCGAAAATGCGCTGGATGTCTGATTCTGGAAGTGAGAGTGTAAAGACTACCGACAGTGGTGAGTTTGATCCGGCACAAACCCGAGGCAAGACCCCTGCGCTTTTTTCAGGGCGCGCGCAGGCCGATATGCAGGTTGACGACGCCCGGCTCTTCCGATGGCGTGACTTCGCCGCCAAAACTTTTCACCAGCCGCTGCATGCCCTTGTTGCGCGCCATTGCCTCGCCCACCAGCGCTTCCGTGCCGCGGCTGCGGAAGTAGTCGACCAGTTTTTCAAACAGGATGTGGCCCAGGCCCTTGGCTTTCAGGGCCGAGCGCACGGCGATGGCGAAATCGGCGTGGATATTGTCCGGGTCGGCCACGGCGCGCACCACGCCCAGGGTTTCCGGCTTGCCGTCCGGGCCCGTGTGCGTGGCGATGAAGGCCATGGCGCGGTCGTAATCGATCTGCGTCAGACGCGCCAGCTGCGACACGGGCAGCTCGCGCATGGACGTGAAAAAGCGCAGGCGCACGTCGTCCGGGTCCAGCGCGTGGAACAGGTCCATATGCTGCGGCGCGTCCTCGGGCCGGATGGGGCGCAGCAAGATGGATTGCCCCATCCACGTCACGCGCTCTTCCAGTTCTTGCGGATACGGGCGGATGGCCAGACGGTCGCGCTGCTGGCCCGGTTGCAAACGGATGCGCGCGTCGAGCGCGATCACGCCGTCCGCGTCGGCCACCAGCGGGTTGATGTCGAGTTCTGCCAGCTCGCCGATGTCGGCCACCAGTTCAGCCACCTGGATCAGGGTGTAGCAGATGGCGTCGATGTCGGCCGGCGGCTGGTTGCGGTAGCCGGCCAGCAGTTTCGACACGCGCGTGCGCGCCAGCATGTCGCGCGCCAGCACCATGTTCAGCGGCGGCAGGCCGATGGAATGGTCGGCCGTCACTTCCACGGCGATGCCGCCCTGCCCCACCAGGATGACGGGACCAAAGGCGGCGTCCGTGGTGACGCCGACGATCAGTTCATGCGATTGCGGCCGGCGCGCCATTTGCTGCACCGTAAAGCCGTCGATCAGCGCATCTGGGCGCATGCGGCGCACGCGTTTGAGCATGGCGGCAGCGGCCGCGCGCAGGATGTCGGGCGTGTCGAGGTCGAGCGCGACGCCGCCCACGTCGGATTTGTGGGCGATGTCGGGCGAATGGATTTTCAGCGCCACCGGGTAGCCGATGTCCGCCGCCACGGCCAGCGCCTCTTCCACGTCGGCCGCCATGCGCGTGATGGCCACCGGGATGCCGTAGGCGGCCAGGATCTCTTTCGAGCGGCACTCACCGAGCACCGTCTGGCCGGCGGCCAGCGCGGCGGCGACGATTTCGCGCACGCGCGCGCGGCGCGGCGTGGCCGACATGGGAAGCTGCGCCGGCACCTGCATCAGGGTTTCCTGGTTGCGCCGGTACTGCACGATCTGCATGAAGCCATGCACGGCTTTTTCCGGCGTGTCGTAGGTGGGAATGCCGGCCCGGTTGAAGACCTGGCGCGCGGGCGCCACGGTGGTGCCGCCCAGCAGGCACGACAGCACCGTGCGCGAGGTGGCCTTGATCAGCGGCGTGACGGCTTCGGCGATGTCGATCGACGAGACCATGGCCGTGGGCGCGTGCAGCAGCAGCAAGGCGTCCGCCTGCGGCTCGTCGAGCAGCGGCTTGATGGCGTCGACATAGCGCTGCACGGGCGCGTCGCCGGGCAAGCCGACGGGGTTGTCGTGCGACCAGCCCCGTGGCAGCGCCTTTTCCAGCGCGATGACGGTATCGGGCGAGAGTTCGGCCAGCTTGCCGCCGCTGCCCACCAGCGCATCGGTGGCCATCACGCCCAGGCCGCCGCCGTTGCACAGAATCGCCAGGCGCTCGCCGCGCTGCGAGCGGATATGCGTGAGCGTTTCCACCGCGTCGAACAGTTCTTCGGCCGAATACACGCGCAGCATGCCGGCGCGGCGGATGGCCGCGTCGTACACGGCGTCGGAACCGGCCAGCGCGCCCGTGTGCCAGGCTGCCACGGCGGCGCCTTCGGCCTCGCGTCCCGCCTTCAGGACGATGACGGGCTTGCTGCGCGCAGCGGCGCGCGCCGCCGACATGAATTTGCGCGCCGCCTGGATGTCTTCCATGTACAGCAGGATGGCGGCCGTGTCGATGTCGCCGGCCAGGTAGTCGAGCAGGTCGCCGAAATCGATGTCATAGCTGCCACCGAGCGAAATGAACTTGGAAAAACCCACGCCGTGCGCATTGGCCCAATCGAGCACGCCCGACACCAGCGCGCCCGACTGCGACACGAAGGCGATCTTGCCGCTCGTCGCGCCCAGGTGGGCGAAGCTGGCGTTCAAGCCCAGTTTCGGCACCAGCAGCCCCATGCTGTTGGGACCGAGGATGCGCAGCAGATGCGGCTTGGCCGCTTTCAGCATGGCCAGGCGCAGCGACTGCTCGCGCACGGGATCGAGGCCGGACGTCATGACGATGGCCGCGCGCGTGCCCAGCGCGCCCAGGTCGCGGATCAGCGCCGTGATGGTGGCAGGCGGCGTGCAGATGATGGCCAGGTCCGGCGCCTTGGGCAAGTGCGCCAGCTTGCGGTAGCATTTCAGGCCCATCAGCTCGTCGTACTTGGGATTGACGGGCCAAATGCTTCCTTGATAGCCGCCCCCCAGCAGGTTGGCCAGGGCGATGGCGCCCAGCTTGTGGTCGCGCGCCGTGGCGCCGATCAGGGCCACCGAGGCCGGCTTGAACAACTTGTCGAGATTACGGATACTCATGTTCTGGCCTCATGGATTGCCGGAGCGGGATTGCCGGAGTGGCTGCGCCAGTGTATAGGATGCGCCGTCAAAAAAACTTGACCTTGTGGCGCGTTTCGCAAAAAAACTGCGCCCGCCTACCAGCGCGAGCGGTGGCTTTCCGTCACGCCCGCCAGCTGCGCCACGATGCGCTTGGGAGATTGCGCGCTGGTGCGTACCCAGCCGCTGAAAGTGCCGATGGGCTGAATGTAGCGGCTGGCGGCGATCCCCAGGTTTTTATCTTCGCGCCGCGCCCCTTCCGGCTTGAAGTGCAGGTCCAGCAGATCGTCGTCCGTCCATACGTGCCATGGCGCCAGCGGGTTGTCGGGATTGAAGTCGAAATGCGCGCGGCCCAGCGCATACAGCTGGCCATCGAGCCACAGCGCATTTTCATGCGCGCCGAAATAGCCGGCCTGCAGGTTGAAACCCAGGTCCAGGCTGTGCGCCGAGGCCCAGCGCCATTCCGTCTCGCGCGCCAGCAAACCGTTCGAGTAATCGAAGCTGGCCACGCCGTCGTCCAAGCTGTAGCCCATGGCGCCGCAGCGCACGCTGCCCCACAAGGGCAAGCCGCCCGACTTTTGCGTGGCATGCACGCTGCCGCCCTCGGCCACCGGCCCGATCGCCAGCAGGGTCGGCGCCACGGGCGGGCCGCATTCCGCATCAATGCCGAAATGGCCGCAATCGAGCTGCAAACGGTAGCGCTGCTGCGGCAGGGCCTCGATGGAGATCACTTGCGAGAGGAAGCGAAAACGGCTGCTGGCGCCCGCGTGCGGCGCCACCGATGCGCACAGGCCGGGGATGCCATCCTGCGAAAAGCTGGCCACGAGCTTGCCCTTGTGACGGTCGAAGGCATACGCGAACGCCGTGCTGGTCCAGCCCAGGTCGACGATGGCCACGCCGCAGAACAGGGTGGGCGTGGACAGGGCCACGTAATGCCAGCGCTTGTGGTGGAACAGGCGCCAGAGGGCGCCGCGCGCGTACGGCGGCGCCAGCGCGGCCCAGTCAAACGCGTCCAGCTGGCCCGTGTAGCGGCCAAAGCATGGAACGCCATTCGCGTCGAGCAAGGAGGCAGGAGCCGCTGGCAGCATCATGCGGCCTGCCTTGCGGCAGCGCCGCCGTCGTGCAACGCTGCGGCCAGCTGCGCGCCGAAGGCTGCCGGCTGCGCCTGGACGATATCGATATCCGGGCAGGCATGCCAGTTCGCCAGGCGCCGCACGGCGCCGGCCACGTCCAGCACCAGGCGGGGGCTGAGGCGCACGCCGTCTTCCAGCGCCAGCGACTTGATCTCGAAGCGGCCCTGCGCGCGGTGCGCCTTGGCGTCCAGGCGCCCCACGAGCGCGCCGCGGCGCAAGATCGGCAGGGTGAAGTAACCATAGCGGCGTTTTTCGGCCGGCGTATAGCATTCGAGCCGGTAGTCGAAACCGAACAATTCCAGCGCACGGCGCCGGTCCCAGACGACGGGGTCGAAGGGCGACAATATCGTCGTCAGGGTGGGCGCCAGCTTGCCGGCGGCGGCATTGCGCGCCAGTTCCGCATGATCCGCATGCACGTACACGGCGTCCATCCAGCCATCGACCGCGCAGCGCAGCAGCGCACCCTCGTCCACCAGCGCCTGCAGATCGTGCGCCAGGCTGGCACGTGCTTGTTTCGTGCGGAAGTAGTCGCTGATCCAGCTGGCGCGCGCCAGGCCCAGTGCCTTCACGCTGGCCAGCAGCAGGCGCCGGCGCACCTGCTCTTCGGGCGGCAGCAAGCCATCGTGCCAGCCGGGCAGCACGCGTTCGGCCAGGTCGTAATAGCGCTGGAACTGATGGCGCTTGGCGATCATCAGCACGCCCGACGTAAACAGTACTTCCAGCGAGCGCTTTTCCGGTTTCCAGCTCCACCAGCCGCCCGCCTTGCCGTCCGAGCGTTCAAAATCGGCCGAGCGCGCGGCGCCGTTGGCGCGGATGTGCTCCAGCACGGCAGCGACGGCGTCGCCCTGCTCGGCCATCCATTTGACCGAATACTTCCAGCCCATGGCGGCCGGATCGAGCATGCGGTGCCGGTACAAGCCATAGTCTTCGATGGGCACGAAGCACGCTTCATGCGCCCAGTACTCGAACAGCGCGCCCTCGGCCAGCAATTGCTCCAGCCACGGCTGCGGATAGTCGCCCAGCCGGCTCCACAGCACCAGATACGGGCTGCGCACCACCACGTGGATGGTGTCGATCTGCAGCACGCCCATCTGGCGGATGGCGGCCAGCACGTCGGCCTTCACGGCCTTTTTGCGCCGCGCCTGCAGCAAGCCCTGCGCGGCCAGGTGCAAGGCGCGCGCGGCGGCCAGCGATAACGGGGGGATGTCGGAGGGAATGGGCTGGTGTGGGCTGGGCATAGCTGAAAGATACCGCATTCCGCGAGACACTTGCAGGTTTTATCGCTATTAAGAATCTCTTAAGAACTTCTGCGCATGATCCGGAGCAAAATATTTTTTGGGATGTTACGCGCGCAATTGTAAATGATTCTTATTGCCCCCATGATTCCCATTACCTAAATAATACAGACCAATCACTCATCCACCCTCCAGGAGTTTGCATGTCCAACAGCACCCGCCGCGCGCGCCTGCCGCGCCCCACCACACTGGCCCTGGCCATGGCCGCCTTGTCCTGCCTGCCGGCCTACGCCCAGACGGGCACGCCTGCCAGCATGCCCGAAGTGGTGGTTTCCGCCTCCGGTTTCGAGCAGGACATCAAACAGGCGCCCGCTTCTATTACCGTGCTGACGCGTGAAGAGCTGTCGAAGGAGCGCTTCGGCAACCTGACGCAGGCGCTGGAAAGCGTGGAAGGCATCGACGTGGGCGCGGCGGGCGACAAGACGGGCGGCATGAACATCAGCATCCGCGGCATGCCCAGCGACTACACGCTGGTGCTGATCGACGGACGGCGCCAGAACGCGGCCGGCAACGTCACGCCGAACGGCTTCGGCGGCACGCAGACGAGCTTCATGCCGCCGCTGGCCGCCATCGAGCGCATCGAGATCATCCGCGGCCCCATGTCGACCCTGTACGGCTCGGACGCCATGGGCGGCGTGATCAACATCATCACGCGCAAGGTGGGCAAAGAGTGGATGGGCTCCGTCTCGGCCGACTACACGGTGCAGGAAGAATCCGATTTCGGCGACGTGAAAAACGGCCGCTTCTACTTGAGCGGCCCCATCGCCACCGACCTGCTGGGCCTGTCCCTGCGCGGCAGCAAGCAGCGCCGCGATGCGGCCAACATCCGCTACAACGACGCGGCCGGAGGGGAAAATGTGCCGAGCATGGGCGCCAACCCCGTGCGCGCCGACATTGAAAACTTTGGCGCGCGCCTGGCCTTTACGCCTAACCGCTACCACACCGTCATCCTCGACGCCGACGCAGGCCGCCAGACCTATGACAATTCGAAGAAGCAGCTGGGCACCCTGGGCTTGCAGGGCGGCTACGGTCCCGAGCAGAAATACAACCGCGACCAGTGGACCCTGTCGCACACGGGCCGCTTCGGCTTCGGCACCGTCGACAGCAGCTACATGGTGAACAAGACGGAAACCCTGGGCCGCACGATTCCGCCGGGCACGCCAGGCGCCGTGGCCGGCAGCGCGCGCACCTTGGAAGTGGAAAGCCAGGTGTTCGACACCAAGCTGGTCATGCCATTGGGCAAGCACATGGCGACCGTCGGTGCGCAATGGTGGAAGGCGGAAATGACGGACGGCGTGGCGCCGAAGAAATTCGAATTCACGCAAAAAGCCCTGTTCGTGGAAGACGAATGGCAAGTGCTGGAGCATCTCGCGCTGACCTTCGGCGCCCGTTATGACGATCACAGCATCTTCGGCGGCCAGACCAGCCCCCGCGCGTATGCCGTGTGGAACGCGACGCCAAGCTGGACCGTCAAAGGCGGCGTCAGCAAGGGTTACAAGACGCCGCGCGTGGAACAACTGTCGCCAGGCATCAACGGTTTCGGCGGCCAGGGCACGATTCCCCTCGTCGGCAGCCCGAACCTGAAGCCGGAAACGAGCACGACGACGGAAATTGGCGCGTATTTCGACAATCTGGCCGGCTGGACGGCCAGCGGCTCCCTGTTCAACAATACATTCAAGGACAAGATCACGACGGGCACGGGCCTCGTCAATTGCAGCTACCGTCCTTCGCCGAACCGTCCCGGCTGCGTCAGCTTCGGCAACTGGCCCAACGTCGATGCATTCGGCCAGTCCGTCAACGTGGATGAGGCCGTCACACGCGGCGTCGAGCTGAACACGCGCTTCCCGCTGAGCAAGACCTTGTCGGCCAGCGCCAACTACACGTACACGGAAAGCGAACAGAAGAGCAGCAGCAACGCGGGCAAACCGCTGAGCGACACGCCCAAGCACGCCGTCAACGCGCGCCTGTCGTGGGATATCTCGCGCGAGTGGAATGGCTGGCTGCGCGCCGAGTACCGCAGCGAGCGCTTCCGCGATCCGGGCACCTCGGCTTCCACGCGCGCCGCCAAGGCCGCGCTGGGCGACTACAAGGGCTACACCATGCTGCACCTGGGCACCAGCTACCAGCTGAACAAACGCGTGACCTTGAACGCGGCCGTGTACAACCTGCTCAACAAGGACTTCATCGACTACCAGCCTTACCGTGGCTCATCGGCGCCGACCTTGACCTACGCCAACCGCTATGTCAACAGCATGGACGGACGCCGCTTGTGGCTGTCGGCCACCGTCGATTTCTGATCAAGGGGGCGGCCTGCGGGCCGCCTTTTTTTCGTCAAGCCGCCTTCGGCTTGTCGATGCAATAACCGATCGCATGCACGGTGCGTATCAGGTCACGCCCCAGCTTCTTGCGCAGGTGGTGGATATGCACTTGCACGGCATTGCTCTCCACTTCATCCCCCCAGCTGTACAGGTTTTTCTCCAGCTGTTCCCGGCTCAGCACCCGGCCGCCGTGCTCCAGCAGCAATTGCAGGATGCGGAACTCCTTGACCGTCAAGGTCACGGGCCTGCCCCCTTGCGTTACCTGCCGGTCCGCGATGTCGAGCACCAGCTCGCCATGCACGAGGTGCTCGCGCAGGCGGCCGGCGGCGCGGCGGCAGGCGCTGCGGATGCGCGCGGCCAGCTCGTCGAGGTCGAACGGTTTCACGATGAAGTCGTCGGCACCCGCGTCCAGGCCGGCGATGCGCTCGCCCACCGTGTCGCGCGCCGTGACGATCAGCACGGCGCCGCTGTAGCCATTGTCGCGCAGCATGCCCAGCGCCTGCATGCCATCCTGCCCCGGCAAGCCCAGGTCGAGCAGGATGCAGCCATAGTCGTGCAGGCGCACGGCCGTGTGCGCGTGTTCAGCGCTGGTGACCCAGTCGACGGCATGGCCGCCCTGTTCCAGGCCGATCTGCGTGGCGCGGCCCAGTTGAGGGTCGTCTTCGGTCAGCAAGATGCGCATGGGGGAAGCGGCGCGGCCCGCTCAGTCCTTCTTCTTGATCAGGCCAGCCAGCGCGGCGAACGGATTGTGCGTGGCGGGCGCCACCTCGGCCGACAGCAGGCCGGCGCCACGGTCCGCTTCCAGGTAGCGCGAGTGCTCATTGTCGTGGCAATACAGGCACAGCAGTTCCCAGTTGCTGCCGTCCGGCGGATTGTTGTCGTGGTTGTGGTCGCGGTGGTGCACCGTCAGCTGCTGCACGTTGGCACGCGTGAATTCGCGCGTGCAGCGGCCGCATACCCATGGATACATCTTCAGCGAGCGTTCGCGGTAGCCGCTCTCGCGCTGGTCGGCGGCGCGGCGCGCTTCGGCCACGATCTTGTCCAGTCTTGCTGCGTCGGGCTTTTTACTCTGCATGACAACTTTCGATATGGGAGGTAGAAGCGCCCATTTTAATGAGGATGGGGGCGCAATTGTACTTTTTCTGCCACGCCGCCAGCCCGTGTCGTCGCCGGCGCGCTTTTTTTAGCGTGCGCGGCACCACGGATACTTGATTTAACGCAGAATAAGCCCAGCGACAGACCGCGAACAGACGATGGGCGTGGCGACTGGCTTATGCGCAAGGCAGCCGATTTCGGCTATCATGCGCGCCACGCCGCCCCTCCCCTTTTCCATGACCCTAGCCTGCAAGCGCCCGTGATAGCGATAACAAGACCCCTGCAACGCCTTGCCCGCCGCCTGTACCGTCTCAGCCTGGTGCCCCTGTTCGCGCTCGTCTTGCTGCTGGCGCTGTGGACGGCCGTCTTTTACCAGGTAAGCCAGGAGCGTGCCAATGCCGTGCGCGACGCCGTGGCCGTCAGCCAGTCGCTGGCGCGTACCCTGGCCGACCATACCAGTTTCACCCTGCGCCAGACGGACCACGCCACGCAATTGTTCAAGCTCAAATACGAGGAATCGGATGGCAGCCTGCGCCTGAATGAATTCACGCGCCGCCAGGGCCTGCTCGACAGCGTGCTGCCATCGAAGCTGGAACTGCCGATCGCCCTCATCGACGCGCACGGCAATGTGCTCGACAGCGCCCACGCCTATCTGCCGGAAAACCTGGCCACGCAGCCATTTTTCAGGGCGCTTGCCGCGAATGCATCCGACACGGCCCTGGTCGACACGCCCATGCTCGATGCCAGCAGCAAGCGCTGGACCATCCGCCTGGCGCGCCGCCTGAACGATGCGCGGGGCCACTTTGCCGGCGCCATCGTCATCCACGTCGACCCGACTTATTTTGTCGACGACTACGACCGCCTGGACCTCGATGAACGGGGTGCGCTGATGCTGGTGGCGCGCGACAGCGGCCTGACGGTGGGGCGCGTCGGCGAACAGCGCATCCTCAGCGACCGCATCGACTTCCGCATGCCCGGGCCGCCCCAGCATGCCGCCGAAGAACTGCTGATCGAGCCGCCCGTCGACACGACGGCGCGCATCTACAGCTACCGCGAACTGCCGCGCTACCCGCTGCTGGCCGTGGTGGGCGTGAGCCGCGCCGTCGCCCTGGCCCGCTTCGAACACCGCCGCCTGGTGTATGTCGGCGCGCTGCTCGCCGCCAGCGTGCTCATTGCCGGCTTTACGGCCCTGCTGATGCGCCAGAGTGCGCGGCTGCGCCGCAGCATCCGCCAGGCCACGGAAACGCAGGCGCTGCTGCGCGCGGCGCATCACGGCAGCCTCGACTCGGTGCTGCTGCTGAAAGCCTGGCGCCCCGCGCCAGGCAAGCCGGCGGAAGACTTCATCTTCGCCGACGTCAACGAGCGGGCCGCCGACATGCTGGGCAAGCCGCGCTCCGAACTGCTGGGCCAGCGCGTGCTGCAGCAGATGCCGCTGCTGCGCGGCGAGCGTTTTTTCCAGCGCTTCGTGCTGGTGATGGAAACGGGCCAGCCGCTGGAGGACGAATTCGAGCTGCCGCTGGCGTCGGGCGGCACGCGCTGGCTGCGCCACCAGGTGGTGCCCATCATCGACGGCGTGGCCGTCACTTCGCGCGACATCAGCGCGCGCAAGCACGACGAACTGGCGCTGCAGGATAACCGCAGCTTCCTGCAGTCGCTGATCGACCATTTGCCCGTGCTCGTCTACGTGAAAAGCGCGCGCCCGGAAAACTTCGGCAAGATGGAAGTGTGGAACAAGGCGGCCGAGGATATCACCGGCCACCTGGCCGCCGACGTCATCGGCAAGACCGATTGCCAGGCCTTCCCGCCCGACTTCGGCCTGCACGATGCCGAGGACGACCGTGCCATCCTGGCCGAGCGCGGCGTCATCGAGCATACGGAAAAGCCCTTGCGCCTGGCGGACGGCAGCCTGCGCCATGTGCACGCCGTCTCCGTGCCCGTGTTCGACGAGCGCCAGCAGATCGAACACATCCTGTGCATTGCCGAGGATGTCTCGCAGCGCCGCCAGCAGGAACTGGAACTGCGCCAGAAACAGGCCGAACTGACCGCCGTCAACGACGCTTCGCCACTCGGACTGGTGCGCCTGGACCGCCAGCGCCGCTGCACCTACGTCAACCGCACCTTCGAATCGATCACGGGCCTGCCGCGTGCGGCCGCCCTGGGCGCCGGCTGGACCAGCGCCCTGCACCCGGACGACTATCCGCTGATGCACGTGGCGCTGGAACAGCTCAAGCGCAGCCACGCGCCGTTCCAGTCGACCTTGCGCTGCCTGCAACCCGACGGCAGGCAGGTCTGGGCCTCCGTCAAAATTGCCCCCATCCTCATCGACGGCCAGATCGAAGGCTACGTGGGCACCCTGGACGACATCACCACCTTGCGCGAATCGGAAGTGGCACTGCTGGAAAGCGAAGCGCGCCTGCGCACCATCGCCGACACCTTGCCGGCCATGATCGCCTACATCGACGCCGACCAGGTCTACCGCTTCCTGAACATCGCCTATGAGCGCGAATTCGGCCTGACGGATCGGCAGGTGCTGGGCAAGAGCGTGCGCGAGACCGTCGGCGAGGTGCGCTACCGCACGGTGGCGCCGTATATCGAGCGCGTGCTGGCCGGCGAAACGTTGAGCTTCGAGGAAGAAGACGACAAGGAAGGCATCGAGCGCTGCATGGAAGTGATCTACATTCCGCAGATCGGCGAAGACAAGCTGCAGGTGGTGGGCTTTCACGTGATGCGCCAGGATATCACCGTGCAAAAGCGCGAAAAACAGCGCCTGCTGAAACTGGCCCAGGTCGATGTGCTGACCGGTTTGTCGAACCGCGCCGGCTTCCAGCAAAAACTCAGCGACGCCATGCACGCGAGCCGCCAGCAGCAGCACCTGATGGCTGTCATGTACATGGATATCGACCGTTTCAAACCCGTCAACGACACGCACGGCCACGGCACCGGCGACGCCCTGCTGCGCGCGTTCGCCCAGCGCCTGACGCACACCATGCGCGCCACCGACATCGTTGCCCGCCTGGGCGGCGACGAATTCACCATCATCATGGAACAGATCACCCGTCCCGACGATGCGGCCGTGCTGGCGGAAAAAATCGTCGCCGCCATGCAGCAGCCGTTCGAACTCGATGGCATCACCGTGCGCATTTCCGCCAGCATCGGCCTGGCCTTCTACCGCGACGAAGACATTTCCCCGGCCGTGCTGCTGCAGCGGGCCGACGTGCTGCTGTACCAGGCCAAGCAGGATGGACGTAACACGTACAGAGCCGGCGCATTGACGGCTTAATCGTTTAGGGCAAGCCCAACTGAAGGCTGGGGTCAGACCCAACGGGTCTGACCCCGATCATTCCTGCTATATTGGCGCCTGTCCTCCCTACCCTTGCCCCACCATGCGCCTGCTGCACACTTCCGACTGGCATCTGGGCCAGACCCTGCACAACTATGAACGGGGTTACGAACACCAGCGCTTCCTCGAATGGCTGCTCGACACGCTCGTGGCCGAACGCGTCGACGTGCTGCTCGTCGCCGGCGACGTGTTCGATAACGCCAACCCGTCGGCCGCCTCGCAAAAGCAGTTATATGTCTTCCTGCAGCAGGCGCGCGCGCGCCTGCCCGCGCTGCAGCTGATCGTCGTCGCCGGCAATCATGATTCGGCCGGACGGCTCGAAGCGCCCGCCCCCCTGCTGGCCGCGCACGGCACGCACGTGATCGGCCATGTGCTGCGCGGCGACGATGGCAATATCGACCTGGAACGCCTGCTGCTGCCGCTCACCGGCAGCGACGGGCAAGTGCAGGCCTGGTGCCTGGCCGTGCCCTTTTTGCGTCCCGGCGACGTGCCGAAGCTGCCCGCCGGCGACACGCAAGATGCCTACCTGGGCGGCATCGCCCTGCTGTACCGCCAGTTGACGGACCTGGCGCTGGCGCGTCGCCAGCCCGGACAAGCCATCCTTGCCATGGGCCACTGCCACATGGTGGGCGGCGAAATGTCCAACGATTCCGAGCGCCGCATCGTCATCGGCGGCACCGAGATGCTGCCGTCGGGGATTTTTGACGCCGCCATCGCGTATGCGGCGCTGGGCCATTTGCACAAGGCGCAGGCCGTCGGCGGGCAAGAACATATCCGCTATTGCGGCAGCCCGATCCCCCTGTCGTTTGCCGAAGTACACTACCGCCACCAGGTGCTGTGCCTCAATATCGACGGCGAGCAATTACGCGAAGTCCGCGTCATCGAAGTGCCGCGCACCGTGCCCTTGCTGCGCGTGCCCGCCACGCCGGCGGCGATCAACGAAGTGCTGGCGCAGCTGGCCGCCCTCGACGTGCCTGACGCACCGGTCGAGGCGCAGCCCTTCCTGGAAGTGCGCGTGCGCCTCGATGCGCCGGAACCTGGCCTGCGCACGCGCATCGAAACGGCGCTCGACGGCAAACCGGTGCGCCTGGCAAAGATCGAAACGTCGAGCGCCGCGCGCAGCAACGCGCCCGAGAACCTGACGCTCGACCAGTTAAGTCAGCTGCAGCCCGACGACATCTTCCGCCGCCTGTACCTGCAAAAATACGGCAAGGAAGCACCACCCGAACAACTGTCCGCCCTGGCCGAACTGCTGCTGCCCGGCGCTTGAGCGCACCTGAATAACCATGAAAATCCTGAAAATCAGCGGTAAGAACCTGGCCTCGCTGGCCGGCGAATTTGAAGTCGACTTCCAGCAGGAACCGCTGGCATCAAGCGGTCTGTTCGCCATCAGCGGCCCCACGGGCGCGGGCAAGAGCACCCTGCTCGACGCCCTGTGCCTGGCCCTGTACGACGCCACGCCCCGTTTGCTGAAAGTGCTGGGCCGGGGCAGCGCCCTGCCCGACGTGGGCAAGGAAACCGTCAACGCCCAGGATACGCGCACCCTGCTGCGCCGCGGCACGCCGGACGGCTACGCGCAAGTGGACTTCGTCGGCAACGACGGCGGTCAATACCGCGCGCGCTGGAGCGTGCGCCGCTCGCGCACCAAGGCGGAAGGCGCGCTGCAGGCGACCGCCATGAGCTTGCACCAGTTGCCCGCGCTGCAGCCCATCGGCGGCACCAAGACGGAAGTCAAGGACGAGATCGAAAAACGCATCGGCCTGTCCTTCGACCAGTTTACGCGCGCCGTGCTGCTGGCGCAGAACGAGTTTTCCACCTTCCTGAAGACGGAAGACAATGAACGGGGAGAGTTGCTGGAAACCCTGACGGGCAGCAGCATCTATACGGACATTTCCATGCGCGCCTTCGAGCGGGCAAAGAAGGAAAAACAGGTGCTTGAGCGCCTGGGCGAAAAACTGGCCGACCAGCGCCCCCTGTCGCCGGAAGAGCGCGCCGGGACCGAAGCGCTGTGCGGCGCGGCCGAAACCAGCCTGCACACCATCGACTTGCGCAAGGCCGTGCTGGAACTGCAGCAGCGCTGGCACCAGGAGACACACAAGCTGCAAAGCCAGGTGGCGGCGGCGCAGGAGGCATTGGACGGCGCGGATGCCGAACGGGCCGCTGCCGACGCGCGCCGCGCGGCGCTGGCGCAATGGGAATTGCTGCAGCCGGCGCGGCCCCTCGTCGACGACGTGGCGCGTCTGGCGAACGACATCGCCAGCACGGGCGCGGCCTTGGAAGCGTCGCGCGCGCAGGCGGCGCAAGCCGTGGCCAGCGAGACGCAACTGGCGCAGGCCGTGCAGCTGGCGGCGGCGGCCTTGCTGGCGAAGGAAGCGGCGCAGCGCGACGTGGCGCCCCTGCTCGACCAGGCCAAGGCGCTCGACGCCGGCATCGCAGCCCACTTGCCCGCACACCGCCAGGCGCAAGATGGGGCCCTGGCCGCCGACCAGGCCAACGAGGCGGCGCGCAGCGCGCTGCAGACACTGCAACAGCGCCAGCATGCCGCGCAGGCGGAGCAGGAAGCGGGCCGCCAGTGGCTGGCGTCGCACCAGCAGTGGCAGCCGCTGGCGCAATCGTGGCAATTGTGGGATCAATTGTTTGCCCAGGCCGGGCAAGCGGCCGCGCAAGCCGATGCGGCCGACGCCAGTATGGCCGCATCTGCGCGCCAGGTGCGTCAGGCCCAGGACGCCACGCACGCGGCGCGGGCGGCGCTGGACGGTGCCGCTGCCGCGCTGGCGCTGCGCGATACCGAGCGGCGCGAGGCGCTGGCGGCCATGCAAGCCATCAATGGCCAGCGGCTGCAGGAACAGCGCGGCCAGCTGGAGGCGCACGTGCGCATCTTGAGCAGCGCGGAAAAAACCTGGAGCGAACTGGCACGCCAGCAGCAGGCGCTGGCGCACTGGCAAGCGAAGGCAGCCCAGCTGGCGCAGGCCGCGCAAACGGAAAGCACGGCCTTGGCGGCGGAAGCGGCGCAAACGGCGCTGCTGGAAGCGCGCCTGGCGCAGGCGGAAAAGTCATTGAAGGGCGCGGAAGCGGCATGCGCGGCCAGCGTCGAGCAGCTGCGGGCCACCTTGGAGGATGAGCAGCCCTGCCCCGTCTGCGGCGCGCTGGAACACCCATATAGCCACGCTGGCCACGCCGACAACGCCTTGCAGGCGATGCTGGCCAGCTTGCAGCATGATGTGCTGGCTTGCCGCACGCAGGCGCGCGGCAATCTGGAACGCCTGGCCACGCACAAGGCGGCGCTGGCCGCCCATCTGCACGAACAGGCGCAGACGGCCGAAGAATTATCTGCACTGCCGTCCATCATCGACAGCCTGAATGCACAGTGGCAGCCGCATGCCGACACCCTGCAACTGCCGCCGGCAAACCAGCGCGCGGACTGGTTCACGCAGCAGCTGGCAGCCAATGCGGCCGGCTTGCAGGCGCTGGCGGGGCAGGAAACGGCGCTGCGCCAGGCCAGTACACTGCGCGAGCAGGCGCAGGCGGCGCACGAACTGGCGGCCAGCGAGCACGCGCGCTGCACCAGCGCCGTCGCCGATGCGCAAGCGCGGCTGGCGCAGCTGCAAGCGCAGCAAGCGGGCAACGCCGACAAGGGCGAGACGGCGCGCGCCGCGCTCGATGGCTTGCTGGCGCAGCTCGATGGCGCGTTTGCCGACGCCGACGGCGCCGAGGGATGGAAAGAGGGCTGGCGCGCCGGCCCGGCCGCCTTCCGCGCGGCGCGTGAAACGGAAAGCCGGCAATGGCTGAAACAGCAGGCGGACCAGGACCACCGCGGCCACGCGCTGGCCACCCTGGCCGCGCAGCTGGAAGCGGCGCTGCTGGCGGCCGGCAAGGCGCAGCACACGGCGCAACAAGCCCACGCCGCCTTTGCTGCCGCCGACAAACAGCGCACGGCACTGCAGGCGCAGCGCAACGCGCTATGGCAGGGCCAAGCCGTGACCGAGGTGGAAGGCGCGCTGGCAGGCGCCATCGCAACTGCCAAAGAGCAGCTGGCGCAGCAGCAAGCGGCGGCGCAATCGGCCAGCCAGCAGCGCACGCGCCTGGACGAAGCGTGCGCGCAGCTGGCGCAGCGCCTGGCCGCCTTGCGGGAACAGGAACACGGCGCCACCGCTACCCTGCACGACTGGCTGCGCCAGTTCCAGCTTGCCCACCCTGATCATGCGCCCGCCGACATGGCCGGCTTGCGCGCACACCTGGCCATCGCGCCGGACGCCATGCGCGCCGAACGCGACGCCCTGCAAGTGATCGCCGACCGCCACACGGCGGCCGTTTCCGTGCTGGCCGAGCGCCGGCAGCAGCTGGCCGCGCACGTGCAGCAGCCGCCGGAAGCGCTGGAAATGGACGTGGCCGCGCTGCAGGCGGCGCTCGACGCACTGCTGCTGGAACGCCAGGCGGCCAACCAGGAAGCGACGCGCTTGCGCCTGGCCATCGCGCAGGACGACGCCAGGCGCCACAGCGCGCAAGCGATGCTGGCGCAAATCGAAGCGCAAGCCGTCATCGAGCGGCGCTGGGCCAGCCTCGATGACTTGATCGGCTCAGCCGACGGCAAGAAATTTCGCAACTACGCGCAGCAATTCACCTTGGAAGTGCTGCTCGGCTATGCGAATGCGCATTTGAACCACCTGGCGCGCCGCTATCAACTGGAACGCATCGACAATCCGGACAAGCCGTCGCTGGGCCTGATGGTGCGCGACCAGGACATGGGCGGCGAGCTGCGCTCCGTGCACTCGCTGTCGGGCGGCGAATCGTTCCTCGTCTCGCTGGCCCTGGCGCTGGGGCTGGCCTCGCTGTCCTCGAACCGCGTGCGCGTGGAATCGCTGTTCATCGACGAAGGCTTCGGCAGCCTGGACACGGAAACCCTGCGCGTGGCCATGGATGCGCTCGACGGCCTGCAAGCGATGGGACGCAAGGTGGGCGTCATCTCGCACGTCCAGGAAATGACGGAACGCATCGCCACGCGCATCCTCGTGCAGCCGGGGTCTGGCGGCAAGAGCGTGGTGACGGTGCGCTAAGCCGCTAGCGGCTGGCCGGCTCCCGGCACAGCTTGAGCATATCCCAGCCCAGTTCGCGGCGGATCTGCTCGGGGTCGGGCGGCGGCCGGCGTTGTGCCAGCTCCGCTTTCAGCCACTTCCTGACCAGCTCCTTGGCGGGCTGTACAGGCTTTTCCTTGTCTTGCTTGTCCATGGTGCTACCTCTTCAATGGATGCCAGATGGCCTCCGTAGTGTCTCAACGTGGTAGACAGGATTCAGTTGACTTCAGCGTGGCGCAGTTGCAACAACGTGTAACGATGGCCGGAGTGCGTTAAAATCGCCGCCTTCGCGCAGGCACCGCCTGCACCCCGCAACAGTTCAAGGAAACACATGAAAGCCGCCCGCAGCCTCACCTTCAAGTGCGTCAAATGTCACAAATCCATGCAGGTCTACCTGCAAAAAGTGTCCGCCTGCTCGCATATCCAGCCGTATCAGGGCATTTGCGCATGCGGCGAACTCAAGCGCCACGCCACGGGCCAGGCCGATGCCGTCAAGTCTTACCTGGAGTCGGCAGACGGTAGCTGGTCGCACCACCACTAATGGTTAAAGAATGCGCGTAGAACGCCGTTAATAACGGTACTTCGCTCATTGAGAAACCGCCATGTCCCAGCTTCCCGCCCTCGCCAGCCGTCAACCCGCCTCGAATATGCTGGCTGGTCAGCAGCCGTCCCGCACGGGCAGCAACGCCACGGGCCTGGCCGGTTCGCCCCTGATGCAACGCACGGCGCAAGACGTGGTGGCGCTGTCGAAAAACGGCCTGGACCTGTCGGCCAAGGGACTGTCGCAACGCACCGATGCGCTGGGCAACGCCACCGTCGATGTCGCGCAAGATTTTCTTGGCAACATGACGCGCCAGCTGTTTGGCGACGGCGCCACTGTCGCCTTCGATTCGGTCGACCTGCAAGCCGGGTCCAGTTTCAGCAGCGGCAGTGCCAGCATCTCGGGAAGCAAAGGCAGCAGCCGCGCGGCCGCCTTCAGCCTCGATGAAAACGCGCACTTCATCGGCAAGGGCAAGATCACCACGGCCGATGGCCAGAGCTTCGACTTCGAACTGGAAGTGCAATATCAATCGACCATCAGCGCAGGCGCATTGGTGCAAACACAAGGCGAAACGCCGGAAGCCCCGGCCTCCGGTGACGCCGCCCTGCCCGCCAAGGACTTGCCCGCCACGACCTTCGCCGGTAATCTGCACGACCTGTTCAAGCTGCTGGGCCAGCAATTGCAAAGCAATCTCTATCAGAGCACGTCCGATGGCGCCAGCACCAGCGCCAGCGGCAACGATGGCGAGCTGGCTGGCAGCCTGAGCTTGCGTTTGCTCAAGCTGGTGCAGCCTGACAATGCCGCAGAGGCCGTCAAAAAAACCGTGGAAACCACGCCCGCAGACCAGGCGCGCGCCCGCGCGCTGGCACTCGCCTATGGCACGGACAGCGCTGACGGCACGGCCCGCGACGTATAATGGAAGACGGCCTGCGCAGGCGACCATGCCGCGCGCCCCCTTCTATCGATTGAATCCCATGTCCGACACCTCTTCACCTACCGTTCATCCGCAGATCCACTGGAGCGAAAACGGCGCCGAGCATTCGGCCCGCTGGCGCTCGGAAAGCGGCATGCCGCCACCCAAGCGCGTCGTCATCGCCGATGACCGCACGACGGCCGACCAAGCTTACCGCCTGGCCTGCGAAGGCACGGCCATGCTGTGGCGCGGCGACTTCCAGAACGCGCGCCAGCTGCTGCAGGCGCTGGCGCGGCGCGCCGACCACAAGAACGACAAACCGAGCAAGAAAGCCATGGCCGCCAAGCTGGCCAAGCCGGAACCGACGGCCACGGAAGCGTTTCACTTGCACCGCCAGGCGCAGTCGCAGCGCGCCCGCACCCTGGCCATGCTGCTGCTGCCTTTTGACGCCGACTACACGATCCCGCTGCGCCGCGCACCGGACGTGAAACTGGCGTGCAATGAGGCATATGGCCGCGGCGAAGAGCCGTTCGTCGCCTCGCTGCGCGAGCTGCTGGGCCTGATCGGCGCGCACGAATGGCGCCGCACGGGCGTGGAACTGCCGGCCCTGGGCCAGCGCATCCACCCGCACTACGGCGTGTTCGCGCCCATCCGCGGCGAATACGTGGGCCTGGTGGCAGACGCGCCGATGCCCGCGCGCGCCAGCCTGGCCTTCGATATCGGCACCGGCACGGGCGTGCTGGCCGCCGTGCTGGCGCAGCGTGGCGTGCAACGCATCGTCGCGACCGACCAGGACCCGCGCGCCCTGTCCTGCGCGCGCGAAAACCTGGCCCGCCTCGATGTGGCCGACAAGGTCGAGGTGGTGCAGGCCGACCTGTTCCCCGCCGGCCGCGCGCCGCTCATCGTGTGCAATCCGCCATGGCTGCCGGCGCGCCCAAGCTCGCCCATCGAATACGCCGTCTACGATCCGGACAGCCGCATGCTGCGCGGTTTCCTCGCCGGCCTGGCCGAGCACCTGGAAGCAAATGGCGAAGGCTGGCTGATTTTATCGGACCTGGCCGAGCACCTGGGCCTGCGCCCGCGCGCACAATTGCTCGAATGGATAGCGCAAGCGGGCTTGAAGGTCGTCGACCGCCTGGACGTGAAACCCACGCACCCGCGCGCGCAAGATGCGACGGACAGCCTGCACGCAGCCCGCTCGAAGGAAGTCACGTCGCTGTGGCGCCTGGCGGCGGCGTAATCGAGGATTTGAAACCCGGCCATTGCGCATTGCAGCAAACCCGGCTATAATTCGGCTGCGGGGTGGAGCAGTCTGGCAGCTCGTCGGGCTCATAACCCGAAGGTCACAGGTTCAAATCCTGTCCCCGCAACCAATACATAAAAACCGCTGACTCCTGCAAGGGATTCAGCGGTTTTTTTTGTCCAGCGCGCAGCACCAAGTGCGCCAGCTTATGCATTTCAACGCCCCAAGACCCGGCCGCCACTGGCTTGGCGCCGTCTATTTTCGCCTCACATCGGGAGGGCTCGACAACGCTATCAACATTGGGGAGCATGCAATGAAGATTTTCAAAAATTCAGAGCTTGTGTACTTCACAATCGGCGAGTACACCACCGTGGCATTAAATCATTGAAACAGCGCGATTAGAGCAATCATTTTCCCAAAGAATTTATTACGGAAATTATGTCCCACTGGCCACTTCTTACAAGATAACCTGGATGATAGGTTCTGAAAGTTTGAAGTGGAAGCTGGGAATGTTTCAGCATAGAAGTTTTTTCGGGGGCGTAGTCCTCAAGCCTGATAAGCTCGACTCCCGGAAACTGTGCATAAAGATGTTCATTGTAGTTCGGACCAGTGAAGAAAATCACCGAACTTGGGGCGAGCGCCTGAATTTCAGCACGTAACAAGGCAGCACCTTGCTCGCGTATCAGAGTGGCTTCTTCCAAACTCCCGTTTCCAACCACACTTCCACTATCGAGCGACATCCTGAAAAGGTTAGTCCAGAGCACCGCAGTTTCTGGACCATCTACATCCTCGCCCAAGGAAAATCGCACGCTGCGGTAGGCTCGCCAAAATGGACTATTATAATTCTCCCGCTGATGTCTGGCGAATTCAAAGTCGCGATAACCAGCAGTGAGTGCCGCTACGCTATTCGGCGTGGATTGGAAGTCCGCAAAGGTCGCAATCGAAGTTTCAAGTTCGGGAAAATAGTCGCCTGGGTGGAAGTCCCAACCCAGAGTCTCCTGGCCAACGACCAGTACACGCTTAGTAGAGTTCACCCATTTCTCTGGAACGTTTAGAAGCAAGGGAGGTGACGCGCGCTTGGCAAGCTCCGAGGAGAAGGAGACGTTACTCTTAAATTGTTCATAAAGATGGTTTAGTTCTGACTGAATTACTTCTTTGGTTTGCATGCTATGGCCTTTATGATTTCAAACTATCTGATCACCCACACAGGCAAACAATGAATCGTTACCAAGCGGTGTAAGTGTCCAGACCGGCGTATCGCGATGATCATTTCAGAAAATACAAACTGTCGAAATATTTTACAAAAATCGCGAAAGTAGAAAGTGATTTCCCATGGTCAATTGGAAATTGATCAGGATGCCATAGCAAGAACGTGGCAATGATCACGGCAGGAACAGAAAATGCATTGCGCTGATCCATTCCTCACTTTCCAGACGGAGCGATTCATGAAAACGATACGAAGAATTATAACAATCCTGGTGACAATGCTATGTATTAATTTTCCCTTTGCGCAAGCGTCGACGATTTCCTATACGACGACTTACCTCGGTGGCGTGCAATGGCGTTACGACTATCTGTTTCATAATTCCAAACCAACACCGTTGCAAGAATTTACCATTTTTTTTAATGATGGAATGTACGAAAATCTTACTTCAGTCGGGAAGGTTGCCAACTGGGATGTTTTGACTATCCAGCCGGATGGGGCGTTGCCGGCTGCGGGATTTTATGACGGACTGGCCCTAGGCGGCGGTATGGCGTTGATGAATTCGATGGGGGGGGATTCGCCATTGCGCTTGACTATCTCGCAGGTGGAACGGTGAGCAATTCCCTCACGTTCTATATTATTGAGCAAGGTGTTACCGTCGATCTTGCCGCCGTGTGGCTGATATTCGCCGGCGCGTTGGCGCTTGCCTGGCCGAGCCGGCGTGCCGGACTTGAAATGCGTGCTGCGCCGCGTCAAACGCTGTTCAGAAATCAGGGCCGGAGGCCATCCGTCATGGCTATTTCGCGGTTTCAACTGCTTGCCGTCTGCGCTGCGGCCATGCTGCTGGTCACCGCCTGCGGTGGCGCTGACAAGCCGCCTGTCTCACCGGCTGCGCAACAATCGACGCTGTTGGCGAGCGCCGCTTCCACGAACGCCGTCGAACCGCTTGCCGTGGTCAAGCTGCAAAAAATCCATGAACGACGCGTCACGCGGACAGTGTGGGAATACACATTTCAGGTGAGCATCGCCAATACCGGCACCACAGCCGCCGTCGACGTCGCGGCACTGCTGACAAGCGCACCCAATGGCACCGAGATCGTGGACGGCGCTGTTGCCGCTGGGACCATTAACGCGGGGGCGACCGTCACTCCTGCTGATGTGATTGTTTTGCGTCAGGATCGGACCACCCCTTTCAGCCCCGCCGATCTGACCTGGCAAATAGCGTCAGCCGCCAGCGCGAGCGTCGACCTCGGCACCCTGGCACCGGCGGAAGTGTATACGTTCTCCCTGCAGGAACTGGGCATCGGCAGCACGGCATCGGTGACGTCTTCCGCCGCCTCGGTCGCCGACGCGATCATCAAGGATGGCACTTTGCGCTTTTCCACGGCCGGGGACACGGGCGTCGACCAGACAGCGACGATCACGCTGCACGACTTGAGTGGCAACACGACCGTCAGGGCGCTGATCCGGTCGACGCGGCCCACCAGTGCCGTGCCCGACAGCGACGCCCAGGAAGACGGCTCACCGCCGGCGGGTGCACCGCTGCTGTCAGTGACGGGCCTTGGCCCAAACAATAGCTTCTCCGGAAGCACCGTCAAATTCAGACTCGATGGCGTGTCTGGCCTGGACTTGAAGGATGACAGCAACGGGGTCATTCAAGGCGCCAACAATGCACGAATCAGTTTGAAAAAATATTGGGTATTCGACAGTGCCGATAGCAGCTTTTCCATCAGTGGAAACGCCATGCAACAACTCCTTGCGGCCTTGCCAACTGGCGCATTGAATATCATGCTGAGCTTTGTGTCGAAAGATGGTGCATTTGCCCAGTCTTATGATTTGCTTGGGATAAAGTCGATTGCGAAGCTGAGCGGCAGACTGGTCAACGCTCAAGGCGCTGGCATCACTGGTCTGGTTGGAAAGAAAATTTTACTCAAAGGCTACAACTCGGATCTGCGTCTTGACGCATTGGTCGACAAGACGGGGCATTTCGAGTTTTCAGGGCTGATTCCAGATACCTATCAACTCACGCTCAATGATCTCAATGCACCCAATGCGGTGACGATCAGCACGGTCGTGCTGCCTGACACCACGCAGGTCAATGTCACGATGGTGTATGACGCGCTGGCGACTGGCGGCCAAATTACCAGCCAGACAGCACGGGCAGCAAGCACCATGTCATCGTCGATCGCCGGCACCTCCAGACAAAACGGAACTGGCGCGCCATCACGCCGGCTTCCAGGTGCCGCGGCGACGTCGGCGCCAGCGAAATCCACCACCAAAATAATCGACGGGGTCACGACCGCAACCTATGTCGCCGTTTCCGCATCCCAAAATGACACCATCACGACACCGATCAATTTCACAGTCCCGATGGGCACAAAAAATGTCGGCGTCAAGATCCGCGTCTATACGGCGGAATATCCAGCCTTTACCACCGCGCTGAGCCAGTTCAACGATACCTGGTCCTATTCGGTGGTCGGACTGCCCGGTGTGGTGCTGTCCGCCTCTGGTTCGGTGAACCAAAGTCATTTTACGCAAGGCACGATCACCAGGAGCGCCTGCGTCGATGTGACTACCCAGGCAAAAAACGGCAGTTTCAGTATCACAGGCTCGGTACGCGCGACCAATATTGGCGACAGCATTTTCCCCACCATCACCACCGCCGAAATCTCCACGGCATGCGCCGCTTTACAGGTCATTGGCGCGAAATTTCTTTCGCCTGACACCGATGGACATCCCGTCATCGAGCCGTTCAATCTGGCGAATAATTTCAAGGGCTATTATCTGTCGATTCCCCGCACTGCCGAGGATGCGACCCACGCCATTCCATTGGAAATCACATTCTCGCCGCCCAACGCCGAAGTCACAGAAGTTAACATCGGCATCTCGGCAGATGGTGATAATCCGCTTTTTAGCACGCTCAATTTGTTGGGGCAAGCGCACGTGATCAGCGCCGGCAAGATCCGCTTCTCCGCACTCTCATTGCCCACATTTTCAGGCGGCCGTGTTCCGGGAAAACTGTCGGTGGCCGTGCGCATCAAAGGCACCATCGACGGCACCGATGCCGTGTCCGATCCGACAGAAGGCGGTCAGGTGACGTTCAGAGGCAATAACGCGTTCACACCCCTGTACCTGGCGAACGATGAAGCGGCGTTGGCCGCCCGACGAACCGCAGGACTTCGTGATGCCGGGGGCGACTCCTGGGCGACCAGCCAGACCATTGACTGGCTTGCCAGCAACAGCTTCCGGTTTGACGATATCTCCGGTAAACACGTGGCACAGCTCACAAACGGCCGCTCCGTCCTGGGCCATGCGGGACACAGCGATGGACAGGCGCTTGACATGCGCTATGCGGACGGGATGGGTGGCTATACGGAAGCATTGGGCGGCTCGGGCGGGGGCGCGGCGATCAAGCATCTGATCGATACAGCCGCCGCCGAGGTGGCAAATCCCGCACCGGTGCCGCGGCCAAACCTGATTGCCCTGCAGGCATGGATTAAAGCGAACCGTACTATGATCGACGGGCGGGGAGCGGCGGCAAATTTCCGGAAAGGTTATTTTGGCAAGGATTTTATCAAACTCGCATTGGTCGACGGGAAGTTCAGCAGTGCGGCAGGGCACAATATTCCCGGTGTGGGCACGTGGGAACCGCCGTTGCAGTTCGTTCCTGCTGCCGACCATCTGCACCACTGGCATCTGACGATCAATGCGCGTCCATAGGAATTGACGTCCCGGCACCGCACGCACAAATGCCTGGCCGCTCCAGTAAACGTTCGACTGGCGGCCCGATCGCGCTCGAAGCTCGACGACTTCGCCCCTGCCCTGGAAGCGTGCCGCGCAGCCTCCTTCGGCTTGCCAGCACGCCGCTTCCCGGCGCGGTGGCACCATCATTTGCCAAACTCTGGCTTTACGCTTACTGTAATCGGCTCTTTCGCAATGCAACAAACTCGGTTATAATTCGGCTGCGGGGTGGAGCAGTCTGGCAGCTCGTCGGGCTCATAACCCGAAGGTCACAGGTTCAAATCCTGTCCCCGCAACCAATACATAAAAACCGCTGACTCCTGCAAGGGATACAGCGGTTTTTTCATTCCAGGCCTGGCCTGCCCCACCTTTACGCGGTGACGCTGGCCCGGATCTGCCTGGCCGCCGCATGCAGGCTGGCTGCCACTCTTTCCAGCTTGTCGGCGCCCGCCGTTTCAGCCAGGGCGGCAAAGGCGCTGATATGAAACGTGGCCACCATCGCCGGCGAGACATCGAGCTCCAGCGCGGTCTTGCTCAGTTCAGTCGATGCTTCGAGGTAATGCTCGCTGCCCGCCTCGAAGGCCTGCTTGGTTTCCAGCAATTCCTGGCCACCCTGCGCCTTGGCCAGGCAATCGTCGACCTTTTTCTGGAAGGCCGGCAAGGTATCGCGCACGGGGCCAGGCTCAGGCGCCGGTTCCGGCTCCGGTTCCGCTGGCGCAGGAGCGGCATGCGCCGGCCTGTCCGCCTTCGGCATCTCGCGCAGCGTCAGCCAGCGTTCGACGGCGAGAAAATCGGCAAACGGCTCCTCCACCTTGGGATTCATCAACCAGACCTCGCCCGTGCGCCAGTCGATCCGGGCACCGCGCTCATTTCTCGCCAATAAAATATCCTTGCCGCCATCGGGATTCGACACCCGGCCAATGTCGAGCCAGTTCATCAGTTCAGCCTGGCGCGACATCGCATTGACCCGGTGGAAAAAGGCCAACCATAAAAATCTGGCGACCAAAAGAACCAGGGCACCGCCAACCATCCACATCATTTTGCGCTCCGCACCACATCGACAAGCCGCATTTTCTCACATGAAAGCTTGCGCCAAGGAAACTTTTACATCTGCCGTGCGCAGGCGCAAAGCCGGCACCGCGCGCGGCCCGGGCGCGCAGTCGCATTTCAGCAACGTCGCGTTTTCCTGATTGCCTGGCGCGCGCCGCTGCGCTATTATGAGAACAATTCTCATTTAGATTAAGCTGCATTCCACCCGTCATGTTGTCCGCCCCTTCCCCGTCGACCGATTTCCAGGCCCTGTATGCCGAGCACCACTCCTGGCTGCTGCACTGGCTGAAGCGTCGCCTGTACGATGCGGGGCTGGCGGGCGACCTGGCACAGGATACCTTCCTCAAGATTTTCCTTGCGCGCAGCAGTGCCGCGATCGCGCAGCCGCGCCCCTTCCTGGCCACCATCGCCAAGCGCCTGCTGGCCAATCACTGCCGGCGCGAAGAACTGGAACGGGCCTACCTCGACGCCCTGCGGCATCAGCCGCAAGCCTGCGCGCCCTCGCCGGAAGCGATGTCCATCCTGCTCGAATCGCTGCAGCTGATCGACCGCGCGCTGGAGCAGCTGTCCGCCAAGGCCAGGGCCGCCTTCCTGCTGGCCCACCTGGACGGCATGACCTACGCCGAGATCGCCGCCGAACTGGGCACCACCACGCATTCCGTCAAAAAATACCTGAGCAAGGCCAATCTGCTGTGCTTTTTTGCCGTGCCCGATTTTGCCGCGCCCTGACATGCGCACCGCCACCGTGTATGCACTGGGCCAGCCCATCGATCTGGCCATCGCCATGCAGGCGGCCGAATGGCTGGCTACGCTGATGAGCGGAGAAACGACGCCGGCGGAAAAATCGGCCTGGCACGAGTGGCGCCAGGCGCACCCCGACCATGAACGGGCGTGGAAACACATCGAAAGCGCCAGCGGCGGCTTGCGCGAACTCGATGCGCAGGCCAGCCGCAAGGCATTGACACAGCGCTCCCGTCCTGCCTCGACCATCTCGCGCCGCCGCAGCCTGCAGTTGCTGGCGTGGACAGCCACCATCGGCCTCACGGGCTGGTTCGGCGCGCACTCGGACTATGCGCCCGACATGGCCCGCGCCGCGCTGGCCGACCTGTCCACGGGCGTGGGCGAGCGCCGCGAGCTGACCCTGCCCGACGGCACTCGCCTGCACCTGAACAGCGGCAGCGCCGTGAACATCCGCTACTCGGGCACGCAGCGCCTGCTGCAGCTGGTCCAGGGCGAGGTATTCATCGCCACCGCCCGCGAAACGGGCCTGCCCTACCGCCCCTTCCTTGTCGAAACCGCGCATGGCCACGCCCAGGCGCTGGGCACGCGCTACTCGGTGCGCCAGGCCGAGAGCAGCACCGTGGTCGCCGTCGAGGAAGGCGCCGTGCGGCTGATGCCGCGCCATGGCGACGGCAACCTGCTTATCCGCGCGGGACAGGGCGGCGGCATGACGGCGCAGAATACCTTGCCCGCGCACGCCGTCTCGCCCGACATCTGGGCCTGGCGCCAGGGCTTGCTGCTGGCCGACGCCATGCCGCTGCGCGACTTCCTGCATGAACTGAGCCGCTACCGCCACGGCTTGCTGGGCTGCGACGACGCCGTCGCCGGCCTGCGCATCTCCGGCGTCTTCCCGCTGGCCGACCTGGACGCCGTGCTGCTGTCGCTGCCCGATTCCCTTCCCGTCGACGTGCGCCTGCGCACGCGCTACTGGGTGCAGGTGGAGGCGCGCCGGCAGCGCTAACAATTTATTTGACGCCCGCCGCAAAAAAACCTTACCCGTTTTCCTTTCTCGCGTGACCTGTGTAGGCAACGTTCTTTTTGACGACTACACCACAAGGTAACCATGTCTCTTGCCATTCATTCCAAGCCGCGCATCAAGCGCATGGCGTATGCCATCGAACTCGTTTTCATCGGTTCGGCCCTGCTGCTGAACGCCCAGGCGCCAGCCCTGGCGCAGGAAAGCACGGCCGCCGCCGCGGCCACTCTCGACTTCCAGGTGCCGGCCGGCGACCTGTCGGCCGCGCTGCGCCAGGTCGCCAGCCAGGCGCGTGTCATCCTCAGCTTCACGCCGGAACAGACGCGCGGCAAGACGTCGGCCGGCTTGAGCGGCCGCCACGAGGTGCTGGCCGCCCTGAACGGCGTACTGCGCGGCACGGGCCTGAAGGCCGAACGCAGCGCCAACGGCAGCTATGTGCTGCGCCCGGCCGATGCGGCGGCGGTTGGTGAAGCGCTGGCGATGATGCCGGAAGTGTCGGTCAAGGCGCAGCAGGATGCGACGGAAGGCTCGGGCGCGTATGTCTCCACGCTGCCGATCGCCACGGCAACGCCGCTGGGCCTGTCCGTGAAGGAAACGCCGCAGTCGGTCAGCGTCATCACGCAGCAGCGCATGCAGGACCAGGGCTTGAACACCATCGCGCAAGTGATGGCGCAAACGCCGGGCATCACCCTGTTCTCGCTGGGCAGCGAGCGCTCCGGCTTTACTTCGCGCGGCTATGCGATCACCAATTACCAGCTCGATGGCGTCAGCACGCATTCGGAAAACCTGGGCCTCAATGCGATACCGTCGCAAAGCCTGGCCGACATGGCGCTGTACGACCGCATCGAAGTGCTGCGCGGCGCCTCGGGCCTGATGACGGGCGCGGGCGACGCCTCGGGCGCCATCAACATGGTGCGCAAGAAGCCGACGGCGCAGTTTCAGGCGTCCGTCGAGGGCGAGCTGGCCTCCCGTAACGAACGGCGCGGCATGGCCGACGTCTCGGGTCCGCTGAACGAGGCAGGCAGCGTGCGCGGCCGCCTCGTGACGGTGTACGAGGAAGGCGACGGCATCATCGACAACTACAGCCACGACAAGAAAGTGGTCTATGGCGTGCTCGAGGCGGACCTGTCACGCGACACGAAGCTGACGGCCGGCGTCACGCACCAGCGCAAGCGCTCGAACGGATCCTTGTCCTACCTGGGCTTCCCCCTGTTCTACAGCAATGGCGCCATGACGGACCTGCCACGCTCTTTCAGCCCGGCCGCCAAGTCGAACCGCTTCGGCAGCAATTCGACCGACCTCTTCGTCACCGTGGAACACGCGCTGACGAACGACTGGAAGCTGAAAATCTCGGCCAACCGCGTGCAGTCCTCGCAGGAAGAGCGCTCCGTGTTCATGAACGTGAGTACCGCCTTTGCCGACCAGGCCACGGGCGATGGCTTGCGCATGAGCGCCGACTACCGCGATTATGATCTCAGGGTCAACAGCGTGGACGTCAACGTGCGCGGACCGTTCAGCGCGTTCGGCCGCCAGCACGAACTGGTGCTGGGCATGGACTACAACGAATTCCAAAGCAAGACGGATGGCCGCCGCGACAAGAACATCCAGGGCACGCCCGTCAACCTGTACCGCTGGAATCGCATGGCAACGCCCGTGTTTGGCGACACTTTCGTCACCTACGACAGCACGCGCCGCCAGGCCAGCGCCTACGCGGCCAGCCGCTTCAACCTCTCCGAGCGCCTGAAACTGATCGCCGGCGCAAAAGTGCTGCGCTACAGCGAGAATTACATCTCGGACGCGCCTGCCGCGCAATTCTTCAGCGCGTCGCCAGCCTCGGACAGCAGCGTCTTCACGCCGTACGGCGGCCTGGTGTACGACATCGACGCCACGCACAGCGCCTACGCCAGCTACTCCACCATCTACCAGCCGCAAGCCTCGCAAGACCGCTACGGCAAGCTGCTGGCGCCGCGCGAGGGCAAGACCTTTGAAGCGGGCATCAAGAGCGGTTGGCTCGATGGCCGCCTGAACACGGCCGCCGCGCTGTATCTGATCCGCCAGAAAAACCTGGCCGAAACGGACCCGGGCCACACCCTGCCCGGCTCCAGCGATCCGGCGTTCCGCACCATCAAGGGCGCCGATACCAAGGGCATCGACCTGGAAGCGACGGGCGCCCTCACGCCAAGCTGGAATGTGTCGGCCTCGTGGTCGTACAGCCAGACGGAAAACAATGCCGGCAAGGC
Organism: Janthinobacterium sp. 64; assembly: GCF_002813325.1. Classification (NCBI taxonomy): domain Bacteria; kingdom Pseudomonadati; phylum Pseudomonadota; class Betaproteobacteria; order Burkholderiales; family Oxalobacteraceae; genus Janthinobacterium; species Janthinobacterium sp. 64. Next base: position 5,859,132 of record NZ_PHUG01000001.1, on the reverse strand, counting down.
GATCCAGACCACCTTCCCGCGCCACCTGGTCAAATTGTGGACCACTTATCGGCTGCCCGGCGAGCTGCATCGCCTGACGGTGGGCGGCGGCATGAACTGGCAAAGCCGCGTGTATTCCGACATCGAGGCGTGGCAGATCAACAGTACCCTGCACTGGGAACAGAAGGCGTACGCGGTGGCCAGCCTGATGGCGCGCTACGACGTCAACGACAAGCTGTCGGCCACCGTCAACGTGGCCAACCTGTTCGACAAGCAGTACACGGCTTCCGTGTCGGACTGGTGGTACTCGGGCATGCATGGCCCGGCGCGCAAGGTGGCGTTGAGCGTGCGTTACCAGTTCTAGCATTTCACACCGGCGCAGGGCCGGTGATACAATTTTCCCGCTTCACGGGCGTTGCCGGCCATTGCCGCCAACGCCCGTGCCCATAGAGACACCCAAGGAGAATGTGTGAAGGACCTCGCCCCCGCCCTGCCAGCCGATCCGGCCGGCCAACCCGCCAATCCCTCGCGCCGGCGCATTTTCCAGGCCGCTTCCGCAGTCGGCCTGGCCGCCAGCCTGCCGGCTCTGGCCGATGCCGCACCCGCCAAAAAAACCATCGCCAAGGGTTCGCTCGACGCGAAACTCAAGGCGCACGTCAAGAACGTGGTCGTGATTTACCTGGAAAACCGCAGCTTCAACAACCTGTTCGCCAACTTCCCCGGCACCAGCGCACCCCTGTCCGCCGTCACGGCGGAACAGGCGCAGCAGCTGGACCGCGACGGCAAGCCACTGGCCACTCTGCCGAAGATCTGGGGCGGCCTCGTGCCGAACCAGCAAAATATCGGCGGCACCGATTACCTGATCAAGGAAGACCAGATTTCCGGCCTGCCCAACGCTCCCTACAAACTGAGCGACGCGGCCGGCAAGCCCCTGCCCGAGAGCATCATCACGCGCGACCTCGTGCACCGCTTCTATAACAACCAGATGCAGATCAACGGCGGCAAGAACGACGGCTTTGCCGCGTGGGCCGACAGTGGCGGCCTGGTGATGGGCCATTACGGCGAAACGTCGAAAAACCTGAATCTGTGGCAGATCGCCGAGCAGTACACGCTGTGCGACAACTTCTTCATGGCAGCCTTCGGCGGCTCCTACATGAACCACCAGTTCCTCGTCACGGGCCGCGCCAACGAATACTTCAACGCGCTTGATACGGCGGCGAAAAAAAAGATCGCCGTGCTGTCCGACGGCCCGCAAGGCGTGCGCCTGGCGATCTCGCCCGACTGCCCCGCCTCGGCGCTCGATGGCAAGCCGAAATACGTCAACGACGGCGCCCTCACGCCGGATGGCTATGCCGTCAACACCATGGCGCCGCCCTACCAGCCAAGCTACATCCGGCCCGCGTTTGACGGCGACCCGCTGCATGCCGATCCGGCTGACGCGAACACCCTGCCGCCGCAAACCTATGACACCATCGGCGACCTGCTGTCGCGCAAGGGCGTCAGCTGGGCGTGGTATGGCGGCGGCTGGCAAGCGGCGCTCGACCACAAGGGCGGCGGCAGCAAGCCGAACTTCCAGTTCCACCACCAGCCGCTGAACTACTTCAAGCAGTTCGCGCCTGGCACGGCAGCGCGCGCCGAACACCTGCGCGACGGCGGCACGGGCGACAGCCCGATCTCGAACAAATTCCTCGCCGCCGCCGTGGCGGGCAAGCTGCCGGCCGTGACCTTCTACAAGCCGCAGGGTAATCTGAACCTGCACGCCGGCTACTCCGATATCGAGTCGGGCGACCAGCACGTGGCCAACGTCATCCAGCATCTGAAGGAATCGCCGCAGTGGAAAGACATGATCGTGGTGATCACCTTCGATGAAAACGGCGGCTGGTGGGACCATGTGGCGCCGCCAAAAGGCGACCGCTGGGGCCCGGGCACGCGCATCCCCGCCATCGTCGTCTCGCCGTACGCGAAAAAAGGCGCCGTCGACCACAGTTTTTATGACACGACGTCGATCCTGCGCCTGATCACGCGCCTGCACGACTTGCCGCTGCTCGAAGGCCTGAAAGTGCGCAATGACGCATTCGCGTCGCGCGGTGCGCTGCCGCCGGGTGACCTGACGGGCGCCCTCAGCTTCCGCTAAGCCACCCACAATGCGGCACGCCTGTGATACACTGCGTGCCGCACTTTGAACCTGTCCCGGCAGATGAATACATCAGCAGGTCAGGTATTCCTGACGGATGTTCCAACAATGAGCCCGACTCCAGTAGCCGGGCTTTTGTTTTGTGGATGAAGTTAAAGCGTATGGACATAGGCGGGCAGCACCTTGCCCGCCCCCGGGCTTTCGCAGGCCAGGGACTGAGGTTAGCAAATGAGAGATAAAAAAGACAACGCCACCATCGACCTGCCCGGCTTCGGCCCGCTGCCAGCGCACGAGGCGCCAGAGCCGGCGCCGGAGCCGCAGCGCCGCACGCGCGCGCGCAAGGTGGCTTTGAAGCAGGTGCAGCTCGAATTGCTGGAGCCGACGGACGCCACGGGCCTGCCCGTGTGGACGCGCGACGCAGGACTCGACCTGACCGGCTTGCCCATCTGGGCGCCCGATAATTAACCCCGTGCCGGCGGCCGTTTGCCGCCGGCTTCCACACCACCGCACAAGGGCGTAAGCCTGTAGACTGTGCCCATCCACCCGCTTTTTACCGGTTCCCGCCCCTATGAACACCACCACTGCCACTACCACTTCTTTTTCCAGCCTGCCGCTGACGCCCGCCTTTTTGGCCAATCTGGACTCGCTCGGCTACCACGAGATGACCACCATCCAGGCGCAAAGCCTGCCGGCGGTGCTCGATGGCCGCGACCTGATCGCCCAGGCGAAAACGGGCAGCGGCAAGACGGCCGCCTTTGGCATCGGCATCCTGCACAAGCTCAATCCGGCCTGGTTTGCCGTGCAGGGCCTCGTGCTGTGCCCCACGCGCGAACTGGCGGACCAGGTCGCCAATGAGCTGCGCCGCCTGGCCCGCGCGGCCGGCAACATCAAGATCCTGACCCTGACGGGCGGCGCGCCGATGCGCCCGCAAATCGCCTCGCTGGAACACGGCGCCCACATCGTCGTCGGCACGCCGGGCCGTCTGCGCGACCACCTGGGCCGCGGCACCATCAACCTGAATCACGTGCAAACCCTGGTGCTCGATGAAGCGGACCGCATGACGGACATGGGCTTTTATGAAGAAATCGCCGGCATCGTCAGCGCCTGCCCGGCGCGCCGCCAGACCTTGCTGTTCTCGGCCACGTATCCGGAAGACATCCGCCGCGCCACGGCGTCCTTCCTCGTCAATCCGCTGGAAGTGACGGTCGAGGCGCAGCACGACAACGACAAGATCGAACAGCGCTTCTATGAAATCGGCTTCGACGAACGCAATGACGCCGTCGGCAAGCTGCTCAAGCACTTCAAGCCGGAATCGACCCTGGCCTTCTGCAACACCAAGGTGCATTGCCGCGAACTGGCCGACGAACTGCGCCAGCAAGGCTTTTCCGCGCTGGCGCTGTACGGCGAGCTGGAGCAGCGCGAGCGCGATGAAATCCTCGTGCTGTTCGCCAACCGCAGCTGCTCCGTGCTGGTCGCCACCGACGTGGCCGCACGCGGCCTCGACATTTCCGACCTGGGCGCCGTGATCAACGTCGACGTGTCGAAAGACACGGAAGTGCACATCCACCGCATCGGCCGCACGGGCCGCGGCAGCAAGAAGGGCCTGGCCCTGTCGCTGTGCGCGCCGAACGAGAAAAAATGGGTCAAGCTGATCGAGCAATACCAGAACAGCGCCGCCGAATGGCACGACCTGAAGGAACTGGCGGAAGATGACGGGATCGAGGCGCTGCCGGCGCCGATGGTCACCCTGTGCATCATGGGCGGCAAGAAGGACAAGCTGCGCCCGGGCGACTTGCTGGGCGCGCTGACGGGCGACGCCGGTCTCACCAAGGAACAAGTGGGCAAGATCAACGTGTTCGAGTTCATGACCTACGTGGCGCTGGACCGCAAGGTGGCCGAAGCGGCGTTCAAGCGCCTCAACGCCGGTAACTCCCTGGGCCGCGACTTCGGCAACATCAAGGGCCGCAGCTTCAAGATGCGCTTTATCGAGGCGTAAGCTGCTGCAAGGCACGCAGGGCCGCCATGGTCCTGCGTCCCGGATAGTCTTCCCACACGGGATGGCGCCGGCGGTAGTAGCAGCTCCAGTAGCTGATCGTGCGCCGTTCAAGCGTGTCCACATAGGCGGGATTGTCCCGCAGGTAGCGCGCCAGCGCCTGCGTATTCCAGGCCGGCAGCGCCGCACCTATCACCTCGATAATCTCCAGCACGTACTCGCCGCACAGGTGCACGACGAACGGCACCGTCCACGCCCGCTCCTGCAACAGCAAGCGCTTTACACACGCTTCGCGCACATAGCCGTCATGGTGGCGCGCGCCCAGGCACAGGGCGATCACGCCTGCGTCGCCGGGCAGCCGGGCACAGGCCAGCAGCTGCTCGCTGTCATAATATGTGCGCGTCGGAATCAGCAAGGCCTGTCCATCCTGGCGCACGGCAAATGGCGGGTGCGCGTGATTACTCCCCAACACGGGCAACAGCTGCGCCACCGTGCCAGCCAGTGCCGCCGGAAAGGCATCCGCTTCAGCCATCGCGCCCTTCCCGGCAAACCTTGCGCACGCCCAGCGCGGGCTTGTCGACCTTTTCAAAGATCACATTCGAATACCATGCGGCAGGATCGCCTTCGGTGGGCTTGCCCAGCGAAATATAAAAGCCGCCATGCGTGAACAGCGCCGTGGTTTCCTTGCCCGGCCTGGCCACCTGCAAAAAGGCGGGCCAGGCCGCCGTGTCGACGGGCGTAAAACGCGCGGACAGCAGCGCCAGCAAACGCGCATGCGTGGCCGGCGCATACGGGAACAGATACAGGTACTCGACCAGTTCACCGCCGTCGGCCAGGCGCGTGACGGCCGCCGTCGCCGCCTCCACGGCTTCCTTGCCCGCGCCAAAACTGCACAGCACCCCGCCGCTGTAGGCGAAATCGATGACGGTCGCCGGCGCGCACGCCTGCCGTTCGCGGTCGATGCCGACGGGCGGCAGCGCGCGCACTTGCGCCAGCAGCGCCTCGCCCGACGTGGCCAGCACGGGGAAGCCCGGACATTCGCTGGCCGCCTGCGCGCAGGAAAAGGCCAGGCAACAACTCAATAGCAGCACACGACGCTTCACGGCATCTCCAGTATCATCAGGCGGCCATTATGCCGGACATCTTCACAAAGGCCGCGCCTGTTGCCCTTGCGGCGTATCGTCGATGTCATAGCCGGCCGCGCGCGCCAGTGCGCGCAAGCGGTCCGCCTCGGCCCACTGGCGCTGCGCGCGGGCGATGGCCCGTTCCGCCATCCACGCCTGCACGGGCTGCGGCACCTCTACCTGCTCTGGCTGCCAGGCCAGCAGATCGAGCCCCAGGGCCGCATCGAAGCGGGCCATCGTGGCCTGTTTGACGGCGTCCGGCAGCTCGCTTTTCAACAGTTCCCAGGCCACGGCCAGGGCGCGCGGATAATTCAGGTCATCGTTGACCTGCGCCGCAAAGCGCGCCAGCCATGCAGGATCAGGAGCGGCCTCACTGTCCGCCTGGCCCAGCCCATGCACGCTGACGCGCAAGCGCGCCAGACCGCTGCTGGCGGCGCGCAGCGCTTCGTCCGTGAAATTGAGGCTGCTGCGGTAATGGGCGCCCAGGCACAGGTAGCGGTAGGCCAGCGGATCGACGCCCTGCTCCACCAGGCTGTGCAAACGCAAAAAGTCGCCCGACGATTTCGACATCTTCGCATCCTGTGTTTTCAGGAAGGCGCCGTGCAGCCAGAAGTTGGCCAGGCGCGTGCCGTGGCGCGCTTCCGTTTGCGCGATCTCATTGCTGTGGTGGACGGCCACGTGGTCTTCGCCGCCGCAATGGATGTCGAAGTACGTCCCCAGGTGCTTTTCCGCCATGGCCGAGCATTCGATGTGCCAGCCGGGAAAACCCAGGCCCCACGGACTGTCCCACTCCATTTGCCGCTGTCCCGGCACGCCGCTGAACTTCCACAGCGCAAAGTCGCAGATGTTGCGCTTTTCCCCGAGGTCCACGCGCTTGCCCGCCTGCAGGCCGTCGCGGTTCAGGCGCGCCAGTTTGCCATAGCTGTCCTGGCGCGTCGTGTCGAAATAGATGCCATCGTCCGTGCGGTAAGTATAGCCTTTAGCCTCCAGGTCAAGGATGAAGGCGATCTGCTCCGCGATGTGGTCCGTGGCGCGGCACCAGACGCTGGGCGGCAGGATATTCAACTGGCGCAGATCATCTTCAAACGCGCGCGTGAATTCAGCGGCGATATCCCAGGCCGACTTGCCGCTGCGGGCGCTGCGCGCCTCGATCTTGTCGTCGCCGCTGTCGGCATCCGACGTCAGATGGCCCACATCCGTGATGTTCATCACGTGGCGCACCTGCAAGCCGTTCAATTCCAGCGCACGGCGCAAGCCGTCGACGAACAGATAGGTACGCAGGTTGCCGATGTGCGCATAGTCGTAGACGGTGGGGCCGCAGGCGTACAGGCCCGCCGGCCCCGGGGCGATGGTCTCGAAGGGCCGCAGGCTGCGGCTATACGTGTCGTACAAATGAAGTGTCATGCGGGACTTTCATGTGCGTTGCGGAAAAAGAAAATGGCCACAGGTTTTTCAACGCTGTGGCCATCGGTATGAGGAGTAAAAGTTTAACGGCGCCGGGCCGCATCCTCGCGAAGCCAGGTACACGGACACAGCGCAGCGGCGGCACCGGATGCAAAAACTGGAGGGAGGATGGAAGAGATCATGGAATCAATATCGCATGCGCGCGGGCGGGCCGTCAAGCCCTCCCGCGACGCGGGCCTACTTTTTCGTCTGCTCGATATGCGGCAGCAGCACCGTCAGGATGCCCAGCAGCGGCAGGTAGGAACAGATTTTATACACATAGGCGATACCCGCCACGTCGGCCAGGTGGCCCATGGCGGCGGCCGCGATGCCGGACACGCCGAACATCAGGCCAAAGAAAATCCCCGCGATCATGCCCACCTTGCCCGGCACCAGTTCCTGCGCGAAGACGACGATGGCGGAAAACGCGGACGAAATCGCGAAGCCGATGATCACCGTCAGCACGGCCGTCCAGAACAGGTCGACGTAGGGCAGCAGCAGGGTAAATGGCGCGGCGCCCAGGATGGAAATCCAGATCACGCGCTTGCGGCCGATGCGGTCGCCGATGGGGCCGCCCATGAAGGTACCGGCCGCCACGGCGGCGAGGAAGAGGAACAAATACAGCTGGGCATCGCCGAGCGACAAATGGAATTTGTCGATCAAATAAAACGTGTAATAGCTCGACAGGCTGGCCATGTAGATGTATTTCGAGAACACCAGCAGCGCCAGCACGCCCAGCGCGCCAATTACCTTGTTGCGCGACAGGTTAGGCCCTTGGCCGCCCGTCTTCGGCTTGAAGCTGGCCAGATGGCCGCTGTACCAGTGGCTGACCTTGTACAGCACGCCGATGGCCAGTACGGCCAGCAAGCTGAACCAGGCGACATTGCCGTGGCCGCGGTTGACGATGACGGCGGCCGCCAGCAGCGGTCCCAGCGCGGAACCGACATTGCCGCCCACCTGGAACAGCGACTGGGCAAAGCCGTAGCGTCCGCCCGAAGCCATGCGCGCCACGCGCGACGCTTCCGGGTGGAAGGTCGAGGAACCGACGCCGATCAGGCCAGCGGCGATCAGCAGGGTCGGGAAGGTCGATACGACGGACAGCATCAGCACGCCGGCAAGGGTAAAGCACATGCCGACCGGCAACAGGAACGGCAGCGGACGGCGGTCCGTGTACAAGCCGATCCAGGGCTGCAGCAGCGATGCCGTGCACTGGAACGTCAGGGTAATGAGGCCGACCTGGGTAAAACTGAGTGAAAACTCGGCTTTCAGCATCGGATAAATCGACGGCAATAATGCCTGGATCAAGTCATTGAGCAAATGCACGAAGGCGACGGCGCCCAGGATGTGCATGGCCAGACCGGATGGTTGTTGGGAACGATGAAGCGAGGGGGCCGCCGGCACGGGCTTGGCCAATGCTGGGGCAGGTGTGCTTGTGTGCATGTGTCATCCGCAATAATCGGGCTCGGCGGGCGGCCCGGCAAAGAAGCCAGTATAGTATGGTCGCTGAACTGATAACTTCCAATAATCGTCGCCCAAGTGACAACCAAGAGACTAGCCAACGCCCCACATGTACAGCCACCCAACTGCCCAGACCCACCCCGATGGCGTGCCGTTCAGCCGCAGCACCAGCTCGCACGATTACCAGCACGTGCCGCGCCCCGTGACGGCCATGTCCAGGCAATACGTGGCGGGCGACTATACGGCGCCGCACAGCCACGTGCGGGCGCAACTGCTGTATGCGACGCAAGGCGTGATGCGCGTCTCCACCGAGCATGGCGTGTGGATGTTGCCGCCGCGGCGTGCCCTGCTGATCCCCGTCGGCGTCGTGCATGAAGTCCACATCTTGAGCGAACTGAGCATGCGCACCGTCTACATCGATGCGCAAGTGGCGGCTCCGTATGGCGACGATTGCAAGGTGCTGGAAGTGAGCCGGTTGCTGCGCGAGCTGATCCTGGCCTTGCTGGCCGAACCGGTCGAGTATGCGCTGGCGGGGCGCGGCGACTGGCTGGCGCACCTGATCCTGTCGGAACTGGCGGCGGCCGATACCGTGCCCCTCGCCATACCGTGGCCGCGCGACCGCCGCCTGGTGGCCGTCTGCTCGGCCATCATGGAAGCGCCCGGCAGCCGGCGCAGCATCGAGGAATGGGCGCAGGACGCGGGCGCCAGCGCGCGCACGCTGATCCGTCTGTTTCCCAAGGAAACGGGCTTGCACTACCGCCAATGGCTGCAGCAAGTCCACCTGGCCGAGGCCTTCTGCCGCCTCGACCGGGGCGAAGGCGTGGCGGCCATCGCCTATGCGCTGGGCTATGCCAGCCCCAGCGCCTTCAGCGCCATGTTCCGCCGCATCCTGGGCCGCACGCCGCAGCACTACCTGAGCGAGTGGCGCGCCGCGTAGGTCGGCTTAACGTGGCAAGGCCGCGCGTAAGCCGACAAGCTGCATTGCCGGCAATGTCGGCTTACGCCCTGCGGGCTAAGCCGACCTACACCTTACTTTTTCACCGACAACCAGGCGCTATGCCAGCCTCGTAGGTCGGCTTAACGTGGCAACGCCGCGCGTAAGCCGACAAGCTGCGTTGCCGGCAATGTCGGCTTACGCCCTGCGGGCCAAGCCGACCTACTCTTTTTCGCCAGCGATCAGGCGGTAGGCCAGCGCGCCCAGCAAGGCGCCGATGATCGGTGCCAGCCAGAACAGCCACAGCTGGCTGGTCGCCCAGTCGCCCACGTACAGGGCCACGCCCGTGCTGCGCGCCGGGTTGACGGAGGTATTCGTGACGGGAATGCTGATCAGGTGGATCAGGGTCAGCGCGAGGCCGATCGGCAGCGGGGCGAAGCCGGCTGGCGCGCGCTTGTCGGTGGCGCCCAGGATGACGATCAGGAAGAACATCGTCAGCACGATTTCAATCACCAGCGCCGACAGCATCGAATAGCCGCCCGGCGAATGGGCGCCATAGCCGTTCGAGGCAAAGCCTTTGCTGACATCGAAACCGGCCTGGCCGCTGGCGATCAGGTACAGCACGCCGCCGGCCACGATGGCGCCCAGCACTTGCGCGATAATGTATGGCAACAGTTGATTGGCGGGAAAGCGGCCGCCGGCCCACAGGCCGATCGAGACAGCGGGATTCAAATGACAACCCGAGATGTGGCCGATGGCGTAAGCCATGGTCAGCACCGTCAGGCCAAACGCCAGCGCCACGCCGGCAAAACCGATGCCAAGGCCGGGAAAGGCAGCGGCGAGTACTGCACTGCCGCAACCGCCCAGCACCAGCCAGAACGTGCCGAGGAATTCGGCTCCATATTGTTTCATGATGTATTCCTTTAAAGTGACGAGAAAACGTGCCAGGGACGACCAATCGGACCGCTCACCACCTTTGCCCCCGCCCAGAGGGCGACGACAAAGCACAGCACCAGCAACGCACGCTGCAGAGCGCGCATCATGACATGACGCCATTATCAATGCAACATTATTTCATTCAATAATGACAATAGCTCTCTTGACGCATAAAGGTATTTTTGATAATTATCAAGGCGCGGGGCGGCGCATGTATTTCTCTGGCGCTGCCAGTGGCGCAAAACCAAAACTTGCATACAAGCCATGCGCATCGTCGGTCCCCAGCATCCACGCGACATCGCGCACACGCGCATCGCCGAGCACGGCAGCTACCATCTGCTTGCCATAGCCCCGCCCCTGGAAGGCAGGCAGCACGAACACGTCGCGCAGGTAGGCAAAATCCGTGTAATCGGTGATGACCCTGGCGAACGCCACTTGCTGGCCATCGACATAGCCACCGAAACACAGCGCGTTGGCGATGCCCTTGCGCACCGTTTCGATCGCCACGCCGCGCTTCCAGTACGACTGCTCGCTCAGGTAGCGGTGGATCATGGGCACGTCCAGCTCGTCGCGTTCGCTGGAGATACGCAGTGGCGCGTGCATCAGTTCTTGAACAGCAAGTCGGCTTCGGCGATGCTGGGCTCGCCGAAATACACGGTGCGCGGCTCTCCCTTGGCGTCGCTGCCCATGTACACGCCCGTCATGCTGCGCGCGGCCGGATCGTACAAAATAGAATAGCGGTGGCCGCAATTGTGCGGCTCGCAGACACTGCTCAACAGGCGCGCCTTGCCGTCGATCTCGACGGGCTTGAGCGGACTGGCCACGCCATCGGGCACCCAGCGCTGCCGCTTCAGGCCGGCCTTTTTCAGGCCGATATTGAAAGCCTTGCGAAAGGCGTAGTCAGACTTGTAGACGTCGGGGAAATACGGGCAGCTAGCGCCGCCGTCGCAGCTTTGCGCTTGCTCGATCAGCGACAGCCTGGGCGTACGCGCTTGCGCCGGCATGGCGGCCAGCGCCACGGCGGCGGCCAGAAACAGGGGGACCAGCAAACGTGCAGACATGACTTCTCCTGGAAGCATCAGATAATGCGGGCAGCATAGCAGAATGCCATGCTTGCGCAGCGGCCTCAGGGAGTACAGCGGATGCCGACGACCCCGTTGACCTTGCCTTCCGCCCAGCCCGTCTCGCGCCAGCGGTACACACCGGGCGCGACGATGATCAACTGCCATTCCACCAGCTTGCCAGCGGCATTGACACGCGTTTCATTGTCATAGCGCAAAGTCAGGCTGCGCTCCGTTTCCGCCACCACGGTTGCGGCAAAGCGGTTGGTTTCACCGAGCTTGCTTTTCCACGTCCGGTCATTGAAGATCGCCAGCCGCTGATGATCGTCAGACAGCTGCATGCGCGTAAAGTGCCGCGCTTCTTCGCACACACTATTCGTGTTGACGCTGTCGGACCAGCTGCCAGACAGTTGCGCGGCATCGAAAGGTGTCGGGGTGGCGGCCACGGCCGCACTGAGCAGCAAGGTTGCAAGCATAGTTTATCGAAAGAAAGCAAAAAGTATCATCATGGCAGGCGCAGCGCCTGCGTGATGCTGGACGGCAATGCCGGTGTGCGCCGGTGCAACGTCGCCTGCTCATAGGCATAGGCCATCGCAATGAGCGGCAGGTCACCATGGGCGGCGCCGATGAAGGACAAACCGACGGGCAAGCCCCCAACCACGCCGGCAGGCACCGTAATCTGCGGCAAGGCGCACTGCGCCTGCGCTACGCCATGACACGTGGGCCCCACCAGCGCATCGAGCTCATGCGAACACAGCAACGCTGCGATGCCGCCAGGTCCGGGCGCAGGCGGCGTTTCGATCAGTTCCGCGCCCTGTTCGCGCAGCACCAGCAGTGCCTGCCCGATCACGGCATCGGTCCCGGCACACTGGCCGAACAGGTGGCGCGCCACGCCGATGCGGCGCCCATGCAAGCCGGCGGCATCGAACACCATGCCATCGGCCAGGCACTCGCCGCTCAAGGCAGCGAACAACCAGGCCGCTTCCCGCACGCTGGGCGCCATCGGTCCCGCCGTGGCTGGCTCGCCGCCCTGCCCGGCAGCTGCCCTGCCCGTGGGTTTGATGGCGACCAGGCCGCAGTTTGAAGCAGGCGCGACAATAGAGCCGTCCGCCGCGCTGTCCACGGCCAGGATGGTCAGACCGGCCCAGCTGGCACTGGCATGCGGCACGCTGACGGCGGCCCACTGGCGCAAATTGCTTTTGCCGATGATGACGGCGCCGGCCGCGCGCAGGCGCGCCGCCACGAAGGAATCGCAGCCGGCATGCGTGGCCAGCGGTGACTGCGTGCGCGTCTTCATGCGGTCGCCGGTGGCGATATTGTCGCGCAAGACGACGGGAATGCCATGCAAGGGGCCGCGCACTTTGTGCCCCTGCCGCTCGCGGTCCATTTCCAGGGCAATTTTCAGCGCATCGGGATTGATTTCAATGCCGGCATAGGCACGTGCGCCGATGCTGCACAGGGAGCGGATACGCGCCAGGTACTGCGACGTCAGCGCATGCGAACTGAGCTTGCCTGCCTGCATCATCTGCTGTTGCGGCAAGACGCCCGCATCGAGCAGGTGGGCCATGGGGCTGGCGGGCGCCGTGGCACGGTTCAATACGGGACGCGACGCGCCACCGCGTAACATCTGACTGCGCTGCATGGTATCTCCAGGAAACTTCAATGTTTCTGCCGCAATAATGTTCTAGCCATAGCATAGCAGTCCTTGCAACACAATTGTTATCAAAGGTAATTATTTTTTAAGCAAAAAAAACGCTGCCCGAAGGCAGCGTTTCTTGATGATTTGGCACTGGGGCAAATCAGTTGCGTACGACACGCTTGTATTCGTTGGTACGGGTGTCGATTTCGATGACGTCGTCCTGTGCCACGAACAGCGGCACTTGCACGATGTGGCGGTGTGCGTCGATGGCGTTTTCGATCTTGGCTTCTTTCAGGACGTTGCCCGAAGTGTTGCCCTTGACCGCAGGCTCCGAGTACACCACTTGACGGGCGATGGTCGTAGGCAGTTCAACGGAGATGGCCTTGCCGTCGTAGAAAATGGCTTCGCATTCCATGCCATCCTTCAGGTAATGCAGTGCATCGCCCAGGTTTTCTTCTTCGATTTCATACTGGTTGTACTCGGTGTCCATGAAGACGAACAGCGGGTCGGCGAAGTACGAATACGTCACTGGCTTTTTATCCAGAACAACAACGTCGAACTTGTCGTCGCCGCGGAACACGTTTTCCATCGGGGTGTTCGTCAGAAGATTTTTCATCTTCCATTTGTAGGTGAAGCCCGTGCGGCTCGAACCGTTGACATCAGAACGCAACACGATCATTGGCTTGCTGTCGACCATGATGATATTGCCAACACGAATTTCTTTTGCGGGTTTCATAGGAATGTACGTAAAAAGTGGGTTGCATGAAGACCATCTGCCGCCTGTGCGCCATCAGCGCCGCAAGCTTGCGTTTGATCGGTTAAAAATACGTGAGAAATAACCGGGCATTTTACCTTAATTTTTGGCAAGCGCCTATCTCGTCGCGCCGGCGAACGCCAGCAAGTTACTTGCCAGATCGCCATTGGACTGCATCTGCCGCTGCCAGGCCTGCGCGCGCGACCGGATGCGCGGCAAATCGGCCTGCAATGCGGGCCACAGCTGGGCCCACGGCAAGGCGTCCGCGCTGGCGCCGTTCCAGGCCAGCGCCGCCTGCGCCAGGCTGTCGATGACACCATCGGCATCGGCCGCATAGCGCTGCAGGAAGGCGCGCAATTTCACGTGATGCAAGTTTTCATCCTGCACATAGATATGCCAGAGAAACGGCTGGCCGGCCCATTGCGCGCGCACGAAGGAATCCTCGCCGCGCACGAAATTGACGTCGCAAGCCCACAGCAAGCGGTCGTAATCGTCTTGCGGCACGAAAGGCAGCACGTGCACGGTGAGCGCGCCACGCGTGCGCACCGCACCAGCCGTCGCCGCATCGTCGCCGATAAACGCCTGAACGGCATCGAACGCGACGCCTTCCGGCACCAGGCATGTCACGGGCTCGCTGGCCGCCTGCCACACGTCAAACAGCTCGGCGACGGGAGCGGATGGGTAGCAGAACAGCGACACTTTCAAGGCAGACATTGCCGCCGGACTCACGCCGAATTGCCCGAGGAATGCCGCCATGGCGCCGGCATCGGCCCGGAATGCCAGCCTTTTTTCCTCGAGCGCCGCCTCGCGCAGCAAGCCGCCCGTTTTATTGGTAAAACCGGGGAAGAAGAAATGCTTGATCATGCCGTGGCGCGGCGACGTCAGCGCATGGCAGCCCTCGACCCACTCTTCCGCCGTCAAGCCTTCCAGGTTCAGCCACACCGGATGCGGCGCACACCGCGCCATGGCGGCGATGTAGCCAGGAGGAATGTCGCAGGCAAAGAATTCGATGACGATATCGGCAATATCGGCCGGCGCAAACACGCCATCCTGATCGCGCCAGTGGCGGATCATGACGCCGGAGACGCGCTGCGCTTCGGCCGCCACATCGACTTCAGGACAGATGCGCTGGAAACTGGCTAAATCGTCGACCCACAGGGTGACGGCCACGCCATGCTCTCCGCTCAACTGCCGCGCGAGGCGCCAGCAAATGCCGATATCGCCGTAGTTGTCGACGACTTTGCAGAAGATGGCGAGGGATGGCGCGCGATCGCTAGGTAATGGCATGAGCAGGCAAGAGTGAAGGGAAAAGGTTGGCATGCCGGCAAATAACAAAAAAGCCGCGCTGTTACCAGGCGGCTTTTTTGTTGGCTGATGCAGCCGGTCTGGCGTCCCCAAGGGGATTCGAACCCCTGTACTCACCGTGAAAGGGTGATGTCCTAGGCCTCTAGACGATGGGGACAGAAAATCTGTCCAAGATGCATTATTCCGCATCCCGACCTGTTACTTTACTTGCTTACTGCTTGCGAATCTGGCGTCCCCAAGGGGATTCGAACCCCTGTACTCACCGTGAAAGGGTGATGTCCTAGGCCTCTAGACGATGGGGACAGAAATCTGTCCTGAATGCATTATTCCGCATCCTGACCCGGTACTGCAGCAATCGCAGAAACAAAAAAAGCCTGACTTGTCAGGCCCGTTCAGCACTGCACTCACTTTACAACTGAATCCTGGCGTCCCCAAGGGGATTCGAACCCCTGTACTCACCGTGAAAGGGTGATGTCCTAGGCCTCTAGACGATGGGGACCTGTGCTGGCTTACCTCTCAGCGGACTCTTCGTTGAAGGCTTTGCTTAGCCCCTCAAAAAAGCGTGCGCGAAGTATAGCACGGGGCCACTCACAAAATCAACCGCAGGCGCATCTTATTTTCCATGGAGGAAACCGCTCCCGGCGGCGATTGCTCAATGTGCAATCGATCGGCTGCGCGGGCGAGGTACAGGTCCTCAGCAACAGCAGCCAGACAAGCAAAAGGAAAGCCTCTTGCTCCCCCCTTCGTTTGTACTGGCCCAAACCCACGCCATACAAGGGTTGAGCGGCGGGAGGAGCTGAGCAAGCTTGGCCCGCCGCCTTGACCATCAGTTCTTGTAATGGCTGAAGCGATAACCTTGGTCGAAGTATGCCGCCAATGCGACGATCACTCCGGAGCACGTGAGCATCAAGGCCACTGCGCTCGTGTCACGAGTCGCAGACTGGGCAACCATTGACAACGCCCACAACGGGGCAATACCGCCGGCAATGGCAGTGCCGATTTCACGCCCCGAACCGACCCCCGTCGAGCGGTTTTGCACGGCAAACTGGCGACTGAGGAAAGAGCCCTGTGGGGCGAACATCATCGGCGCCAGCACCCCGGTGCCGACGATCAGCGCCAGGTAAATCAGCCTGTTCTCGCCGCTGTCCAGCAACTGCATGAACGGGTACGCGAACAATGCTGACAGCAGGCCGCCGGCGATCAGCAGCTTCTTGCTGCTGAACTTGTCACACAGATAGCCGAAGAGCGGGACGGTAAAGATTGCAACCAGACTGGCCAGTGTCACCGATAGCGATGTCACGCTGGCCGAAATACCTTTGAACTGGGTCAGGTAGGCCAGCGAGAAGGTCTTGAAGACATAGCTGAGTGCGTTGTAACCGATGGCGACAAAGAAGACGACGCCCAGGCCCTTAAGATTGGTTTTCCACAATTCGCGGAACGGCCTACTCTGGCGATGGCTTTCCTCGAAGTGGTGATACTCTGGCGTTTCCGGCAGACTCCCACGCACCCAGAGCCCAACCAGTACCAGCACGAAACTGAGGATGAAGGGAATGCGCCAACCGCCGGCAAGCAAAAACTTGTCGCCATTGACGGTCAGCAGATAAACGGTCAGCGACGATAGCAACAGGCCAAGGTTCAGCCCCAATGCAGGCCACGCACCTTGTCGCCCCTTCTTGTTGTCGGCCGCATGTTCGTAGGAAGTTACCGCCGCCCCCGCCAGTTCAGCACCGGCACCCAGGCCCTGCACAATGCGGATCAGCACCAGGCACAGGGGCGCCCAAACGCCGATGCTGGCATAGGAAGGGACCAGGCCAATGGCGGTCGTGCACAAGCCCATCATACAGAAAGTAACGAACAACATTTTCTTGCGCCCGTAGCGGTCGCCGAAGTAGCCGAAGAACAGCCCCCCGATCGGCCGCGCCACAAAGCCGATGGCGAAGGTGGCAAAGGCTTGCAGCGATGCATTCGCCGGGTCCGAGGTATCGAAGAAGACCTTGCTGAAGACAATCGACGCCATCGTCGCGTAAAGATAAAAGTCATACCATTCCAGCATTGAGCCGACGATGGTCGCTGCCGCCACTTTGCGCAAACGACTTTTTGTCTGTGCAGGGGTTTCCTGTTCCGTTTTTTGAGTGTTCAAAATGTCTCCTTCATGAATTAATTTTTTTCTTTTTCGCCTAGAGCGTTCGAGTTGGGGCCGACTGGGTAGCGACAGACAACCGTACGTTGTCCGCCACGCAAACTCAGCGCCTCATCACTTCACGCACAATGTATTCAGCAATGGCTAGCGACGATGTCGCCCCTGGCGACGGTGCATTGCGGATGTGGGTAATGTTGCCGTGTTGGCGAATCACGAAATCGTCAACCAGCGCACCATTGGCCTCCATTGCCTGGGCACGGATCCCACGAACCGCCGGAACAATACCGACCGAGGCAAGCGTCGGTACATAGCGCGCCGCCTCGCGGACAAAGCTCGCCTCGCTGACCACAGTCTTCAGTTCCCGAAGCGTCGCCGGCAGGTTACGGGCAGCAAACTTCCAAAAGCCGGGGTAGCTGGCAAAATTGACGATGTCGGCCAGGTTCATGCTGCGGCCGTCATAGTTCTCGCGACCGAAGGATATGAAAGCATTCGGGCCGATCGTCATCTGTCCGTCGATACGCTTTGTGAAATGCACCCCGAGGAAAGGAAAGCGCGGGTCCGGCACCGGGTAGATCAAGCCTTTGACATGCGACTTGAAAGCCTCGTCGATCACGTAATACTGGCCGAAGAACGGTACGATGCGTGGCGTGTCCTGATCGCCCGAACGCTCTGCCAGGCGATCTGACTGCAAACCCGCGCAGGCAATTGCCTGATCGAATACCGTATCGAAGACCTCTCCGTCTGCAAGTTCGACCCGTACTTCGCCGCCTTGCTCAAGCAGGCGCTCAACCGGCGAATTCAGACAAATGCGCCCGCCACGTTCCCTGATTTCATCGGCGATTCGGGCCGCAATTTGACCGTAACTGACAATCGCCGTTTTCGGTGAATGCAAGGCGCCCAGGCCGATGCAGTTGGGCTCGATTTCGCGCAGCTCATTTGAGCCGATCAGCCGCACGCCAGGCACACCGTTGGCCTGCGCTTTCCGATAAATCGCCTCCAGGCGAGGCAACTCTTCCTCTTGTAGCGCGACGACAACTTTGCCGCACTCGTCGTAGGGGATCGCATTGTCGCGGCAATAGTTGCCAATCAATTCACCCCCGCGCCTGCAAAGTCGTGCCTTGAGCCCCCCCGGCTCATAGTACAGACCGGCATGGACCACACCCGAATTGTGGCTGGACTGATGACTGGCGACACTCGCCTCCTTTTCGAACAGCACCACCGTGGCGTCGGGAAAATCCAACAATAACTGACGTGCGACTGCGAGGCCATTTATCCCCCCGCCGATAACTGCATAACGCTTCTTGTTCATTGCGCCTCTCAAAAAATAGCAAACTCGTCATTTCACTGCTACATGCATCACTTTGGCGAAGGGCGAGGGCCCGCATATGCCGCCCGCCCAACGCCTGGCACCGACGCGATTTGCCCTGTCATGTATTTTTGATCAGCCACAATTTAGATAAAAGCGAAAAATTATGTACAATTAATTTCGAAAAAAGAGAACAAGTGATGTCCATGACTTTAAAGCAACTCGAAGCCTTCTACTGGGCCGCCACCTGCGCGAACTTTGCGATTGCCGCCGAACGCCTGCATTTGTCCGTATCGTCTCTCTCCAAGCGCATTTCAGAACTGGAGGAAGCGCTTGGCATCAATCTGTTCGACCGCAGTGGCCACCGCGCCGTACTCAGCGATCCAGGCCAGGCATTGCTGCCACGCGCGCTGGCGCTGCTCGATGACGCCGCCGCAATACGTAGCGCCTTCGCACCCTCTGCCGGGCTAGTGGGCCGTTGCACCTTTGGTGTTGGCGAACTCAGCGCGCTGACCTGGCTACCGCAGTTCATTGCGCAAGTCCGGGCACTGCATCCCAAATTGACGCTCGAACCCTATGTCGACGTGGGCTCAGTTCTGGAAAGCCGTGTCACCAAGGGCGAGCTCGATTTTGCGATCATTGCCGGACGCTCATCGCACCACGGCATCCTGTCGCAACCAGTCAGCCAAGCACAATTCATCTGGCTTGCCGCGCCAACCCTGGCTGTATCTGACAGCCCGCCTGGCTTACGTGGTGCCGCCGATTTACTTGACGCTGGACAGCCCATCGTTGCCTTACCGCCATCAGCTGGCACCACGCGACTGATTGATGACTGGCTACTGGCTCAAGGCATCGCTGCCGTTGAGCGTATAAGTTGCAATAATTGGGGGGCCATTGCCGGCATGCTGATTGCCTCTGTCGGGATCGGCATACTGCCCACTGGCTGGAGTCAAAAGCTGGTTGACCAGGGTCTGCTGCTCCCGCTCGCCGCCGCCGAAATGCCAGCGCCGGTAATCTATTCTTTTCAGTGGCGGCGCGGAGACAACCGTCCACTGCTCGACCAGCTACGCGGGCTTTCCACCCAATATGTCGACTTCACTGCCGATCTATCGCGACCGCTGGGCAGCATAACGGAACGCTGATAACTGCCGGCCATGCGCCGCCCGCTGGCCACCTCGGCTTCCAGCAACCCATGCATGGGCATCAGCGGGAGCCAAGCGCTGGCGTCTTGCATGCCATGCCAGCGCGCTAACAGCTTGGCCACGCTCGCCGAAGGGTATGGCGAAATTGGCACGGAAATAAAAAAAGCCGCTCGAGGCGACTTTGATTATCATGTGATTGATGCGCTGTTGCTGGAGGCGGCATGGATACGGATGTTGGCTTCAGAAGATGGTGCTGCCGGATTACGCTACGCTAATCCGTCCTACGCCACACTCCCCTGTCGGGTATGGCGGAAAAGAGTCCGGAAATAAAAAAAGCCGCTCGAGGCGACTTTGATTATCATGTGATTTCTGCGCTGTTGGTGGAGGTCAGCAGGAGCTAACCCTGACCTCTTGCATGCCTTGCAAGCACACTAACAGCTTAGCCATATTCCCCCGAGGGGTATGGCGGGAAGTGTCGCGGAAATAAAAAAAGCCGCCCAAGGCGACTTTGATTATCATGTGATTTCTGCGCTGTTGGTGGAGGTAAGCGGGATCGAACCGCTGACCTCTTGCATGCCATGCAAGCGCTCTCCCAGCTGAGCTATACCCCCCGGGCGCAGAAACACTGCTACTTCTTTACGACTACAACACCAGACTGAACTGGCGTCCCCAAGGGGATTCGAACCCCTGTACTCACCGTGAAAGGGTGATGTCCTAGGCCTCTAGACGATGGGGACCTTGGCACTACATTTTTACTTCTACAGCTTGCTGCCTTACTTCTGCGCTGTTGGTGGAGGTAAGCGGGATCGAACCGCTGACCTCTTGCATGCCATGCAAGCGCTCTCCCAGCTGAGCTATACCCCCCGGGCGCAGAAATAATAAAAGCCGCACTTGGCGACTTTGTTCCACTACTTGCTTTCCATCCAGATTCCGTTTTTTACGGGCCTGAACTTACAACAATCAGTACAAACAACTGCCACTACTATACCACAACTACCTGGCGTCCCCAAGGGGATTCGAACCCCTGTACTCACCGTGAAAGGGTGATGTCCTAGGCCTCTAGACGATGGGGACCGCGGAACTTCCAAACAACATCTGCACCACTTCAACAAGCAACATCATTGCTGCTGGTGGAGGTAAGCGGGATCGAACCGCTGACCTCTTGCATGCCATGCAAGCGCTCTCCCAGCTGAGCTATACCCCCGTTGGTGCAGAAACAAGAGTATAGCAAAGAAGTTTCACTCTGCAAATACCCTTTTTCGTCTATGAGCAACTTTTCATAGGGGCGGTTTCCGCACCGTATTTTTACGCGTATTTAAGAGCGGCGATTACAGCCACTTTGCCAGGCGCGCCAGCACGGTCTCGCGGCCGAAGATCACCACCACCTGGTCGATGGCCGGGGTCTGCAACTGGCCCGTCAGAATCAAACGCAAAGGCATGGCCAGCAGCGGCATCTTGATGGTGTTGGCGGCCAGCACTTCCTTGATCATGGCGGCCACGGCTTCCTTGCTCCACTCCACCGTGGCGATGCGCTCGGCAAACTGCGCCAGCACGGGCTTGATGGCATCCGTAATGTGCTGCGCTGCCAGTTCCGCTTCCGGCTGCGGCGCGCGGAAGAACAGCATCGAGGCGGCCGCCAGCTCATTGATGGTATTGGCGCGCTCTTTCATCATGCCCAGCACTTGCGCCAGGTCCGGCGCGCCTTCGAAGACGGCGCCGGCGGCGGCCATTTGCGGACGCGCCAGGTCGGCCAGGCGCGTGTTGTCGGCCTGCTTGATATAGTGGTTGTTCAGCCAGGCCAGTTTTTCATTGTTGAACTGGGCCGCCGATTTCGACAGGTGATTCAGATTGAACCACTCGCAGAACTGCTCGGTCGAGAACACCTCGTCGTCGCCATGGCTCCAGCCCAGGCGCGCCAGGTAGTTCAGCATCGCTTCGGGCAGGAAGCCCTGCGCCGGGTAATCCATCACGCTGACGGCGCCGTGGCGCTTCGACAGCTTTTCGCCGTCCGCCCCCAGAATCATCGGCAGGTGGCCGTACAGCGGCAGCGGTGCGCCGATGGCGCGCAGGATGTTGATCTGGCGCGGGGTGTTGTTGACGTGGTCATCGCCGCGGATCACGTGGGTGATCTGCATGTCCCAGTCGTCGACGGCCACGCAGAAGTTGTACGTTGGCGTGCCGTCCGGACGCGCGATCACCAGGTCGTCCAGCTCGCGGTTCGAAATCGTGATCGTGCCCTTGACCACGTCGTCCCACGTCACGTCGCCATCGAGCGGATTCTTGAAGCGCACGACGGGCTTGCGGTCGGCAGGAATGGCCGGCAGGGTCTTGCCCGGCTCCGGGCGCCAGGTGCCGTCGTAGCGGGGCTTTTCGCCGGCGGCGCGCATGCGCTCGCGCATCGCTTCGACTTCTTCCGGCGACGAGTAGCAGTGATATGCCGTACCTTCAGCCAGCATCTGCGCCACCACTTCGCGGTAGCGGTCCATGCGCTGCATCTGGTAGAACGGGCCTTCGTCGTGGTCCAGGCCCAGCCACTTCATGCCTTCGATGATGGCTTGCACGGCTTCCGGCGTGGAACGCTCCACGTCCGTGTCTTCGATGCGCAGCACGAAGGTGCCGCCGAAGTGGCGGGCATACGCCCAGCTGTATAAAGCGGTGCGGGCGCCGCCCAGGTGCAGATAGCCGGTCGGGCTGGGAGCGAAACGGGTACGGACGGGAGTAGCGGTTGTGGTCATCGAGGTAATCAGGCTTGAATAAGTAAAACGCCATTTTACTCTGTTGACCGCCGCCGCTCCACAAGCGTCGTCACAGCTGCAGCAAGCGCCTTTTCACCTCGTCCGCCTGCGCATGCAGCGCCTGCTCGAACAGGGCGACCAGTTGCGACAGGGGGCGGTGCAAAGGTTTCACGAGATTCACCGTGAACGGCAAGGACACGGCAAAGCGGCGTATCTGCAAGCCCTGCCCCGCATAATCGAGGGCCGTGAGCGGATTGACGATGGCCAGCCCCACGCCTTCGCGCACCATGGCGCAGACGGAAGCGGCGCTGTGCGTGTCGAGCGCCATGCGCCGCTCCACGCCGGCCTGCGCGAAGATGGCGTCGATCTGCTGGCGGTAGGGGTCGACGGCGGCCAGGCTGATGAAAGGCTGGCCCGCGAAGTCCGCCGGCTGCAGCACCGCCTTGCCGGCGAGCGCATGGCCGTCGGGCAGCACGCACACCTCGTCGACGGACATCAAGGTATCGAGCGCGGTGCCAGGTGGCGCATTGCCCACTTCCGTCAGGCCGATGTCGTGGCGCTGCGCCGACAGCCACTCTTCCAGCAGCGGCGACTCCTGCGGCGTGATGCTGATGCTCACCTTGGGAAAATCGGCGACGAAGCGCTTGCACGCCTGCGGCAGCAGCGACTGGGAAAACACGGGCAGGCAGGCGATCGACAACTGGCCCTGGTCGAACTGGCGCAAGGCTGCCGCCGTGCTGACGATGCGCTCCAGGCCGAAATACGCGCGCTGCACTTCCTCGAACAGCTGCAGCGCCTGCGCCGTCGGACGCAGCCGCCCCCGCTCGCGCTCGAACAGGGTCAAGCCCGTCAAGTGTTCGAGGCGCGCCAGCTCGCGGCTGACGGTGGGCTGCGACGTGTGCAGCATGGCGGCGGCGGCCGTCACGCTGCCCGTCGTCATGATGGCGCGAAAGACCTCGATATGGCGCAGGGAGATAGTCATGGTCATATCATAAATGAATAAGGTAGGCCTAAATAGATATTTTATAGTCGAAGCACAATCAGCCATCATGCGCTACCTCCTCATTCCACCGAAAGCACACGATGAAGCCCGTCAACGACCAGACCCTCGCCCAACTCGCCCAGGAACACGGCACGCCCCTGTGGGTGTATGACGCGGCCACCATCCGCGCCCGCGTGGCGCAGCTGGCGCAGTTCGACACCGTGCGCTTCGCGCAAAAGGCCAATTCGAACATCCACCTGCTCACCCTGATGCGTGAAGCGGGCGTGCACGTGGACGCCGTCTCGCTGGGCGAGATCGAACGCGCGCTGCAGGCGGGCTTTACGCCGGCGCAAACGAACGGCGCCGCCGGCCTGGTGTTCACCTGCGACCTGTTCGACCGCCCTACCCTGGCGCGCGTGGCGGCAGCGAAGATCGAAGTCAATTGCGGCTCCGTCGACATGCTGCGCCAGCTGGGCCCCGTGTCGCCCGGCCACCGCGTCTGGCTGCGCATTAATCCTGGCTATGGCCACGGCCACAGCAACAAGACCAATACGGGCGGCGAAAACAGCAAGCATGGCATCTGGCACGAAGAGCTGCCGGAGGCGCTGGCCGTCATCCGCGCGCATGGCCTGCACCTGGTCGGCCTGCACATGCACATCGGCTCGGGCGTCGACTACAGCCACCTGGAAACCGTCTGCGGCACCATGGTCGACCTGGTCAAGAACATGGGCCACGATATCGAAGCCATTTCCACGGGCGGCGGCCTGTCCGTGCCTTACCGCGACGGCGAGCAGCCGGTCGATACGGACCACTACTTCCAGCTGTGGGATGCGGCGCGCAAGCAGATCGAGGCGCACCTGGGCCACGCCGTGCACCTGGAAATCGAACCGGGACGCTTCCTCGTGGCCGATGCGGGCCTGCTGGTGGCCGAAGTGCGCGCCACCAAGCAAATGGGCGGCAATCACTTCACCCTGCTCGACACGGGTTTCAATGAACTGATGCGCCCCGCCATGTACGGCAGCTACCATGCAATGTCGGTCATCGCGCATGACGGCCGGACACTGAACACGCAGCGCGCCACCGTGGTCGGCGGCCCCCTGTGCGAATCGGGCGACGTGTTTACCCAGCGCGATGGCGGCGTGGTGGAAACCCGTTTGTTACCCGCAGCGCAGGTGGGCGACTACGTTGTCTTCGAAGGCGCGGGCGCATATGGCGCGTCGATGTCGTCGAACTACAACAGCCGCCCCCATGCGGCCGAATACCTGGTCGATGGAGATGCTTCGCGGCTGATCCGCCGCCGCCAGACGGTGGCCGAGCTGATCGCGCTGGAACAACTGTAACACCGCGCCCGCGTGCGGGCATGCGCATCTGCTAACATCGGGGCAACTCGATGAAAGCCTGCCATGCCCGCCCAAGCACTTCCCTTCCGCAGCGCCACCAGGCTGCTGCTGCCCCTGCTGCTGTCCGCCGTCCTTGCCGGCTGCGCTTCACTGCCTTCGCTGGAAGGCCGCAGCGCGTCGACCGTCATGGCCGACACAAAGCACACCCAACTGGCCGAGGCCATCGCGCCCATGGTGGCGCAGCATCCGGGCGTGTCCGGCATTTACCCGCTGGCCGATGGGCGCGACGCCTTTGCCGCGCGCGCCCTGCTGGCCGCCGCCGCCCAGCGCAGCCTGGACGTGCAGTACTACATCTGGCACAAGGACATCACGGGCACCCTGCTGTTCGACGCCCTGCGCCAGGCGGCCGAACGGGGCGTGCGCGTGCGCCTGCTGCTCGACGATAACAACACGGCGGGGCTGGACCAGACCTTGACCATGCTGGGCAAGCAGCGGAATCTGGAAATCCGCCTGTTCAATCCCTTCGTGCCCCGCTCACCGCGCGCGCTGGCCTTTGCCACGGATTTTTCCCGCCTCAACCGGCGCATGCACAACAAATCGTTCACGGCCGATAACCAGGCCACCATCGTCGGCGGGCGCAACGTGGGCGACGAATATTTTGGCGCGGCCGGCGACGTGCTGTTCGCCGACCTTGACGTGCTGGCCGTCGGCCCCGTCGTCGACGACGTCTCGCACGATTTCGACCGCTACTGGAACAGCGCCTCGGCCTACCCCGCCAGCCTGCTGCTGACCCGCCCCGTCGAGGGCGACGCGGCCACCATCGCCGCCGAGGCGGACCGCATCGACGATACCAGGGCGGCCGAGGAATACGTACAGGCACTGCGCACCTCGCCCTTCGTCAAGCAGATGATGGAACGCACCCTGCCCTTCGAATGGGCGCGCACGCGCATGGTCAGCGACGACCCGGCCAAGGTGCTGGACAAGGCCAGGCCCGGCACGGGCGTGGCGGAAAACCTGCAAAACCTGCTGGGCGTGCCGGAAAAGGAAGTCGACCTGGTGTCGCCGTATTTTGTGCCCGGCAAATCGGGCACGCAAGCCTTTGCCGACCTGACGAAAAAAGGCGTGGGCGTGCGCATCCTGACGAATGCACTGGAAGCGACCGACGTGGCGGCCGTGCATGCCGGCTATGCGAAGTGGCGAAAACCGCTGCTGGAAGCGGGCGTGCTGCTGTATGAATCGCGCCGCTCGTGGGAACGGGACGATGCGCGCGCGCAGCCGGGCCATCTGGGCAGCTCCGCATCGAGCCTGCATGCGAAGACCTTTGCCGTCGATGACCGGCGCATCTTTGTCGGCTCGTTCAATTTCGATCCGCGCTCGATCGAGTTGAATACGGAAATGGGCCTCGTCATCGACAGCCCCGCGCTGGCCAGCCAGCTGGGCCAGGCCATGCGCACCACGATCCCGCAGCGCGCCTACCAGGTGCTGCTGGGCGACGACGGCGCGCTGTACTGGCTCGCCCGCGACGCCAACGGCGCCACCACGCGCTACGACACGGAACCGGGCACCAGCGTGTGGAAGCGCATGGGGGTGGCGATTTTATCGGTGCTGCCGATAGACTGGCTGCTGTAAGCTGTTTTGCCAACACTGTTGTCGGATTACGCGGGGCTTTGCCCCGCTAATCCGACCTACGCTCTATGCCCACCACAAGGCCAATGTAGGTCGGCTTAGCGCGCAGCGCGTAAGCCGACAACACCACAAGCCAACATCGTTAGCGCACCGCCTCCGTCAACACCCGCCCCTCTGACGCCGACGGCTGGCGTATGCGCAGCAGGTGGGCGAGGGTCGGCGCGATGTCGACCACTTCCACGTACTGGCCATAGGCGCCCGGCTTGATCCAGCGGGGGCCGAAGACCATCAGCGGCACGTTGGTGTCATACGTGTACGGCGTGCCGTGCGACGTGCCGCCGCTGCCCTTGCCGAAGTACCAGGCCGGCTTGGTGACGACCATCAGGTCGCCCGACAGCTGGCGGTTCCAGGCACGGCGCATCAGGGTGTCCATGCGCGTGGCCACCGCCCCCGCTTCCATCTGCGTGCGCGTGTAGACTTGCGCCAGACCGTCCTGCTGCAGCAGGAAGCGGGCCGCCGCATCTTCCAGGGCAGCGCGATGGATGCCGCTCTTTTCCGCCAGCGCGTAATCGAGATAGATATTCGGCAGCGACGACGTCGTCACCAGCTTGTCGATACCCAGGCTTGTTGCCAGGTGCTGGTTCAAGCCATCGACCAGTTTGGCGCCATCGATGCGTTTGGCCGAGAAGCCGCGCGTTTCGGCAAATTCCGGCACGTTGGCAAAGCCATGGTCAGCCGTCAGCACCACCAGCACGTTGTCCATGCCGACTTTTTTATCGAGATCAAGAAAGAAGCCGGCCAGCATGCGGTCCAGGCGCTGCAGGTGGTCGTGCGACATCTTGCTTTCCGGGCCGTAGGCGTGGTTCACATAGTCGTGCGCGGACAGGCTCACGCCCAGGATATCGGGCACGCCGGCCGGGTTGCGGCCCAGGTTTTCGCCATCGATGGCGGCGCGGGCAAATTCCAGGGTCAGCTCATCGAGGAAGGGACCGGATTTCAGGCGGCTGTAGTACTCGCCATCGAGCTTACCGCTGTCGCTGTAGTAGGCAAACGGGAAGGTGTTGCGCGTGCCCGGCTTGGCCGCCACCAGATCATCACGGGCGTCGCGCGCATAGGCGGCATCGGCCAGCAGCGGCGTCCAGCTCTTGCCATAGTAGCGATCCTGCGGTTTGGTCGCCTGGTAGCGCTGCACCCATTGCGGATGCTGCTGCATATAGTAGGTGCTGCTGGCGAAATTGCCCGTCTTTTCCATGTACATATAGGCCGTGCCCGTTTTCCCGGCCAGCAGGATGGCGCCGCGGTCCTTGCCCGACACGGTGACGACCTTGGACTTGTCGCCCGTGGCATAGCGCAGCTCGTCGCCCAGGGTACTCACGCGCAGCTTGGTCGGCGCCGTGCCGTCGTCGGGCTGTGTTGCTTCGCCGATGTAATGGAAATTGCCGTCTTCGGTGCAGTACACGGATTTTTTCGTGACGGGATCGATCCAGTTATTGCCGATCACGCCATGCTGGTAAGGATAGGCACCCGACAGCACGGCCGAGTGGCCGATGGCGGTGACCGTGATGCCGTGCGCCTGGTGCGCGTCGCTGAACCACGCGCCCTGCTCCAGCAGGCGGCGGAAACCGCCTTGGCCGAACTGCTCGCGGTAGCGCGTCACCTGTTCCTGCGGCAAGCCATCGACCACCAGCACCACGACCAGTTTCGGCTGCGCCGCAGAGGCAGCAGCAGGAAGCGCCTTGGCAGCATGCGCCTGGCACGCCGCCACGCCAGCGACCAGCAGCAGCGCCTGTGCCAGTTGCCGGGAAAGGGAGAAATGTTTCGTCATATCCGCTCATCAAAAGTTAGGCCACCGGCCAGCATACGCCAACCATATGACGCGATGATGACAAGAGACAACAATATGAAAAAGGCCAGACTCCATCGCTGGAACCCGGCCTTTGCCGCAACAGACAATCTGCCTGACTTACTTGACCGTCACCTTGATGCTTTTGCTCAACTCCGGACCATATGACTGGTGCGCGCCATTGGCGAACTGCATGGTGAGCGTGTACTGGCCCGGCGGCAAGGTGACGTCCGTTTCCGTTTGTCCTTTGCCGAAATGCAAATGCTTGTCATCCATGGGTATCATCTCGCCCGCCTTCATCGGCCCCATATTGATGAGCAGATGATGGTGGCCCGTCTTGGCCGTCATGTCACCGGCCGGCTTGACGTCCATGCCGCTGACGGCAAATTTCACCTTGAACGGACTGGTCACCGTCGCGCCATCGACTGGCTCGACGAAGGATACGGATTGGGCGAACGCGCTGGCGGCCAGCAGGCTGCCGGCGACCAGGCCTGCGGCCTGGCGCAGGAATACGGTGCTCAATTGCATGATGTCTCCTCTTGTTTAATAACAACACAGACTGCATGAAACCATATTCCTGGCGACCATGGCGCAGGGGAGCTGCTGGGGTCTGACCCCATGGCCGATCATCAATCGTTCTTGATGACGATCGACGGGAACTTGCTGGTCATGTCCTTCGCCTTTTCCGCCACCTTGATCGCGATGGTGCGGGCGATCTGCTTGTAGATCACGGCGATGGGGCCATCGGGCTCGGCCACGACGGTGGGCGTACCCGAATCCGTCTGCTGGCGGATCGCCATGGTCAGCGGCAAGGCGCCGAGGAATTCCACGCCGAAGTCCGCGCACATCTTCGCGCCGCCGCCGGCGCCGAAGATTTCTTCCGCATGGCCGCAGTTCGAGCAGATGTGCGTGCTCATGTTTTCCACCACGCCGAGGATCGGAATGCCGACCTTTTCGAACATTTTCAAGCCCTTGCGCGCATCCAACAGCGCGATGTCCTGCGGCGTCGTGACGATAACGGCGCCCGTGACGGGCACTTTCTGCGACAGGGTCAGCTGGATGTCACCCGTGCCTGGCGGCATGTCGACGATCAGATAATCGAGGTCGCGCCAGTTGGTCTGGTCCAGCAATTGCTGCAACGCTTGCGTGACCATCGGGCCGCGCCACACCATCGGCTCGTCCGGATCGATCATGAAACCGATCGACGACACTTGCAGGCCGTGGTTTTCCATCGGTTCCATGCTCTTGCCATCCAGCGTTTTTGGCTGGCCTTTGACACCCAGCATCATCGGTTGCGACGGACCATAGATATCGGCGTCGAGCATGCCGACGGTGGCGCCTTCGGCTGCCAGGGCCAGGGCCAGGTTGACGGCCGTGGTCGATTTACCCACGCCGCCCTTGCCGGAAGCGACGGCAATGATGTTTTTCACGTTGCTCATCGGCTTCAAGCCGCGCTGCACCGTGTGCGAAATGATTTTCGACGACACGCCCACGCTGACGTTGCCCACGCCCGGCAGCACGCGCAGGGCGGCCAGCACGGATTTGCGGATCAGGTCGATCTGGCTTTTGGCGGGGTAGCCCAGCTCGATGTCGAGGGAAATATCATTGCCATCGACCTTCAGATTCTTGACGGTTTTACTGGAAACGAAATCTTTATGTGTATTTGGATCAATAACCTGGGCCAGCGCGGCCTTGACGTCTTCTACTGTGATGCTCATGACAATCTCCGTGTGTACTACATATATGCAATACGCGCAGTCTAGCGCAAATTTGCATGGCGCGATGGCGGCAAAAGTATCACTTGCCGGCGCAGCATCTGCTCATATTGCCTTTCCGCTGTTAAAATGTCCTATTATCCATCCCAAAAGTGCATCAATCATGACTCGCAAGCTGTTCGTCACCACTGCCCTGCCTTACGCAAACGCCGCTTTTCACATTGGCCACATCATGGAATACATCCAGGCCGATATCTGGGTCCGGTTCCAGCGAATGCAACGCGATGGCGCAGCCGGCCGTGAAGTGCACTTTGTGGGCGCCGACGATACGCATGGCACGCCCATCATGATCGCCGCCGAAAAGGAAGGCATCACGCCGCAGCAATTCGTCGCCAACATCGCCGCCGGCCGCGCCCAGTACCTCGATGGCTTCCATATCGCCTTCGACAACTGGTATTCGACCGATTCGCCGGAAAACGTCGACCTGTCGCAATCGATCTACCGCAAGCTGCGCGATACGGGCCTGATCGTCACGAAAACCGTCGACCGCTTCTTCGACCCGGTCAAGGGCATGTTCCTGGCCGACCGCAACATCAAGGGCGAATGCCCGAAATGCGGCGCCAAGAACCAGTACGGCGACAATTGCGAAGTGTGCGGCGCGGCCTACCAGCCAACCGACCTGGTCAATCCGTTCTCCGTGTTTACCAACGCGACGCCCGTGATGAAGCCGTCGGAACAGTATTTCTTCAAGCTGTCCGACCCGCGCTGCTTCGAATTCCTGAAAGATTGGCTGAATACGCCAGGCCGCTTGCAGCCGGAAATGGTCAACAAGGTCAGCGAATGGCTGGGCGAAGCCGGTGAAAAGCTGGCCGACTGGGATATTTCGCGCGATGCGCCCTACTTCGGCATCCCGATTCCTGATGCACCAGGTAAATTCTTCTATGTGTGGATGGACGCGCCCGTCGGCTACCTGGCCAGCCTGAAAAACTATTGCGACAAGAAAGGCATCGATTTCGACGCCTTCCTGAACGACCCGTCGACGGAACAGATCCACTTCATCGGCAAGGACATCGTCTCCTTCCATTTGCTGTTCTGGCCCGCCATGCTGAAGTTCGCCGATCACCCGGTGATCGACAAACTGAAAGTCAACGTCCACGGCTTCCTGACGGTCAACAATGAAAAAATGTCGAAGTCGCGCGGCACGGGCATTTCGCCGCTGCGCTACCTGGACCTGGGCATGAACCCGGAATGGCTGCGCTACTACATCGCCTTCAAGCTGAACTCGAAAGTGGAAGACCTGGACTTCAACGGCGAAGACTTCGTTGCCCGCGTGAACAGCGACCTGATCGGCAAGTACGTGAACATCGCCAGCCGCTGCGCCGGCTTCATCGCCAAGCGTTTCGACGGCAAGCTGGCGTCGACGCTGTCGGAAGGCGCGCAAAGCTGGATCAACCGCGCCCTGACGGTGGACGTCAACGGCGTCATCGTCGAGCGCCAGGCCAGCATCGCTGCGCACTTCGAGAACCGCGAATTCGGCAAGGCCTTGCGCGAAATCATGGAAATCGCCGACATCACCAACCAGTATGTCGATGAAAACAAGCCGTGGATTCTGGCCAAGGATGCAGAAAAAACCGCAGAACTGCACGACGTGTGCACGACGGCCCTGATCCTGTTCCGCCAGCTGACGATTTTGCTGTCGCCGGTGCTGCCGGGCGTGGCCAAGAACGTGGCCTCGTTCCTCAACGACGAGCAATTCACTTGGGCCGATACGCAAGTATTCGGCGACGCCGTCGCGAACAGCATGCTGGGCCGTACCATCGGCGCCTACAGCCACTTGATGACGCGCATGGATGCGAAGATGATCGAAGCGCTGTTTGACGCACCGCAAGCGGCCGCCATCGCGGCACCGGCTGGCGATGCCGCGAATGACGCAACATCCGCTGCTCCGGCCGCTGCCGCCATCGAAGAACTGGCGCCCGAAATCAAGATCGACGACTTCCTCAAGGTCGACCTGCGCATCGCGAAAATCGTCAACTGCGAACTGGTCGACGGCTCCGACAAGCTGCTGCGCCTGACCCTGGATGCGGGCGAAGGCCGTTTGCGCAACGTGTTTTCGGGCATCCGCTCGGCCTACCAGCCGGAAGAACTGATCGGCAAGCTGACGGTGCTGGTGGCCAATCTGGCGCCACGCAAGATGAAGTTCGGCATTTCCGAAGGCATGGTCATGGCAGCGTCCGCCGCCGACGAGAAGGCCAATCCGGGCATCTACATCCTGAACCCGTGGCCGGGCGCCGAACCTGGCATGCGCATCCGCTAAGCCCCCACAAGGACCGATGATGAATATCGTGGTGCGCGAAGCAACAAATGCCGATGCACAACTGATGGCCGAGCTGACCCGCGCCGCATGGGCCGGCAAGGTGGCCGCCTCGTCCAGCGGGCACCACGAGACGGCGCAGCAGGTGGAAGCGCAATTGCGCCACGGCGGCGGTTTTTTGTTGCTGATCGACGACATTCCAGCCGGTTCGCTGCGCTGGATGCCGCTCGACAGCGACCCCGCCATCTGGAAGATTTCACGCATGGGCGTGCTGCCCGCCTACCGGGGCAGCCATGTTTCACAACATTTGCTCGAAGCCATCATTCATCATGGCCTGTCGTGCCAGGCCGAGGAATTGCGCCTGGCCGTGCGGCGCGACCAGCGCAAACTGATCGATTTTTATGCGGCCTTCGAATTCGACCTGGCCGAAGAACTGGAATATTCGCACGCCAACCCCGCCGAACCGGCGCCGATGGTGATGCGGCGTTTGCTGCGTTATTGATTTTTAGCAATTTCGCCCCGGACTTGCCGATACAACAACCCGCCAGGCCGCACGGCGCGGTAAAATACGGCCGGCTGACCTTACTTATAAGACACTCAGAAGAGAATATGAAACTGCCTGCAAAACACAACAACTACGTATCCGACCACACCTTGTTCATCGCCGAACTGAAGGCCAAGAATCCTGGCATGGAAGCGGGCCAGCAAGCGGGCCGCGCCCTGCTGTGGGACAAGCCAGCCGTCAGCATCGATGAGCAGGAACGCCAGCTGGCATCGGCCGTCAAGCAACAGGCTTACGTTTACCAGAACAAGAACTAAGATCTGGAACCGGCACGATGCTGCCTGAAGAGTCTGTAGTCACGCCGGAAGCCGACGCTTCCGGTGCCGGCGCAGTCATCGAGTCGCCCGAACCTGTCGCTGAAGGCGACGGCAGCGGCGACCCTGCAGCATCTGCAACCACGGACGCGGCGCCTGCCGCCGACCCGCCTGGCATCGCCCGCCTGTATGGCGAACCGATGCTGCGCATGCCGACGGATTTGTACATCCCGCCGGACGCGCTGGAAATCTTCCTCGAAGCCTTCGAAGGCCCGCTCGACTTGCTGCTCTACCTGATCCGCAAGCAAAACTTCAACATTCTCGATATTCCGATGGCGCAGGTGACCCTGCAATATCTGAAATACGTGGACCAGATCCGCGTGAGCAACCTGGAACTGGCCGCCGAGTACTTGCTGATGGCGGCCATGCTGATCGAGATCAAGTCGCGCATGCTCTTGCCTTCGCGCAAGAGCGACGTCGAGGAAGATGGCGGCGATCCCCGTGCCGAACTGGTGCGCCGCCTGCTTGAGTACGAGCAGATCAAGCTGGCCGCCTACGACCTGAACACCATTCCCCAGTTCGAGCGCGATTTCGTGCGCACGCAGATTTTCATCGAGCAAAGCCTGACGCCCACCTGGCCCGACGTGGAAGCGGTGGACTTGCAGCAGGCGTGGCTCGACGTGCTGAAGCGCGCCAAACTGACCCAGCACCACCGCATCAGCCGCCAGGAACTGTCCGTGCGCGAGCACATGTCGAGCATCCTGCGCCACTTGCAATCGTCGCGCTTCGTCGAGTTCAGCGAACTTTTCGACATTGCCGGCGGCGTGCCCGTGGTGGTGGTCAACTTCGTGGCCCTGCTGGAACTGGCCAAGGAAACCCTGATCGAAATCACGCAGGCAGAACCGTTTGCCCCCATCTACGTCCGGCTGGCCTATTCGCCCGCCTGATCCCTTCCCTTTGTCACTGACCACCGTACAACGGGGTTTTAGCGAAAGCAATCCATGAAAATTATTTCCGACATCGAAGAATTGCGCGACCAGCTCAGCGGACAGCTGCGCACGGCGTTCGTCCCCACCATGGGCAACCTGCATGAAGGCCATTTGTCGCTGATGCGTCTGGCGCGCAAGCATGGCGACCCCGTCGTCGCGTCGATCTTCGTGAACCGCCTGCAATTCGGCCCGAACGAAGACTTCGAAAAATATCCGCGCACCATGGCGGACGATATTGCCAAGCTGGAAAAGGAAGGCGTGTACGTGCTGTTCGCGCCGACGGAAAAGGAACTGTACCCGGAACCGCAGGAATACCGCGTGCGCCCGCCCGATGACCTGGGCAACACCCTGGAAGGGGAATTCCGTCCCGGCTTCTTCGAAGGCGTGTGCACGGTCGTCACCAAGCTGTTCTCGTGCGTGGGCCCGCGCGTGGCCGTGTTCGGCAAGAAGGATTACCAGCAACTGATGATCATCCGCAACATGGCGCGCCAGTTCGCGCTGCCGACGGAAATCATCGCCGCCGAAACGTATCGGGCCGACGATGGCCTGGCCTTATCGTCGCGCAATATGTACCTGTCGGAAGGCGAACGCGCGGAAGCGCCGGAGCTGTACAAGGGACTCAATTTCGTGGCCGAGGAAGTGCGCAAGGGCAACATGGCCGTGGGTGAACTGGAACAGGCTGCGATGCAACTGCTCGACAGCCGCGGCTGGAAATCGGACTACATCGCCGTGCGCAAGCGCGCCAACCTGCAAGCGCCAAACGCCGCCGAACTGGCCGCCGGCGAACCGCTGGTGGTGCTGGCCGCCGCCAAGCTGGGGCAGACGCGTCTGATTGATAATCTGGAAATTTAAGCGCATTCACAGCGGGGCCATTCGGCCCCGTTTCTTTTTTTACTTCTCCATCCCTACCAGCTTGAGTTCGGCAAACAGCGGTTTGTTGCTGCCGCGTGCCGCCTGCAACATGTCATAGCTGGCCGCATCGAGCACGATTTCCTCGCCCGCCCACAGCTTGCGCTGGTTCGCAGGCAGCCTCAGGCTGCGCAGGATGGCCCGCGCCTGGGCCGGATCGGCTGCCAGCAGGCGGATCGCATGCGCACCGCGCTGCGCCCCTGTGAGTATCGGCAAGCCGCCTTGCGGGCCGTTCTGGCTCAGGCTGACATAATCATGGCCACCCACGCGGTGCAGATAAGCATGCCGGCCATCGGCTTCGGCAGGCTCCTGCATCTCGACAGACGCAACAGGCGCCACGGCGGTTTGCTCAAGGCTCACGCCACAGGCTGCCAGCAAGGCCGTGCTCAGGGCAAAGAATAATACGGGTGCTCGGCGCATGTGGCGCTCCTTCTTGTCGGGGTCGGGGACAGAGGTGGAATAGTGCAGCGATCATGAGCCACTTTAGTTGACGTGTAAAGTTAACTTTGGGAAATATTTCATTCCACGTCGCAACTTGTTGCATGACAGCTTATGCCAGACGGCTGGCGCCGTGTCGTCTGCAGCATTGTTGATTTTGATTGCACACTAAAACCATCAAACCAGTCTTTATCCACGCAACAATAAAGATCACAATCGCCATACTGGTTCGCAGACACACCGCGCGCGGGCCTCCCACCATGACAGGAGAAGCAACATGCATACCGTACCCACCCCAGCCAGGGTCGCCATCGTCACGGGCGCCTCGCGCGGCATCGGCGCGGCCATCGCCCGCCGCCTGGCGCGCGACGGCATGCAAGTCGTCGTCAATTACGCCAGCGGCAAGGCGGCGGCGGACGCGCTGGTGGCAAGCATTCTTGCCGACGGCGGCGCCGCCATCGCCGTCAAGGCCAACGTGGCCGATGCGGGCGATGTGCAAGCGCTGTTCGCTGCGGCCGAGGCGGCCTTCGGCGGCGTCGACGTGCTGGTCAACAACGCCGGCATCATGCCGCCCGCGCTGCCAGCCCTGGCCGACACGGACGACGCCACCTTCGACAGCCTGTTCGCCGTCAACGTCAAGGGCAGCTTCAACACCATGCGCCAGGCGGCAACGCGCTTGCGCCACGGCGGCAGCGTGGTCAACTTCTCCACCAGCGTGATTGGCCTGGCCCTGCCCGGCTACAGCATCTATGGCGCCAGCAAGGCCGCCATCGAGACGATGACGACTATCTTCGCCAAGGAATTGCGCGGCAAGAACATCACCGTCAACGCCGTCGCCCCCGGCCCCACGGCCACGGCCCTGTTCTTGAACGGCAAGACGGCGGAAATGATAGAACGCATGAGCAAGATGGCGCCGCTGGAGCGCCTGGGCACGCCGGACGACATCGCTGCCGCCGTGGCTTTTTTGGCAGGGCCGGATGGCCGCTGGATCAACGGGCAAACCTTGCGCGCGAATGGCGGCCTGGTGTAGGCAAGACGCAAGCCGACGAAAAAAAACGCTGCCGGTTTGCACTGGCAGCGTTTTTTTTGATGACGGTCACACCTGGATTAAGCGCCGGCTTTTTCCAGCTTCTCGAAAATCTTGTTCAGCTTTTCATCGAGGGTAGCGGCCGTGAACGGCTTGACAACATAACCGCTGGCGCCGGCTTGCGCGGCGGCGATGATGTTTTCTTTTTTCGCTTCGGCGGTCACCATCAGCACGGGCAGCTTGGCCAGTGCCGGATCGGCGCGGATATGCTGCAGCATCGTCAGGCCATCCATATTAGGCATGTTCCAGTCCGAGACGACGAAATCGTAGGATTCCGCGCGCAGCTTGGCCAGGCCCATCACGCCGTCTTCCGCCTCATCGACGTTGGCATAACCCAGTTCCTTCAACAGATTCCGGACAATGCGGCGCATCGTCGAAAAATCGTCAACGACTAAAAATTTCATCTTTGGATCAGCCATGAATAACTCCGTTGTTTCTGTAGCGGTTTGTTAATAATATCGACATGAATGCCGACATTATGGTCGACACTACGGCAGCAAGTTGTAGGATAGCATTTTCGTTGCTTTTAGGCGAACAAACTTGCCCCAGATCATACAAAACGTGGCTTACACGCGCAAAGCACGCATGCCATGCGCAGCCAGGTGTCCCAGCACCATGCCGGGCAGCGCCGTCAAAGCGCCGACCTCATGCGTGGCACCAACGGCGATCGCCTCGCGCGGCATGCCGAACACCACGCAACTGGCTTCATCCTGCGCAAAATTATACGCTCCTGCGGCCTTCATCTCCAACATGCCTTGTGCGCCATCCTTGCCCATGCCGGTCAGGATCACGCCGACGGCATTCTTGCCCGCCGACTGCGCGGCCGAACGGAACAGCACATCGACCGAGGGGCGGTGGCGGTTGACCGGTTCGCCCTGGTCGATCTTGGTCATGTAATTGGCGCCGCTGCGCGTCAGGGTCAGGTGCGAATGGCCGGGCGCGATGTAGGCGTGGCCGGGCAGCACCCGTTCGCCGCCCGCCGCTTCCTGCACCGAGATCTTGCACAGCGAATCGAGGCGGCGCGCAAACGAGCGCGTAAAGCCTTCCGGCATGTGCTGCGTGATCAGGATGCCGGGGCAATCGGACGGCATCTGCATCAAAAATTCGCGGATCGCTTCCGTGCCGCCCGTGGAGGCGCCTACGATGATCAGCTTTTCGCTCGACGTCAAGGGGCTGCGCAGCGCAGGCAGCGGTGCGGCGACCCTGTCGCCCGCCGACGGCAGCGTGCGCGCGCGGATGCGCGCCTTCGAAGCGGCGCGGATCTTGTCGGCGATCATGTCCGTATACTCGCGCATGCCGCTCTGGATGGAAATCTTCGGCTTGGTGACGAAATCGACGGCGCCCAGCTCCAGCGCGCGCATGGTGATTTCCGAACCGCGCTCGGTCAAGGACGACACCATCAATACCGGCATCGGGCGCAAGCGCATCAGCTTTTCCAGGAAATCGAGGCCATCCATCTTCGGCATCTCGACGTCGAGGGTCAGCACGTCGGGGTTGGTCTGCTTGATCATCTCGCGCGCCACCAGCGGATCGGGCGCAGCGCCCACCACTTCCATGTCGGGCTGGCTGTTTACGATTTCCGTCATGACGCTGCGAATCAGCGCCGAATCATCCACGATCAATACTTTGATCTTCATAAAATATCCTTCCAAGCCTTGCGGCCCTTATTCTTAATCGGTAAAAACGCCAGACAAAACCGTAGCGAGCGGCAGTGATTTGTGGCTAAGAAGCGCAACCGTGCTGAAGCACGGTGAGCATCGCAGGCCGCAAAGCACGACGCGCAGCAGGTTTGGTCTGGTGTTACTAGAACAGCTCGACCTCGCCGCCCACCGGCGCGACTTTCAAGCGGCTGGCGTAATCGAGTTCGCGGCGTACCAGCGTATCGTTATGCGTCTGCATCAGCTTTTTCACCAGCACCTTGCCGCTGCGGGGGAAAAAATACACCTTGCGCGGGTGGATGTCGTTCAAGTCCTCGGCCACCACGCGCATCTTTTCCGCCTTCAGGTAATTGATGACGAAAGCCGCATTGCGTTCACCGACGTTGATCGCCGTGAAGCCGCGCAGTACGGCGCCGCCGCCGAACACCTTCGCTTCCATGTTCTCGCGCCGCGCGCCCGCCTTCAGCAGATCGTTGATCAATATCTCCATGGCGTAAGTGCCATAGCGCATCGACGCGGAAATCGGACTGTTCGGATCGCTGCCGCCGTCGGGCAGCATGAAATGGTTCATGCCGCCCAGGCCCGTGACGCGGTCGCGGATGCAGGCCGAGACGCAGGAGCCGAGCACGGTGACGATCAGCATGTCCTTGTTGGTAAAGTAATACTCACCAGGCAAGATCTTGGCGGCGTCACAATTGAACGTCCTGTCGTAATAGACGTTAGTGGCAAATTGCTCTTTGGATTCCAGGCTCATATTTCACTCTCATGTACGATGCGACGATGCCTTGGGCGCGGCGCCCCGAGGCTGATCGAGCTCATAGACTGTTTTACCGCGCAGCTTCAATGAATCCGACACGTACAGAAAATTCTCCGAATGGCCCGCAAACAGCAGGGCATCGGGCTTCATCAAGGGCACAAAGCGCGACAGGATCTTGCGCTGCGTCGCCTTGTCAAAATAAATCATCACGTTACGGCAAAAGATGACGTCGAACTGGCCAGTCAATGGCCAGCCGTCGGCCAGCAGGTTGAGCGGCTTGAAGGTGATCATCTGGCGCAGTTCCGGGCGCACCCGTACCTGCCCCTCGCGATCGCCCTTGCCGCGCAAGAAAAAGCGCCGCGCACGGTCGGCGGGCATCTTGTCGAGCCGGTCCAGGTTGTAGACGCCATTGGCGGCCGTGGCCAGCACGTTCGTGTCGATGTCCGTGGCGATGATGGTGACGGGCGGCGTGAGCGTATTGAACGCCTCGCACACCGTCATGGCGATCGAATACGGCTCCTCGCCGGTGGAACTGGCCGAACACCAGATGGTGATAGGCCCGCTCAGTTTTTTCACATGCTCGGCCAGCAGCGGGAAGTGATGCGCCTCGCGGAAGAACGACGTCAGGTTGGTCGTCAGCGCATTCGTGAACGCTTCCCACTCGTCGCCCATGCGGCCCGCTTCCAGGTCGTCCAGGTAGCGGACGAAGGAGGAAATGCCGGTCGCGCGCAAGCGCCTGGCCAGGCGGCTGTAGACCATTTCCTGCTTGCTGTCGGCCAGCGCGATGCCGGCCCGCTTGTAAATCATGGCGCGGACCCGTTCGAAGTCCTTGCCAGTGAAATCAAATTCCTTGACCGAATCCGTTTTAGTTTGCGGCATTTTATTTTTACCTCTCTATGACTACTCTGACCAATGCCTTTGCAAGTATAACTAGCGGGACCGGGTTGGCGTCAGAACTCTTCCCAATCGTCGCCGCCGGCCGCCGCCAGCTTTTTCGCCGGCGGTGGCGTGCCGGCCTGCGCCGCCTTTGCCAACCGCCGTGTATTTGGCGCCACACTTGGCGCCGGCCGTGCCGGCGCTTTCACCGGCGCGGACATGGCCGCCGGCGCCGCGCTCTCGCCATCGAGCTTGAAGATGCGAACGGCGTCGGCCAGTTTTTGTGCCTGGTCCTGCATGCTTTCGGCGGCCGCCGCCGCTTCCTCGACCAGCGCCGCGTTCTGCTGCGTCATCTGGTCCATCTGCGCGATGGCCTGGTTCACCTCTTCGATGCCATGGCTCTGTTCCTGCGTTGCCGCCGTGATCTCGCCCATGATATCGGCCACCTGCCGGATCGACGTGACGATCAAACCCATGGTCTGCCCCGCCTCGTCCACCAGGCGGCTGCCCGCATCGACCTTGTCGACCGAGTCGCCGATCAGGCCCTTGATCTCTTTCGCGGCGCCAGCGGAGCGTTGCGCCAGATTGCGTACTTCCGACGCCACCACGGCAAAGCCGCGTCCCTGCTCGCCTGCGCGCGCCGCCTCGACGGCCGCATTCAGCGCCAGGATATTCGTCTGGAACGCGATGCCGTCGATGACGCCGATGATGTCGACGATCTTGCGCGAACTGTCCTTGATGGAACCCATGGTATCGACCACTTGCGCCACCACCTTGCCGCCCTGCTCCGCCACCGACGACGCCGACACGGCCAATTGATTGGCCTGGCGCGCGTTGTCCGCGTTCTGCTTCACGGTCGACGTCAGTTCTTCCATCGACGACGCCGTCTCTTCGAGCGAACTGGCCTGCGTTTCCGTGCGCGCCGACAGGTCCGCATTGCCGCTGGCGATTTCGCGCGAGGCCACGGTAATCGTGTCCGTCCCGTTGCGCACGTCGCTGACCGTCTGCACCAGGCTCTCGTTCATGTCCTTCAATGCCTGCTGCAGCGCGCTCGTTTCATCCTTGCCCTCGACCACCACGCGCGCCGTCAGCTCGCCCGCTGCCACCTTCTGCGCCACCGCAAGGGCGCCGGACAATGGCACCGTGATCGAGCGCGTGATGAAGATGGCGCACCAGGCGCCGATCGCCACCGCCGCGCCGCCCAGGATGAACAATACCGTCATCAGGCGCGCATCGGCCGCCAGCGAATCGTCCATGAAGCTTTGCTGCGCCACGTGCTGCAAGTCGAGCAGCTTGTTGATATCGGCCAGGGTCGTCTTGTTCAAGGGGTCGATGCGGGTGGCAATCACCTTCGCCGCGCCCTCGCTGTTAAACGCCAGCACCTGCCCCATCGCCTCCTTGAAGGCGGCATCGACTTCGCCGTCGACCCTGGCGATATTGGCCAGCAGCGTCTTCTCGCCATCGGACAGGCCCAGGCTCGACAGCTTCCCGCGCGCGCCGTCGTACAGCTTGCGCTGCTCGCGCACCTTGCCCTCTTCCACCTGCATCAGGCCCACATCGCCCTGCAAGCCGATATTGCGCATGGCGATACCGGTTTCCAGCATCGCGCTTTTCATCAGCGACGCCTGCGTATTTTTTTCGCTGGCCAGTGCCAGGCCCGTGAGCAACTGGGCCTTGTTACGATAATTCAGTGCATTCGCCGAAACGATCACCACCACCAGGATGGTGAGAATGCTGCCGAAACCTATCCCCAGCCGGGTGCCTATCTTGAAATCGCGCAAACTCATTACAGTCTCCAATATTTATGTGAACGGCGCCCGTTCAACCGGACGGCGCCGTGTTGTGGCCTGGTCTCTGTCGGACCTTGCAGCCTGCCGGCGCGCCTCTGGCTGATGCCCGCGCCGGTACATGCATATCTGTAGTGATTCTTTGCGTTCTAAAACGGCGGCGCACCGGGCGCCGCCTTGCCGCCGCTTACGCCGCCAGCTTGTCGATCAGGCCCATCTCGCTGCTCGACATCAGCTTGTCGATATCGACCAGGATCAGCATGCGCTCGTCGATGGTGCCCAGGCCGATCATGTAGTCGGTCGAGAAGGCGGTGCCCATTTCCGGCGCCGGTTTGACCTGCTCCGGCGTCAGGGTGGTGACGTCGGAAACGCTGTCGACCACCATGCCGACGATGCGCCCGCCGATGTTCAGGATGATCACCACCGTGAACTGGTCATACACGGGCGTGCCCAGGTTGAACTTGATGCGCATGTCGACCACGGGAATGATGATGCCGCGCAGGTTGATCACGCCCTTGATGAATTCAGGCGCGTTGGCGATGCGGGTGACCGCTTCGTAACCACGGATTTCCTGGACCTTCAGGATATCGATGCCGTACTCTTCGGAGCCCAGGGTGAAGGCCAGGAATTCACGTCCGGCGATGTCCTTGCCGTCGCCCGTATTGCTTCCGGATGTTTGTTGAGTATCTGACATGGTGCGTTTTCCTATCTTTTATCTATCGGTATTACGAAAAAATGGACTCGTCGGCCAGCTGGCGCGAGGAACGGATCAGGGCGGCGACATCGAGAATCAGCGACACGCCGCCATCGCCCAGAATGGTGGCGCCAGAAATACCCACTACCTTGCGGTAATTCGATTCGAGGTTTTTCACCACGACCTGCTGTTGTCCCACCAGGTCGTCGACAAACAGGGCCGCCTTGCGCCCTTCCGTCTCGAGGATCACGCAGATGCCTTCCGAGGGACTGGTAAAGCGCGGCGCGATGTCGAACATCTGGTACAGCGGAATCAGCGGCAGGTATTCGCCGCGCACTTTCACCACCTGGCCCTTGCCACTGATGTCCTTGATATCCTCAACGGCTGGCTGCAGCGATTCGATGACAAAGCCCAGCGGTAAAATATACACTTCGTCGCCCACGCGGATCGACATGCCGTCCAGGATGGCCAGGGTCAGCGGCAGCGAGATCGAAATCGTCGTGCCGAAGCCCTTCGCCGAACGGATGTCGACGACGCCGCCCATGGCGCTGATGTTGCGCTTGACGACATCCATGCCCACGCCGCGGCCCGACACGTCGGTGACCGCCTCGGCGGTGGAAAAGCCGGGCGCGAAGATCAGCTGCCACACGTCGGCGTCGCTCATCGTCTCGGACACGTCCAGTCCCTGCTGCTGCGCCTTGGCCAGGATGCGCTCGCGGTTCAGTCCCGCGCCATCATCGGATACTTCGATGATGATGTTGCCGCCTTGGTGGCTGGCCGAGAGGAACAGCCGGCCGGCCTCGGTCTTGCCGGCGGCCACGCGGGCGGCCGGCATTTCAACGCCGTGGTCGATACTGTTGCGCACCAGGTGCGTCAGCGGATCGACGATGCGCTCGATGAGGCCCTTGTCCAGTTCCGTGGCGGCGCCATTGGTGATGAAGTCGACCTTCTTGCCCAGCTTGGTTGCCAGGTCGCGCACCATGCGCGGGAAACGCGAAAAGACGAAATCCATCGGCATCATGCGGATCGACATCACCGCTTCCTGCAAGTCGCGCGTATTGCGCGTCAGGTGGCTGACGCTGTCGAGCAGTTTCTCGTGCAGCATCGGATCGAGCGCGCTGGCGCGCTGCTCGATCATCGCCTGCGTGATCACCAGCTCGCCCACCAGGTTGATCAGCTGATCGACTTTTTCAATCGAGACGCGGATCGACGACGATTCGGTACCGGCCTTCTCGCCCTCTTTCCTGGCCGGTTTCTTTTCCTGCTCCGCTTCGGTCGCAGCGCTGGCCACGGCCGGCACGGCGGCAGCGCCGGCATTGCCCGCCTTGGCCGCGTCGGCGCGTATCTGTTCGAGCGGCTGGAAGAAACCGTAACCCTGTTCGGCCTCGCTCTGCACGCCGGCGGCGGCGCGGATATCCTCGATCGGCTGGAAGAAGCCATAGCCGGGGTCCGCCGCGCCCTGCGTGCCGGGCAGCGGGTCGAAGAAACCGTAACCCTGGGCTTTTTCCTGCGCCGCGCGGGCCGCTTCAGCTTCGCCTGGCGCCAGTGGCGGCGCCTGCGTGATCACCATATCGTCGGGATTGAGCACGAACGAGCAGATGGCCAGGATATCGTCCAGGCTTTCATGCGTCGTCACTTCCAGCACCTTGCGCGCGTCGGCCAGGGTGGACACGGCGACGTCGCCCAGCAAACCCAGTTCGGCCGCCAGCGCCTCGACTTCGCGCTCTTCCATTTTCGGCAGTTCCAGGCGGATGCGATGGCCGCCGGCATGGCTGACGGCGGTCTTTTCCGCCGTATGGAAGGCCGGCGCGACGGGCGTAAGCGCGGCCACGGGCACGTCCTGCGAGAACGACTGCAGCATCATGCGCACATTGGCCACGGCATCCTGGTCGACGGCGCTGCCCAGACGGTGACCGTCGAGCTGCATCTTGAGGATATCCTTGGCGGCCAAAAAGGCGTCGACGTGTTCCGCCGTCAGGGCCATCTGGCCCTGGCGGATGCGGTCGAGCAGCGACTCGAGGATGTGCGTCACCTCGCTCATGTCGGAAAGGCCGAACGTCGATGCGCCGCCCTTGATCGAATGGGCGGTGCGGAAAATGGCATTCAGGTCTTCGGCGTCGGGCGCCGCAATATCGACGGCCAGCAGCAGCCGTTCTTTTTCAGCCAGCAGTTCTTCGGCCTCATCGAAAAAGACCTGAAAAAACTGGCTAATATCGATGGTCATAGGGTGACTCCGTCATTTGCATCGTTGTGCTGCGCGGCTGGCATCAGCCGATCACCTTCTTGACCACTTCAATCAGG
Organism: Janthinobacterium sp. 64; assembly: GCF_002813325.1. NCBI lineage: Bacteria > Pseudomonadati > Pseudomonadota > Betaproteobacteria > Burkholderiales > Oxalobacteraceae > Janthinobacterium > Janthinobacterium sp. 64. The sequence continues at coordinate 5,814,917 of NZ_PHUG01000001.1, read as the reverse complement.
CGTTGCGGATCGAAGGGCTTGACCAGCCAGCCATTGGCGCCGGCGGCACGTCCTTTCGACTTCATTTCGTCCGACGACTCCGTCGTCAGCATCAAAATCGGCACCTTCTGGTAGGTCGGCAGTTCACGCAGCAGCTTGATCAGCTCCAGGCCATCCATGCGCGGCATGTTCTGGTCCGTCAATACCAGGTCCACGGTTTGCAGCTTGGCTTTTTCCAGTCCATCCTGGCCGTCGACGGCCTCCACCACCTGGTAACCGGCGGCTTTCAGGCTGAACGCCACCATCTGGCGCAATGAGCTGGAATCGTCCACTGCAAGTATCGTTTTGGCCATCTTTGCTCCCACTTATTCCGGGCATCCTGCCCGAGTATTTGATTAATCAATCCATGCAACCGCAAGCGTTCCACACTGGCATGCTAGAACAGCTCGATGTCGCCGCTTTCCAAATGCTGTTGACTGACAGCCTTGCGCAGCACGCTGCGCAACTCCAGGCTTTGAATCGCCAGCGCCATGCTGACCCGCCCCAGCAAGGCGACAATTTCTTCATTGTCGCTCTCCGGCAACATCTCCGCGCCATGCGAGCCCAGGGTACCAAGGAACTCGCGCAAGCCCGTCACGCGCTTCAGCGTGCGCTCGATCAGCTGACTGGTCATGTCCTGGAACTGCAGGCTGGTGATGGCGGCATTCACGTAGCCCCCCACTTCGTCCTGCAATGCCAGCAGTTTTTCCCGCTGCTGCTCGGCCGGAATACCGCCTGCGAGCAGCATGGCGATGGTATCTTGCTGCGCAGCGACGGCTGCGTGTATCGCCATGAAATTGAAGGACAGCTTCTCGATCGCCTCTTCCAGCAAGATGCCGGTCTGCACCAGGTCGGTTTCCACCTCCGTCAAGTGCTTGCGGCCATGGTCCGACACGCCAGACAGCAGGCGTTTTACATGCGAGCCAAGTATTTTCTTTCTTGTCATAAAGGTCTCATTGTTTCAGTACACTACGCGTTGACAGCATTGCGTGTTATTTTTTTGCCGCTGCCGGGCCGGGAGCTGGCGCCACCGCAGGCGGCGCACCGGCCGCCAGCCCCGAAGCGACAGCGGCGGAAGCGGCATCGGTCACCGGCAACTCGATCGCCGACCCATCGCGCAAGACATTTTCTTCCGTGCGTTTGTTCATGACGATGATGCTGATGCGCCGGTTGATCGGATTGAAGGGATCGAGCTTGTCCAGGTGGGCGGCCGAGCCCAGTCCCACCACGCGCAATACTTTTTCTTCCTTCATCCCACCAATCACCAGTTCGCGCCGCGACGCATTCGCACGGTCAGCCGACAATTCCCAGTTGCTGTAACCGGCATCGCTCATGTAGGGCGTCGAATCCGTGTGCCCGGACAGGCCGATGCGGTTCGGTACTTCATTGAGCACGAAGCCGATGGCATGCAGAATTTCCTTGGTATAGGGTTGCAGATTTGCATTGGCGAGTGCAAACATCGGACGATTCTGCTCGTCGACGATCTGGATGCGCAAGCCTTCGCTGGTAAGATCGAGCAGCAATTGGTTCTTGTATTTCTTCAGCAAGGGATCGGCATCGATAGTCGCCTCAATGCGCGCCTTGAGCGCCTGCAGGCGCTTGCCTTCCTCGCGTTCGAGCGCTGCCTTGGCGGAATTGAGGTCGAACGACTTGCGCTGCTGCTCTTCCTGCGCCTTGCGCACTTGTCCATCCTGGCGCGACAGGTCCTGGCCGCCGCCCTGGATCACGGAATTGCTCTCGCCGCTGCCGGAACCGCCCGCCATCGCCACTTTCAGCGGTGTCTTGAAGAATTCGGAAATGCCGTTCAAGTCGCCCTTCGAGGTGGAGCCCAACAGCCACATCAGCAGGAAGAAGGCCATCATGGCCGTGACAAAGTCGGCGTAGGCGATTTTCCACGCCCCGCCATGGTGGCCGCCAGCCGTCTTCTTGATACGCTTGACGATAATCGGGCGCATGCCTTCATCGGCCATGGCGTCCCCCTTCCGTGTGCTGCAAATGAATCATGGTGTCCAGGCGTGTGTTCACTGCTTACTTCGTTTTCGATTTCTTGATGTGGTCTTCCAGCTCGTTGAACGTCGGGCGCTCGGTCGAGAACAGGACCTTGCGGCCGAACTCCACGGCCAGCGCCGGCGCATACCCGTTCAGGCTGGCCAGCAAGGTTACTTTCACGCACTGGAACATCTTGCTCGACTCTTCCAGCTTCTGCTCCAGCAGGCTGGCCAGCGGGCCGACGAAGCCATACGCCAGCAAGATGCCGAGGAAGGTGCCGACCAGCGCGTGCGCGATCAGCATGCCCAGCTCGGCCGGCGGTATGCCCACCGATTCCATCGTGTGCACCACGCCCATCACGGCGGCGACGATACCGAACGCGGGCAAGCCGTCGCCCACCTTGGCAATCACGTGGGCCGGCACGGCGCCTTCGTGATGGTGCGTCTCGATTTCGTTGTCCATCAGATTCTCGATCTGGAACGCGTCCATATTGCCCGACACCATCAGGCGCAGGTAATCGGTCATGAATTCGACGATGTGGTGGTCGGCCAGCACGGCCGGGTATTTGGAAAACAGCGGGCTTTCTTCCGGCTTGTCGATATCGCCTTCGATCGACATCAAGCCTTCCTTGCGCACCTTGCTGAGCACTTCGAACAACAGCGACATCAGTTCCATGTACAGCTCTTTGGTATAGCGCGACCCCTTGAACAGGCTGGGCAAGGCGGCGATCGTCGCCTTGATGGCCTTGTTATTGTTACCAACAAGGAAGGCGCCCAGGGCGGCGCCGCCGATCATCAGCAACTCCAGCGGCTGGAACAGCGCCGCCAGATGGCCGCCGGCCATTGCGAAGCCGCCAAAGACCGAGGCGCAGACGATGATATATCCGATTATGACTAACAAGTGCCCTGACTCCCAATAATGGCCGGGACTGTGTGCCCGGCATGTTCAAACCTGTTTCCGTCTTCTGGCGGCTGCGCCGCCGACGAAGACCGCGGCAAAAAAAGCAACCGGAAGTTAATTGAAATGTGCTGCTTTTCAATGCAATGCCGAGAAAATGCCGTGTGGAACTACAATAACGTGAGATTGCCCTACGGGCAAGCAAATAACGCAGACAATTGCTTAAAAGCACCATATGTAAAGTAAAGGGCCACCCTCTGTGGCGGCGATGGTCTTATCGGGTTCGCGCGCGGCAATCTGGAATTCGTAACTAAGAAGCATGCTACCGGGCAACATTTCCTTTTCCGCCTTATTCCACAGGGCCGCCATCGCCGCCGGCGACAGGTAGGCAAAGACCACATCGTAGCGGCCGAAGTCGAGCGCTTCGTAGTCGCCGCGCAGGAAGCGCGCGCGACTGCCCGACAGCCGTGCGCGCAGGCGGCTCGCCAGCCACGGCAGCGGCGCCAGTTCGATGCCGGAAAACTGCCCGTCGGGCCGGCGCCGCGCCAGGTCCAGCACCAAGCCGCCCAGGCCGCTGCCGATATCGATCAGGCGCACGCCGGGACGGTCCGCGATCAGCCCGGCCACGGCCTGCCACACCTTCGGCCCGGACGGGTAAAACGGCACTTGCGTGCGGAACGTGGACCAGTACAGGCTCAGCAGGAAAACAAAGGCCGCCAGGAACACGGCCGGCGGCAAATCGAGCAGGCTGGCCGCCAGCAGCGCGGGCGCAAACAGCAGGCCGATGGCGCACCACCAGCGCGCCAGTCCCGCGCGCCACGTGATGAGCGCCGCCAGCACGCCCTGCAGCAAGGCCACGACCGGCAACGACATGGCAACGCCTGCGCGCGCCAGGCCATACACCGATAGCCACATCAAGGGAAAGGCCAGCACCTGGATCAGGATGGCCTTGAGCGCGGGCGCGCGCAGGATTTGTTGCAGCATGAGGCAGTCAAAAGACAGTCAAAGAAGGAAAACGCCAGTGTAAGCGAAAGCACCATGCAAAAACCGGAGTCCGGTCTGGCGACCGGCTCCGGCTTGAACGATGCGGGGGCAGTATCAGGTGGCCAGGCTCGGCGACGCGACCGCGGCCGCTTCATCGCGCGCCTTCTTGGTCTTGCCGGCACGCGAAGGCATATGGCACAGGCCGCAGACATAATCGGCGTTCAGGTCGAGGCAGTTGACGACAAACTTGCCGCCGCACTTGCCGCAGGGCGCCATGTTCAGCATCTTGCTGCTGAAAAAGCGCACCAGGGTCCAGGCCCGCGTCAGCGACAGCAGCGGCTCTTCGCCCGCTTCGGGCGGCATCTGCTCCAGATACAGTTTATACGCCTTCATCACGGCTTCGATGCCGGTGGCGCCGGCGTGGTCGACGAGGAATTTGTGGATATTGATGAACAGCGAGGAATGGATATTCGGCTGCCAGGTGAGGAACCAGTCGGTGGAAAAGGGCAGCATGCCCTTGGGCGGCGAGACGCCCTTCAATTCCTTGTACAGATTGAGCAGGCGTTCGCGCGACAGCGAGACTTCCGTCTCCAGCAGTTGCAGGCGCGCGCCCAGCTGTATCAATTCGATGGCCAGCTGGATTTCTTGCGCTTCCGATACGACACTTTTCTTGGCCATGCTGTGTACTCCGCGACTGACTGATACCGACTACCGATACTGCTTAATTAATAAGGTTGCTGAATCAGGCGATTTCTTCGACACCCTGGCCGGCCATCAAGATGGCAGCATGGGATTGCGCCAGCGAACGGTCTTTATTGTAGTTCGTCAACATGCCCAGGATGGCGCTGTCGTCGAAGCGGAAGCGGGCCAGCATCATGTTGCCGCCAGCGAGCTTGAGGATCTGCGCATTGCTCATGCCTTCGATCAATTCGGCGATTTCGGCGGCGATGCCCAAACGGAAGATGGCCGTTACCTTGTCCGCACGAATCATTTGCTGGGCCAGCATCAGGTAGCTCAGGTTAGCGTCGCGAATCTCAGCCATCATGTCGTTAGCAGTCATTTCCATCTCCTCAATCCGTTGAATTCAGCTGGCGTTGTCTGTTGCCAGTGAGATACATTCTGCAGGAGCAACATCAAACGCAACAGAGGCGAAGGACTGTATTTTTGGTCGGGGAATGGCGGGCAGGACCGTAGGTGTTTGTCTGACAAACACTGCTCGATCATGGTCGCACGCCAGTAACGGCGCGGATGCGGGTGATGGACGTTGAAGGCGATTTACCCGACTTCAGGCCTGTAAAAAATATCACTTTTTTACAACAACTTGATCAAAATCAAGTCTGCTTACCTAGATAACGGCTGCCTTGACAGGAACTTTAGGGCTTTTTCGAAAAATATTTAAAAGACCCGCATTCTTTTTGGCGGTGTGACGCCGTTCATGTAATCGTTGACGGCGGCGAATCGCAGAACTTTAGGGTGATTTGAAAATATTTTAAAAAAATCGTGATTTTTTTCGTTGACGCCCCGCAGAGCGGCACTTTCCGCCCTTCATCCCAGGCGGAAATGCCGCTTTTTGACGGGGATTTGCTACACTGCCTGCTTCTGCACAATACTTTAGGCCTCAAGCAATACCGTGCCATTAATGCAAGTCCCAATATGAAAGCCACCATGATTTCTCGACATGACTGCGGCGCGCGCGATCTCGACGACCCCCTGGCGCCCCTGCGCCAGCAATTCGACTTGCCGCAAGGCGTGATTTACCTCGACGGCAACTCCCTGGGCGCCCGGCCGAAAGCGGCCCTGGCCCGTGCCCAGCACGTCATCACGGCCGAATGGGGCACGAACCTGATCCGCAGCTGGAATACGGCCGGCTGGTTCGACCTGCCCAAGCGCCTGGGCGACCGGCTGGCGCCGCTGCTCGGCGCGCAGACTGGTGAAGTGGTGATCACCGACACCACCTCCGTCAACCTGTTCAAGGCCCTGGCCGCCGCCCTGCAGATGCAGGCCAGCGATCCCGCACAGGCCGCGCGCAGGGTCATCGTCAGCGAACGCAGCAACTTCCCCACCGACCTGTACATGGCACAAGGCCTGGCCGCCTGGCTCGACCGCGGCTACCAGCTGCGCCTGGTCGACAGCCCGGAAGAACTGGCGCAGGCGATCGATGCCGATTGCGCCGTCGCCATGCTCACGCACGTCAACTACCGCAGCGGCTACCAGCACGACATGGCCGCCATCAGCAGCCATTGCCACGCGCAAGGCGCGCTGGCGCTGTGGGACCTGGCCCATTCGGCTGGCGCCGTGCCGCTGGACCTGAACGGCGCCGGCGCCGATCTGGCCGTCGGCTGCACCTATAAATACCTGAACGGCGGCCCCGGCTCGCCCGCCTTCATCTGGGTGCCGGAAAAACACCAGGCGCGCTTCCGCCAGCCGCTATCGGGCTGGTGGGGCCACGCCACGCCGTTCGCCATGGAGCCGGGCTTCGCGTCCGCCGACGGTATCGCCCGCGCCCTGTGCGGCACGCAGCCGATACTCTCGCTGGCCCTGGTCGAATGCGGCCTCGACATCTTTGCGCAAACGAGCATGGAAGCGATCCGCCGCAAGTCGCTGGCCCTGACCGATCTGTTCATCGCGCTGGTGGAACAGCGCTGCGCCAGCCATCCGCTGGGCCTCGTCACACCGCGCGAGCATGCGCGGCGCGGCAGCCAGGTCAGCTTCACGCACCCGCACGGCTACGCCGTGATGCAGGCGCTGATCGCGCGTGGCGTGATCGGCGACTACCGCGAGCCAGCCATCATGCGCTTCGGTTTCACGCCCCTGTACACGAGTTTTGCCGACGTGTGGGATGCCGTCGAAATCCTGCGCGACATCCTCGACACACTAGCCTACGACATCGCCGCCAAGCGCGATGCCGTCACCTGAATCACCCCATGAGCGACGACAAGAATATGAACGAGAAAAACACCAGCGGCTGCCCCATGCATGCAGGCGCCCAGGATGCGCAATGGCATGGCGCGCAGATGGATTTCAGCGAATCCATGAGCTACGGTAACTACCTGGCGCTGGACCGCATCCTGACGGCCCAGCATCCGCTATCGCCGAACCACAACGAAATGCTGTTCATCGTGCAGCACCAGACCAGCGAATTGTGGATGAAGCTGATGCTGCACGAAATGCACGCCGTGCGCGCCAACCTGCAAAGCGGCGACCTGGCACCCGCCTTTAAAATGCTGGCCCGCGTGGCGCGCATCATGGACCAGCTGGTGCACGCCTGGGACGTGCTGGCCACCATGACGCCGCCCGAATACACGGCCATCCGGCCCTACCTGGGCGCCTCCTCCGGTTTCCAGTCCTTCCAGTACCGCGAGATCGAATTCATTTTGGGGAACAAGAACGCGGCCCTGCTCAACGTGCACACGACGGCGCCGGAAACCTATGCGGTGCTCGACGCGGCCCTGCGCGCGCCGTCCGTCTACGATGAAGCCGTCAAGCTGCTGGCACGCAGCGGCCTGCCCATCGCGCCCGAGCGCCTGGACGCCGACTGGACCCTGCCGACCAGCACCGACGCTTCCGTCAAGGCGGCCTGGCTGGAAGTCTACCGCGACCCGTCGAAACACTGGGCCCTGTACGAGCTGGCCGAAAAGCTGGTGGACCTGGAAACGGCCTTCCGCTTCTGGCGCTTCCGCCACGTGACGACGGTGGAACGCATCATTGGCTTCAAGACGGGTACGGGAGGCACGGCGGGCGTGAGCTATTTGCGCAAGATGCTCGACGTGGTATTGTTCCCTGAATTATTCGCCCTGCGCACCGAACTTTAAGGAGCATCGATGTCGTCTCTGGTCCTGACCCTGGCCGGCCTGTGGAATTCCGGGCCGCAGCACTGGCAAACCCATTGGGAAGCGCGCCACCCGCAATGGTCGCGCGTGCCGCACAGTGAATGGCAGACGCCGGACAAGGATGAATGGGTGGCGGAGCTCGACCGCGCCATCGCCGCCTGCGAACGCCCGCCCGTGCTGGCGGCGCACAGCCTGGCCTGCGCGCTGGTGGCCCACTGGGCGGCCAGCGGTTCGCCGCACAGGATCGCCGGCGCCTTCCTCGTCGCCCCCAGCGATGTGGAAGCGCCCTCCTACCCGTCCGGCACCACGGGTTTCTCGCCCATGCCGCTGCAAGCCTTGCCGTTTCCCAGCCTGGTCGTGGCCAGCGGCGATGATCCCTACGTCAGTTTCGCGCGGGCGCGCGCGTTTGCCTCCGCCTGGGGCAGCGAACTGACCATGATCGGCGACGCCGGCCATATCAACGGCGACGCCGGCTATGGCCCGTGGCCTGACGGCGAACAGCTGCTGCTGGACTTCTGCGCCGCGCACCAGCCCTGAACGGGGGCGCGCACACGATAGACGCGCGCCTATTTGCCCGCAAGTAAGAACGCAGGCAGAATCGTGGCCTTTCCATTGCGGCGCCCCGGCGCCAGCCTTACGATGAAACGTCCGCTGTTGCCAGTTCTTCTGCCCTTGCTGCTTTGCTCCGCCCTCGCCCATGGCGTGCCCTTCTACGAAGGCAAGAGCCTCGCCCATCCCGCCATCACCGCTTCGCAAGACAGCGGCTTCGACATCGCGTTTCTCAAGGAAAAAGAAGGCGTCAACGGCTATTACTGCGAGTGCAAGAGCAGCAGTGCGAAACCCGTTTTGCTCGACCAGTTCGGCAACGCCGTCATTCGTTCCGTCTTCTACGCCTCGCTGGACAAGGATTCGGACGACAGCGTGCAAACCATGCTGGTGCTGTTCCGCCAGGACGGCAAGAACGGCTTGCGCGCCTACCGCTACGACCGCAGTTCCGGCAAGTACCGGCGCCTGGACGGCTTGCAGCCGGCCCTGAACCGCATCGTGGCGCAAAGTACCGCACCCAACGCGGGCCAGGTCAAGGCGGCGCTGGCGAAACTGGCGCCGATGGATTACAGCGTCGCGCGCGGAAAAAGCGGCAATGCGGAGGTCGACGCCATCGACCATACGCAAGGCACCATCGTCGGCTACTACAGCGATGACGGCAAACCCGTGGCGGCAGGCGGCAAGGACGCCATCACCTACAAGAAAACCTTCCAGAAAAAAGGCGAGCGTTTTCTCACCGCCAGCTACACCCTGTACAGCGATGCGGGCGCCGGCATCCTGCCCAATTACCGCCTGTGGCAAGTGACGTGGGAAACGGCGCCGCAGCAATTCACGGGCAGCGAAGACGGCCTGTCCGTCATCTACAGCCTGGCCTGGGACGACGGCTCGGTGGTCGAGCGGGGCCAGTACGCCAAAGGCAAGCGCCAGGGCCTGTGGGTGCGCGAAGGCATGCATGAAGGCAGCGAAAAAGGCCATTTCGTCAACGGCCTGCAGGAAGGCATGTGGTCCTTCAATTATCCAAAACAGAGCGAGAGCGGCATGTACCGGGCCGGCAAGCGCGAGGGCCGCTGGACGGTCGTCAACTATGCCGATGCAGAGGAAGTGAAGGGCTTCGACACCTACGCGGGCGGCCAGCTGAACGGCCCACACGAACGCAGCATGGGCGGCAAGCTGCAAACGCGCGGCAACTACCTCAACGGCGCGCGCCATGGCGCGTGGATCACGGAAGACGGCGACGGCAGCTTCATCGAAGGCTTGCGCGACGGGCCGTGGAAGCTCAAGCTCAAGGACAAGGCCACGCAAAGCGTCACTTTCGTGCAAGGCAAAAAACAGGGCGAAGCCCTTGACACGGATGCACAGGGCGCGTTGCGCCAGCGCGACCATTACCAGGCCGGCGTGCTCGAAGGCAGCCGCACGCGCTATCTGGGCCCGGCCGGCAAGGAATACGCGGTCTACACAGCCTCCTACCGCAGCGGCCAGCTCGATGGGCGCGAACAGGCGTTCGACGACAGCGGCAAGATCCTGCGCCTCGACACCTTGTGGGACATGGGCAAGAAGCAGGGTCTGGACGCGCGCTACTACCCGAACGGCAAGCCGGAACGCCTGGCCGTCATCGACCAGGGCCGCCTGCTCACGCACCTGCGCGAATACTATGAAGACGGCCAGCTGCTCAACGACATCCACCGCTGCACCTTCAAGGAGTACGGCAGCACGCGCGACGACGTATGCGAGTACCACCACATGTACTACCCGGACGGCAAGCCGCAGTATTACTACGCCTTCCAGTACGGCCAGCGCCAGGAAGGCTATTCGAACTACCCGAACGGCAAGCGCAAGGATGAACTGCTGGTCGACCGCGCCGCCGACACCTCCGTCCTCAACGTCTATTACGACAGCGGCCAGCTCAAATGCACGGAGCCGCGCAGTGGCCACAGCACGCGCACGGTCAACGGCGAGACCATGATCAGCTACGCTTCGGCCGACCGCGACGGCGACAATATCTGCTACCACCCGAATGGCAAGGTGGCCAGCATCTACACCTTCCGCAAGCGCGTGCTCGTCGAGTGCGGCAAGCGCTACGACGACACGGGCAAGCAGACGTTTCCGGGGCCGGAAGGCTGCCCTCCTCCCAGGAAAGTGGACTATCCGATAGGACTGTGACCATGACGCAAGCAACACAGCCGCTACGCATCCAGAACCCCGGGCGCATCGACGCTGCGGCGATCCGCGCCGCCATCGCGGGCGGCCAGCAGGTACTGGTGCAGTTCGATACCCTGGGCGAGCCGGAGCCGCTACTGGCCGACCTCGACGCCCTGGCCGCCACCTGTGGCACGGCGCTGACCATCCGCATCTACGGTTACGACCCGAGGGTGTTCGACGCCCGCATCCTGCGCGCGCTGCCGCATGTGGCCAGCCTCTCCATCGACTGCCACTGGCAAGCCATCCATCTGGAAACCCTGGGCGAGCTGCGCCACCTGAAGCGCCTGAGCCTGGGCGTGTACCAGCTGGCGCAGGCCGACATCCTGCAGCTGGATAATTTGCGCGGCCTCGAATACCTGAACCTGGGCGAGTCGGCCAAAAACAATATCGACCTGGCACCGCTGCGCCACTACGCGCAGCTGGCCAGCCTGGTCATCGAGGGCCACCACCAGCATATCGACACCCTGGCCAGCCTGCCGGCGCTGCACGCGCTGTCGCTGTACCGCATCAAGAACAAGGTGCCGTTGGATTTCATTTCGGAGATGGCCCGCCTGGACAAGCTGCTGTTGCAGCTGGGCGGGCGCGAATCGCTCGCGCACATCGAGGCGCCCCTGTTGCGGAAACTGGAAGTGATACGCGTGCGCGGCCTGGAAACGCTGGGCGATGTCGGCCGCTTCCCGCTGCTGCAGGCGCTATGGGTGGAAGACCAGATCAAGCTGCGGCAGATCGCGCTGGGGCCCAATCCCGTGCTTGAACGCCTTAGCCTGCACACCTGCAAGACGCTCGACAGCCTGCCCGGCCTTGCCGCCTTGCCCGCCCTGCGCCAGCTGTCGGCATCCGAAACCATGCTCGACATCGACGCCTTGCTGGCGCATGGTTTGCCCGCGTCGCTCACGCATGCGCGCCTGCGTACCGGCAAGAAAACCCGCGAAGACGCCATCGCCGCGCAGCTGGCGCAACTGGGTTACGAAGAGGCGCGCCCTAATTGAATTCAGCGGCCGGCCGCCAGCTTGCGCTGCCATAGCGCCACGTCGATCATCACGCCATCGGCGCCCGTGTTGCGGATGTAGACGCGGTAGCTGCCCTGCCCCATGTTGCCATCGAGGTAGGCCGTGCGCTCATTGCGCTGCAACCTGGCGCCCTTGGCCAGCTGGCGGTAGCGCTCGACCACCGCATCGAAACTGGCATAGCTGCGCAGCGCCACTTCCAGGTCGCGCGGCGGACGGCCTTCCGCATGGTCGAGCACATTGTTCTGTTTCTTGCCCTTCAAGGTGAGCGGATAGGCAAACACGCCGGCGCCGGCCGACGTCAGCACCGTCGATTTATCGAGCAGCAGCGGCAGCAGCGCCGGCGGATACGCGGGCGGCAGCTGGGCGCGGTTCCAGCCCGGCAGGGCCGGCTGCGCCAGCACATATTCCACGCTGGCGATCTTTTGCCCATCGGCGCCCGCTTCCTTGTCGCCCGCGATCAGCGCCAGCATGGGCGGCAATTGCCTGGCCCAGGCCAGCAAGGGCGCCGCTTCGCCGACCAGCATGCCCTTGCGGTGAAATACCGTCAGCACGGCATTCGGATCGGGATTGCAGACTTTCGCCAGCGGCTGGCCCTCCAGGCGGCAATGCCCGTTGACGAGGCCAAAAGCGATGATGGCGCCGCGCTTGTCGAGCAGCATGGCACCGCGTTCGCGGCCCTGTTTGCGGTCATTCATCGACGCGAGCAACTGGCGGCCATCGGCCAGCGCGGTGCGCGTGGCGTCGCGCTTTTCGCTGATCGCTTCGAGCGCCTGCGCCAGCAGCAATTCATCGTCTTCCGTATAGCTGCCGCGCGCGTAACCGAAGAAATCGAACAGGGCCGCGCGCACTTGCGGGTCTTCGCTCAATCGCGGCAAGGGTCCGCCGGCCAGCAAGGACGACAGGCTTTTCGCGGCCGGTGCCGAGGGTGCCGCCGTGGCGCGGGCAGGCTGGGAAAGGACGCAGGCCGCTGCCAGCAAGGCGCCGCCCAGGGTGCGGTAATTCGAAAAAATGATATGCATGATTCTGTCTGTCGGGAGATTTGGCCGCTATCGTGGCCACTGGCCACTGGCCACGCATGGCGCGCCGGCGATTCTAGCATGGCGCCAGCGCCCATGCGGCGCGGCTGGCGGACGGTGCATATGCCGGCACGACTGCTATGATGGCCGCAATGACGATACCCACACACGCCCCACCCCTGCTTGTCCTCCTGCCCGGCATGGATGGCACGGCCAGTCTGTTCCACCGTTTTGACGCCGCCTTGCGCGCACAAACCGCCATCGACACCCTGGCCATCGCCTATCCGGCCGCGCCGCTCGATTACGCGGCGCTGGAAGCCTTCGTGCGCGAACGCTTGCCGCGCAACCGCCCTTTCGTCGTGCTGGCCGAATCGTTTTCGGGCCCGCTGGGGGCAGCGTTGCGCGCCGATCCGCCGCCCGGCATGCGCGCCCTGATCCTGTGCTGTTCCTTCGTGCGCAATCCGCGCCCGCTGCTGGCGCCGCTGCGCCACCTGCTCGGCCTCGTGCCTTTTGGCGCCATGCCCGGCTTCGCCCTGCGCCAGGCGCTGCTGGCGCCGTATGCGACGCAGCAACTGCAAGATGAACTGGCCGCGGCGCTGGCGCAAGTGCCGCCCAGCGTGCTGCGCCAGCGCCTGCGCGCCGTGCTGGAAATACGCGAAAACGACGCCTCGCGCAGCTTCGCGCGCGGCAGCCTGCCCGTGCTGTATCTGCGCGCCCGCCACGACCGCCTGGTACCGCCGGCGAACGCCGTGCAGATACTGCGGCAGGCGCCAGGCGCGCAGCTGGCCGATATCGACGCGCCGCACATGCTGCTGCAGGCAGCGCCGGCAGCGGCCGCCGTCGCCGTCGCCGCTTTTGTAAACGGCCTGTCAGCCGCGCAGGTATCGGCTTAAACGCGCGCTGGCCAGCACGGCCAGCCAGCTCAAGCCGCCCGCCAGCACGCTGAAGTAAATCGCCCGCAGCGGATGCTGGGGCAGCAGATACGCGAGCACGGCCGCGCCCAGCAAGGCACACAGCACAGGCTTCCACCAGCCAGGCGGCAAAAGCGCCAGCAGCAAATTCGTGGCCGCATACACGTAGAACACCAGCAGCAAGGCCAGGCCGCCGGCCACGCCGCGCGAGCCGAGGCTGCCGAACAGCTGCGTGTACAGGAAAAATCCCAGCCAGCTCAACACAATAAACAGCAGGCAGCCCAGCGCATGCGCGCCCAGGCCCGCCATCAGGCGCTTCTTCATTGCCATCATCCGTATCGTCCCGTGCAAAGCCGCATCATAGCGATTTTGCCGGCGCTGCGGCCGGTTGACTTGCCTACCTACTAGATGGTAGACTTATTTCGCACCCGGTATTTCACCCGGCAATCCTTCCGCGCCACGGCGCATTCGATCCTTTGCGAGGCATTACATGCATCAACTGTTCACCCCTTATGAGCTGTCCGGCACTTCCCTGGCCAACCGCGTCGTCATGGCGCCGATGACGCGCACGCGCACGCTCGAAAACAATCCCGATGCGCTCACGGCGCTGTATTACGCCCAGCGCGCCTCGGCCGGCCTGATCGTTACCGAAGGCTTGCCCGTCTCCGATGAAGGCCGCGGCTATTTGTACACGCCCGGCATCCATAGCGACATACAGGGCCAGGGCTGGCGCCAGGTGACCGATGCCGTGCATGCCAAGGGCGGCAAGATCTTCGCCCAGCTGTGGCACGTGGGCCGCATGTCGCATGTATCTATCCAGCCGGGCAACATGGCGCCCGTCGGTCCCAGCGACGTGGCGGCGGAAAACACCACCGTCTACGCCTGGATCGAGCCAGGCAAGGCGGGACCGGTGCTGCCCAGTGTGCCGCGCGCACTGACGGTCGACGAGATCGCGCGCGTCACCGCCGACTTCGTGCATGCGGCAAAAGTCGCTATCGACGCCGGCTTTGACGGGATCGAGATCATGGCCGCCAACGGCTTCCTGTTCGACCAGTTCCTCAGCAGCGCCGTCAATACGCGCACGGACCAGTACGGCGGCAGCATCGCCAACCGCCAGCGCTTTTTGCTCGACACCATAGACGCCGTGTCGGCCGCCATCGGCAGCGGCAAGGTCGGCGTGCGCATCTCGCCGTTCGGCCGCCTGTACGACATGCGCGCCTATGCCGATGAAGCGCAGGTGTGGAGCAGCGTGGCGCAGGCGCTCGATACGAGAAAGCTGGCCTATGTGCACCTGAACTACCAGCCGACCATCACGGCGGCGCAAGTGCCGCCCGGCTTTGGCGCGCAGTTCCGCCAGGCCTACCGCGGCACCGTGATCGGCGCGGGCGGCTTCACGCAGGAACTGGCGCGCAGCGAGCTGGAAAAAGGCGACCTCGATCTGATCGCCTTCGGCATGCCATTCATCTCCAACCCGGATCTGGTGGAGCGCATGCAAAACAACTGGCCGCTGGCCGACAGCGACCGCTCGACCTACTACGGCGCCAGCGGTGCCCCGTCCCAGGGCTACACCGACTATCCCGCCTATGGCGCGGCGGCAGGCGCCAACATGCTCAATGGCATCAACGTGGCAGCATTGCAGCAATTCGCCCAGGGCGTGGCAGGCCATCCCGACAAAGGCGAAGCCCGTTTCAACGTCAAGACCCGCTGGCAACACCAGACGCGCAGCGTGGCCACCGTCAGCCACTATGTGCTGGGCGGTGAAAAGCATGCGCGCCATTTCGAGATCGCCTCGGACGAACCGCATGAATTGCTGGGCCAAAACACGGCGCCCAATCCGCAAGAGCTGCTGATGGCCGCCCTCAACGCCTGCCTGTCGGTCGGTTACGCGGCCAATGCGGCGGCCATGGGCATCACCGTGCACAGCCTGGAAATCGAAACGGACGGCAAGCTGGACCTGCGCGGCTTCCTCGGCCTGGACGAGAACGTCAATCCCGGCTACGACGAAGTCAGCTACGTGGTGCGGCTGCACACGGATGCGTCGCGCGAACGCGTCGAAGCACTGCACCAGGCCGTCACCAAAACGTCGGTCAACCTGGCCAATTTCTCGAAGGCCATCCGCATGCTGCCCACTCTGGAAATTATCGAGGCCTGATTCCCCTGCATGGAATCAACCCAACCCGCGCGCAAGCGCCTGCATAGCGAGGAAATGATGGAAGACTGGAAACAAGCTCGGCAAGATATCAATACGCGTGCGATGCAACTGAACGCATTGACGCCCGACACCATGAAAGGCATCGCCGCACTGGGCGGCGCCGGCGACAAGACCAACCATCTCGATGCGAAAACACGGGAACTGATCGCGCTGGCAGTGGCCGTCACCACGCGCTGCGACGGCTGCATCGCCTTCCACGCGGCCGCCGCCAAGAAGCTGGGCATCACCACCGAGGAAATCGCCGAGGCGCTCGGCGTGGCGATCAACCTCAATGCCGGCGCCGCCCTTGTCTACAGCACCCACGTGCTGGACGCATTTGACAAGGCTTGATACCGCCGCATCAGCCGGCCTGGCAGCACGCCAGGCCGGCCATTCAAGGAGCAACCATGAAACACAACACTCAAGCGCTGGTCGTCGATATCTGGTCCGATTTCGTCTGCCCCTGGTGCTGGATCGCCAAGCGCCGTTTCGACAAGGCCCTCGCCGCTTTCGAACACAGGGACGCCGTGCAGGTCAGGCTGCGCGCTTACCGCATCGCGCCGAACCATCAGGCCGAACCGATCAAGGCAGCCTTGCTGAAAAAGTTTCGCGATCCGCTGGCCGCCGAGGGCATGCTGTATTCGGTACAGTCGCATGGGGCAGCCGAAGGCCTGGACTACCGCTTCGACAGCATGCTGTTTGGCGACACCATGGACGCGCACATGCTCGTCAAGGCCGCCGGCGACGCGGCATCGCAGCAGCGCCTCGTCGAAGTGCTGTATGCGCAGAGTATTTCGCACGGCAAGTCGCTGTTCGACCGCGATTCCCTCGCCCTGCTCGCGGCGCAGGCGGGCGTGCCTGCCGAAGTGGTGGAGCAGGCTTGGTCGACACCGCAATGGCGCCAGCAGGTGCAGGACGATGAGTACCAGGCCTCGCGCATCGCGTCCGGCGTGCCGCTGTTCGTCTTTGGCAACGGGACGCACATTTCCGGGGCACAGCCGCAAGATGTATTCCTGCAGGCACTGGAAAAAATGCATGCCCGCTCCCAGGAGGATCTGGCCGCATCGGCCGGAGATGTCTGCGGCCTGGACGGCTGCATCCTCCCTTAAGCGCTGGCGGCGGCTTCCCTCGCAGGCGCCGCCGTGTCCAGGTAGCCGTGGACCGCGCGTCCCAGGCGCCGCGCAAGCGACGCCATATCCGATTCTCCCCGCAACGCCGCGGCGTCGATGATGCCGCGGCATAGCGCCATCACGTCGGCGGCCGCCATATCAGGATCGGCGACGCCATGACGCGCCAGCAGATCCGCGAGCTGGCCGGCGAGCGCCTGCCGCAAGGCCTCTTCCTCACGCTGCAACGATGGCGACGATGGCGCCGATTCCAGCGCGAGGGCAAGCGCAGGGCGCCTGAACTGGTGCGCGAGGCCGGCCATCACACCTTGTTCTATCGCGCACGGCAATTCTCCCTCCAGCGCCATAGCTAGCCCCACGTCGTGCAGCAGCAGCGCGCGTTCGCGGCGCACCAGTTCGGCCAGCAGCGCCTCTTTCGACGGGAAGTACTGGTACAGGGAGCCGATGCTGACGCCAGAAAGCTCGGCAACGTGATTCGTCGTCAACGCGGCCCAGCCCCGCACCTCGATAATGCGAGCAGCCGCCTCCACCATCGCCGCGACGGTGGCAGCCGATCGGGCCTGGGACGGCCGTTTGCGGGGTTCTCCATGCGCTGCAGTTTTTGCCATGAATGCGAGTAGCGTAAGCAGGTAGTAAATCTTATTCTAAACGTTCCGCAAACAACCGTCCTTGCCGATACGAAAACGCCATGCACACCTACACACTCCTGCTGATACTGCACATCGTCGCCGCCATCGCCTTCATCGGGCCGATGATGCTCACGCCGCGCCTGCTGCATCTGATGCGAGATGCCACTGGCCGCGATACATTACATAAACTCCATCAGCAGATCGCCGTCGCCGGCTGGCTGCTGCTCGCCGGCGGGCTGGTCCTGCTGTACCAGCAAGAATGGGCGTGGCTGCAGATGGGCTGGATGCGGCTGTCCCTCGCGCTGTTTATCGGCGCGCAAGCCATCGACCATTTCTGGGCGGACAAGGTGGAAGCGAAGGTGGAAGAGAAAATGGAACAGGGATACGCGCAGGCGGGCGCCAGCCTGAAAACCTGGCTGTGCCTCAAGCTGGCCGTGTTTTTGACCATCTGCGCGCTGATGATCGCCAAGCCCGCCCTGTTGGCCTGAGCGGGCTTGCCGGCGCTACGCCAGATTGTCGAGCATGTAATGAAAAGCAGCCAGCGGATCGGTCGACGGCCCCAGGGCCCAGCCGATAAAGCTGGCGCCTTCCAAGGCGCTGAGCAGCATGAACGCATAATCCTTCGGCGGCTTCCGCAAGGTCCAGCCGTGCAGTTGCGCCGCCAGCGCGAGATTGTTTGCCATCCAGTCCAGCTGCTGCGCCATCAGTTGCCGGCCCAGGGCCTGCAGCGATTCGGGCAGCGCCGCCATTTCAGCCGCGAGCGCGCCGCACAGCGGCAGCAAGTGATCGTTGGCGCTGGCCAGGAACAGCCCGCCGAACGCGCGCAGGCGTTCGACCGGATCGGCATGCGCCGCATCGATCGCTTGCAGCTTTTCCGTAAACACCTCGATATATTGCGTGATCAAGGCCACGCCAAGGTTTTCCTTGGTGGGGAAATGATGGTGGATGCTGGCCTTGCGTATGCCGATTTCTTCCGACAAATCGGCATAACTGAAAGCGGCGTAGCCTTTCGAACGCAGGTGGATCTCTGCGCTTTTCAAAAGGGCGTCGCGGGTACTCACTGACATGACAGGCTCCTGCACCAACGGCCATGCCGGCCATCGACGGATTAAATTCAACAAGGGGCAATTATGCCTGAAGTCGCCGCTGCCAGGGCTGGGGGCATGCGCATGCGGCGCTGCACATCGCGCATGAAAAAAGCCGGCCATTTCGCGAGGAAAGGGCCGGCCTTGATGCATCAGCCGCCGTGTCGGATTACGCTTACGCTAATCCGACCTACGTACCACGGCAAGAGAATTACTTCGCCGTATTGAGCAGCAATTCGTTCAGGCGCTTGACGAAGCTGGCCGGGTCGGCCAGCGAGCCGCCTTCGGCCAGCATGGCCTGGTCGAACAGGATGTTGGCCCAGTCGCCGAACTTGCCGCCCTCCGCGTCTTCATACTTCAGACGCGTCACCAGCGGGTGGTTCGGATTGATTTCCAAAATCGGCTTCGATTCCGGCGCGCTCTGGCCAGCCGCTTTGAGCATGCGCAGCAGGTTGCCCGACAATTCGTTTTCATCGGCCACCAGGCAGGCTGGCGAATCGGTCAGGCGGAACGTGACGCGCACGTCCTTGGCCTTGTCGGCCAGCACGGCCTTCATCTTGCCCACCAGGTCGGCGTACGAGGTTTCCGTTTCTTCGTGCTCTTTCTTTTCCGCTTCGTCTTCCAGCGCGCCCAGGTCCAGGCCACCTTTTGCGACGGAGACCAGTTCCTTGCCTTCGAAGTCCTGGATAAACGACAGCATCCATTCATCGACACGGTCCGTCAGCAGCAGCACTTCGACGCCCTTCTTGCGGAAGATTTCCAGGTGCGGGCTGTTTTTCGCGGCGGCGTAGTTGTCGGCCGTGACGTAATAGATCTTGTCCTGGCCTTCCTTCATGCGCGCCACGTAGTCGGCGAACGAGGTGATTTGTTCGTCGCTGTCGTTGGCGGTCGACGCAAAGCGCAGCAGCTTGGCCAGACGTTCCTTGTTGGCCGCGTCTTCGCCGATGCCTTCTTTCAGCACCTGGCCGAATTCCTTCCAGAAGACGGCGTACTTGTCTTTCTTGTCCTGCTCGTCGGCGTTCGCCAGCTCTTCCAGCATGCCCAGCACGCGCTTGGTCGAGCCTTCGCGGATCACCTTGACGTCGCGCGATTCTTGCAGGATTTCACGCGACACGTTCAGCGGCAGGTCGGCCGAGTCGATCACCCCGCGCACGAAGCGCAAATAGGTTGGCATCAGCTGCTCGGCATCGTCCATGATGAAGACGCGCTTGACGTACAGCTTGATGCCGCCGCGCTTGTTGCGGTCCCACATGTCGAACGGCGCCTTGGCCGGGATGTACAGCAACTGGGTGTATTCGCTGCGCCCTTCCACACGGTTGTGCGTATGCGTGAGCGGCGACTGGAAGTCGTGCGACACGTGCTTGTAGAATTCGTCGTACTGTTCCGGCGTGATGTCGGCCTTGTTGCGGGCCCACAGGGCGCTGGCCTGGTTGACGGTTTCAAATTCGTCTTTGAGGACGGTTTCTTTTTTCTCGTCGTCCCACTCTTCTTTCTGCATCACGATCGGCAGCGAGATATGGTCCGAGTATTTGCGGATGATGGACTTGATCTTCCAGCTCGACAGCAGTTCGTCTTCGCCTTCGCGCAGGTGCAGGATGATGTCCGTGCCGCGGCCCGTCTTTTCGATGGTCTCGATGCTGTAATCGCCTTCGCCGCTTGACTCCCAGCGCACGCCGTCAAGAGCGTCCGCGCCGGCGCGGCGCGTTTCGACGGTGATCTTGTCGGCGACGATGAAGCCCGAATAGAAGCCCACGCCGAACTGGCCGATCAGGGCCGCGTCCTGCTGCTGGTCGCCCGACAGCTTGCCGAAGAATTCCTTGGTGCCCGACTTGGCGATGGTGCCCAGGTGCGAGATCGCCTCGTCGCGGGTCATGCCGATGCCGTTGTCGGAAATGGTGATGGTGCGCGCATCCTTGTCGAAGCTGACCTTGATCTTCAATTCGTGATCGTTGCCGTACAGGGCGTCGTTATCGATCGCTTCAAAGCGCAATTTGTCGGCCGCGTCGGACGCGTTCGAGATCAATTCGCGCAGGAAGATTTCCTTGTTCGAGTACAGGGAATGGATCATCAGGTGCAGCATTTGCTTCACTTCGGTCTGAAAACCCAGGGTTTGCTTTTCGGAGACAGCCATGTTTACCTCATAGTCTTGTGGATGGGACGGATTTCAAGAAGTTGGGGATGGTGCCAGCGATTTCAAGAGCTCCCGAAAAATGTGCTGTTTCAGCCCAGTGTACGGTCGAAAAACGCCCAGATGCGCTCGTCCTGCACCGTGGCCAGGTTCAGGCGCATGCGCATCGACGGCAGCTGGCGCGGCGAAAACAGGCTGCCCGGCGCCAGCACCAGCCCCTCGGCCAGCGCCTTTTCGGCCAGCACATTCGTGTCGCAGCCCGCATCGGCCCACACGAACATGCCCGCCGATGCCGGTTCGAAGCGCAAGCCCGCCCGTTCGGCCTTGCGGTAGGTACCGTCGCGCACCTTGTCGAGCCGCGCGCGCAGGCGCTCCGCATGCTTGCGGTACAGCCCCTGCGAGAGGATCTTATACACGACGCGCTCGCCGATGTCGCTGCTGGTCAGGGTGGCCAGCATCTTGCGGTCAGCCAGGCGCTGCGCCCGCTCCGGGGACGTGGCGATGAAGCCCACGCGCAGGTTCGCCGCCAGGCTCTTGGAAAAGCCGCCCAGGTAAATCACGCGGCGCAGCTGGTCCAGCGCGGCCAGGCGCGTGGCCGGCTGCACCGCGCCACCCGGGTGCATGTCGCAATAGATATCGTCTTCGACGATGAGAAAATCATGTTGTTCGGCCAGGCGCAGCACCTGGAAGGCCTTGGCCGCCGACAGCGACGTCGAACTGGGGTTGTGCAGCACCGAGTTGATCACGTACAGCCTGGGACGGTGCAGCGCCGCCAGTTCGGCCAGCACGGCGATATCGGGGCCGTCCCCGAGGCGCGGGATGCCGATGACGTGCATGCCCATGGCGGCAAAGGCGCCGAACATCAGCCAGTACGCGGGATCGTCGACAAAAATGGTCTCGCCGGGGCGGGCAAACTCGCGCGCCACCAGGTCCAGCGCCTGCATCACGCCCACCGTGGTGACGATCTGCTCGGGCGGGCAGGCGATTTCCAGCTCCGCCAGTTTCAGCTGCAATTGCTGGCGCAGCGGCAAAAAACCCTGCGGCGCGCCGTAACCGAGCAGCAAACTGCCGGGCTGGCGGCTGACGTCGCGCAAGGCGCGCGCCACGAGGTCACCGTCGAGCCACTCGGCGGGCAGCATGCCGGAGCCGGGCGCGGGGATGGCCGGCGTCTGGCGAAACATGTTACGGATCAGCCACACCACGTCCATCGGCTGCGCCACCGCGTCCTGCGCGCCGGCGGGCGGCGCCGGCGCGTTCAGCGGCGAGCGCTCGCGCACGAAAAAGCCCGCGCCGCGCCGCGATTCGAGGTAGCCGCGCGCCACCAGCTTGTCGTAGCTGGCCACCACCGTGGCGCACGACACTTCCAGGCTGGCCGCGCACTGGCGGATCGACGGCATGCGCGCGCCGCCGCGCAGCAGCTTGTCGTCGATGCGCGCCGCCAGCGAGCGCACGATCTGGTCGATCAGCGTTTCGCCCGAGGCGCGCGACAGCAAGGGCAGGGATGGAGAGGCGAGTGTATTGCTCATATGACCATTACAGTATGTGAAATTATGCGTGAAAGTGTATTTGTACTGTACTGCTATTCACGCCTAGGATAGCAGTATGGATCACACAAATCCATGCCTTTCCCTTATCGCACGCACCAGGAAACCCATGTCTTCACTCACGCGCACCGCCGCCTCTGCCAGCCACCCGCCCCGCTTCAGCGATGACCGCAAGGGGTTGCTGCTAGGCTTGATCGCCGTCGCCCTCTTCAGCCTGACCCTGCCCTTCACGCGCCTGGCCGTGGCCGAACTCGATCCCACTTTTGTCGCCCTGGGCCGCGCCCTGGTGGCCGCCTGCCTGGCCGGCCTGTGGCTGTGGCAGCAGCGCGCGCCCCTGCCGCGGCGCGAGCAATGGCTGCCGCTGGCGCTCGTCTCGCTGGGCTGCGTGCTGGGCTTTCCGTGGCTGACGTCGATCGCCATGCGCAGCCTGCCCGCCTCGCACGGCGCCGTGCTGGTGGGCATTTTGCCGCTGGCCACGGCTGTATTTGCCGTGCTGCGCGGCAAGGAACGCCCCTCGCCGGGATTCTGGCTGATGGCCCTGCTCGGCACGGCGCTGGTGGTGGCGTTCGCCCTGCGCCAGGGCGGCGGCAGCTTCCACCTGGCAGACTGGCTGATCTTTGCCGCCGTGCTGCTGGCGGCACTCGGCTATGCGGAAGGCGGACGCCTGGCGCAAGCGATGCCGGGCCAGCATGTGATTTCCTGGGCGCTGCTGCTGGCCATGCCGTTCGTGCTGCCTGTGGTGCTGTGGAACGCCTGGCCGCAGCGCGCGCTGATGGCGCAGGCCAGCGGCGCGGCCTGGCTGGGCTTTGCCTACATCTCCGTGTTTTCCATGTTTATCGGCTTCTTTTTCTGGTACCGGGGCATGGCGCTGGGCGGCGTGGCGCGCGTGGGACAGACGCAGTTGCTGCAGCCTTTCCTCACCCTGCTGGGCGCGGCCGTGCTGCTGCACGAGCCACTGACGGGCGAAAGCCTGCTGTTTGCCGGCGCCGTGATCGCCGTGGTGGCCATCGGGCGCAAGCTGAAATAAGGCTGGCTTGACGCCCATTTGCAACGCCCTTGCGCGTGCGGATGGGCAGAGCGGCGTGCAAGCCGTACAATACCGCAGCACCATGGCGACGCCTATCCGGCGCCGCTTGCGCACGCACCGCCACAAGCGGGCCAACAAATCCAGCCGGCGCAGCTCGGCATCTTCTGTGAGACTCGTATGAAAATTGAAAATCCGAATCCGATCCAATGGCGCTTTGCCGAACGCGCGGAACAGCTGCAAAGCTCGTTCATCCGCGAAATCCTGAAGATCACGCAGCGTCCCGAGATCATCTCGTTTGCCGGCGGCCTGCCCTCGCCCGCCACCTTCCCCGTCGAAGAAATGAAGACCGCCTTCGACAAGGTCCTGTCGAACAATGGCAAGGTGGCCCTGCAATACGGCCCCACCGACGGCTACCTGCCGCTGCGCCAGTGGATCGCCGATTCGCTCTCGGGCAATGGCAGCACCATCATGCCGGAACAGGTACTGATGACGTCCGGCTCGCAGCAGGCGCTGGACTTGCTGGGCAAGGTCCTGATCGACGAAGGCAGCAAGGTGCTGGTAGAAACCCCCAGCTACCTGGGCGCCCTGCAGGCGTTTTCCGTCTACCGTCCCGAATTCGTTTCCGTCGACACCGATGACGAAGGCCTGGTGCCGTCGTCGATCGACCCCGTCGCCGATGGCGCGCGCCTGTTGTACGCGCTGCCGAACTTCCAGAACCCGACGGGCCGCAGCCTGTCCGTGGCGCGCCGCGTGGAACTGGTGGAAACCTGCGCCCGCCACGGCCTGCCGCTGATCGAGGATGATCCGTACGGCGCCCTGAGCTACAGCGGCGAGCCGTATCCGAAGATGATCAACATGAATCCCGATGGCGTGATCTATATGGGTTCGTTCTCGAAAGTGCTCACGCCCGGCATCCGCCTCGGCTACGTGGTGGCGCCGGCGCCGCTGGTGCGCCGCCTGGAACTGGCCAAGCAGGCGGCCGACCTGCACACCTCGCAGCTGACGCAGATGGTCGTGCATGAAGTCATCAAGGATGGCTTCCTGGACCGGCATATCCCCAGCATCCGCAACCTGTACGGCAACCAGTGCCAGGCCATGCTGTCGGCGCTGGAAGAGCACTTCCCTGCCGGCGTCACCTGGACCCGCCCGGAAGGCGGCATGTTCATCTGGGTCACCCTGCCGAAGCACATCGACGCGATGAAACTGCTCGATGAAGCCATCGCCAACAAGGTCGCCTTCGTGCCGGGTGCGCCGTTCTACGCGAACACGCCGGACACGCACACGCTGCGCCTGTCGTTCGTGACGGTGCCGCCGGAACGCATCCGCGAAGGCATCGCCATCCTGGGCAAACTGATCGCCGCAAAAATGTAATGGTTCCTTTCACGCCCCGCAGCTGCGGGGCGTGTCACTGCTGCCCCCGGCGCCGGGGGCACGCGTCTTTTTCGTCCAAAAACCGCCTTCGCGACAGCAACTGCGTGTATTTTTTCTTAAAAATAGCATAAAGATACCATTTTACCATCTCGCGCAACGTTGATTTTTCCACCCAAAAAATTGGCAAGGCGGTATGATTTGACTGCTGTATCCAAATGAACCCGGTCAGCATCACGGAAAATGCAGTAATCGCTGGCAGCGCAGAGTACATCGAGAAGGCCGGAAGCAATGAATCCAGGCAGTGTGGAGCATTCCCAGCGGCGCAACGCCGCCATTTTGATTGTCGACGATGCGCCGGCCAACCTTGAGCTGCTGCGCAAGCTGATGAGCGAACAGGGTTATCAAACCTATGTCGCCACGTCCGGCGAGCGGGCGCTGGCGATTGCCCAGCGCGTCCATCCGGACCTGATCCTGCTCGACGTGCTGATGCCGGACATGGATGGCATCGAAACCTGCCGCCGCCTCAAGCAGCATCCGCTGACGCAGGGCATTCCCGTCATCTTCATGAGCGCCAGGACGGAGACGGAAGACGTGGTGGCCGGTTTCGACTGCGGCGCCGTCGACTACATCAGCAAACCGCTGCGCATGGCCGAAGTGTGCGCGCGCGTGCGCGCCCAGCTGCACATCCGCAGCAGCAATGAAACCCAGCAGGAGCAGGCCGAGCGCCTGCGCACCATCGTCAACAACATGGCCGAAGGCTTGCTGATCATCGAAGCGGACGGGCGCATCCAGTACACCAACCCGGCCTGCGACCAGTACCTGGGCTACCGCGAAAACGAACTGGCCGGACGCTCGATCGCTGAACTGCTCAGCCCCCTGGTGACTCAGGAATATCTCGATTACTTCGCCATGCACGCGGCCAATCCGGAAAAGGCGCACAACCACGGCACGCGCGAAGTGGCGATCCGCCACCGCAATGGCGAGGCGCTGAGCATGGACCTGACCTTGACGCCCATGTATCTGCGCCAGCCCCTGTATATCGGCCTGCTGCACGACATCACGCACCACAAGCAGTCGGAAGACGCGCTGCAGCGCGCCGCCTACCTCGACCCGCTGACGCAGATCGCCAACCGCCGGCATTTCGACAGCTTCCTGGAAAAGGAGTGGCAGCGCGCCGTGCGCGGCGGCGGCGCCCTGTCGCTGGTGGTGCTCGACGTCGACCATTTCAAGCTGTACAACGACAGCCTGGGCCATCCGGCCGGCGACAGCTGCCTGCAGCAGGTGGCGCAAGCGATCGCCTCGCATGCCGCCCGCCCGGGCGACCTGGCAGCCCGCTACGGCGGCGAGGAATTCGTCATGCTGTGCGCCGACACGGATGCCG
This sequence comes from Janthinobacterium sp. 64, assembly GCF_002813325.1. Taxonomy (NCBI): domain Bacteria; kingdom Pseudomonadati; phylum Pseudomonadota; class Betaproteobacteria; order Burkholderiales; family Oxalobacteraceae; genus Janthinobacterium; species Janthinobacterium sp. 64. Next base: position 5,789,034 of record NZ_PHUG01000001.1, on the reverse strand, counting down.
ACGGCGCCCTGCAACTGGCCGAAGCCATCCGCACCCACATCGAAGCACTGCAACTGCCGCACCCGCGCTCCGCCACCTCGCCGTGGATCACCGTCAGCATCGGCGTGGCGACCATCCACCCGCACCAGCTGGACGACCGCGAAGCCCTGTTCGTCGCCGCCGACCGCGCCCTGTACGTGGCCAAGGAAGGTGGCCGCAACCAGGTCTGCGCCACGCAGTCGGGCAGCACGGCATGGAAAACGGTCAAGGCATTGGTTCTACGTTGACGTTGGAAGTTGGAAGTTGGAAGTTGGAAGTTCAACGGAACATGCAACGGACCGGGAGTAGGCCCAAGTCACAAACAAAGGCACCCCGGGCCAAGCGGACCTGAAAAATGTCGAGGGCAAGGCGCAGCGACGCAGACAGTACGCAAGTACGGCAAGGAAGCTGCAACGCCGCCATCGGCATTTTCTCAGGCCCGCGTCTCCGGCCCGCTGTTCCTAAAATTAATCAAAACTTACGCGACACGCTCAGCTTCGCATTGCGCCCCACGCCGGTAACCGCTTCGCTCAGATACGGCATGTAATTGCGGTTAAAGACATTATCAACCGTCAACCGCACTTCCGTGCCGCGCCACACGCCTTGCCGGCCATTCCACGACGCGAACAGGGTATGCAGCGCATAGCCTTTCGACGGCGGCAGGCGGTACACGCTGCCCACCGGCAGCACGCGCTCCTGCTTCGCCACGAAGCGGCCCTGCCAGCCCATGCTGGCGCCCAGGTCGGGCATGCGCCAGCCCAGGCCCGCCATCAGTTTGTCCGGCGCAATCGTCGATACGGGTTCGTCCCGGCCCCACGGGTCGCGCTGGGTACCGCTGCGCGTGCCGCGCTGCTTCGACAGCGAAGCGCTGGCAAACAGGCGCGGCGAGTTGTAATAGGATTCGACCTCCACGCCCTGCGTGTGGAAACCTGCCAGGTTGCGGTAGTCGGACAGCGCCGGCGGCACCTTGCCCGATCCCGGCACATAGCCTTCGATCAGGATGCCCAGGCGCGGGCCGATATTGTCGCTGACGCGGTTGCGGTAGACCGTCAGGCGCAGTTGCGCGTCGTCGCGCTCCATGAAGACGTTCTGGCGGTGCAGCATGGCGCCCGCGCGCACGGCCGTCACGCGCTCGACGGCCAGGTTGCGGCTGGTGCCAGGCGTCGATGAACCGAGCCGCGGCGACACATAATATTCATTCGAATACATCTCGTCGATGGTCGGCGCGCGCCAGGTGCGGCTCAAGTCGCCGAACAGCGCCATGCTGGCGGACGCCTTCCAGAACAGGCCCAGGCGGGGCGACCAGTCTGCATGCACTTTCTCGCTGAAATCGTGGCCGGCGGCCGGCAGCGGGCTGTTGTAGCGCGACGCCTTGTTCGGCACGCCCTCGGAGACGACCCTGTCGTGGCGCAGCGCCGCCGTCAGCGTCAGGTCGCCATACGTCATCGCATCCTGCAGGTACAGGCCCGTGGTTTCCTGGCGCCCGGCCGGCATGTAGTAGGGCTGGAAGTAGCCGTAGTTATAGCTGGGGTCCTTCAGCGCCGTCGACGACGGGTAGTACATCAGGGTATCGCGCACGTTCTTGTGCCACTGCAGGCCCGTTTGCAGCACGTGCGACACGGCGCCCGTGCTAAACACGCTCTCGTTGCGCACCTCGGCGATGCGGTCCACATACGAAGCCCAGCTCTCGTTGCCCAGCGAACCCAGATAGGAACCGAGCGAAGCCGATGGCAAGCGCTTGTCATGCTGGTCCGTGTGCGAATAGCCGGCGCTGGCCGTCAGCTTGATCCATGGATTGTTCTGCGGCGCGTACTGCCATTTCACCGAATACGTGTCGTCGTCCTGGTCGCGGTACACGGCCTTGCGCTGCCACGCCTCTTCCAGCCCGTATTTTTTGATTTCCGCCTCGGTTGGCGTGGGCACGTCTTCGCCCATGGCCGCGAACGGGCCCCAGCCCGAACTGCCGCTCTTCATCGCCGTCAGGGTCAAGAGCTGCTCCGGCGTCAGCCGGATGTTCAGCTTGGCCAGGCTCGATGGCGCGTCGATGGCGGAAAAGCGGAATGGCTTGCCATCGGGTTTGCGCAAATCATCGGACTTGCGCTGCGTGGTAAAGGCCATCGCGTCGAAGCGGCCGTCTTGCGTGCGGCCATACACGGCCACGGTGGCGTCGTTTTCCGCATTGTTCGAATGGCGCGAATACTTCAGCATGGCGCCCACGCTCTCGCCGCCTTCCAGCAAGTCTTGCGCATCCTTGGTCTCGACCGTGATGACGCCGCCGAAGCCGCCGTTGCCATACAAGCTCGTATGCGCGCCCTTGTTCACCTCGATCTGCTTGATCAGTTCCGGCTCGATGAAGATGGAGCCCTGGCGGTATTTCTCGAAGCCCTTGGGCACGCCGTCGAGGATGACTTTCACATCCTGCACTTTATTAAAACCCCAGATATTGAGGCTCTGGCCGCTGGGACGGGCCGTGCCGGCCAGGTCCACGCCTGGCAAGGTGTCGAGCAGCGAAGCGACATTGTCGGCCTGCTGGCGCTCGATGTCGGCGCTGTTGATGTACGAACGCCCGGCCGTGCCGGCGCTGATGGCGTCGCCAAACACGCTGATCGAGGGCATCTGCACGGCGTCGGCCTTCTCGGCCTTGTCAGCCTTCGCTGCCGCCCACGCAGGGCCGTGCGCACCGCCCAATGCCAGCGCCAGTGCGGCGGCCAGCGGGGTCCATCCTTGTTTGCTGCTGCTCTTCATCGCTATCCTTGCCTGGGTTTGCTTGCTGCTCGATGCTGCTGGAATGAAAATGCTGGGCAGAGGACAGGCGGTGCACGATCAAGCGGCGGCGTTGAAGGAAGCGTTGCGGCGGAACTCTGCCCGCGCGGATACGCCGCCGGCGCATGGCCGGCGGCGCACTGCAGTCACCGGGATAAATTGCCTTAGTGAAATGCGGAACACATCATATATCGGATGCGAATGATTCGCAATACGATTTAATGCCTAGTTATTCCGGATAGCCGGTAATGTCGGCGATCTCGCGGTACAGCGGCTGCAGCCGCGCATACATTTTCTGGTACACGCGCCGGTACAGCTGCTCGTAGATTTTGCGATGCTCGGGATGGGGATGGAATACCTTGCCCTTGCGCGTCATCGCCTGCACGGCGGAGGGAAAGTCCGCATGCCAGCCCAGGCCCACGCTGGCGGCGATGGCCGCGCCCAGGCCCGAACTCTCATACACGTGGGCGCGCGCGGCCGGCAAGCCGAAGATGTCGGCCGTCAGCTGCATGGCCGCGTCGCTTTGCGAGCCGCCGCCCGCGATGCGCAGCTCCGTAATGGCCATGCCGCTACGCCGCTCGATGCGCTCCTTGCCTTCGCGCAGCGCATACGCGAGGCCTTCGAGGATGGCGCGGTAGATGTGCGCGCGCGTGTGCACGTCGCCAAAGCCGATCATGGCGCCCTTCGCTTCCGGCCCCGGCACCTTGATGCCGGGACTCCAGTACGGCTGCAGCATCAAGCCCATGGAGCCAGGCGGCACGGCCTCGACCAAACGGTCGAACAGCGCTTCGGCAGACAGGCCCGTGCCATCTTCGGCGGCCGCCGCCCGTTCGCGGTCGCCGAACTGCTCCTTGAACCAGTTGACCATCCAGTAGCCGCGAAAAATCTGCACTTCCGTGCTGTAGGCGCCCGGCATGGCGGCCGGATACGGCGGAATGAAGCGCGTCACTTCCACGTACTTGCGGTTGGTCGTGTTGATGGTGGCCGTGGTGCCGTAGCTCAGGCACGCCACATGCGGTTCGACGCAGCCGGCGCCCAGCACTTCGCACGCCTTGTCGGCGGCCGCCGCCAGCAAAGGCGTGCCTTCCAAAATGCCCGTCGCCGCGGCGGCCGCTGCCGTGATGGCACCCATGCGCGTGCCCGGCGCCACCAGCTCGGGCAGCATGGACGGCTTGATCGCCAGCGCCTGCCACTTCCAGTCGAAGCGCCCGGCCCAGGCGTGGCGCTTGTAGTCGAACGGGATGTACGCCACCTGCGAGCCCGTCGAATCGATGTGGCGCCCGCAGAGGCGGTGGTTCAAAAAGCCCGACAGCAGCAGGAATTTGTGCGTGCGGCGCCAGATGTCGGGCTGGTGCGCGCTGATCCAGTTGATCTCGGCTTCGCGGCGAAAATACGCGATCGTGCCATCGAGGCGCGTGGCGCGAAACAGCGCGCGCCACCACGGCGCCAGCTGGGGGATGTCGCGCGTGCTGCGCTGGTCCAGCCAGGTGATGGCGGGCCGCAGGGCTTGTCCCTCTTCATCCACGTTGACCACCGTGCCGCGCTGCGTGGTGACGGCCACGCCGGCGACCGACGATTTTTCAATGACGGTGCCGCGCCACAGCTGCTGGCACGCTGCGCACACGGCTTGCCAGTAACCGTCGGCGTCGTGCTCGGCCCAGCCCGGGTGGTCGGAGTAATACGCTTCCAGGAACACTTGCGCCTTCGCCGCCAGATTGCCGTCCCGGTCGAACAGCAGCGCACGCACGCTTTGCGTGCCATTGTCGATGGCAAGGATATACGGGCCGTCGCCCGCCAAGGAGGCCATGGCTTATGCCAGGCTGGCCAGCGCGGCGCGCAGCGCGGCCAGCAGCGCCTGCGGATCTTTTTCCGGCCGGGCGCTGAAGACAGGCGCTTCCCAGTCCTGCCCCCGCACGGCCACCACGCGCAAGCGTCCCTGTTCGTTCCAGGCCGGATACCAGCCCACGTCGACGATGTCGCCATTCGCGCACGTGATTTGCAGCAGGTCTTCGCCCAGGTCGTCGACGAGGACGTCCACGCTCTGGCGCAAGTCCAGCGGGGACAGGCTGTCGTAGGTGATGCGCGCGTCGCCCAGGTCCAGGGGCTGGCCAAACAGGGTGGTCTCGATGATGCTCTCCTTTTTATATTTATCGTGCTTCATTCGCCTTGCGGCACGCTGTAATGGCGGCGCCACAGGGCCAGGTAACGCTGCTGCTCTTCTTCCCAGCGCGCGTCGTCCCAGCCCAGTTCACGCTGGCAGATGGCGCGCAAGCGCGGCATGATAGCAAGCGCGCCGCCGGCCAGCTGCAAACCGAGGCGCGTGCGCCGCAGCAGCAAGTCGTCCAGGTGCTGCACGTCCTCCATGCGCGCGCCCCAGCGCAGCTGCGCCCACAGGGTCTGCGTGCCGGGAATCGGCGCCAGTTCGCCATCGTGCGCCGCATCGCACAGCGCCTGCGCCCACGCGCCATGGCGACCCAGCAGCCTTTCGCGCTGCTCGGCATCGAGCACCAGGGCCTTGCCCGACAAGGGCGGCGTCGTGTCGAAAATCGGCAAGGGGCGCAAATCCGCTTGCCAGCCAGGCAGCAGCGGCGCGGCGCGGCGCAATGCGTCGAGGGCGATCACGCGAAACGTCGTCAGCTTGCCGCCGGCCACCGTCAGCAAGCCGTTTTCCAGCCATAGCGCATGTTCGCGCGCTTCCTTCGACGGGTCAAGCTGGCCGCTGCCGATGACGGGACGCACGCCGGCAAACGTGGCCAGCACGTCGCCTTCACCCAGCGCCAGCTGCGGGAACTGCCACTGCAAGGCGGCCAGCAGATACGCAAGTTCGCCGCGCGTGATGGCCGGTTCTTCGTCCAGGCTGGCGCCGTGGTCGACATCGGTGGTGCCCACCAGGGTCACGCCCTCCCACGGATACGCAAACACGGGACGGCCATCATGCGGGTGCATCAGGCTGACGGCTTGCGCCAGCGGCAGCCGCCAGGCAGGCAGCAGCAGATGGCTGCCGCGCAGGGGCCGCAGTTTAGGCGGCTCTCCCACCTGGCCGCGCAAGCCGTCGGCCCAGGCGCCCGTGGCGCTGATCACGAGGCGCGCGCGCACGGTCAATGCCCTGCCATCGAGCGCATCGGTCAAGGTGGCGCCGGCGACCTTGCCACCGTCACGCAGCAAGGACGCCACGCCCAGGTAATTGACGGCCACGCCGCCATGGCGGCGCGCTTCCTGCAGCACGCGCAGCACCAGGCGCGCGTCGTCCGTCTTGGCGTCCTGGTACAGCATACCGCCCTGCAAGCCGTCGCGCCGGACGTGCGGCGCCAGCATGGCAAAGTCCGCCGCGTCGACATAGCGGCGCGCGCGCCGGCCCGCCATCACGTCATAGATGGCCAGGCCCAGCATGAACTGGCGCCGCCCCGGTTTCCTGCCCGTGTAGTCGCCAAAGGCAAAGCCCTGCGGGTCGACCAGCCCCGCCGCATCCGTCAGCAAAGCTTGCCGCTCATGCACCGATTCGCGCGTCAGCGCGAACTGGCCCTGTTTCAGGTAGCGCAAGCCGCCATGCACCAGCTTCGAGGAGCGGCTCGACGTGCCCCAGGCGAAATCGCGCTGCTCCACCAGCAGGGCCGTCAAGCCGCGCCGCGCCGCTTCGAGCAGGATGCCGGCGCCCGTGATGCCGCCGCCGACGACCAGCACCTCCCACTCGCGCGCCAGGATGCCGGGCAAATCCGCCCTGTTCACAATCCGATTCCCGCGTCAGGCAGCAGTTTGCCCGGGTTCATCATGCCCTGCGGGTCGAACTGGCGCAGCAGCGCGCGCATGGCGGCGATGCCCAGTTCTCCCTTTTCGGCCACCAGCCACGGCGCGTGGTCCGTGCCCACGCCATGCTGGTGGCTGATGGTGCCGCCGTTGGCGACGATGGCGGCGCCGGCCGCGCGTTTCAAGGTACGCCAGCGCGCCATGTTGTCCTCGTACGTGGGCCCCAGCCGGTACACATAGGTGGTGTAGACGCTGGCGCCCTGCGCATACACGTGCGACAGGTGCGTGTAGACGTGCACCCGCTCGCCGTGCGCGGCCAGCGCATCGGTGCCCGCCTGCTCCAGCGCCGCCATCATGGCCGTCACGCGGGGCCAGTCGACGGCCGTTTCCACCGTGTCGATGACATAGCCGTGTTCCCAGGCGCCATTGCGCAGGTAGACGTTGCGAAATCTCCCCTGCTTCCATTTATCGCCCATGTGGCGTCCCACGTGCACGCCCTTGTGCCGCCGCGCCAGCGCCAGCGCGCCGCGCAGGGCCGCGCGCGCGGGGCCGGCCTCTCCGCTGACGCCCAGCATCAGCATGCACTTGCCTTCACCGCAGCCGCGCAGGGACAAATAGCGTTCCAGCAGTCCCACCAGTTTTTTATGCCCGGCCAGGGTCAGCATGGTTTGCGTTTCGAGCGCGTTCGACAGGCGCAGCATGCACAGGGGCAGGCGCGACTGGGCCAGCGTCCGCACCGCCCCCTGTGCCTGGCCCCAGTCGGCGAAAAACACGGCATGGAATGCTTCGTAGGGCGGCAGCGGCGAGATGCGCACCGTGGCCTGCGTCAGGATGCCCAGCCGCCCCTCGGAGCCGAGCACCATTTCGCGCAGGTCGATGCCGGCCGCCGACGCGGGAAACGTGGGAATCGTCAGGGTGCCGGACGGCGTTTCCACCTCGCCGCCCGCGAACAGCTGCTCGATGCGGCCATAGCGCAGCGATTGCTGGCCCGACGAGCGCGTGGCGATCCAGCCGCCCAGGGTGGAATATTCGAACGACTGCGGATAATGGCCCAGGGTATAGCCCTGCGCGCGCAACTGCGCTTCCAGGTCGGGGCCATACACGCCCGCGCCAAACGTGGCCAGCTGCGCTTCGCGGTCCAGGTGGCCCAGCGCAGACAAACGCCGAAGGCTCAGCGCCAGCACGGGACGCGACCCCGCCGCCACCGTCAAATGCCCGGCCACGCTGGTGCCGCCACCGTGCGGTATCACGGCCACGCAAGCCTGGCGCGCGTAGTCGAGCAGCTGGCGCACCTGCAGCGCGCTGTCGGGAAAGGCCACGCCATCGGGCACGGCACCGATGCGGCCGTGGCGCAATTTGAACCAGTCGGGCAGGCTTTGACCGAGCGCATGGCGCACCCGCGTGGCAGGCAAGGTATCGACCAGCGGATGCGGCGCCAGGCGCGACGCGGGCACCTGGGCGCAGGCGTCATCGAAGGTGGCATCGGCAATGGCGCTGCCCGGCCCCAGGCGCTCGCCCAGGAATGCCAGCGCCTCCCCGCTCAGCGCATACGTGATGCCGTCATCTCCCCAGCCATTCCAGCGTTGCATTGACATCCCCTGTGTTTGGCCAGTTGCGCGCCACGGCGGCTTGCTATACTGTCCTTGCCTTCTCAACAGAATATGCCGCCACAGGCCAAGGGTATTGGTTTTTCATGACAATCGCATTGTTCCATCATGACAAGTACTGACGGCCGTGTCGCCGGCGCCTATCTGCTGCCGCTGCTCGAAGCGGCCGGCGCGCACGGCATCGCGGCAGCCACCCTGGCGCAAGCGGCAGGCGTGCCGCCGCACAGCCTGGAAGCGTCCGCGACCAGCCTGGCCGCGCGCGACTACGTGCGCTTGCTCGATGCGGGCGCAAAGCTGGCGGGCGACGCGCATTTCGGCCTGCACGTGGGCCAGCGCGTACGCATGGGTACCTACAGCGCCTACGGCTTGATTTTACTCAGTTGCAAGAACGTGGGCCAGGCGCTGGAACAGACGGCCCGCTACGAACGGCTGGCGCACGACCTGGGCCGCTCGACGCTGCAGCGCGACGGCGCCATCGCGCACTACCGCTGGGCCAGCAATTACCCGGGCGCCAGCCGGCACCTGGTCGACAGCGTCTTTGCCGGCGTCAAAGTCAGCGGCGACTGGCTGGCGGGCATGCCGCTGCCGCCGGCCAAACTGGCATTCACCCATGATGGCGGCGGCGAGCTGCTGCGCCACGCCACGCACCGCGGCGAATACGTGCGCGTGCTGGGCAGCCTGCCCGCCTTCAACGCCGCCGCCAACACGGCCACCTTCGACGCGCAATTGCTGGACTGGCCCGTGCCGAACGCCGACGTCAGCCTGTACCCCGTGCTGTGCCAGCATGCGGAACAGTTGCTGGCGCAGCGCCAGGCCGCAGCGGGAAGCGGCGCCGGCATCGAGGCGCAAGTGCACGCGGCCATCGTCGCGGGCTTGCGCCAGGGCTCGGCCCGGCTGGCCAGCGTTGCCGCCGCACTGGCCGTCACGCCGCGCACCTTGCAGCGCAAGCTGGCCGACGCGGGCACCAGCTTCCAGGCCGTGCTGGACCAGACCCGCTACGGCCTGGCGCGCGATTATCTGCGCGAGCCGGATCTGTCGCTGGTCGACATCGCCTTTCTGCTCGGTTACCAGGAGCAAAGCGCGTTCAACCACGCGTTCCGCACCTGGGCGGGCACCAATCCCGGCGCCTGGCGCCTGCAGCAATGACAGCAGAAGCAAGCCGGCTTGCAGGCGTGCGCGGGTCCTGCCTGACGCGTTTTCTGGCTATACTGGCATAGTCAGGTTTTCCACGATCACTCCAACCCGCAATGCAAAGGATTAATATGCAACTCAAAGACAAAGTCGCACTGATTACCGGCGCCGCCAGTGGTATCGGCAAGGAAATGGCCATTGAATACGCAAAACAAGGCGCCAAGGTCGTCATCGCCGACCTGGCCCTGGAAGCGGCCAGCAAGACGGCCGAGGAAATCAAGCAGTCAGGCGGACAGGCGTTTGCCGTCGCCATGGATGTCTCCAGCGAAGCGCAAGTCGACCAGGGCGTGGCCGATGCCGCGGCCCATTTCGGCGGCATCGATATCCTGATCAGCAACGCGGGCATCCAGATCATCAGTCCCGTTGTCGACTACCCGTTCGATCAATGGAAAAAGATGCTGGCCATTCACATGGACGGCGCCTTCCTCACCACGCGCGCCTGCATGCGTGAAATGATCAAGGCCGGCCGCGGCGGCGCCATCATCTACATGGGGTCCGTGCACTCGCACGAAGGCTCGCCGTTCAAGAGCGCCTACGTGGCCGCCAAGCATGGTTTGCTGGGCCTGGCCAAGGTCGTGGCCAAGGAAGGCGCCAAGGACGGCATCCGTGCCAACGTCATCTGCCCCGGCTTCGTGCGCACGCCTCTGGTCGACAAGCAAATCCCCGAACAGGCGGCCCAGCTGAACATCAGCGAAGAAGACGTGATCAAGAAGGTGATGCTGAAAGACACGATTGACGGCGAATTCACCACCACGCAAGACGTGGCGCAAACGGCCGTGTTCCTGGCGGCCTTCCCGTCGACGGCACTGAGCGGCCAGTCGATTGTAGTGAGCCACGGCTGGCACATGCAGTAAACACGTAACGCATCCGGCAGGCGGCGCCGTCCGCCTGCATCACCGCATCCGAAAGTTCCCAATTGCAAGACAACACTTATCGCCACCCGCGCGCGGGCTGGCCGGGGCGATTGTTTGCCGCGCTCGCCAATTGCACGAGTTTTGCCAGTGTGCGCCAGGCCGTCATGTCGCGCCTGCCCTTCCTGACCCTGCACAGCGACGTGCGCGACGTCGTGTACGTGAGCTGGCTGGTCGACGCCGCTGCCGCGCAGAAATTATTGCCACCTGGTGTGGCCTTGTGGCAGCGCGACGGCAAGACGCCGTTTACCGTGCTGACCTACCGCCACGGGCATTTCGGCCCGGCCCTGCCCGGCCCGCTGCGCCGCCTGCTGCCATCGCCCCTGCAAAGCAACTGGCGTTTCTATCTGGACCACACGCCGCCGGATGCGCCCGCCGTGCCCTGCGTGTATTTTTTGAAAAACATCATGGACAGCTTGCCCCATGCGCTGGGCACGCGGCTGTTCAGCGATATCCTGCCGACCCATTTGGCGCACTCCATGACGCTGACAGTCAGCGCCACGCAAGCGCGCTGCAGCATTGCCAGCGGCGCCGGCAGCGCCCCCGCGCTGGAGGTGCAGGCGGACATCACCGTGGAGCATGATCTTGATGCCGACTGGCAAGCGCTGTTCGGCAACTGGCACGCCGCCGTCGCCTTCCTCGCTTGCCAGGATGCAGCCATCGCGCACGTGCCGCGCAACGGCAAGCTGGTCTTCGGTGAAATCGACTTGCCCGTTGATGTGGATCAAGTGCAAGCGCTGACGGCCTGGCGCGCCGACTGCGGCTTGCTGAGGCAACTGCCGCCCGTATCCAGGCCGTTTGCCTTTCTCGTGCCGCAAGTGGACTTCAAGGCGCTGTCAGAGCACCTACTGTAGCGCGGCGCTCCGGCGCGCGCGAAGGGGTAGCCTGGCCGCCGCGCCGCCGTTCCAGCTTGAACAGCGACATGGCTTGCTCCAGTTGCAAGGCCTGGCCTTGCAGCGACGCGGAGGCGGCCGCCGATTCCTCCACCAGTGCCGCATTCTGCTGCGTCACCTCGTCCATCTGCGTGACGGCCATGTTGACCTGGCCGATGCCATGGCTTTGTTCGCGCGAGGCGGAGGCGATTTCTTCCATGATGCCGTGCACGCCCTGCACGGCGCCCAGCATCTCGGCGCTGCTGGCGCCCGCCTGCTGCGCCAGCTTCGCGCCCGCCTGCACCTGCTCCAGCGATGCCGTGATCAATTGCTTGATTTCCGTGGCCGCCGAGGCGCTGCGCTGGGCCAGGTTGCGCACCTCGCCCGCCACGACGGCAAAACCACGCCCTTGGTCGCCCGCGCGCGCCGCTTCCACTGCCGCGTTCAGGGCGAGGATATTGGTCTGGAAGGCAATGCCTTCGATAATGCCCGTGATGTCGCCGATCTTCTTTGACGAAGCGTTAATGTCCGCCATCATCGTCACCATCTGGCCGACGATTTCGCCGCCGCGCCCCGCCAGGCCATGCACCTTGCCCGCCATGTCGCTCGCCTGCACGGCGTTGCCGCTGTTTTGCTGCACCGTGGCCGCCAGTTGCTCCATGCTCGACGCCGTCTGCTCCAGGGCCGATGCCTGCGCTTCCGTGCGGCCCGACAAGTCCATATTGCCAGCGGCGATTTCCTGGCTGGCCATGCTGATGCGCAGGAAATTGCCGCGCACATCGCCGACGATGGAGTGCAAGTTCACGCGCAGCTGGCGCAAGGAACGCAGCAGCTGCCCCATCTCGTCGCGCCGCGTGGTATCGAGCTCGCCCGTCAGGTCGCCGCCCGCCATCACGTCGCAGGCCTGGCGCGCCCGCTGCAGCGGTTGCAGCACGGCGCGGTGCAAGCTGTGCCAGAAATACAGGGTCGCGCACAAGGCCAGCACGGACAGGCCCGTCAGCCAGCCGTGGCTTGCATCGGGCAACACGCCGGCATTCCACGCCAGTTGCAGCAGCAACATCAGGCTCAGCAAGCCAAGGTTCCAGCCGATGCGCTTGCCCAGGGCGACGTCGCGCAGGCTGGCGACCCTGGCCAGCCAGCCCGTGCGCATGGCTGCGCCCTGGCTGAGGGCGATGCCGTCCGCTTGTCCCGCCTTGATGCGCGCGTACAGGGCCGACGCCTGCGCCACCTGCTGGCGCGTGGGCTTGGTGCGCACGGACATGTAGCCGACGGCCACGCCGTCTTCCACCACCGGCGTCACGTTTGCCAGCACCCAATAGTAATCACCATCCTTGCAGCGGTTTTTCACCATGCCGCTCCACGAACGCCCGGAACGGATGGTGGCCCAGAAATCGGCGAAGGCTTCGACCGGCATGTCCGGATGCCGGAGGATGTTTTGCGGCGCACCGATCAATTCTTCCGCACTGTAACCGCTGACGGCGATGAAATACGGGTTCGCATACGTGATATTGCCTTGCAAGTCGGTAGTCGAGACGATGGTCTCGGTATCGCTCAGATTGATCTCGGTATCGTTGACGGGAAGATTGAGTCGCATGGTCACATCCTCAGTGGTAGCCCGTACGGTGACGGGTATGCGGACAAGGAACGGTCGCCAGACAGGAAAACGGACGCGGCACTGGCACCATTATTTTAATATTTTATTATTAACAAAATACACTTTATTCCTGCCGTGGCAGCCGCTATGCCACAGCAGGTTCGTCGACCCAGTAGCGGTCGACGTCCAGCAAGCCCCACTGGGCAGCGTTTTCCGTGGAAACAATGCGCTCTTGGCAACCCGGCGCCGCCAGGTCGATGTCGCAGGGTGCGATACACGTGCCGGCGCGGATGGAAAAAAATACGCGGACCTTGGGCGAGGTCAGCGTCTTGCCCGCCGCCTGCCCCACCACCACGGCCAGGCGCTCCGATTGCAGCCGCACCAGGGTGCCCAGCGGATAAATGCCCAGGCATTTAACGAAGGCGGCAAACAGTGTCGCGTCCAGATGCCCGCCGCGCCAGGCCGCCATGCGGCGCAGCGACTCGGCCGGGCACCAGCCCTGCTTGTACGGCCGGTTCGAGGTGATCGCGTCGTACACGTCGCAGATGGCGCCCATGCGCGCATACAGGCTGATTTCCTCGCCGCACAAACCTTTGGGATAACCGCTGCCATCGAGTTTTTCATGGTGGTGCAGACACACGTCGAGCGCCACCGGATCGATATCATCCACCTCGATCAGCATGCGGTGGCCGGCCGCCGGATGGGCGCGCACGGAAGAAAACTCCGCCTCGCTCAGGCTGCCCGGCTTGTTGAGGATGGCGGACGGCACGGCCATCTTGCCTATGTCGTGCAGCAATCCGGCCAGGCCGGCGGAGCGTATCTGCTCCGGCGCCAGTTCCAGCTCCCTGGCCAGCGCCGTCATCAGCGCACACACGGCCACCGAGTGCATATAGGTATAGTTGTCGGCCGTTTTCAGGCGTGCCAGGCCCAGCAGCACGCCGCCGCCGCGCAGCACCGAAGAGGCGATGTCGTCGACCAGCGCGTAGGCCTGCCCCACGGCCAAGGCCTTGCCCATGCGCGCTTCGTCAAACATCGTCTGCACGGCCTGGCGCGTGCGCTCAAGCAGTCGCCGGGCGTGCGCCATTTCCGCCTCGCGCGACAGGGCAGGCGCCACATGCGCAACGCGGACGGAGACGGCCGGCACCGCAGCTTCGGTGCCGGCTGCGGCGGCTGCAGGAACGGCAACAGGTTCAGGCGGCACCAGGCCGCGCGCCGTGTCGATCCACACTTCATTCAGGCGGGCCGCCCGGATACGCTCCAGGTCCGCCGGCGATTCGAGCAAAAAGGAACGCTTCCAGAACGGGTTCTCAAGCCAGGAGCGGCCGAGGCGTTCGACGTACATTCCCAACATGAGTTCGCTACTCGTTATTTTTTTCAGCACGACGGTTCTCCACCCATTCAGATCGCGGCATTTACTTGCGCATTATCAATATCATACGTCAAAAATAATGATTAAACCAAATAAATTAGTTTATATGGCGAAATCGCAACATATACAGCAATAATCACCAATTCTATCGTTTTCATTGCGAATGGATGATTAATCAATAAATATATCAATTAAGCCATATTGATTTCGTGGAATTGCCGGCATGCTGCCGAGGAGGGATGTGCAGGAAAGGAAAAACGCGCGCCAGCGCCAGACGTCGCGAAAATTCGCTGGCGCTATGCAGGGAGAAGGGTCAGGTGATGCGCGAGCGGCGTGGCCGCCGGCGGCTTAGCGCGGCACGTAGCGCCAGTTGCCGCTGTCCAGCATGAAGGTCAGTTCCGTCTTGATGCCATCCGGACGGCTCGGCACGCTCAATTCCGTATCGCATGCGAGGTAGCCCGTCTTGCGCTTGACGTCGCACGCGTTGACTGCCTTGACCTGCATGGTGCTTTGCGCTTCCTGCATCTGCACGTCCTTGGCCGCTTCCGGATTGCGCGCCACTTCGTCCTTGGCCCAGGCGCGTATCATCGCTTGCGCCTCGGCCGGCGACGGTCCAACGAACTGGGCGTTCTTGCGCTCGACGCCGACCCAGGTGCCGCCCTCGTTCCGCAGCGGCAGTACGTTAAACGCATCGCGCATGCCGGCGCTCATGCCCACCAGGCACACCACTTCACCCGGCACTTCCTGCGACTCCTGACAACCCTGCAAGCTGGTGACCTTGATGACGAACGGCATGGCCGACTGCGTCTTCGCTTGTGTCTTGGCCACGCCCGCCTGCACGGCGGCGTGGATTTGTTCGAGTGTCGGCATGGTGGCCGCCTGGGCCGGCAGGGCGGCGAACAGGGCGGCGGCGGTCAGGGCGAAGGAAGTCAGGCGCATGGGTATCGGGAGTAGTGAGCTAAGGCCGGCAGTCTAGCACTTTGCATAACAACAGCTGTTTCTATTGAGAATGATCCTCGCCATCGGGTGCGAGAAAGGCGCCGCCCGCATCCGCCTGCCCGCGCAGGCGCAGGCCGATGGCGCGTAGCATCTCGACCAGTTCACGCAGACGCAAGCCCTCGTCCGTCAGCCGATATTCCACCTTGACGGGCACTTCCGCGTAAATCGTGCGCGTCAGCAAACCGGCCTCTTCCAGCGCGCGCAAGTCCAGAGTCAGCATGCGCTGCGAGATATTCGGTACGGCGCGGCGGATTTCGCTGAAGCGCTTCGGCCCCGCCATCAGATAGCTGAGCAGCACGGTTCTCCAGCGCCCGCCCAGCAAGCGCATGGCTTCTTCCACGGCGCAGCCGGAGACATTGTCTTTCATGGTTTGCTTCCCACCTGGTATAAAAAATGTACCTATACCACATTATTCTGCCTTCCTCCAAATAGTAACCATTGCCCTTAGACTGCCCTTCCCTCACCCAACTTGGAGTTTCGAATTGGAAACCACCCTGATCTACAGCGTCCCGTTCGGCTGCTCGTTTGCCGCCATCACCGCCCTCGAATGGAGCGGCTTGCCGTATCGTTTGGCCAGAGTGGAAGCGCGCGACCCAGCCAGCAAGCTGCATCCGGCCTTTCTCGCCATTAATCCGCTGAGCCAGACGCCGGCCCTGCTCACGCACGCGGGCACGCCGCTGCTGGAAAGCATGGCGATCCTGCTGCACCTGGCCGCCCGCGCGCCAAACAGCGACCTGGGTTTTGCGCAAGGCACGCCGCAATACGACCGCCTGAACAGCGTGCTGTCCTTTTTGCACACGACGTTTCACGCGGCCTTCATGCCCGCCTTCCAGGCGTCGCGCGCCGCCGATGGCGATGCGCGCGCGGCCGTCTGGCGCGAGATGGCCGTCGAGAAGGTGAACAAGAGCCTGGCGCACCTGGAACGCCTGCTCGCTGGCCGCGCCTGGCTCGCTTCGGAGACGGCACCGAGCATCGCCGACGCCTACCTGGCCGCCACGGCGCGCTGGGCCGAACCGCTGCAACTGGCCAGCCTGGCCGATTATCCGAACACGGCGCGCGTGCTGGCCGCGCTGGAACAGGACCCCGGCATCCGCTTTGCACACGCCATCGAAGCTGGCTTGCCGGCCACCAGCCAGGGCGGTTTCCGGGGCCACGTGGCGCTCGACCAACTGGCACTTCCCGCCGGCTAACCGGCGGTCAACTCCCGCAGCTGGCGCGTCTTTATTGCTATGATGTCGGCCTGCCGGCGGTACAGCCGGCCACGTTCATATCACATCAACAACGTCGCAATAACATTGGGAGTTTGAATGAGTTTACGTCTGCTGCTCTTGGGAGCATTCAGTGCCGCCATGGCCACCACTGCCGCCGTGCCGGCCTTGGCCGCGCCGCGCGGGTTCACCGTGGAAGACATGGTGGCCATGGAACGTGTGGGCAGCCCCGTGCTGTCGCCGGACGCCACGCGCGTCGTCTACACGCTACGCACCACCAACCTGGATAAAAACCGCGGCAACACGCAGCTGTGGATGATCGACCTGCGCGCGCCGAACGCGGCGCCACGCCAGCTCACGCGCGGCGATGCCAGCGCCAGCGACCCGCAATGGTCGCCGAACGGCGACGCCATCTACTTCCTCTCCGGCCGTTCCGGCTCCTCGCAAGTGTGGCAACTGCCCCTGACTGGCGGCGAAGCGGCCAAGGTCACCGACCTGGCGCTGGACGTCGATACCTACCGCTTGTCGCCGCAGGGCGACCGCCTGGCCTTCAGCATGGGCGTTTTCCTCGATTGCGCGGACCTCGCCTGCACGAAAAAGCGCCTCGATGAAAAAGCCAAAAACAAGGCGAGCGGCATGGTCTACGACCAGATGTTCGTGCGCCACTGGGATACCTGGGCCGATGGCCGCCGCAACGCGCTGTACTCGGCACCGATCGATGCCACCGGCAAGGTCAGCGCCGCGCCCGTGAGCCTGAGCGGCACCCTCGATGGCGATGCGCCATCGAAACCGTTCGGCGACAACGGCGAATACCACTTCAGCCCGGACGGCAAGACGGTGGCCTTCTCCGTGCGCGTGGCCGGCCGCACGGAATCGTGGTCGACCAACTTCGACGTCTACACGATTCCTGCCGCTGGCGGCCAGGCGCCGCGCAACCTCACGGCTGACAATCCGGCCTGGGACGCGAAAGCCACGTATTCGCCCGATGGGCGCACCCTCGCCTATGTCGCCATGACCCGCCCCGGCTTCGAAGCGGACCGCTTTCACCTGGTGCTGATGGATGTCGCCACCGGCAAGAAGCGCACCGTGGCCGACGACTGGGACCGTTCCGTGGCCGACTTCCGCTGGACGCCAGATGGCAAGGCTTTCCTCGTCGCCGCCGATGACGTGGGCCAGCACCGTCTGTTCCACATCGACGCGGCCAGCGGCAAGGTCGCTGCGCTGACGGGCAAGGGCGCCGTGGGCGACTTCGACGTGCGCGGCAATACCATCGTGCTGGCGCAAGCGAGCCTGACGTCGGGCGCGCAGCTATACACGCGCAAACTCGACGCGAAGTCGGAAAACGCGCCGATGGTGCAGCTGACGAAGCAGAATGCGGCGGCGCTGGCCGACGTGCGTTTCGGCGAATATGAACAGTTCTCGTTCGCTGGCGCGAATGGCGAAACCGTCTACGGTCACGTCATGAAGCCGTGGAATGCCAAGGCCGGTGAAAAGTATCCGGTCGCTTTCCTCGTCCACGGCGGCCCGCAAGGCAGCTTTGGCAACAGCTGGAGCTACCGCTGGAATCCGCAAGTGTATGCAGGCGCCGGCTATGCCACCGTCTTCATCGACTTCCATGGTTCCACCGGCTATGGCCAGAAGTTCACGGACTCCATCAGCGGCGACTGGGGCGGCAAGCCGCTGCTCGACCTGCAAAAGGGCCTGGAAGCGGCCACCAAGAAGTTTCCATGGCTGGACCGCGAGCGCAGCTGCGCGCTGGGCGCATCGTATGGCGGCTACATGATGAACTGGATCGCCGGCAACTGGCCGGACGGCTTCAAATGCCTGGTCAACCACGACGGCGTGTTCGACCAGCGCGGCATGGCATACGCGACGGAAGAACTGTGGTTCACGGAATGGGAAAACGGCGGCCCGTACTACGACGCACCGGCCAAACACGAGCAGTTCAACCCCGTCAACTTCGTGAAGAACTGGAAGACGCCGATGCTGGTGGTGCAGGGCGACCTGGATTTCCGCATCCCCACCGCGCAAGGCCTGGGCACCTTCACGGCGCTGCAGCGCCGCGGCATCCCGAGCAAGCTGCTGGTCTTCCCGGACGAAAACCACTGGGTGCTGAAGCCGGCGAACTCGCTGCTGTGGCATCACACGGTGCTGGATTGGTTGAATACCTACACGAAGAAGTAAGCGGATACATGTCGGATTACGGCCTTCGGCCTAATCCGACCTACGTAAAAAAGCCGCGCGGTGCAGAGATGCACCGCGCGGCTTTTTATCGTGCAAGTGGATGGTAGGTCGGATTAGCGGCGCGCAGCGCCGCTAATCCGACACAGCAGCACATCAATACGTACTGAGCGCCTTGCCGAACTTCACGATCCACAAACGGCTAGGACGCTCGCGGTCGTCGCCGCGCGCCACGCGGATGGTGTTGGCGGCATTGCAGCCGGCCGCGCTGCTCGTGACGATGGTGCCGTTCGCGTCGACCGTGCACTTGGTCACGTCGGCGCCATCGACTTCCACGCCGTTCGCGTCAAAGATCTTGGTTTTCAGGCCAAAGTCATTGTCGTTCGCCAGCGCGATGGTGGAGTCGTCGATCAGGGTCAGGCCTTCGGCCTTTTCCGCAGCCCAGCCGATGGCGTTCAAATCCAGCAGCAGGGTTTTCTTCAGCGGCGTGACGGCCGTCCAGTCGGCGCCATTCACTGCTGCGCCGCCCATGCTGCTCTTTTCCAGGTCCGAGCTCGTCGCATTGAAAGCGGCGGCCGCAATGTCCGTGGCGCCCTTCAATTCGACCAGCATCAGCTTGTTGAACACCTTGCCCGATGGCGCGGCGCCCTGCTCGATGACGAGGAACTTGCCGCCGCCCAGCGCCACCATGTCGCCCAGCTTGGCGTTGCCCGTGCGGCCATCCAGGTAGTCGGCGGCATTGAGCGGATACGCATACATCTTGCCGCTGGTGCCCGTCACCGGGTCGAATTCGATCCAGCGCGTGAAGCGGGCGAAGCGCTCGACCTGTTCATTCTTCTTCGTCACCGAATACGGCGCAGTACCGTCGGACAGGGGGCTTTGCAGGAAGGCGTACAGCTTGTCGTTGCTCGTGTCTAAGGTCATGCCTTCCATGCCGCGGTTCGCGCGGCGCTTGGCGAACAGCGCCGGCAAGCCCTTGCCCGGCTCGTATTTGGCCTGGATGATGCCGGTAGCCGCATCGATCTTGACGATGAAGGGACCGTATTCGTCGGACACCCACAGCGCATTGCGCTTGGCATCGACGACGATGGCTTCCGAATCGAGGCCGCCCGCATTGAAGACAGCCTTGCCGGTGGCGTCGAACTTCATCGCATCCATGACGGGAATCTCGGCCGAATTGCCCACTGCCCCCACGGGCACGGGCAAGCCCGAGCTGTTGACGGCGGCCGATACCTTGATCGGCGTGCTCGAACCCAGCACGGCGCCATTCTTGCCCACCGTGATCACGCCGAACGAAGGCGTGAAGCTCGGCGACGGGAAGATCTTGCTGCCGATCGTGCCCTTGCCCGAAGGGTCGGGCACGATCGGGCCGTCGCCGTTCGGGCCACGGTCCGTCAAGCCATAGAATTCCAGGTCGCCGTTGGCATTCTTGCCCTTGTAGGCCAGGCCCGAGCCGTACGACGGCAGGAAGCCGTTCGGGAATTCACCCTTGATCTTCGCGTTCGCGCCTTCATACGGCACATAGAATTTATCGGCCGCCTGAATCTGGTAGCGCGTCACGGTGACTTTCACTTCGCCCACCGGACTGGCTTGCGTCAGCGCTTCATTGACGGGTGCGCCCGCCTTCGAGGCGAGCGTGTCTTCGAAATGCTCGCGCACAAGGGCGCGGCGCTCGGCATCGACCGTGCGGCCGGCGAATTTCCCGCCCACCGCTGCCAGATGCGCGGCCAGCGCCGTGTTGAAGACGGCCGGAGCACCGGCAAAGTCCAGCGTCTTGCCGGCCAGCGCCGCCTTCACTTCGGCCGTCAGCTTGATGCCGTTCGACGGATCGCTGTCGTCGTCGAGCAGTTGCAGCGCCAGCAAGCGATTGACGACCTTGTCGTCCGCCACATTCGTGCTGGCGGCCAGCGCCAGCGGCGTGACGACGGCGCCGCATGGGGCCGAGCCGAGGGCCAGGCCGCCCACGCTGAAGGCCACCGTATCACCCGGGTTGCAAGTAAATTCGCCCTTGGCATTGGTGCTGGCCTTGGCCGCGCTGCCGGCCACGTAATCGAGACCTTCCACCGCGCCGTCGAGGAACACGCCCGTCTGCGCAACGGGCTTGGCCGGTTCCACCGGCGTACTATCGCTGCCGCCGCAGGCGGACAGGCACAGGCTGGCGGCGATGGCCAGCAGGGTCAGTTTCGGGGTCGACGTTACAGCAGCGTTCATGCATTCCTCGGCTAAAGTGGGATTGAAGCCGTGGAGAGTAACTGGGCAAAGTGACAAGCCCGTGACAGCCCTCAAGCCCGTGGCGTATCCGCAACAGGCCCGCCGATGCCGCCAAAGCGGCCATCGGCCTGGCGCCGGAATTGCTTCGGCGTCACGCCCTTCACCTGCAGGAAGCGGCGGTTGAAATTGGCCACGTTCTGGAAACCCACGTCATAGCAGACGTTCGATACGTATTGATCCGTATCCATCAGCAGCTGGCAGGCCTTGTTGATGCGCAAACGGCTGAGAAAATCCGTAAAACTGTTGCCCGTCGCCTTGCGGAAGAAGCGCGAGAATTTACTCAGCGACATGCCCACCTGCTCAGCCAGCATTTCCGCCGAAATCGGCTCGCGGTAATTGTCCGTAATGTAATTGAGGACGGCATTCACCTTGGCCAGGGTGGCGTCATCGTCGTAGGAACGCAGCGAAGCGCTCGACAGCAAGCGATAGTTGGCCGTGCGCGCCAGCTTGCTCATTAACTGCACGAATGCGGCGAAACGTTCGGCGCCATGCGTGGCGCGGATGCGCGCCAGGTGCTGCTCGGCCTCAAGGCCCATGTCGAAAAATTCCACGCCATAGCTGGAGCGCTCCAGCAGCGGCAGCAGCTCGCGCAGTTCGGGAATGACGCGCGCGGCACCGGCCAGCGGCGCGTGGGCAAACTGCACGATCATGTCGCGCAAGGCCACGCCCCCTTCCGGCATCACGTTGGATATCCAGTTGTGCGGCAGGCGCGGGCCCGTCAGCACCAGGTGGCCGGGCGAGAATTCGCCGATATAGTCGCCCACGAACAAGCGCCCGCTGGTGGCGACGATCAGGTGCAGCTCGTATTCTTCGTGGCAGTGCCAGCGCACGCGCGAACTGGGATAGCCGTGTTCCAGGTAATTGATGATGCCGTCGTAGCTTTCGCGCTCCAGTTCGGGCGCCTTGCGCTCGCTGTCCTTCTGCCACAGGTATTCCATGCTTGTCTCTCCCAGGCGGTCCCCGCCCGTGCCATCGAATGTACCTTAAAAAACCTCAGGCGCCAAAACGGCCCTGCGCCTGCTGGCGAAAATCCTTCGGCGTCATGCCCTTCAATTCCAGGAAGCGCCGGTTGAAATTGGCCACATTATTGAATCCTGCTTCGTAGCAGATGTTGCTGACGTAGCGCTCCGTCTCCATCAGCAGCTGGCACGCCTTGTTGATGCGCAGACGGTTGACGAAGTCCGTGAAGCTGTTGCCTGTGGCGCTGCGAAAGAAGCGCGAAAACGTCCGCTCGGGCATGTCCACCTGCTCGGCCAGCTGTTTCAGCGAAAACTGGCTGCTGTAATTGTGCACGATGAAATTGATGGCAGAACTGATGCGCGCCAGCGCCACGTCGTCGTCGCTCGACTGCATCGGCACCGTCGACAGCAGCTGGTAGTCGCTGATCTGCGCCAGTTCGCCCAGCAGTGTCATAAACTCGATGAAGCGCGGCAGGCCGCTCGTGTCGCGGATACGCCGAAAGCGCCGCAGCGACTGCTCGCTGACACCGAAAAATTCCACGCCGTGCAAGGCGCGCTGCAGCAGCGGGAAAATCCCTTTCAGTTCCGGGATGGCGGCGGCCATCGACGCCAGCGGCGCATGGCCGAACTGGAGCACCATGTCGCGCAAGGCCACGCCCTCGGCCGGCGTGTCGAGCGAGACCCAGTTGTGCGGCACGCGCGGCCCCGTCAGCACCAAATGACCGGGCGCAAACTGGCCGATATAGTCGCCGACAAACACCTTGCCGCTCGTCGCGACGATCAGGTGCAGTTCGTACTCGTCGTGATAATGCCAGCGCACCAGCGCATTCGGAAAGCCGTGCTCGAGGTAGCGGATGAAACCGAAACTGCCTTTCGGCTCGAAGCCCGGCGTGGCGTCGCGCTGCTGTTCCAGCTCCATCTGCGGCAATCCGCCATCGGCTTTGCGTGGCATGGCGCACCCTCCCCGTCAGGCGACGATCTGTTCCAGCGCCGCGCGCGCGCCCAGCCCGTACAGGCTGGCCAGCGCATCGTTCACCGCCTGCGTGAAGGAGGGTGTGTCGCTCAAATCGCCGAACAGCTCGCGCAGGGACAGCAGCGCCGTGGCGTCCGAGCCGCCCTGCAGCGCCAGCGCGCGCAGGCGCGCCGCATACGGGTCGTTCAAGGGCATCTCTCGACCAGCTTCGTCGTGGCCTTCCAGGTAGCGGAACCAGCACGCCACGGTAAACGCCAGCAGCTTGATGGCGCCGCCCCGCGCCAGCGCTTCGCGCACGGACGGCAGCACGAATTTCGGGATGCGCGCCGAGCCCTCCGTGCCGATGCGCGCCAGCTGGTCGCGCACGGCGGGATTCGAGAAGCGCTCGATCAGGGTATCTTTATAGCTGTCCAGGACTATGCCTTCCACTTCGTCGAGCAAGGGCGTGACCTCGTCATCCATCATGCGCCGCACGAGTGCGCGGATGCCAGGGTCCCCCATCGCTTCGTGCGCAAACGTGTAGCCGAGCTGCATGCCGATGTAGCACAGGGCCTGGTGGCTGGCATTCAAGAGGCGCAGCTTCATTTTTTCATACGGCAGCACGTCGTGCGTCATCTGCGCGCCCACCCTTTCCCAGGCCGGCCGGCCCTGCGGGAAGTCGTCTTCGATGACCCACTGGCGGAACGGCTCGCACACGACGGGCCAGGCGTCGACGATGCCAAAGTGCTCGCGCACGAGCGCCCGGTGTTCATCGGTGGTGGCCGGCGTGATGCGGTCGACCATGCTGTTGGGGAAGCTGCCATCGGTGGCCAGCCAGCGCGCCAGGTCCCCGTCGCGCAGGGCGACAAAGGCCAGCAGCATCTTGCGCGTCACGTCGCCATTGTTTTGCAGGTTATCGCAGGACATGATGGTGAACGGCGCCAGTCCCCGCTCGCGGCGCAGGGCCAGCGCCGCGGCCAGGTAGCCGAAAGAGCAGCGCGGCGATTCCGGATGCGCCAGTTCGTAGACGATATCTGGGTGAGCGGTATCGAATTCGCCCGTGCCCTGGTTCACGTAATAACCACCCTCGGTGATGGTCAGCGCGACGATGCGCGTGCCAGGGTCGGCCAGCTTTTCCAGCACGGCTTGCGGCTCGTCGGGCGCATATAAATATTCGCCGATGCAGCCGATGATGCGCGCCGTATCGCCGCCCGCGCTGCGCTCGACCACCGTGTACATGCCATCCTGCGCCCGCATGGCGTCGCGCATGGCCGCATCGTGCGCCAGCAAACCCACGCCGCAGTATCCCCATTCTGCGTTGCCGGGCAAGGCCAGCAAATCGTCGAGATACACGGCCTGGTGGGCACGGAAAAAACCGCCCACGCCGATGTGCACGATGCTGGGCACGAGCGTCTCGCGCGCATACGCGGGCACGGTAACGCTGGCCGGCAGCTTGGCCAGGTTCGCCTGTTTCAGTTCAATGGCGCTCATTTCAAACTCCCTTGGCGGCGGCATAGGTCTTGCCGGCGCGGTCAAAATAATGGACGAAGCCCGGCTCGAACGTCAGGTGCGTCTGCTGGCCCGGCTGCAGGCTGCTGCGTTCCGCGCCGCGCGACACCACCTGCACATTGTTCGGCAGGCGCACATAGGTCAGGGTTTCCACGCCCAAGGATTCCACCAGGTCGACGGTGACGGGCAAGCTGCCCGGCTGCGCCGCGCCCAGGTGCACGTGTTCCGGGCGGATGCCGACAAAGCCGTCCGCCTGCGCCGCGCTGCCCGCATGCGCCAGCAACTGCGGCGCCGCATCGGCCGGCACCACGTTCATGCTGGGCGTGCCGATGAATTGGGCGACAAAGCGGTTCGCGGGACGGTCATACAATTCCAATGGCGAGCCATGCTGCTCGATCTGCCCATCGCGCAGCACCACGACCCGGTCGGCCAGGGTCATCGCTTCGACCTGGTCATGCGTGACGTAAATCGTGGTGGCGCCCAGTTCGCGGTGCAGCTTGGCGATCTCGATGCGCGTCTGCACGCGCAGGGCCGCGTCGAGGTTCGACAGCGGCTCGTCGAACAGGAACACTTTCGGATCGCGCACGATGGCGCGGCCGATGGCCACCCTCTGGCGCTGGCCGCCCGACAGCTCCTTCGGCGTGCGCTCCAGGTATTTTCCCAGGTCGAGGATGGCGGCCGCCTTGTCGACTTTCTCGCGGATGATGGCCGAATCGACGCCGGCCAGCTTCAGCGCGAACGACATGTTCTGGAACACCGTCATGTGCGGATACAGCGCATACGACTGGAACACCATCGCCAGGTCGCGCTTGGACGATGGCACGCTGGTGATGTCGCGCCCATCGAGCGACAGCTTGCCGCCGTCGATCGGCTCCAGGCCCGCGATCAGGCGCAGCAAGGTGGATTTGCCGCAGCCGGACGGCCCGACGAAGACGACGAATTCGCCCTGCTGGATCTCCAGGTCGATGCCCTTGATGGCGCGGTGTTCGCCAAAGAATTTTTCGATATTGCTCAGTTGAAGGTAAGCCATGATTTGTCTCAATTCTGATTTGTTTTTCGATGTTTTCAGAAACCGTAGCGAGCGGTTCAAGTTCGGTTTGAGTAGCGGAGCTGTGCGGATGCACAGTGAGCAACGGAGAGCCGAAATTGGGCCGCGCAGTAGGTTTATGGAGGCATCATTTACTTGACTGCGCCGAAGGTCATACCCTGGACCAGTTGCTTCTGGCAGAACCAGCCCAGCGCCATGATGGGCGCAATCGCCATCAGGGAAGCGGCCGACAATTTGGCCCAGAACAAGCCTTCCGGGCTCGAATACGAGGCGATGAGCCAGGCCAGGGTGCCCGCGTTGGAAGCGCCCAGGTTCAGCGACCAGAACGATTCATTCCACGACCACACCATGCAGACCAGCGCCGTGGAAGCGATGCCGCCCACGGACAGGGGCAGCACGACGTGGCGGAATTCATCCCACACGGTGGCGCCATCCATGCGCGACGCCTCTAAAATTTCGCGCGGCAGCTCCTTCATGCTCGTGTACAGCAGCCAGATCATGATGGGCAAATTCATCAGCATGAACATGATGGTCAGGCCGATGCGCGTATCGAGCAGGCCGAAATACTGGTAGCAGATATAGATGGGCATCAGCGCGCCCACACCGGGCATGTAGCGCGAACTGAGCATGAATTTCAGCAAGCCGATGGTGCCGCCCGTGGGAAAGAAAGCCATCGAATACGCGGCCGGAATGGCGATCGAGAGGCCAATGGCCGTCGACAGCACGCTGGTCAACAGCGAGTTCCACGCGTAGCCGAAGTAATTGTCGCGCGCCAGCACTTCGCGGAAGCTGTCGAGCGTGGGCGTGAAGAACAGCAGCGGCGGCGTGGAAATGGCTTGCCCTTCCGTCTTGAAAGCCATCAGGCCCAGCCAGAAGATGGGGAAGAACAGCAGCAGCGCGCACAGCCAGGCGGCGGCCGTGCGGCCGTACAGATTGAGTTTGCTATGCATCAAGGTCTCCTTATTTCGACAGATTCTTGCCGATGACGCGCATCAGGAAGAAGGCGGCGATGTTGGCGATGAGCACGGCGAACAGGGCGCCGGCCGAGGCCGCTCCCACGTCATACGACAGCAGTGCCTGCTGATAGATCATGAAGGTGATGGTGGTCGTGTCGAAGCCGGGACCGCCGCCCGTCGTGGTAAAAATTTCCGCAAAGATCGACAGCAAAAAGATCATCTCGATCATCAGCACCACCGAGACGGCGCGGCCCAGGTGGGGGATGTAGAGGTAGCGCAACTGCTGCAGATACGTGGCGCCATCCATGCGCGCCGCTTCCAGCTGTTCCCGGTCCATCGATTGCAGGGCCGTCATGAAGATCAGGCAAGCGAACGGCAGCCATTGCCACGAGACCATCATGATGATGGAAAACAGCGGGTGGGCCGACAGCCAGTCGACGGGCGTGGCGCCAAAGAAGATGCTGATCTGCGCGAACAGGCCGTAGATCGGGTTGAGCAGCATGTTCTTCCACATCAGGGCGTTCACGGCCGGCATGACGAGGAACGGCGAGATCAAGAGCACGCGCACGATGGCGCGCCCGGGGAACGCTTCATTGATCAGCAGTCCCAGCGCCGTACCCAGCACCACCGTGATCAGCATGACGGAAAACAGCAAAGTAAACGTATTCTGCAAGGCTGGCAGGAACGAGGCATCGGTAAAGAAAAAGTGGAAATTGGCCAGCCCATGGAATGGATGGCCGCTCGGATCGAGCATGGAATAGCGCACGAACGCGTAATACAGGGTGATCAGCAGCGGGATCACGGAAATGACGGAGACGGCAAGCACGGCCGGCGTCAGCAAAGTCCGGGGGATAATGCGTTTCATAATGTTCTCTTGGGGCGTGAGGTATCTTTTAAACCCGCAAGGCTGAAGTACCGGGGTCGGACCCTGAGGGTCCGACCCCAGCTTTCGCCATTCGGGTTACAACAGCGTCACCTGTTTGCAAACTACAAACCGCGCAGTAGGTTTGGTCAGGCTATCTTCCTACTTGTAGTACCCGCCTTTACGCATCTCCCGCTCAGCCGTCTGCTGCGACAATTCCAGCGCCTGCTCCACCGTCACCTTGCCCAGCAGCGCCGCCGCCATCTGCTGGCCGGCGGCCACGCCGATCACCTGGAATTCGGGAATGGAGGCGAATTGCACGCCAACATAGGGCGACGGCAGCATGGTGCTTTGCACGGCGCGCGTGGTGGCCAGGGCCTTGCCTTCGGCGGCGGCAAATTTCGCCACTTTCTGGAACTCGGCGCTCGCATACGTCGACTTGCGCGTGCCCGTCGGCACGTTGGCCCAGCTCGTTTCCTTGGCCACCAGTTTCACGTAATCGGGCGACGTAGCCCAGTTGATGAAGCGCTGCGCCTCGTTCGGGTGCTTCGAGCTTGCAGGAATCGCCAGCGACCAGATCCACAGCCAGTTGGCACCGCGCTCCGTCACGCCGATGGGCGACTGGGCAAACGCCACCTTGTCGGCCACCTTGCTTTGCTTGGGATCCGTGATGAAGGAGGCGGCAATCGTCGCGTCGATCCAGATGCCGCACTTGCCCTGGTTGAACAGCGCCAGATTTTCATTGAAGCTGTTGGCGGCCGCGCCCGGCGGGCCGTATTTCTTCATCAGCTCGACGTACATATTGACGGCGTCCTTCCAGGGCTTGCTGGTAAATTGCGGTTTCCACTGCATGTCGAACAGCTGGCCGCCATAGGAATTGGCCATGGTGGTGATCAGCGCCATGTTGTCGCCCCAGCCCGGCTTGCCGCGCAGGCAGATGCCGTACACGCCGTTGGCCGGATCGTGCAGCTTGGCCGCCACGTCGCGCAACTGGTTCCAGCTGGGACGGTCTTCGATCGTCACGCCCGCTTTTTTGACCAGGTCGCTGCGGTACATGATCATCGAGCTTTCGCCATAGAACGGCGACGCGTACAGTTTGCCGTCGCCAGAGAGGCCTTCGCGGATGGCGGGCAGCAAGTCGTCGATATCGTACCTGGCGTCCGGCTTGATGGGGATCAGCCAGTTTTTCTTGCCCCAGATGGGCGTTTCGTACAGGCCGATGGTCATCACGTCAAACTGGCCGCCCTTGGTGGCGATATCGGTGGTCATGCGCTGGCGCAAGACGCCCTCTTCCAGGGTCACCCATTTGAGCTTGATGTCGGGATTGGCTTGCTCGAAGAACTTGCTGAGCTTTTGCATTTCGATCATGTGGCCGTTGTTGACGGTGGCGATGACCAGGTCGGTGGCGGCAATCGCGGACGAAGCGAAGCAGAAGGCGCCGGCGCACAGCGCGGCAATGGCGGAACGTTTCATTGTGTGTCTCCAGTGTTTTTTGTCGTTGGCAATGCCGGCATGCTTGGCACCACGACCACAATGTAGCACCGGACTTTGATACTTTCTGATACTCCAAAACCGCAATTCGATACTCTTTTGCAGACCCGCCATGCACCAGAGTATCAACATTGAGTAAAAACAACACTTTGAAAGAAAGTATCGTCACTTGTACGTTTTGTATCGGTCTGGTTAAAAAAGCGCTGCTAGACTTGGTTTTCGGCATTAGACCGTATGCGCTGGCCGTCCTTACGGGACGCCAGCGCTACCACCTACATCTTTCTGGAGACCGCATGAACCGCATTGCATTGAAAACCTTGCCTGCCCTGCTCCTGGCCATCGCCAGCGCTTCCGCCATGGCCGACCCCATGTACCCATCCGACGCCGAAGGCTTCCATGGCTACCTGCGCGCTGGCGCCGGCAGCAATACCTCGGGCGGCGGTGGTTCGCAAGGCTGCTTCGGCCTGGGTGGCAATACCATGAAATACCGTCTGGGCAATGAGTGCGACGCCTACACGGAATTCGGCTACACCAAGTCCGTCGCCAAGTCCGGCGGCGTGAACTACCTGGCCACCATCTGGGTCAACGCCTACGCGCCAAACTCCGATTTCGGCGACAACAAACTGGGCATCGTCAAGGCCTACGTCGAAGCGCAGGGACTCGATTTCCTGAACGGCGGCACGGCCTGGATCGGTAAACGCTTCTACTACCGTCCTGACATCCACATGCTGGATCTGCAATACATCAACATGAACGGCACGGGCGCCGGCCTGGACCGCATTCCTGCAGGACCGGGTAAATTCTCGTATGCCTTCTTCAAGGACAACGACATCAAGATCGCGTTGCCGAACGGCGGCGTCAACACCAAATCGGCGGTGCGCCAGAACTTCATCTTTGGCGAGATTCCCGTCAATGAAAACGGCACCCTGGACCTGGCCGCGACCTACATCATCGGCGAAGGCAAGGATGATGTCGCCACTGGCAAGCGCAATAACGGCTGGCAACTGTCGGCCTTCCACCGTCAAGGTAAAGTGTTCGGCGGCGGCAACACCTTTGGCGTGCAGTACGGCGTCGGTCCTGGCACCGGCAATGGCGCGCAGTTCGGCGCTTCGGGCGACACCAATTTCGGTTCCGACGTGAAACGCACGCGCATCTTCAATGACATGGCGATCCAGCCGATGGCCAATTTCGGCATGGAATTCGTCGCCCTGTGGCAAAAAGACGAGTCGAACGCCAAAGGTTCATCGACCTGGACTTCGGTCGGCGTGCGTCCCGTGTACGCGTTCACCGACAACTTCAAGCTGGTGGGCGAACTGGGCACGGACAGAGTGACGCAAGCGGGCGGCCAGCCAGCCAAGCGCCTGACCAAGCTGACCATCGCGCCGACGATCTCGGCCGGTCCTGGCTTGTGGTCGCGTCCTGAACTGCGCGCTTTTGTTACCTATGGCAAATGGAACGATGCGGCCACCGCATCGGTCAATGCGTCGAACAACGGCGGCCCGATCTACAACAACAATACCAGCGGCACTTCCTACGGTTTCCAAGTGGAAACCTGGTTTTAAGCTAAACCCAAAAGCACGCCGGGGTCGGACCCTCAGGGTCCGACCCCAGTACTTGCATTCGGGTCAAAGAAGGGCGGAACCTCGGTTCCGCCCTTTTACTTTACGGCATCACCAACTTACGGCAAGGCCACCGGCAGTTCCGGATACTCCTGCGTCAAGGCGTACCTGGTGCCGCCCACGGTGACCGTGTAATTGGCCGGTCCCGAGATCGGCAAGCGGTAATTCAGGGTCAGCGCCACGGAGCCGCCCGGCGCCAGCGATTGCCAGGCGGGAATCGCGAAGCGGGCCCGGTTGTAGTTCTTCGTGAAGCCGCCGATATTGTTCGGCCCCGTGTAGCCGGCATTGATCACCGTCAAGCCGAAGCCGGACTGGTCGCTCATGTCCGATGGTGCCGAGACGGGATAGTCGAACTCCACCACGGTGCCGCCCGGCAGGGTCGATGCCGTGTTGTTCTTCACCGTCATCACCGGGTTGATGGGGAAGTTGTTGTCGCCCAGCTTCCAGCCGCCCAACGTGATGCTGACATTGGCCGCCGTGCCCGGCATGGCGATTTCGGCGCGCTTGTTGCCATACGCGCCAGCCGTGCGGAAAGCCTGGTACAGCACGTCCGTCAGGGTGGTGCCCATGAAATACTCGCCCTTGCCGCCATTGCGCGTCGCATCCCAGGCATAGTCGCCCGCCATTTCCCAGATCATCACGCCGCCGATATTGTTGTTGACGATGTACTGGGCCTTGGCCGCGATCGACTGCGTGGTTTCCGTGGAAATGAACACTTTCTTGGTCGCATTCCACAACCACGGCGCCACCATGGTGCTGCTGTAATGCGGCACATAGCTGCCCACCAGCGCCTTGTCCGTGACTTTATAGGCGTCCAGATAGCTCGGCACGATACCGTTTTGCAAGTTCAGCGCATGCCAGATGGGGTTGCCGCCACCGGGCGTCGGCTTGCCTTGGGAGTCGAGGTCGTACCACACATTGTCGATGCCGGTGGCGCCCATGCCGCAGGTTTTCACGCCTGCGCAGGTGACGGTGGAATTGGTCAGCGCCGTCGTGCCCCACAGACCGTTGGTGCCGCCCGTCACATCCTTCCAACCCCGCGTGTAGAACGGCACGCCGATATTGATGCGTCCCGCCTGCATGGCGCCCCGGTAGTAGCGGTAGGCCCAGTCCGTGTTCAGGTAGCCGATGTTCTGGTACTGGTAGGCGTTGCCGGCCCGCAGTTCGCCATCGTTGCCGTCGTCAAACAGCGCCGCGTTCGGTCCCACATACTGGTTCCACGCGCCGTGCAAGTCGTAGCTCATCAGGCTGGCGTAATCGAGATATTTCAATCCCGACATGTTTTCTTCGCCGCGCAAGACCCAGCCCGAGGCGGAGCCGGCGATGGTGAGCAGATAGTATTTATTGTCCTGCACGGCCGCTTCGTCGAGCTTCTGGCGCAGCACTTTCAACAGCACGTTATAGCTCGTCATCAGGCCGGCCAGGCGCGGCTTCGAGGCGGCGAAGTCGTTCGGATTACCCGCTTCATTGTTGGTGGTCGGGTGTTCGTAATCAACATCGACGCCATCGAAGAAATTGTACTGGCGCACGAAGGCCACCATGGAATCGGCCAAGGTGTTGATGCCGGCCGTGTTGATGCTGCCATCCGCGTTCGTCGTGGCCGTGTAAAAGCCGCCGCTGCCGGCCCAGCCGCCCACGGAAATCATCAGTTTCACGCCCGGATACTTCTTCTTGTATTGCGCCAGCAAGTTGAAGTGGCCCTGGTACGGCAAGGATGGGTCCATGGCCGCGGCCGGCACATTGGGCCACGTGAGGCCCGTATCGGGATTGGCCGCGCCGCTGCCGATGGCGATTTTCGATGTGGCCGGGTCGACGGAGGCGAACGCATAGTTCAGGTGGGTGATCTTGTCCCACGGCAGGTTATTCACCAGGTAAGTCGGGCTGCCATCGGCGCCCGTGCGCCAGCTGGCGAAATAGCCGACGATGCGCCGGTTCAAGCCATTGCTCAGCACTTCGCGGCCATTCGTATCGTACACCTTGCAGTACGGCACATTCGGCACGGCCGAGATCAAGCCGTCCGGGCGGCAAGCCGTGGGGGTTGGGGTTGGCGTTGGGGTCGGCGTCGGCGTCGGCGTCGGCGTCGGCGTCGGGGTCGGGGTCGGGGTCGGCGTTGGCGTTGGCGTTGGCGTCGGCGTCGGAGTTGGAGTCGGCGTATCCGTCACGGCCCATGGGCCCCACTGGTCAGTGGCGCTGGGGAC
Source organism: Janthinobacterium sp. 64 (assembly GCF_002813325.1). NCBI lineage: Bacteria > Pseudomonadati > Pseudomonadota > Betaproteobacteria > Burkholderiales > Oxalobacteraceae > Janthinobacterium > Janthinobacterium sp. 64. The sequence continues at coordinate 5,756,712 of NZ_PHUG01000001.1, read as the reverse complement.
ATTGCCCTGCGTCCACCACTTAGCCTTGTAGCTGACGCCCTGGTAAAGCACGCACTGGCCGCCCGTGTAGACGGTGGCGGCGTCCCAGATGGCGCACGTTTCCACGGCGGCCAATAGGGTGTTCGGGGTGGCGGTCGTGCCATCCTGGCCACCGCCGCCGCAAGCGACGAGCACACCGCTGAGCAGGGCCATCAATAATGCATTCGATTTCATGTTGTATTGGTCTCCGTTATGGTTTTACATCGAAAGCTGTTGCAGGCCCCTTGTGGGGCTCTTGTCAACTGTGATCCCTGGCCGGCTTTCCTGCGCTTGCTGCTACTGCAACTTCACATTCCAGTTGGCTTCCACGCATTTCACGTAGTTCCCGGCCAGCAAGGCGCTGTACGGGGTTTGATAGCTGACCAGCTGGCATTGATTTTCGCCACCGGCGCTCCAGTTCTTTTCCCAATAGATGTTGTAGGAAGCGGAACTGGCCGGGGTGAAGCGTTGCATGTTGGCGCAAGACAATTGTTCGCCGGAATAATCCCAGCCCATGTCGGCGGCAAATTGCTTGTAGTAGTCGATGCGGTTTTGCGCGGCCTGCTTTTCCGTGCCCTGCCCGCATTCGGCGTTGATGATCATGATGGTGGTGGCAAAGTTATTGCCCGCGCCAGCCGCCGTATCTGCCGCGTTCGGCACCCAGGTGCCGTCAAGCACATGCAGCATCGACGGCTTCGGCGGTTGCGGATAGACAAAGAAGAACGTGGCCGAGGCCAGGTTCAGCCAGGTCGACGCCACCAGATCCGGATTTTTCAGCAGTACCGTTTGATCGCCGTCATGCATCGCTTGCGAAAACGGACCGTAGTTGTAGTTGTACGACAGCTGCTTGGCGCCGCGGCCAAAGTATTTCTTGAAGCTGCCGTCGGCATTGGTGCCGCAGGTCCACACCTTGTTGAAGACGGGGTCGGCGCACTCGATGTTGTAGCCGCAACCAGCGCCCGTCTCGTCGCAGCCCAGCTCGCGCAGATACTTCAAGCCCTGGCGCCATTGCGGCAAGGGGCTGCTGGCGTTATGGTCGCCCGTTTCCTGCCCGAAGTGGGCAAACATGGTGGCCAGGCTGTGGCGGCAGATGGCATCCGCATTGCGCCCGTCGCCGTAGTCGTCGCACACGGCGGGGAACTTGGCCACGGCTTGCAGGAAGCGCTGGTAGGTATAACTGGCGTCGCGTGCGGCAAAATAGTAATCCCACTTCGCCGCCGGCAGCAGGCGCTCGACCCTCTTGACGTTGAGCGGATTGCTGGCCAGGCCAGGCTGCACGGCTTCGACGGCCGCATTGCCCAGGGTGCGGATCGATGCCTTGACCTTGCGGAAGAAATCGTTGTTCGTCAGCGCCGCCTCGTTGGCCTCGGCCTGGGCCTTGGTGGGCACGCCTGGCGTGGGAGTCGGTGTCGGTGTCGGTGTCGGTGTCGGTGTCGGGGTTGGAGTCGGGGTTGGAGTCGGGGTTGGAGTCGGGGTTGGAGTGCTGCTATCGAGGCTCCAAGGTCCCCACTGGTCGTTGCCCGGCGCCGTGCCCTGCACCCACCATTTGGCGCGGTAGACCTTGCCGTCGTAGACGGCGCACTGGCCTGCCGTGTAGACGGCAGCGGCGCTCCAGGCGGCGCAACTGTCGCTGGCGATGGTCGCGGCCAGCAGGGTCGATGGGGGTTCGGTGGTGGAATTGCCGCCGCAAGCGAGCAGCGCGCTGCCCAGCAGGCCAGCCATGAATGGCGTAGCCAGCCGGCTTGATTGCCGTGTCTTCACATTGTCTCCTGAACGTTATACGAAAACTATCGAAGTAGCTTTTTATGTTGTACGTAAAGAAAGCACAGCGAAGCATCGGCTTTCTGCACAGAGAATGCGACGCCGAAAATTGGTAGTCAAGTGGTTTTATACAACGGGGGTTTTTACAATACCAGTTCCATCAGGCGGTACGGCCACGGTGCAGCAGGCGAAGAGTGAGGGGAAGAAAAAAAGCCCAATTTGCAGCAACTTCCGGCAATACCGCGCCGGCAGCGCCGCGGCAAGTGGTATTAGCACTGCCGCAGGTATTGTCAGGCCGAGGGCGTTGCCGCGCGTTGGTGTTGCGGATAGTACAGGTCATAAAACCAGTCATACGCGCTTTCGATCTGCGCCTGGATGCGCGGTGGTATCGCATGCGGCCTGGGCGCGCTGATCGTCGCCTGCTGGCGGTGCGTATACTTCATGCGGTAATGGCTGTCGCTTTCCTGGATACCCACGGCAAGATCGTGCGGGTCGATCTGGAACGGCGCCAGGCCCAGCCACGCATACAGGTGCGACATGCATTCCACCGGCCGCGCCATCAAGTCTTCAAAGCGCACGAAATACAGCTTGTGCTGCACTTCGAGCGGCAGGTCCAGCACGGCGTGCAGGGAACTCAAGGGGGCACCTATGGTGCGATCCTTGGCAAACAGCATGTCGGCACGGCCCATGCGGTCGAAATCGGCCAGGTGGTCGATAAAATCGACAAGAATGGTGCGCTGGTGCTGCGCTTCGATGGAGCCGTAGACCTGGCCCAGTTCGCGCACGCAAACGATGACTTTCGCTTCCGGCGCCAGCTGCAGCAGCATCTCCACGCAATGCAGCCAGGCGCGGTTCTTGTCCACCACGCCCTGCTTGCCGCAATCCTGATACCAGCCGCGCAGGAAGCCCTGCATGGCCGTCTTCAGGTGGCCGTAACTGGCGTCGAAGGTGCTGTCGAGCTGCGACAGGAAAAAAGTATCGTCGCTGATCATGCGCCGCATGCCCAGCAAGGTGTTGCACAGGGGGGAGCTATTGCCTTCGCAATGCAGGTCGGGATGCTGCGCCAGCAACTGGCACAGCAAGGTGGAGCCAGCGCGTGGCAAGCCAGCCACGCCGATGAAATGGGATGTCATGCGATGGTACTTTCTGTTCAGCGCTGCTCTTCTGACGGAAAACAAGGATAGTGCAGCCATTATAAGAGTGTTGCGACGATGCGACGGCATAAAAAAATGCCGCTTCGAAACACGAAGCGGCACTCCGACGCCACCCTATGGTGAAGTAGCGGGCTTTACTGGCTGTCCTGGCGCGTGTTGCCGCCAGCTTCGGTCGGCAGGCGCAGGCCGCTATCGATCACGTTCAAGCGCAGGCCTGGCAGGACATTGCTGACGACGTTGCTGGCCAGTTGCACCACTGGCGCGCTGCCTGCGTTACCCTTCTCTCCCTCACGCGGCGCTTCCTGCGTGGTGGCGGGCTTGCCTGGTGCCGTCTCGCCACTGACGATCATGTCGGCCTGCACCATATTGCCCTGCGATGGCGCCACGGCAACGGCCGCGATCACGCTGGCGACCGCACTTTGCAGCGCTTCCGTCGGCTTGACCTTCAGCACGCCTTCCACATAGTTCAAGGCGTAGTTGTTCGACGCCTGGCCCGATGCCGAGACCAGATAATTGCCGGCCGCGGATGCCGTCGTAGCCGGCGTGCTGAACGCCAGGTTGCCGCTCACTTCGGCGGCCACCGTGTCGCCACCGAGCAGGCCGCTGTAGCCGGCGCTGAAGTCGGGGTTGGCGCGTCCCTGGTCTTTTTCAGCGTTATCGACTTTGACCGTCAGCGCTGCCTGCGAGATCGTGGCCGTGGTGCTGGCGCTGGTGTTGACCACGTAATTGCCCGCATCCGTGCCGCTCAGGCGTATGCCTGCCACCGTCACCGTCTTGCCCACGCCCGCATTCTTGTCGCTGAAACTGGCGCCATTGCTGGCAATACTCAGCTGGTCATTGCCGATGCGGTTGTCGCGCAAGGAGACGGTGGCAGTCGTGGTGGCGTCGTACACCTTGTTGATGCCGCTGGTGCTGACCGTCAGGGCGGCTGGCGTGATATCGGCCGTAGTGCTGGCCTGGCTGCTGGCCAGTACATAGTTGCCCGCATCGGCACCGGCCAGGCCCAAACCGCTGATGGCCACGGTCTTGCCCAGCGCCGCATTCTTGTCGCTGAAGGCGCCAAGAACGGGGCCGCTGCCCAGGCTCAGGACGTCGCCGGCCACCAAACCATTGAAAGTGGCGCCCGCCAGGTTCAGGCTGGCCGCCGTGCCACCGTCATACACCTTGTTCGCCGCCACGATACCGGCAATGGCGCTGATGGACGCCTTGCCGATATCGGCCCGCACCCCGCTGGCATTGCTGAAGGCATAGTTGCTGACCAGGCCAGTGCCGTCCGTGACCGTCGCACCCGTGACATTGACCACCTTGTTGCTGCCCGCGTTCTTGTCGCTGAAGACGCCTGTCTGGTTCGCCAGATTCAAGTTCAGCGTTTCCATACCGACCAAGCCGCTCAGGACGCCGCCCGACAGCGCAGCCTGCTGCGTGCCGTCATAGTCCCGGCTCGCCGCCGTCACGCCCGTCACCGTCAACGCTTTCGGCGTGATAGTGGCCGTCACGCCGCTGGCATTGCTGAAGGCATAGTTGCTGGCCAGGCCAGTGCCGTCCGTGACCGTCGCGCCCGTGACATTGACCACTTTGTTGCTGCCCGCGTTCTTGTCGCTGAAGGCGCCTGTCTGGTTCGCCAGATTCAAGCTCAGCGTTTCCATGCCGACCAAGCCGCTCAAGACGCCGCCCGACAGTGCAGCCTGCTGCGTGCCGTCATAGTCCCGGCTCGCCGCCGTCACGCCCGTCACCGTCAACGCTTTCGGCGTGATAGTGGCCGTCACTCCGCTGGCATTGCTGAAGGCATAGTTGCTGGCCAGGCCAGTGCCGTCCGTGACCGTCGCGCCCGTGACATTGACCACCTTGTTGCTGCCCGCGTTCTTGTCACTGAAAGCGCCTGCCTGGTTCGCCAGATTCAAGCTCAGCGTTTCCATGCCGACCAAACCGCTCAAGACGCCGCCCGACAAGACCGCATCGAGCGTGCCGTCATACACGCGGTTGCTCGCGCTCACGCCGCTGACGGTCAACGCCTTTTGCGCAATAGTGGCCGTCACGCCGGTGGCGTTGCTGACCGAATAATTGCTGGCCAGCCCAGTGCCATCGACCAGGGTCGCGCCCGTCACCGCGACGGCCTTGCCCGTGCCCGCGTTCTGGTCACTGAAACTGCCCACCTGCCCTGTCAATCCCAGTGTTTCACCGCCCACCAGGCCATCCAGAGTGCCGCCCGACAGGCTGGCCTTGGTATTGCCGTCGTAGGTCTTGTCGCTGGCCAGCACGCCGCTTACCGTCAAGGCTTTTTGCGTGATGCCGGCCTTCACGGTGGTCGGGTTGCTGACCGTGTAATTGCTGGCCAGTCCCGTGCCGTCGGCCAGGCTGCTGCCGCTGACGACGATGGTTATGTTGCTGCCCACGTTTTTGTCGCTGAACACGCCCGTTGCACCGGACAGCAGCAGCGTTTCACCGCTGACCAGACCCGACAGGCTTCCACCGGACAAGGTCGCGTCGAGCAGGCCGTCATAGACTTTGTTGCTGGCCGTCATACCCGTCACCGTCAGCGCCTTGGGCGTGATGTTTGCGCTCAGTCCGCTTGGGTTGCTGATCGTATAGTTGCTGGCGAGGCCACCATTGCCGCCATTGACCAGGGTCGAACCGCTGGCGATGACGGTTTTGCCGGTGCCGGCGTTCTTGTCGTCGAAAGTGGCCACCAGTCCCGTCACGCCCAGCGTTTCCGAACCGACCAGGCCGCTGATCGAACCGCCCGACAAGGTCGCCTTGGTGTTGCCGTCGTAGACTTTATTGACCGCCGACATGCCGACGATCGTCAGCGCCTTCGGCGTGATATCGCCGCTGCCGCTGCCGGTGCTGAGCGTCAGATTGTAATTGCCCGCATCCGTGCCGGCCAGGGCGATGCCGCTCACAGCCACCGTCTTGCCGTTGCCGACGTTCTTGTCGGAAAACGTGGCCGTCGTCGCGCTGAACGACAGGCTGTCGCCGCTGAACATGCCATTGAACGTGGCGCCGCCTGCATTGATGGTGGCCTTGGTGTTCGCGTCATACACCTTGCTGTTTGCCGTGATGTTCGTCACGCTGCTGATGGTTGCCTTGCTGATATCGGCCGTCAGGGCGCCCGGATTGCTGACCGTATAGTTGCTGGCCAGCCCAGTGCCATCGGTCAGCGTGGCGCCGCTCACCGTCACGCTCTTGCCCGTGCCCACGTTCTTGTCGGCGAACACGCCGCTCAAACCGGACAGGCCCAGGGTTTCCGCGCCCACCAAGCCGCTCAAGGTACCGCCCGACAGGGTTGCATCGAGCGTGCCGTCATACATGCGGTTGCTCGCGCTCACGCCGCTGACGGTCAACGCCTTTTGCGCAATAGTGGCCGTCACGCCGGTGGCGTTGCTGACCGAATAATTGCTGGCCAGCCCAGTGCCATCGACCAGGGTCGCGCCCGTCACCGCGACGGCCTTGCCCGTGCCCGCGTTCTGGTCACTGAAACTGCCCACCTGCCCTGTCAATCCCAGTGTTTCACCGCCCACCAGGCCATCCAGAGTGCCGCCCGACAGGCTGGCTTTGGTATTGCCGTCGTAGGTCTTGTCGCTGGCCAGCACGCCGCTTACCGTCAAGGCTTTTTGCGTGATGCCGGCCTTCACGGTGGTCGGGTTGCTGACCGTGTAATTGCTGGCCAGCCCCGTGCCGTCGGCCAGGCTGCTGCCGCTGACGACGATGGTTTTGTTGCTGCCTGCGTTCTTGTCGCTGAACACGCCCGTTGCACCGGACAGCAGCAGCGTTTCACCGCTGACCAGACCCGACAGGCTTCCACCGGACAAGGTCGCGTCGAGCAGGCCGTCATAGACTTTGTTGCCAGCCGTCATACCCGTCACCGTCAGCGCCTTGGGCGTGATGTTTGCGCTCAGTCCGCTTGGGTTGCTGATCGTATAGTTGCTGGCGAGGCCACCATTGCCGCCATTGACCAGGGTCGAGCCGCTGGCGATGACGGTTTTGCCGGCGCCGGCATTCTTGTCGGAAAAACTTGCTGAAAGTCCCGTCACGCCCAGCGTTTCCGAACCGACCAGGCCGCTGATCGAACCGCCCGACAAGGTCGCCTTGGTGTTGCCGTCGTAGACTTTATTGACCGCCGACATGCCGGTGATCGTCAGCGCCTTCGGCGTGATATCGCCGCTGCCGCTGCCGGTGCTGAGCGTCAGATTGTAATTGCCCGCATCCGTGCCGGCCAGGGCGATGCCGCTCACAGCCACCGTCTTGCCGTTGCCGACGTTCTTGTCGGCAAACGTGGCCGTCGTCGCGCTGAACGACAGGCTGTCGCCGCTGAACATGCCGTTGAACGTGGCGCCGCCCGCATTGATGGTGGCCTTGGTGTTCGCGTCATACACCTTGCTGTTTGCCGTGATGTTCGTCACGCTGCTGATGGTTGCCTTGCTGATATCGGCCGTCAGGGCGCCCGGATTGCTGACCGTATAGTTGCTGGCCAGCCCAGTGCCATCGGCCAGCGTGGCGCCGCTCACGGTCACGCTCTTGCCCGTGCCCACGTTCTTGTCGTCAAACACCCCCGACAAGCCGGACAGGCCCAGGGTTTCTCCACCTACCAGGCCACTCAATGTTCCGCCCGACAAGGCCGCATTGCGCGTGCCGTCATACACGCGGTTGCTGGTGGTGACACCCGTGATGGTCAGGGCCTTGGCCGTGATATCGGCCAGCGCGCTACCCGTCGTGCCAGCAAGGATATAGTTGCCTGCATCGGCGCCGCCCAGGAACAAACCGCTGATGCTGACTGTTTTTCCGGTGCCGGCATTCTTGTTGTCGAAAGTGCCCGTGCCGCTCAACGTCAGCGCGTCACTGCCGATCTTGCCGGCTAATACAGCCGCGCTGGTGTCGAGCGCAGCGCCAGTCAAGCCGTCGTAGACCTTGCTGCCGGCCAGGATGCCGCTGATGCTGCTAATCGTCGCCGGCGTGATGTTGCCACTCACGCCAGTCAGCGGCGCCAAGATATAGTTGCCGGCTGCGCTGCCGCCGAGGGTGGCAGTCGCATTCACGGCGATGCCATTGCCGACATTCTTGCTGGCATAGGTCCCCAGCAAGGAGAGCAGGTTGACATTGCCAAGATCCCCAGCCAACAGGCCCGCCAACGTGCCGCCACTGATGATGGCGGTGGTGTTGCCGTCATAGACCTTGTTGCCGGCGCCGGCGCCGTTCAGGCTGAGCTGGCGCTGCGTGATCACCAGTCCGCCATCGATATAGCTGAGCGCATAGCCGGACTGCCCGCCCGAAGAGTACAAGCCGCTGGCCATCACCCCATACGTACCCGCATTCACGGCGCCAGCGGCATTGCCCGCATAAGCGACCGTACCGAGCAAGCTGGCGCCTGCCACCGTGTTCGAATACGTGACGCTATTGCTGCCGCCAGCATAGGCGACGCCGTCATACACCTTGCTGTCGTAAGAAACGCGCACGGCGATCTGCTGCATGAACGAACGCAGGAAAGGCGCACTCTGGCCATCGTAGGCGACCCACATCTGGTCCAGATCCCAGCCTGCGCCCGTGTAGTTCGTCAGCGTATTGAGTCCGCTCGTGGTCACGCTCGTGCCGCCGGCGCTCGTTGCCTTGCCGCTGGCCGTGCTATCCCAGTAACTGCCCGTGACGCTGCCTGCGCCCGTGCCAACCAGGCCGCCGCCGGCGCCGCTCACGCTGCCATTCGCATAGCTGGTGGTGACGGTGCCGCTGTTGCTGCCCAGCAAGCCGCCTGTGCCGCTGCTGCCAGTCACCGCGCCGCTGGCATAGCTATCCTTGAGCGTGCCCGTACTCGTGCCCACCAGGCCGCCGACATTGTTGGCGCCCGTGACGGCACTGGTGGCAAAGCTGCCGCTGACGCTGCCGCCATTCGTGCCGACCAGGGCGCCCGTGTTGTCGCCGCCGCTGATCGTGCCGCCAGACAAGCCCACATTGGCGATCACGCCGCCGCTGCCGACGACGCCAAACAAGCCCACGCCCGCCACGCCCGACTTGATAATATTGAGGTTGGAAACAATATGCCCGCTGCCGTCGAGGCTACCCGTGAAGGCCGACCCTGCCGTGCCGACCGGGATGAAGCCCGTACTGCCCCACACATCGTTACCGTTCGCGGCCGTGCTGGCTGCGCTGAAGCTGCTGCCCAGCGTATAGCTGGCGGCCTTGCTCATCGCCATCAATTGCAACTGGTGCGTGGAATTGATGGTATTCGACCATTCCGACGCCAGCATGGGGCGCGTGCCGGCGCTGGCGCCATTGATGGAACCGTCGCCGCTGACGATCACCCAGTTGTTGCCTGCCGCGCCGGCCGTGCCGGTGAAATTGAATCCCGCATAGTTGCTCCGTACCAACATCTGCGCCGCGCTCAAGCCCTGGGCAATGGTGCTGGCGTCAATGCTTGCCACGCCAACGGCGGTTAGCCCCGGATTCAGGGAACTGTCGAAGTAAGCATTAACGATGGAACCACCATTGTGATCGCCAACAATAGCACCGTTATTAATGCCTGTCGTCGTGAGCTTGCCCGAATAATATACATTGGTGAGGGCAACACCAATGTTGTAGCCCACCACGCCGCCCACGGTGGAGTTGCCCGTCACATTGCCGGTGGCATAGCTGTTGCTTATCGGACCGGCGGACACCCCGACCAGGCCGCCGATACCATTGCCGCTACCAGTCACATTGCCGGTGGCATAGCTGTTCGTGACCGCGCCGCTTTCTATCCGGCCCAGCAAGCCGCCCAGGCCGGAAGTTCCCGTGACATTGCCCGTCGCATAGCTGTTCGTGACCGTGCCTTCGCCCGTGTTAATGGCCGCCAGGCCGCCGCCATAGCTGCCGCCCGTGCTGCCAACGCTGACGGCGCCCGTGGCATAGCTGTCGCTGATCGTGCCTCTGTTGTAGACGGCAAGGCCGCCAGCGAAATAATTGGTGGATGTGGCAGCCACGGCGCTGGAACTGTTCTTGATCAAGCCGCCGGCCGCATTCACGCCCACCAGGCCGCCTGCCGCGCCAAAACCACCGGCAACGACCGTGCCTGCCGCGCGGCTGTTGCTGATCGTGCCCGCATTGGTGCCCACCAGCGCGCCCATGTTGATATAGCCAGAACCATGCACGGCGCCGCTGCTGCTCACATTGTTGATCGTGCCCGCATTGTAGCCAGCCAGCGCGCCGATGTCGGTATAAGCGGCGCCATACATCGCTTGCGAACCCGTGATGTTGACATTTCTCAAGCTCAAGTTGTGCACGCTGCCGGCCAGGCCAATATTGCCGAACATCGCAGCCGGCGTCTCGGCGCGGTTGATGGTCAAGCCATACAGCTCATGGCCCAGGCCGTCAAACTTGCCCGTGAATGGCGTACCTGCGTTACCGATCGGCACAAATCCCTGGCCGCTGTCCCAGCTGCCCGTGACGCTGGCATCGATATTACTGCCCAGCACATAATTACCGGACAAATTGCCCTGCATGCCCTGCACATCGCTGCCGCTGCTGCTGTTGAAGGCGCCCAAACTGTTAATGACCTGATACACGGTCACGCCGCCATCGCTGCCCAGTTTGGTGCTGAAGTTATTACCCGATGGCAGATCCACTTCCGCCTTGACGTTGTACGTGGCCAGATTGCCGGCGGCGACCCCACTCTGGCCATATTCGAGCGCCAGGCTGGCCGTGCCCGCGCCACGCATGGCCTTGTTGATGTTGATATTGTTCTGCGCCGTCAGGGTCAGCTTGTTGGCGATCCAGTTGATGTTGTCGTTGACGTTGATGTTGCCTTGCGTACCGCTGCCGCCGGACACGCTCTGGATCCGCACATTGCCCGATTTCAAGGAATTGCTGAGGAAGGCGCCCGTCATGTCGCCGCCCGAAACGGCGATATTGAAGTCGCTTGGGTCGATCAGCCAGGTGCCGGCCAAGCCCTTCGGCGCGGCCGTCGTCACTTTCAGCGCATCATCGATTTTTACATGCGCAGCCGAGGTGTCAATAAAACCGCCGTTACCACCGCCAGGCGCGCTGGCGTCCAGCGTGCCGCCCGCGTTGACAGTACCGGTCTGCATGTCGCCCAGCAACTTGATCGTGCCGCTGCGCGTGTCTATCGTCTGCGCCTCGATCACGCCCGTGTTGTTGACCACTGTTTTCAGCAAGTCGCCGGCCGCCTGCGCCGTCAATACGACGCTGCCGCCGTCAGCCTTGATCATGCCGCCATTGCTGACCAAAGCGCCCACGGCGCCCGCGTTGACGGCGACATTGAGCAAGCCGTCGCCGGCCACGTCCAGCGTGATGGCCCTGCCCGCCGCCAGGGCAACCGAGCCCAGGCGTGCCTGGATCGTGCCCTCGTTCGACACGTTGGCGCCCAGCAAGGCCACATAGCCGCCTGGCGCGCTGATCGAGCCCTGGTTCAGGACTTTACCCGTGCCATTGCCGGCAAACTGGTACTTGCCGGCCATGAAGTCGGCGTTGGAAATATCCAGGGTGGAGGCCACCAGGCCGGCCGTGTTGACCGAGGCTCCCTGGCCGAACAGCACACCATTCGGGTTGACGATAAACACCTTGCCGTTGGCCGACAAGTTGCCCAGGATGGTCGTGCCATCGCTGCCCAGCACGCGGTTCAGGGCTACCGCATTGCTGTTCGGCTGCACGAATTGCACCGACTCGCACTTGTTGATATTGAAATTGGCCCAGTTGATGACGGCATTCTGGCTGCCCTGCCGGATCACCGTGGCGCCCGGTGCGCCGGTGATGCTGGCCTGGCCTGCCACCACCGTGCCGCCCGCCGGCCCGGCCAGCGCCAGTGAGCCATAGCCGAGCATCAGCGCCGCCGCCATGCTGGTCAAGGCGAAATGCGCCCCGCCCCCGCTGCATCCTGGCATCGAGCGCTTGCCGGCGGATTTGACGTTTTCGGAAACGGCGGCGTAAGCGCCCGTGGCCTGGTTCCAGATGGAGCGGTAGATGCGGTTCATGGCGGTGTCCTGATTTTTTAGCTTGTATTAATTAGAAGTACTTGACTGCTTGCAGCCAGAAGCGGCCTGCCGCATCCGGTGCCGAGGTCGCCTTGGCATTGCCCAGCTTGTGTGCGTAATACGCCTTCAGCACGAGCGCATTGGCGCCCGTCCACGTCACGCCCACGCCGGCGCCGCTCAGGGTGCGGCGGTTTTCGCCGGCGCTCCAGGCGTCGCGGTTCAGCTTGACGCTGCCCGTGTCGGCAAAGGCCAGCACCTGCAGCTGGCCGGGAAACGCAGTAAACGCCGTAAGGTTCTGGCGCAGTTCCAGATTCAGCACGTAGCCCTGGTCGCCATACGCCTCGCCGCCCGGATAGGCGCGCACGCCGCCCACGCCGCCGATACCCATCTTTTCCGAGACGTCGAGATTTTTCGACGCCGCCTGGCCGCTGACGGTGCCGAACAGGCTCGTCTCGCTACCCAGGCTTTGCACGCGCGCCGCATTGAACGCGAGCTTGTTGAAGTGGCCGTTGCTCTTCACCGTCAGCTGATCGATCAGGCGCGCCACCGGCGTTGCGATATCGATCTTGCCGGTGGTGTAGGTCAGCGAATACGTGCTCGCGCCACCGCCGCCCCAGCCATCCTTGGCGTCGCCGTTCAGGTTCAGCATCCACACCCCGGCCGTCTTGTCGTTGACCGTGCCCGTCGATTCCGTGCGGTCCTGGAAGGTCTTGTCGTCGTAGCTGAGCTGCGCATACAGGTTGCTGCTGCGCGAGCGGATCAGCGGATAACTGCCATACGCGCTGGCGATCTTCGCCGTGCCCTTGGCGTCAAGCACGGCAAATTCCTTGCCCAGCTTGTAATCCATATACGTGTAGGCGCCGCCCAGGCGCAGCAAACCGGCCTGCCCCTGGTACGCGCCACGCACGTAATTGAGTCCGTCGGCCGAGGTGAAGGCGCGTAGCGTGGCCACGTCGCCGATGCCGGCCAGTTCATTGATGTTCAGGGTGGCGCCGATGCGGTTGCGGCCCGTGTAGCGGTTGCCCTGGTTATCGACGTCGACGCTGCCGTTGAAACGCGATCCCGGCTGCACCTCGACGATCAGGTCGGACGCGCCCAGGGAAGCCCCCGGCGCCAGGGTCGAGCTGACCTGCACGCCCGGCAAGTCCGACAGCAGCAGCAAGCGCCGCTCCAGTGGCGGCGTGGAAATCACTTGCCCGTCGAGACCGGCCAATATCGTGCCGGCCAGGCCGTCGGACAGCTTGCTCTGGTTGCGCAGCTGCACTTGCCCATACTGGCCTGGCAGCACGCTGATGTGCACCACGCCATCCTCGATATCCTGCGCGGGCAGATACGCCTGCGCCAGGAAATAGCCACGCTGCTGGTAATAGCTGGCAATTTTTGACGCCATGGCGCGCAGCTCGCCCAGGGTCAGCTCGCTGCCCGGCACGAAACCCGTGCTGGCGATCAGTTCGCTCTCGGTAAAGACGGGCGGCGCCGTCACCTGCAGGCGCTGCACCGTGATGCGCGTGGTATCGCCCACCGCGGTGGCCGGTACATTGCCCTGCTGCACGCGGATGGCCGGCGGCGCCTTCGGCAACTGGGGCGCGACGGGAATCTGCTGCAGCTGGCTGCCAGCGCTGGGGGGATCGACAGCGTACGCGTTCTGGATCAACAGCAGCAGGGTCAGGGGCAGTAATTTAGTATTCAAGGTCATCCTTTCAGGCGGCGCGCCCGCGCCAGGCACGCCGTTTCCGGCTGCAATGGCGGGGAATACAAGAGCGCTAAGAGAGATATTCTTTTGCCACCAATGTTAAATAGAATAGCAACGGGAGAATAAAATTCTCAACAGCAACATTGATCTATTTTAGCGCGTCAGGAGACCAGAAAATACTTACCTGAGGGACTGATTCACTACATTGGTGCAGGCCAAACACGAGCATCGGGAAAATCGCCAAAGTCGCCTGAAAATGCACCTTTCCGCCGAGAAATTCGTTGTCCTGATGCAACAAAATTCCCGCAACATGACTATCGACATGCAATTTTACGCAACGCAAATAGTTGCTCCAATGGCGACTGATTGATATTGTTGCAAGATAAAACAATGTTATTATTTTACATACAGTGATTCTCTTTCTGTGACACAATTTCCTGCGCTATAAGAGCATGTAACACTCTTGCAAAAATGAATTACCAATGAATTAATGCCCGTCATGGAATGCTGAGAGATACTGGCGTGACAGCGAGCCGGCATGTCGGGCACAAGGCTGACGTACCGGCTCGCTGCGCGGAGGAAGGGAGGTTGACGTGCGCTAGCGTACCGTGCTGCCCAGGCGCTACCTGGACAGCACGTATTTCGCCAGGGCCGCCGCATCGGCGACACTGAGCTGGCTGAATGGCGGCATGGGCACGGGGCCCCATTTTCCGGCGCCGCCGCTGCGGATGTTCGCCGCCACGGCCGCGACACCGTCCTTGCCCTTGTACCTGGCTGCCACCTCGGCAAAACCGGGGCCGACCACCTTCTGGTCGAGGGCGTGGCACGCCATGCAGCCATTCGCCGCCAGCAAGGTTTTGGCATCCTTGCCGCTGGCGGCCGGGACTGCGGCTGCGGCTGCGGCTGGCCTGGCCACGGCCGCAGCAGGTGCGGCGGCGCCCCGCTCCGCGCCATAGGTTTTCACCAGGTAGTCGACCATGGCCGGCATGTCCGCATCGTCAAACTGGGCGCCGAACGGCTTCTTCATCTTCTTGACGGTCGCTTCCCAGTAGGCGCGCGGCGAAGCGGGCGGCTGGCTCGATGCATACTGGGCCGCGTGGCAGGTCATACAGTTGCGCTGCACCAGCTGGTAGCCGGGCAATTCGCTGGCTTTGTAAGTCGCCGTTTCCGGCGGTAAATGGATTTCCAGCGCGCAGGCGCTGCCCGCCGCCGACAGTGCCAGCGCGGCAAACAAGAGCTTCATATGGTTCTCCTTACACTGCCTGGATGCGCGTGGTTTCCACCACGTTGCGCATATAACCCATGGGATTCCACAGGGCTTTCATCGGTTGGCTCTGGCCGATGCGGTTGACGGCGCGCACCATCAGCACGTGCTTGCCCTTGCGTGGCGCCTTCATGACCATCGTCCACTCGCGGAACGAAAAGCGCCCCAGGTCCTGGCCCAGCTTCGCTTCCTGCCACGTCTGCCCGCCGTCCACCGACACGGTCACTTCGCTGATGCCCTGGCCCCCGTCGAAGGCGATGCCGCGCAAGGCCAGGTCGCGCCCGGCCTTCACCTGCGCGCCATCGTGCACGCTGGTGATGAAGGAGCGCACGTTGAGGCGGCTGATGGGCGTCGTCTTGCCCACCGGTGTACCCGGTTCGATAAAGCCGGAACCGTTGTCGGGGATGCGATAGCCCGTGCTCATCCAGAAGCCGTCGAAGGGCTTGTCGAGCACGGTGATGTCGCTCAGGTGCTTGACCCAGTATGTGCCGTAATAGCCGGGCACGATCAGGCGCAGCGGGTAGCCGTTGAGGAAAGGAATGTCTTCGCCATTCATGGCCCAGGCCAGCAGCACGTCGCCGGCCATGATGTGCTCGACGGACAAGGCCTTCTGGAAGTCCGGGCCGTTGCCCACGGGCGGCGTTTCCAGCCCATTGAAAGCCACTTGCACGGCGCCAGCGGCGATACCGGCCTTTTCCAGCACGGTTTTCAGGGGGATGCCGGTCCAGCGGGCATTGCCCATGGCGCCGTTACCCAGCTGCCCGCCATTCGCGCGTGGGGCGAAAAAGCCCCGGCTATTGCCCGAGCATTGCGTCACGGCCACCACCTCGACGGGCTCGGCCAGCTGTTTCAGCTCGGCCATCGACAGTTCCAAAGGCGTTTTGACGAGGCCGGCTATGCGCAGCCGGTAGCTGCCGCCATCTATGCTGGCAGGCAAGCCGCTCCAGTGGTAGCGCACGAAAAACGCGTCATTGGGCGTGATCGCGCCCTCGCTGAACACGCTGAACGGCGTTTCCAGCTGGGGTGGTCGGCTGGTCAGCAGGATCAACGGGCGCTTTTGCGGAAACGCCACCAGTTCGCGCTCGCCGTTTTCAAACGGCAAAGTGACGGCAGCGGCCAAGGCTGACCCAGGCCCCGCCACGACGGCGGCGCCCAGGGCCGCCGTATTGCACAGGAAACGGCGCCGGCTTGCAGGCAAGAAGGTCGTGTCAGACATGCTTGAGCTCCACTTTGGTGTCGGCCGCTTCACCGCCGTTGCGGTCGTCATTGACGAGTTTCTTGATGTAGTACATGACGCTCATGATGACCACGCTCAGCAGGCCGAACCAGAACGACACGCGCTGTTCCGTATCGGACGACACGCTCATGGCGCCGAGGATCACCAGCATGGCGATGATGGTGAAATACGTCAGGTAGGGGAACAGCCACATGCGCACCTTGATGCGTTCGGGGCATTCGCGTTCCAGGCGGCGGCGCAAACGCAATTGAGATATCGCAATGAGCAGGTAGACGAACAGGATCAGGATGCCGTAGGAATTGACGATGAAGGGGAACACGAGGTCGGCCGACACATACGACACGGCAATGGCAAAGTAGGCGAACAAGGTGCTGAACAGGATGGCGCGGATCGGCACGCCGTTCTTGCTCAATTTCACCAGGCCGGTCGGCGCATCGCCGCGGCGCGTCAGCGCAAAGATCATGCGCGAGGAGGCGTACAAGCTCGAATTCAGGGCCGACAGCACGGCCGTCAGAATGATGGCGTTCATGATGTGGGCCGCGTACGGGATATTCATGACTTTCAGGGCGCTGACGAAGGGCGTGGCGATGGCCGGCGAATCCCAGGGCACGATGCAGACGACGACGAACATGGACCCCACATAGAACATCAGCACGCGCGTGATGACGGAATTGGTGGCGCGGGCGATGGCCTTGGCCGGGTCCGACGTTTCGGCGGCGGCGATGGTGACGATTTCGGCGCCCGAATAAAAGGCGGTGGCGGCGACGGCGCCACTGAGCACCGGTCCCCAGCCATGGGGCATGAAGCCGCCGTTGCTGGTCAAAAAGCCCAGGCTTGGGATGCTGTTGGGCAAGCTGCCCGTGATGAACAGGGCGCCGACGAACAGGAAGACGATGATGGCAACGACCTTGATCGAGGCGAACCAGAATTCGAATTCGCCAAACGCTTTCACGGAGAACAGATTGAGCACCGTCATCGAGACAAGCAGCACCAGGCTGATAGCCCACGATGGCACGTCGGGCAGCCAGAAGTTGACGAGCTTGGCGCCGGCGATGGCTTCCAGCGCCACGACGACGACCCAGAAATACCAGTACATCCAGCCGCTCATGAAGCCGAGGAATTTCGAGACCTTCGGCTTGTCGTCGAAGGCCAGGCGCGCATATTCGTAAAAGGAGCCGACCACGGGCAGGGACGAAGCCAGCTCGCCCAGCATGCGCATGATCAGGACGACCAGGCCGCCCGTGAGCAGGAAGGAAAGGATGGCGGCCGGGCCGGCGGCCTTGGCGATCACGCCGCTGCCGACAAAGAGGCCGGCGCCGATCACGCCGCCGATGGCGATCATGCTCATGTGGCGTTGCTTGAGCGAATGCTGCAAGCCCGTGGTGTTGTGGTTGTCGCTAATCATTTTTGTCTCCTAGTAATATCTGAAGCTCGGTGCGCCCTGGCCTGCTGCGGCTTGTTCTTGCCGCGCGGCTTTGTTTTATTTGGGCAACACCGTCAAGCAGCATCGATACATCGTGTGAATCAGTCTGGTTGGCCGCATTCCATAAGTCAATCTGGAAATGCAGCGGCCCGGCGCGGCAGCCAAGGGGCAAGCGCGCTGGAGGTTACGTACGGTGAGGGTTGCTAAAAAAAAGGGAGCGGCGGCAACACTTGTGGCGTGCGCGCCACTCCCGGGAACGTCTTACACCTTGCCCTTCCATGGCACGAGGGTACGTTCGAGGTAGCGCATCATCAAATCAAACAGGAAAGCAAAGAAACCGATCACGATAATGCCCATGATCACCACATCGCTGGCCAGGAACTCGGAGGCGCTCAGCACCATATAGCCGAGGCCGCGCGTGGCTGCCACCATCTCGCCCGCCACCAGGGTGGTCCAGCCCACGCCGATGCCGATGCGCATGCCGGTGAGAATTTCCGGTATCGCGGCGCGCAAAATCACGTGCACGATGACCTGGAAACGCGTGGCGCCCATCGAGTACGCCGCGTGGATTTGCTCCAGCGACACGGAGCTGACGCCGGCGCGGGCGGCGATCGCCATCGGCGCGAAGATGGCCAGGAAGATCAGGTAGACCTTCGAAAACTCGCCGATGCCGAACCAGATGATAACCAGTGGCAAGTAAGCGAGCGGCGGCAGCGGGCGGTAGAACTCGATCAAGGGATCGAAGATGCCGCGTGCCACGCGGTTGACGCCCATCATCACGCCGATGGGAATGGCGAACAGGCAAGCCAGGCCGAAGGCGCCGAACACACGCACCAGACTGGCGACTGTGTGTTCCCACAAAGTGGCGCCGCCGAAGCCGGTGGTGGCCGCCATGATGAATTTCTCGTACACGGCTTGCGGCGAAGGTAAAAACAAGGGTTTCACCATGCCGCTGGCCGTCACGCCAAACCACAGCAACAGCACGGCGATGACGGTGACGCTGGCGATGCGGCTGGAATTGCCCTGCCCCGGCGCGCCGAACGCTTCGCCGGGCATGGCGCAGCGGGGAGCGAACAGGCGGCCAAAAAAGCCGGCGCGCTTGGCGGTGGTGGGAGGAAATCCCACGACGGATGGGCTATGCATGGGACACCTCCAGCTCTTTGTTGACTGCGCGCTCGTCGCCATAAATGATGTTGAGCACTGTTTCGCGCATGGCGATGAAGTCCGGGCTCGATTTCACGGCGCGCGCATCGCGGCATTCGAGAAAGCGCTTGTTGAAATCGAGTTCATAGGTATGCGTGATGCGGCCCGGACGGGGCGACATGACGATCAGCCGGTTCGCCAGGAACAGCGCCTCGTCGACGCTGTGGGTAATGAAGAAAAACATGGTACTGGACTTGGCCCAGATATCGAGCAGCAATTCCTGGATGGTTTCGCGCGTCAGCGCGTCGAGCGCCGCCATCGGTTCATCCATCAGCAGCATGGCGGGATTGCTGGTCAGGGCGCGGGCGATGCCCACGCGCTGTTGCATGCCGCCCGACAACTGATAAATCATATTGTCGTGAAAGTCCTTCAAACCGACCAGCGCCAGGTTTTTCGCCGCCTGTTCGCGCCGCACGGCTTTCGCCACGCCTTGCAGCTTGAGGCCGAATTCCACGTTTTCCATCACGTTCAGCCATGGCAGCAAGGCATGTTTCTGGAACACGACGCCACGGTCGGCGCCCGGCCCTTCGACTTTATTGTCCCCGAGCATGATTTCGCCCTTGGAGGGGGCGATAAAGCCCGCCATCAGGCTCAGCAAGGTTGTCTTGCCGCAACCCGAGGCACCGAGCGCGACGACGAAGTCGCCGCTATTGATGGTGAGATTGATATTATTTAAGGCATGTACGCGTTCACCGGCCGTCTTGCCCGGATAAATCACGCTGACATCCTTGACGTAGAGATTTTCCATCATGTGCCCCGCATAGGTGTAGTCACTTCAGTTCAACGCATTCTGTTCAGTCAGCGCGCCCGCAGGCGCGCCATCGCACAACGTTTACTTCAGCAGGCCGGCGGCCTGTGCATACCTGGGTGTCACATACTTGGCGTAATCTGTTGCCAGGGTGTCGATCTTGCCTTCGCCCTTCAAAAATTGCGCCGTAGCCAGCAAGGCTTGCGCCACGCCGCCCTTCGCGCCACCGCCGAGCCAGGCCGGCGACGCCTGCTCCTGCAGCGATGGATAGGCGTACAGGGCCACGGAGGCGGCCACGTCCTTGGCGGCCGCGCCCGAATGCTTGACGTTGGCTTTGACTTGCGGGGAATCGATGGTCCACGCCTTCGGATTGGCGCGGTAGTCGGCATCGGCGGCGGCCATCACCTTGACGAACTTGGCCATGAAGTCCGCGTTCGCTTCGCCCCAGGCGCGCTCGACGGCCATGCCGTCAAACGTGGCCTTGCCCTTCTTGCTCAGCTCGCCGGACGTGACGAGCACCTTGCCGTTTTGCTTGAGTTTGCTCAAGGCCGGATCCCACACGAAGGCGGCATCGATGTCGCCGCGTTCCCAGGCGGCGGCGATCTGGTTCGGCTGCATGTTGAGCAATTTCACTTCCGTGGGCTTGATGCCCCACGTTTCCAGCGCGAACATGGTGTGAAAGTGTGTGGTGGAAACGAAAGGCACGGCGATCTTCTTGCCGCGCAAGTCGGTCGGCTTGCTGATGCCGGCGCCATTGCGGGCCACCATCGCTTCGGCTTCGTTGATGTCGTCGATAATCCAGAACAGCTGCAGATCGACACCGCGGCTGACGGCCGCCGTCAGGGGACTCGAACCGATGACGCCGATCTGCACGTCGCCGGACGCCATGCCGGTGGCTACCTTGGCGCCCGAATCGAACTTGCGCCAGTTGATTTTATAGCCCGTGGTTTTTTCCACTTCGCCGCTGGCAATCGCCACGAGGAAGGGACCGTTGATTTCCTGGTAGGCAATCGTCACTTCCTTGCTTTGCGCAAAGGCGGTACCGCTGGAAGCCAGGGCGACGCCCAGCGCCAGGGTGCCGAGGACGGCGCGGCGCATCGTTGAAAAAACCGTTTTGCTCGGGGTTTTGCTCGTGTATGTGTTCATGTCTCACTCCAAGTTATTGTTATGTGTGAACGTGCGGGCAGCGCCGCTGGCCGGTCTATGCCAGCTCATGCGACGACTTGAACTGCAGTGCTGCTTTTAGAAAACTTCATCCTTCAAGTGATACCAGCGGTACAGGAAGCGCTGGCCCAGGCGGCGGAACGGGGCGAACGCTTGCGACTCGACCAGTTCCATCATGTTGGGATACGGCAGTTTCGAATTGAAGATCGGCAAGCCCGTGTCGCTGGCCTTGCCCGCGATGCGCTCGGCCATGCGCCGGCCCGCCTGCGCCGAATACATGACGCCGTTGCCGCCGTAACCGAGCGAATAGAAGATCGATTGCTTCGGGTCCGGTTGCACGATGCGCGGCATCATGTCGTGGCTGACGTCGACCCAGCCCCACCACGAATAATCGATGGCGATACCGGTCAGCGCGGGGAACTTGCGGTGCAGATCGTTGATCAAAAACTGTTTGTATTTCTCGTCCGGCGCGTCGGCGCCCGTGATGGCGCTGCGGCTGCCGATCTGCACGCGGTTGTCCGGCATCAAGCGGTAGTAGTGGCGCAGGATGCGCGTATCGGTGATCACCTGGTGGGTGCGGAAATTGCACGCCGCGATTTCCGCCGGGGTCAGCGGGCGCGTGACGAGCGAGTTCGACAAAATCGGCAGCAAGCGGTTTTTGACTTGCGGATGCAAATGGGGCGAGGTGTAGCCGCCCGTGGCCACGGCCACGGAGCGGGCGCGCACCACGCCGCCTGGTGTTTGCAGATAATGCACGCCATTGCGCGTTTCCCAGCCCATCACGGGGCTCGACGGGTGCACCTTGGCGCCCAGCGCGCGCGCCTTGCGCAGGTAGCCGAAGGCCAGCTTGCCCGCGTGGATGCCGATGCCTTCAGGCTCGTGCAGCGCGCCGGCCGCTTCCTTGTCGTCCACATACTCGCGCTTGACGGTATCGGCGTCGAGGATGCGCGCGTCGTACTTGAATATCTCGCGCATGATCTTGGCTTCTTTTTCCAGCGCGGGCATGGCTTTCGCCTTGTGGGCGATGTACAGGTGGCCGCCCGGCTGCGGGTCGCAATCGATGTCAGCCGTGATCTTCTTGAACGTTTCCATCGCGTCGCACACTTCCGTGTGCAGTTTCAGGGCCGTGTCCAGCCCATAGCGGTCTATCCACTGCGAGCGCTTCAGGCGGCCCGTCGTGCATTGCGCCTGGCCGCCGTTGCGCGTGCTGCAGCCCCAGCTGACACGGTTCGCTTCCAGCACGGTGGCCTTGATGCCGTGTTTCTGGGCCAGGAAGATGGCGCAGGAGAGACCGGTAAAACCCGAGCCGATGATGGCCACGTCAACGTCGATGTCATGCGTGATGGGGCCGTCGTCGGCGGGCGGCTCGCCGGCCGTGCCGATCCAGTAGGTGGGCGCGTAGGCGTTGCCGTGGCCGGGGCGCTGGGCCACCAGCGGATCGAAGGCGGGATCGTAGGGCGTGCGGGCGGCGGTGCTGTTGCTGCCCAGTACGTCAGATGGGGTGTCGACAGGTTTGTTCATGATCATTCCTGGTGAACGTGCTGGCTTAAGCTTTGACGACCGGTGGGCGATCCTTGCGGAAGGCGTTCTTCACGGCGATCTTGCCGTCGCGGAAAGTGAAGATGTCGACCATGCGCGCCTCGATGCGCGTGCCGTCCGCCTTGGTGCCGGCAAAGGTCGACTCCGTCACGCCGCGCTCGCCGCTGACGAAGTGTTCGGGATTGAGCCAGGCGGCGTCGGGAAAGGTTTGCCAGGCCAGCTCAAAGCCGGCGCGCACGGCGTCGCGGCCAATAAAACTCTTGCCCAGCAAGTCAGGGCCGGCCACGGCGTGGAATTCGCAGTCATCGGCCATGGCCGCCATCAGGGCATCGATATCGTGGCGGTTCCAGGCATCGCCGAACGCTTGCAGGAAATCAGTAGTGACAGCGGTGGTGACGGCGTCGGTGTGCGGTACAGGGTGGTTCATGGTGGTCTCCGTAAATCGTTTTTGATACGCTACGTTCCGTTTTTTGTCTTTTATTGAATTTAAGCCTTAAGCATGGCCTTGTCAAATCAAATAATCCAAAAAACGGGACGCCTTGTATTCTTTAATGAAATCATGATGTTTTCGTGACAATCTGTGAGAATTTGGTCACAACACCACAGTCGCAAATTCCGGGGTCAGACCCGCCGGGTCTGACCCCAGCTTTTGGCCGCTGGCTCAAGCAATCAAACGTAATCTTTATATTTGTCCAGATGCCGCACAGGCTTGCTCAACGCATCGCGGCGGAACGGGTCGCCCAATTCGCGTGTGCACATGATTTCAATGATGGTCGTCTTGCCTTCATTCATTTGCATGTCGATCGCTTTCTTCAAGGCCGGACCCACATCTTCCAGCTTGTCGACCGTGATGCCTTCGGCGCCCATGGCCCGCGCAATCTCGGCAAAGCTCTGGTTGTCGAGCTCACCGGCCACGAAGCGGCGGTTGTAGAAATCGACCTGGTTTTTCTTTTCCGCGCCCCACTGGCGGTTGTGGAACACCACGGCCGTGACGGGAATGTTGTGGCGCACGCAGGTCATCGTTTCCATCAGGCTCATGCCCCAGGCGCCGTCGCCCGCATACGACACGGCTGGACGGTGCGGTGCGGCCACCTTGGCGCCGATGATGGTCGGGAACGCATAGCCGCAGTTACCAAAGCTCATCGCCGCAAAGAAGCTGCGCGGCTTGTCGAAGCGCAGATAGCTATTGGCCACCGAGTTGATGTTGCCGATGTCGGTCGACACCATCACATCTTCCGGCATGGCTTTTTCCAGCTCGCGCAAGACCTGGCGCGGGTGCAGATAATTGCCCGGCTCTTTCTTTTGCTCTTCGATCATGTCCAGGCTGTACGCATCTTTTTCGTGCGTCCAGTTGTCCAGTTCGTTTTCCCACGCGGCTTTTTCTGCTTGCACGGTGGCAAAGCGCTCGTCGCGCGTCGCGTCGCAATCGAGCGTCTTGCCGTCCAGGCGTGCCAGGATGGCTTTGGCGGCCGCCTTGGCGTCGCCGCAGATGCCCACCGAAATCTTTTTCACCAGGCCCAGCATCTTGTTGTCCGCGTCGATCTGGATGATCTTCGCATTCTTCGGCCAGTAATCCATGCCGTGCTGCGGCAAGGTGCCGAACGGTCCCAGACGCGAGCCGAGCGCGACGACGACGTCGGCCTGGGCGATCAGTTTCATGGCAGCTTTCGAACCCTGGTAGCCGAGCGGGCCGCACCACAGCGGGTGGCTGGCGGGAAACGAGTCGTTGTGCAGATAGCTGTTCACCACGGGCGCACCGAGGCGCTCGGCCAGGGCCTTGCATTCCTCGATCGCTTCGCCCATGACGACGCCGCCGCCCGAGATGATGACGGGGAACTTGGCTTTCGCCAGCAGTTCGGCCGCGTCATTGAGGCTTTGCTCGCCGCCGGCGCCACGGTCCAGGCGGTTCGGCTTGGGGATTTCCGCCTTGATTTCGCCATAAAAATAGTCGCGCGGGATGTTCAATTGCGTCGGACCCATTTCCGACATGGCGCGGTCAAAGCAGCGGCCCGTGAATTCCGCCATGCGGGCGGGATTGGTGACGTGACCTTGATATTTCGTAAATTCCTCGAACATCGGCAACTGGTTCGCTTCCTGGAAGCCGCCCAGGCCCATGCTCATCGTGCCCGTCTCCGGCGTGATGATCACGACGGGCGTGTGCGCCCAGTAGGCGGCGGCAATGGCCGTGACGCAATTGCTGATGCCGGGGCCATTCTGGCCGATGACGACGCCATGGCGGCCCGAAACGCGGGCATAGCCGTCAGCCATGTGGCCGGCGCCCTGCTCGTGCACGACGGGGATCAGCCGGATGCCGGCGGGGGCGAAGATATCCATCGGGTCCATGAAGGCCGAGCCCATAATGCCGAACATGTCGGTCACGCCATTGGCGGCCAGGGTTTCCACGAACGCTTCGGAAGGCGTCATCTTTTGCGGGCCGCTAGGGGCGGCTGCGGTGGCCACTGCGGCGGCGGCTTTTTGCTCGGTCATGTCATTCATGGGTGTCTCCTGGTCTGTGGTGATAAGCTTCGTTCGAATTATCAAAAAACGGTATATTTTGTTCCGAAATTTGATATACAATTCAATTTAAGCGTTCAGCAATCAAAAGTCAAACAGAATTTCGAGGAAACGGTACAATTTGAGTTCGAAAATGAAATAACACTCAGACAGACAACCGAGGCCACCATGGACATGATTTCATCCCCAAAACTTGAGCCGGAAAAACTGGAAGGCGACACGCCCACGATGCGTTTGTTTGCTTTGCTGGAAGTGATTGCCGAAAAAGACCAGTTGCTGTCGCTGCAGGCGCTGGTGGAAGAAACGGGACTACCAAAGCCCACCTTGCACCGCATGCTGCAACAGCTGGAAAGCGTGGGCGTGCTGCAGCGCGAAAGCGATGGCCGCCACTACAGCACGGGCGTGCGCCTGCGCCGCCTGGCGTCGAACCTCTTGATTAACAATACCTTCCATGGCGCCCGCCGCATGGTCTTGCGCCAGCTGGTCGAGGAAGTGGGCGAAAGCTGCAACCTGACGGCCTTCAGCGGCAGCGAAGTGGTGTACCTGGACCGCGTGGAAACGGCGGCGCCGCTGCGCTTCTACCTGCATCCCGGTTCGCGCGTGCCGGCCCACTGTTCGTCGAGCGGCAAGCTGTTCCTGGCGCAAATGACGCCCGTGCAACGGCGCCGCCTGCTGGGCCACATGGAATTGACGCGCTTTACGGACAAGACGGAAACGGACCCCGTCAAGCTCGAGCGCGAACTGGAACTGGTGCGCCGTAACGGCTATGCGCTGGACGACGAGGAATTCCTGCCCGGCCTGCTGTGCGTGGCCGTGCTGGTGCCGAACCCGAACGGACGCTCGAACCTGGCCGTGGCCATCCAGGCGCCCATCATCCGTTTGACGCACGACAAGGCTTTACATTTCTTGCCTGCATTGCAACGCGCCGCGCAAGCCCTGGCCGCCATCGAATCGGAAACCATGCCGACGACGGGCGGGGACGACGACGACGCATCACAAACCGGTCATTCCACAGCTCACACATAACCGCCGTAGCGTCCCCGCTGCGGCTTCACAGGAGAACAAGGTGCCAGATTCACGCCAACATCCCCCCGCCGCAGCGGCGCAAACCATGCAGTCCGTGCGCGGCCTGTTCGCTATCGACAGCGACCTGCTCGTGCCCGTCTTCACGGAGCGCGACCCGCACGTGCCCGACATCGATCCCGCCTACCGCTTCAACAAGGATGTGACCCTGGCGATACTGGCCGGTTTCACCCACAACCGCAGGGTGATGGTGCAGGGCTTGCACGGCACGGGCAAGTCCACGCACATCGAGCAAGTGGCGGCGCGCCTGAACTGGCCTTGCGTGCGGGTCAATCTGGACGGCCACATCAGCCGCCTGGATCTGGTCGGCAAGGACGCCATCGTGCTGCGCGAGCAGCAGCAAGTCACCGAATTCCAGGAAGGCATCGTGCCCTGGTCCTTGCAGCGCCCCGTGGCCCTGATCTTCGACGAATACGATGCGGGCCGCCCCGACGTGATGTTCGTCATCCAGCGCATCCTCGAACGCGACGGCAAATTTACTTTGCTCGACCAGAACCGCGTCATCACGCCGCATCCCCACTTCCGTTTGTTCGCCACCTCGAATACGGTGGGCCTGGGCAACCTGAACGGCATGTACCATGGCACCCAAGTGCTCAATCACGCACAGATCGACCGCTGGAACATCGTTGCCACCCTGAACTATTTGCCGCAGGACGAGGAAACGGAAATCGTCCTGGCGCGTGTTCCCGCCCTGAACGACGCGGCGGGCCGCCAGCTGGCCGCCAGCATGGTGGCCGTGGCCAGCCTCACGCGCCACGGCTATGCGGCGGGCGACCTGGCCTGCCTGATGTCGCCGCGCACGGTGATCACGTGGGCGGAAAACTGCCAGATCTTCCGCGACCCGGCCCTGGCCTTCCGCCTGTCCTTCCTCAACAAATGCGACGAGGCCGAGCGGCCCATGGTGGCCGAGTATTACCAGCGCTGTTTCAATGAGGAATTGCTGGCGAGCCAGGCATGAGCGCCGAAGCCATCGTTCCTGCCGCCTACACGCGCGAGCAGCAGGAAACGGATGAGCTGTGCGCGGGCGCCATCCGCGCACTCAGCGCCTCTCCCTCGATACGCTACCGTGGCCGGCGTTTGCACGACGGCCACCGCCCGCTACCCATCCACGCGGCCCATCTGCAGCCCGATGCGGCGCTGCAGGATTTGCCATCCTTGCGCGGCGCGGCCGACAGCGTGGCCCTGCGCCTGCTGCATACGGATGCCGCCCTGCACAAGTCCCTGTGTCCGCTTGACCCCGTGGCGCGCCTGGTCTTCGAGCTGCTGGAGCAGTTCAGGGTGGAAACGCTTGCGCCCGATCAACATGCCGGCGTGATCGCCAACCTGCGCCACCGTTTCACGGCCTGGTCGCACGCGTTCTACGATTCCGGCCTGGCGGAAGGCGCATCGGGCTTGCTCTTGTATACAGTGTTCCAGATGTGCTGGTCGCGCCTGACGGCCAGGCCCGTGCTGGAAAAAACGGAAGATTTTATTGAAGCCACGCGCTGGTCGGTGTCCTCAACACTGAGCGGCGACCTGGCCGGATTGCGCCGCCACCGTGCCGACCAGGCGGCCTTTGCGCGCCACTCTCTGGCCATCGCCCACGCAGTCGATGCCATGCTGAAAGACGCGCAAACGGCACGCGACGGTAGCCAGGACGATGGGGGCGACGCCAAGGCGCAGGCGGCCTTCAAGCTGCTGCTCGATTTCGACAGCGATAACGACAATATTCCAGACGCCGCCCCGCTGGGCGAGAGCCGCGCCTTCAGCGATGGCGATGGCGGCTACAAGGCTTACTCCACGGCATATGACCGCGAGGAAAAAGCGGGCGATCTCGTGCGCCGCGCCCTGCTGCTCGACTACCGCGAACGCATGGATGCCCGCATCGCCAGCCTGGGCATCAACACGGCCCGCCTGGCGCGGCGGTTCACGCAATTGCTGGCCGTGCCCCAGCGCGACGGCTGGTCGTTTGGCGAAGAAGAGGGGTATATCGATGGCCGGCGGCTGGCGCAGCTGATCAGTTCGCCGTCCGAGCGCAGGCTGTTTCGCAAGGAACAATTCCTGCCGCAATCCGATTGCCTGGTGTCCTTTCTCGTCGATTGCTCCGGTTCCATGAAGACGCACGCGCAATCCGTGGCCGTGCTGCTCGACATTTTGCTGCGCGCGCTGGACCAGGCCGGCGTTGCCACCGAGTTGCTGGGCTTTACGACGGGCGCGTGGAATGGGGGCAGAGTCAAACGTGACTGGATGCGCGCCCGTTCTCCCGCCAATCCGGGCCGCTTGAACGAACTCGTGCACATGGTCTTCAAGGATGGCGACACGAGCTGGCGCCGCGCGCGGCCAGACATCGCGGCCCTGCTGAAGGCGGATTTGTACCGCGAAGGCGTCGATGGCGAAGCCGTGGACTGGGCGTGCAGCCGTATGCTGGCGCGCCCGGAACGGCGGCGCATCCTGCTCGTCGTCTCCGACGGTTGCCCGATGGATACGGCCACGAATCTGGCCAACGACGAGTTTTACCTGGCCCAGCATCTGAAACAAGTGGTGGCGCGCCGCGAAGCGCAGGGTGCCGTGGAAATCTGCGGACTGGGACTGGGCCTGGACCTGGGCGCCTACTACAGCCGCAGCCTGGCCACCACCCTGCCCGCCTCGCTGAACAATGAGCTGTTCAGCGAGATCGCGCAGTTGCTGGGTGGACGCAAACGCTAGCGGTTCAACTCACCTCGTAGCGCACGGCGTGCGCTTCCATCGGCAGCGGAATTTCCCAGTTCCACAGCATGCCCTGCAGCTTTTTGTTGCTGAGCGACGTGTCGCGCTGGCCGTTGCGCCGCAGTAACTCCTTGCGCGGCTGTTCCAGGTACACAAGCTCCACCTGCGCGTTGTACTTGTAAAGCAGGTTGAGCGTCTTTTCGCGCATCAGCTTGGACAGATGCGTGGCGTTCCACACGAACGGCTCGCCACGGCGCAACAGTTCGCGCGCCCGCTCTTCCGCATAGTCGCCCACCTGCCCCTCGTTCTTGCCGTGCTTCAAGCCCAAGGCCGTCCGCGCATCGTCAAACGACACGACGGGCAGGCGCGGATGGTGCTTGTCCACCCACGTGTTCTTGCCCGACGCGGGCAAGCCCGACATGACGATCACGCGCGAACCCGGCTCCTGGAACAGCGAGTAATCGGGATGCGCCTCGGCACCGCGAAAATATTTGACGCGCGTGTGATCGTCGACAAAGACCCTGCGCTGGCCATAACAGCCTTCCTCGCGCGCCAGTTCGCGGAACAGCTCGATGGCATCCAGAATGCGCTGCGGATCGGGGCAGATGCGCCCGCGAATATCGGCTTCGGCCAGCATGGCCAGCAGGCGGATATCCACCTGCCACGACAACTCGCGCACGGTGAACTCGGGCGTGACGCCGCGCCGCGACGTTTCCAGCGCAAAGAACGGCACCTGGTGCACATTGATCAGGCGACAGATTTCCTCGCGCGCGGCAAACGGCACGTCGCAATCCCACAGGGCGATGCGCGCATCGAGGGCGCCCTTGCGCGAGTGGCCGGGCTGGCCGATGGCGCCCGTGATGGGGTCGATCACCGTGGTGCTGCACTTGGCCACGTCGTGCAGCAAGGCGGCGAGAAACACGATTTCCTGTTCCGCGCGCGTGGCTTGCTGATAGTCGGGCATGGCCAGCAGGGATTCGACCACCATCATCGTATGCGTCCACACATCGCCTTCCGCGTGATACACAGGGTTTTGCGGCGTCGTCTTGGCCAGTTCCAGCTGCGGGAAAGCGGCCAGGCAGGCGCTGAAATCGGGCGACTGGCCCGCTTGCGGCACCAGTTGCTGCAGGGTTTTCCAGTTCATCTTGTACTCCTTGAAAATACTGCCAGTTCGTCGAGCGAGCGGCAGGTGTGCAAACCCAGGCTTTCCCACGTGACCAGCGGCTGCGGCGCGTACAGGTCGACGCCCTCGGCCAGCTGGTTCGGGATCAGGGGCCGCGTGCTGTGGTGCGAGCCGCTGTCGAGGATGGTTTGCGTAAAGTCATGGCGCACCAGCTTGTAGCGGGCCAGCACTTGCTCGTCGTCTTCCACTTTCAGATACAGGCCTTCCGCGTGGTCGGACTTGTCCGTCTGCTTCCAGCACAGGTCCAGCGGCAAGCGTTCGCGCGCCACCGCGGTTTCAAAAGCGTCGCGCCACAAGCGGGACTTGGCCAGCGAATGGCGCAGCAGCTGCCACAACTGCTTGGGAGACGTGGGCATCAATCCCGCGTACAGCACGGGAACCGATAACACGGGCGAACCGGCCAGCATGGCGTGGCGGCGCGCCGTCGACAAGAACATCTGGCGGCGGCGGCAATACACGTCGAACTCGTTGAAGTAATGGGGCAGCCGGTCGTAAAACACGGAATGCTTGCTGTACGACCATTCGCCAAACAGCACATACTGGTCTTCCAGCAAGCCCAGCAAGGCGGGTTCGTGCGCATGCGCCCACGGTTTCAACAGGTTGAACTGGCGTTCGCTGCCGCCGCCCGCCAGATAGTGGCCGCGCGACTGCAGCAGCACTTCGCCCGCATCGCTGAACGACACGGCGGAGTTGGCGCCATCGATTTTTTCCTCGATGACGACGTACTGGCCGGCCAGCTTTTTCAGGGGCATCTGGTCCGAGCCGTCGTCGCCGTCCTGCAGGCGCGAGCCTTCCAGATGCGGCGTGCGCGGGTATTTGAATAAGGGCAAAGATTGTAAAAACATAGCGTCCCACGCCGCGTTCACCGGGGCGTGTCCATACAGGGTCAGGGGTGCTGACGACGTGTTCGGGCGTGGACGATCAAGAGCAGAGTCTTGGAGACGTGTGCGGATGGAACAAAAACAGTGCCGCAGCAATCGGGGGCGTCAACGCGCCGAACGATGCTGCAAGAGCATTTCGTCAGCGTTAGCAGGTGATGGCGAAGTAGCGAGGCACTTTTGGCTCCAATAAGGAAGAGGTTCTAGAAAGAACCGGGAATATAACGGCAGTTTATTTATTTTGCAAGCGCCGCACGCTTGGAGACTAGCCGAGCAGTTGCGGCACGGCCGCCGCCATCAGCGAAATGCCGATCAAGGTCAGCACGGCAAACGCGATGCGGCGCATGCCGCGCTGGGCGATGGGCGGCGGATAGCGCTTGCCAGCCATCGTGGCCAGCACGCCCACGGGCAAGGCCAGCGAGCACAGCAACAGCACTTTTGCGTCCAGCTGGCCCTGGCTACCCGCCATCAGCGAGCGCCCGCCCGCGCTGATGGCGAACAGGAAGATCAGGCTGTAGCGGATGGTCTTTAAACTCATTTCCTGGCGATAAAACTGGTACACGAGCGGTGGCCCGGCCAGCGAAAACAGGCCCGAGAACAGGCCGCCGCACACGCCGCTGATGAAAAAGCTGCGTTTATCCGCCGCGCCCGGTCCCGGCGGCGCTTGCAGCAGGATGCTGACACCGCCATACACGATGGCCGCGCCCAGCAAGAGATGCAGCAGGGACGCATACGCCTGGTCCAGGTATCCCAACAGCAACACGCCGGCCGCCATGGCTGGCAGCAAACCGATGCTGGCGGCGCGGATGGCGCGCCAGTCCAGGTGGTGCAAGGCGCCCGGCAAGGCCACGAGGCAATTGGCCAGCGACAGCAAACTGACGAGGGCCGCCAGCGCTGGCACGGGCGCCAGGCCCAACCCGCTGGCCACGCCCATGACGATCATGCCCAGGCCAAAACCCGTGACGGTCTGGAAATACGTGCCCGCCGCCACCACGCCCAGCAGCGCCAGTACGGGAAGGCTGAACAATTCAGCGGCCACCCTGGGCCTGCACGGACGTGACCGCGATCACGTTGTACACGTCATCGGCGCTGCAACCGCGCGACAGATCGTTGGCCGGTTTCTTCAAGCCTTGCAGCAAGGGGCCGATGGCGACGGCGCCGCCCATGCGTTCGGCCAATTTGTAGCCGATATTGCCCGCGTCCAGGTTCGGGAACACCAGCACATTCGCGCGTCCATTCACGACGGAATCCTTGACTTTTCTCTGCGAAATTTCGGCCACAATGGCCGCGTCGAGCTGCACGTCGCCATCGATGGCCAGCAGCGGACGCTGGGCCTTGACCCGGTCTGTTGCCGCATGCACCTTGTCGACGGCCGCGTGGTGGGCGCTGCCGCTGGTGGAAAACGACAGCATGGCCACGCGCGGTTCTTCCATCAGCAAGGCTTGCGCGCTGTCGGCGGCGGCCATGGCGATGTCAGCCAGTTCCTCGGCTTTCGGGTCGACCACGAGGGCGCAGTCGGAAAAGATGAAGCCGCCCTTGAGGCTGTGGAATGGTTCGCACAGCATCATCAGGAAAAAGCTGGACACGAGCTTGAAGGCCGGATCGACGCCGATGATCTGGATGGCGCTGCGCACCACGTCGGCCGTCGTGTGCACGGCCCCCGCCACGCAGCCGTCCGCGTCGCCCAGGCGCACCATCAGGTTGGCATAGCACAAGGGTTCCTGCACGGCGATCCTCGCCTGCTCCACCGTCATGCCCTTGGCCTGGCGCAGCACGAACAATTGCTGGGCGTAATGTTCCGACTCGTCGGACGTTGCCGGATCGACCAGGCGCACGGCGTCCAGGTCCAGCGCGTGTTCCCGCGCCAGGGCCAGGATGGCGGCCGGCTTGCCGACGATGGTGATGTGCGCCAGGCCTTCGCTTGCCGCCCGCGCGGCCGCCTGCAATACGCGCGCATCGTCGCCCTCGCACAAGACGATGTTTTTCGGCACGGCGCGGGCTTGCGCGATGATGCGGTGCAGGGCTTTCATGGCGACTCCAATTCGGTAAAAAAAGTGCCGGAACCATGGAAGCACAAAGATGGCTCCGGCACATAAAACCCGGCGATTGCCGGGGTCATACAAGGATCGGGCTTGTTGCTTTACTCGCAAGCGTTTGTTCGGGTGGTGTCGGATTACGCCGGGCTTGCGCCCGGCTAATCCGACCTACACATTCGATACGTGCTACACGTAGGTTGGATTAGCCCGCCAGGGCGTAATCCAACAACACCAGCACATCAAACGTAGTCTTTATACTTGTCCAAATGCCGCACAGGTTTACTCAGCGCATCGCGGCGGAACGGGTCGCCCAGTTCGCGCGTGCACATGATTTCGATGATGGTGGTCTTGCCTTCATTCATTTGCATGTCGATCGCTTTCTTCAAGGCTGGACCCACGTCTTCCAGCTTGTCGACCGTGATGCCTTCGGCGCCCATGGCCCGCGCAATCTCGGCAAAGCTCTGGTTGTCGAGCTCACCGGCGACAAAGCGGCGGTTGTAGAAATCGACCTGGTTTTTCTTTTCCGCGCCCCACTGGCGGTTGTGGAAGACCACGGCCGTCACCGGGATGTTGTGGCGCACGCAGGTCATCGTTTCCATCAAGCTCATGCCCCAGGCGCCGTCGCCCGCATACGACACGGCTGGACGGTGCGGTGCGGCCACCTTGGCGCCGATGATGGTCGGGAACGCATAGCCGCAGTTACCAAAGCTCATCGCCGCAAAGAAGCTGCGCGGCTTTTCGAAGCGCAGATAGCTATTGGCCACCGAGTTGATGTTGCCGATGTCGGTCGACACCATCACGTCTTCCGGCATGGCTTTTTCCAGCTCGCGCAAGACCTGGCGCGGGTGCAAGTAATTGCCCGGCTCTTTCTTTTGCTCTTCGATCATGTCCAGGCTGTACGCATCTTTTTCGTGCGTCCAGTTGTCCAGTTCGTCTTCCCACGCGGCCTTCTCGGCTTGCACGGTGGCAAAGCGCTCCTCGCGCGTCGCGTCGCAATCGAGGCTCTTGCCATCCAGGCGGGAAAGAATCGCTTTGGCGGCCGCCTTGGCGTCGCCGCAGATGCCCACCGAAATCTTTTTCACCAGGCCCAGCATCTTGTTATCCGCATCGATCTGGATGATCTTGGCATTCTTCGGCCAGTAATCCATGCCGTGCTGCGGCAAGGTGCCGAACGGGCCCAGGCGCGAACCGAGAGCGACGACGACGTCGGCCTGGGCGATCAGTTTCATGGCCGCCTTGGAACCCTGGTAGCCGAGCGGGCCGCACCACAGCGGATGGCTGGCAGGAAACGAGTCGTTGTGCAGGTAGCTGTTGACGACGGGTGCGCCGAGGCGCTCGGCCAGCGCCTTGCATTCCTCGATGGCTTCGCCCATGACGACGCCGCCGCCCGAAATGATCACGGGGAACTTGGCTTTCGCCAGCAGTTCGGCCGCCTCATTGAGGCTGTGTTCGCCGCCGGCGCCACGGTCCAGGCGGTTCGGCTTGGGGATTTCCGCCTTGATTTCACCATAGAAATAATCGCGCGGGATGTTCAGTTGCGTCGGGCCCATTTCCGACATGGCGCGGTCGAAGCAGCGGCCCGTAAATTCCGCCATGCGGGCGGGATGGGTCACGTGGCCCTGGTATTTCGTGAATTCCTCGAACATCGGCAACTGGTTCGCTTCCTGGAAGCCGCCCAGGCCCATGCTCATCGTGCCCGTTTCCGGCGTGATGATGACGACGGGCGTATGCGCCCAGTAGGCGGCGGCGATGGCGGTCACGCAATTGCTGATGCCGGGGCCGTTCTGGCCGATGACGACGCCATGGCGGCCCGAAACGCGGGCATAGCCGTCGGCCATGTGGCCGGCGCCCTGCTCGTGCACGACGGGGATCAGCCGGATGCCGGCGGGCGCGAAAATGTCCATCGGGTCCATGAAGGCCGAGCCCATGATGCCGAACATGTCGGTCACGCCATTGGCGGCCAGGGTTTCCACGAACGCTTCGGACGGCGTCATCTTTTGCGGGCCCACTGAAGCGGGTGGATTCACTGCGGCAGCGGCGGCGGCTTTTTGGTCGGACAAATCGGTCATGGCTCAGTCTCCTTACAGTTTTATAAAAAATCGGTATATTTTGTTCCGATATTTGAAATACGTATTCAATTTAACGGTTGCGAAATGCGCTGTCAATGAAAATTCATGAAAAATCGGACTGTTTCATTCCTGAATCCGGAATCCGTGACTTTGCCCCACTGCTGAAACAACAATGGCGGGCTATCCGCAACAGACAGCCCGCCATCGGTTCCTCCTGCGCCGCGTCTTAGAACTTCAGGCGCATGCCAGCCGTGAAGGCGCTTGAGTTATGCCCAGGCAAGGGCACGCTGCCGCCGCTCGATGCATCGCCAACGAAGTTGGTGCCCGCGCCATCGTTGTTGATGCGCCCGTACGAGGTGTACAGATTGGTGCGCTTGGACAAGGCATAGGTGTAGCCGATGGCCAGCTGGCGCCCGCCGCGGCGCGCATTCGTGCGGTCATCCTTCTTGATGTACGACGCCATCACGCTGCCCGCCGCGCTGACCGGCGCCGACACGCCCAGCATGTAGCTGCGGAAATCCGTGCCCGCATCGTCCTTGTCCGTTTCATACGCGGCGTGCAGCTTGGCGGGGCCGAAGTCGTAGGTGCCGCCCAGCAAGGTGACCTTGGCCGTGTTCAGCGGCGTGTCCTTGCGATTATCGTGCGCCAGGGTCAGCACCAGCGGGCCGTTGGCGTAATCGATGGAAAAGTCGATGGTGCGGCCCAGGCTGGCGCTTTCCGGTTTTTCACCGAGGCCAACCATGATGGCGGCCGACAAGCCCTTCACCTTCGGCGTCTCGTACATAATGGCGTTTTTCGTGCGCAGGCTGGCCACGCTCATCAGGTTAAGCGAGGCGCCCGTCAGGCCCGTCTCGAACGGGTCGATATTGTCCAGCGCGGTAAACAGCGGGTTGTGTTGCAAGCCCAGGTTGACGGCACCGAAGCCGCCGGACAGGCCCACATAGGCCTTGCGGCCAAACAGCGCGCCCTGGCGGTTGGCGCCCGTGTCAAGATCCAGTCCATTTTCCAGCAAGAAGTTGACCTTCAGATTGTTGCCCAGGTCTTCCGTGCCCTTGAAGCCGATGCGGCTGCCCGACTGCACGCCGGTGGCCAGCTTGGTGACGGAACCGTCCGCGCCGCCGTGTTCGGACGTCAGGCCCGCGTCGAGCAAACCGTACACGGTGACGGACGATTGGGCGCTGGCGTTGCCGGCGAAGAAGGTGGCCAGGACGGCTGCCGCTACGAGTGTGTGTTTCATGTCATCTCCAGGTATTGTGGTTTTTATAAACGCTTGAAACGATAATCAACTGCCTTGCTACAAATCTGGCTCAGGCGATCAGCCCGGCCATCGGCGACGAGGGCGATGCGCTCATGGCGCCTGCTCTCCGGGGCATGCGTCCGGCCAGATAGGCCTCGCGTCCGCCCTGCACTGCCAGTTTCATGGCGCGCGCCATGCGGATCGGTTCGCGCGCCGCCGCGATGGCGGTATTCATCAGGATGCCGTCGCAACCGAGTTCCATGGCGATGGCCGCGTCCGACGCCGTGCCGACACCGGCATCGACCAGCACGGGGACCCTGGCTTGCTCGATGATCAGCGACAGATTCCACGGATTCAGAATGCCCATGCCCGAGCCGATCAATGACGCCAGCGGCATGACGGCGATGCAGCCGAGGTCTTCCAGCATGCGCGCCTGGATGGGGTCGTCGCTGCAATACACCATCACCTGGAAGCCGTCGCGTACCAGCTCCCCGGCCGCCTTTAACGTTTCCGGCATGTTCGGGAACAGGGTCTTTTCGTCGCCCAATACTTCCAGCTTGCACAGCGGGTGCCCGCCCAGCAGCTCGCGCGCCAGCTGCAAGGTGTAGACGGCGTCGCGCGCGTTGTAGCAGCCGCCCGTGTTGGGCAAAATCGTGTATTTCGACGGCGGGATGAAGTCGAGCAGGTTCGGCTCGCCCTTTTCCTGGCCAATGTTGACCCTGCGGATCGTGACGGTGACGATCTCGGCACCGCTCTCTTCGATGGCCAGGCGCGTTTCCTCGAAATCCTTGTACTTGCCGGTGCCCACCAGCAGGCGCGACTGGTAAGTGGTGCCGGCCAGGGTCAGGCCGGTCGGTGGCTGGCTGGGGGTGGTGGCGTCTCTCATCGTGGTACTCTCCTAAGGTGAACCAAAGCGGCCTCATGCCGGGGGGCTTCGCCGCAAAACGCAAAATCGACTTCAGGCCGCCGCCTGGATACGAGCTCGGCGATAGCCTTGCCCGCGCCGCAGCCCATGGTCCAGCCCAGGGTGCCGTGGCCCGTGTTGAGGTAAAGCTGGCGGTAGCGCGTGGCGCCGATGTAGGGCACGTTCGATGGCGTGAGCGGGCGCAAGCCGGCCCAGTAGACGGGGTCGCTGTAATCACAGGCATCAGGGAACAGCGCTTGCACTCTGCGCGTGATGGCGGCGCAGCGCACGGGGTTCAATTCGCGCGTGTAGCCGTTCAGCTCGCACGTACCCGCCACGCGCAGGCGCTCGCCCAGGCGTGAAAACACCAGTTTGTGGCCGTCGTCCGTCAGCGACACAGACGGCGCGCTGACGGGGTCGATGATCGGATACGTGGCCGAATAACCCTTGCCCGGATACAGCATCAACCGGATGCCCAGCGGCTGCAGCAATGGCGCGGAAAAGCTGCCCATGGCCACCACGACGGCGTCCGCCCGCTCGCTGCGGTGGCGGCCCTGCGCATCGATGCATTCCACGCCAGTCACTCTTTCGCCGTCCAGCAGCAAGCGGGTCACTGTCGTGCCAAAGCAGAAATCCACGCCGGCCGCCACCGCGCGGGCCGCCAGCGCCGTGGTAAACAGATGCACGTCGCCCGACTCGTCGCTGGCCGTAAAGTCGCCGCCGACGATGTGCTGGCGCGCATGGGCCAGAGCTGGCTCGATGCGGATCACTTCATCGGCGCTGACGGTGTTGCGCGGGCAACCCAGCTCGCGCAGCAGCGCGGCGCCCGACTGCGATTTGTCGAACTCCTGCTGGTCCGTATAGAAATGCAGGATGCCCCGTTCCAGGTGGTCGTAGGCGATGCACGTCTCGCGCCGCAGCGCCTGCAAACTCTGGCGGCTGTATTCGGCCAGGGCGACGATCTGGCGCATATTGCGCGACACCCTCGATGGCAAACATTCACGCAGGTAATGCAGGGCCCACTGCCATTGCAGCGTATCGAGGCGGGGACGGAACAGCAGCGGCGCGTCGTCCTTGCCCAGCCAGGTCAGGACTTTGCGCAGGGTGGCGGGATTGGCCCACGGCTCCGCATGCGAAACGGAAATCTGCCCGCCGTTGGCAAAACTGGTTTCCTGCGCCGCGCCCGCCTGGCGCTCGAGCACGCGCACGTCGTGGCCCGCCTGGCGCAAGTACCAGGCCGATGCCGTGCCGACCACGCCGGCGCCGAGGACAAGGATCTTCATGGCTGGCCCGGCTCGCTTAGCGCGTCAGCAGGACGGCGATGGCGACGAAGGCGGCGATCCACACCGTTTCCATCACCAGCATGATGACGGGACGCCAGCCCAGCGAGGCCAGCGACTGGAACGAGGTTTTCACGCCCAGCGCGGCAATGGCGATGACGAGACAGGCGCGCGAGGCATTGTTGATCCAGCCATTGACTTCCTGCGGGATCAGGCCCAGGCTGTTCGTGATGACGAGCCAGACAAAGCCGATCAGGAAAAACGGCACCAGCGGCGGCGCGTCGACTTCACTCTTGCCATCCTTGCGCTTGAACATGATCGACAGGCCCAGCACGACGGGCACGAGGCAGGCGACGCGCGTCAGCTTGACGAAGGTAGCCACGTCGCCCGTGTGGTTGCTGACCAGGTAGCCGGCACCCACCACTTGCGCCACATCATGAATCGTGCCGCCGATGAACACGCCCGCTTCCGTCGGGTCAAAGCCCAGCAGCTTGACCAGCAGCGGATAGACGATCATGGCCAGGGTCGACAGCGACGTCACGCCCACCACCGTCAGCAGCGTGAATTTTTCGTTTTCCTTGGTTTGCGGCAGCACGGCCGAGATGGCCAGCGCGGCCGAGGCGCCGCAGATGGCCACCGAGCCGCCCGACAAAATGCCTTCCGTGATGGGCCGTTTCAGCCACTTGGCCAGCAGGTAGCCAAAGCCCAAGGTCGCCACCAGGCCGCCGACGACGATCAGCAAGGGCGTCACACCCACCGAGGCGATCTGATTGAAGGTGATGCGCGCGCCCAGCAGGGCCACGCCCGTGCGCAGCAGAATCTTGCTGCAAAATTCGATGCCGGGCTTGCAGGTGGGGTCCGACGCGAGGAAGTGGAAGGCCAGGCCGAAGAACAGCGCGTACAGCAGTTGCGGGCCGCCGTAATTACTGGAAATAAAGGTGGCCGACAGGGCGATCACCAGCGCGATGGCCACGCCGGGCCAGCTGCGCAGCACGGCGCGGGGGCGCCAGATGGCAACGGCGGAAGACAGGTAGGGAATGTTCTTGTCGACAACGCGTGTTATCGCTGAGGAGTTGGTTTTCATGCGGGTCCGCTCATAATGTTTTAAAAATTGGGACATTTCATCTCGTTTTTTAATAATACACGATGAGCTAGCGAAGTCCATGCTTTTCCATGAAAATCGAAACCGGATGTTCCGGAAACTGACGTTTTAAGGTTGATGCTGACGTAAACGACGAGCGGCGCGGCCCTTTGCAGGGACGCGCCGCCGTTTGCTGATGCGTTAAAGAGTTACTTTTTGTTCAAGCGGGTGATCAGGCTGGACGTATCAAAACGGTTGCCGCCCGCCTGCTGCACTTCGCCATAGAACTGGTCCGTCAAGGTCGTCACGGGCAAGTCGCTGCCGTTGCGCTGGGCTTCGGCCAGGCAGATGCCCAGATCCTTGCGCATCAGGTCGACGGCGAAACCGAAGTCGAACTTGCGCTCGATCATGGTCTTGCCCCGGTTTTCCAGCTGCCACGACTGCGCCGCACCCTTCGAAATCACGTCGACCACCAGGGCCGCATCGAGGCCCGCGTTTTCCGCAAAGGCGATGCCTTCGCTCAAGGCTTGCACCAGGCCCGCGATGCAGATCTGGTTGACCATTTTCGTCAGCTGGCCGGAACCGGAAGCGCCCATGTAGGTGACGGCGCGCGAGAACAGCGCGATGACGGGCTCGGCGCGCGCATACGCTTGCGCATCACCGCCCACCATCACCGTCAGCTTGCCGTTTTCCGCGCCCGCCTGGCCGCCGGACACGGGCGCGTCGAGGAAGAACACGCCCTGCTCTTTAGCCGCCGCATGGATGGTGCGCGCCGCTTCGGCCGACGCCGTCGTATGGTCGATCAGGATGCTGCCCGGCGCCATAGCGGACAGCAAGCCGCCCTCTTCCAGGATCACCTGGTACAGGTCGTTATCGTTGCCGATGCAGGTGAAGACGAACTCGGCGCCCGCAGCGGCGGCGGCCGGCGTGGCGGCGCTGTTGCCCTTGTGCTGCTCCAGCCAGGCCGCCGCGCGGGCCGGGTTGCGGTTGTACACGGTGACGTCGTGCCCGCCCGCCGCCAGATGGCCTGCCATGGGGAAACCCATGACGCCCAAACCGATGAATGCCACTTTTGCCATATTGTCCGTCCTGTCGAGGTATGAATCCGATTATTGTTGCACAAACAGTCGCCGTCGGCAGCATCAAGGTTTGGGTGCGCGCCGATAATACAGGTCGAACGCTTCCTCGCCATCGGGCACGAAGCCGTGCCACACATAGAAGCGGTTCGCCTCGCTGCCGCGCAAGGCGCCCACGCGCACGCTCTTGCGGCCCGCATCGGCCTCGGCAAACACGCGCGCCAGCACGGCCGCACCCATGCCTTGCCGCTGGTATTCTGGATCCAGGTAGAGGTGGTCGAGCAGCAAATACTCCGCTTGCGGGCGCAACACATAAAAGCCTGCCAGCGCGCTGCCGTGGCGCAACTGCCAGGTGCAGTCGGGGTCGAACGTGGCCAGGAAGCGCTGGCGCGCCCGCTGCGGATCATAGCGGCCGATGCGCTCGAGGCTTTCGCGCATGGCGGCCACGCGCAGGCTGGCCAGTGCCTCGCCATCGGCCAGGCTGGCAGGAACGAAGGTCAGCACGGCGTCACAGTATTGCGCGCAAGGCCGCCATCAAGGCTGCACACTCGGCCGGGTTGC
This sequence comes from Janthinobacterium sp. 64, assembly GCF_002813325.1. NCBI lineage: Bacteria > Pseudomonadati > Pseudomonadota > Betaproteobacteria > Burkholderiales > Oxalobacteraceae > Janthinobacterium > Janthinobacterium sp. 64. The sequence continues at coordinate 5,715,967 of NZ_PHUG01000001.1, read as the reverse complement.
CGATGCTGATGCGCAAATACTGGCTGATGCGCGGGGCATTGAAATGGCGCACGATCACGCAGCGGGCGCGCAAGCCGGCTGCCAGTTGCGCCGCGTCATGCTGCGGGTGGCGGGCAAAGACGAAGTTGGCCACCGACGGCAGCACCTGGAAGCCCAACTCAGTCAAGTCCGCCGCCAGCTGTTCGCGGCTGGCGATGACGGCCTGGCACGTCTGCTGGAAATACGCTTCGTCGTGCAGCGAAGCGACGGCGCCGGCCAGCGCCAACCGGTCCAGCGGATACGAGTTGAAACTGTTCTTGACTCTTTCCAGCGCCTCGATCAGGTCCGCATGACCGAAGGCGCAACCCACGCGCAAGCCGGCCAAGGAGCGCGATTTCGAGAACGTCTGCACCACCAGCAAGTTCGGATACCGCTCGACCAGCGCCACGGCGCTCTCGCCGCCAAAATCCACATACGCTTCATCGACCACCACCACCGCGTCGGGATGGGCGCGCAACATCGCTTCCACGCCGGCCAGCGGCAAGTCCACGCCCGTGGGCGCGTTGGGATTCGGGAAGATGATGGCGCCGCACGGGCCCTGGTAGTCTTGCGGACGGATGCGCATGGCCTCGTCGAGCGCTACCGTACGGTAATCGATGCCATACAGTTTGCAATACACGGGATAGAAGCTGTAGCTGATGTCCGGGAACAACAGCGGCGCATCGTGCTTGAGCAAGGCCATGAAGGCCAGCGCCAGCACCTCGTCGGAACCATTGCCGACGAACACTTGCGCGCTGCTCAGCCCGTGGTAGTCGGCCAGGGTTTGCTTCAGTTCGCTCGCCGTGGGATCGGGGTAGAGGCGCAGGCTGTCGTTGCTGGCGTCGCGCAACGCGGCCAGCACCTGCGGCGACGGGCCGTAGGGGTTTTCGTTGGTGTTGAGTTTCACCAGGTCGGGCAGTTTCGGCTGCTCGCCAGGGACGTAGGGGGTCAGCTCGCTGACGATGTTGCTCCAGAATCGGCTCATTGCTTTTATGGGTGGGGTCGGGATGGGAGGGGGTAGATTACCATAGGCTGAGCGGGGTCAAGGTGGGCGGAGGTGTCGAAGGCAGATATGCAACAACGCAATAGCCGGACCGTGCACGATACCCTCGGGACACGGTTTGACAGCGCTGAAAAAAGCGCGGAGCATGGAGTGGGCAACGAGGAGATGCGGTCATGAGCGGACGGGGTGATACACAGGAGCGGGATACGGCGGATATGAAAATGGAGCATGCCGATTACGCGACAAAAAGCGATCTGGCTGCGGCCAGATCAGCCATGATTTTATGGTGCGTGGGGACGATGATTGCCATGTCGGTCGTGGCATTTGCGGTGGCGAGGCTGGCGCACTAGCTTGTTTCGTTAGTGGCGGCGCTGACGTTCAATGCCTGAATGGAGGAAAAAACGCCTTGCGCTGCGCGCTTTGGGCGGTTTTTCTACCTGGACTTTGAGCTGGTGGCTTGCATATGTGATGGGTATAAAAAAAGCTCCCTTGCGGGAGCTTCTCTTATGTATTCTGGCGGAGAGGGTGGGATTCGAACCCACGGTACGATTTAACGTACGCTTGATTTCGAGTCAAGTACATTCGACCACTCTGCCACCTCTCCGTTTACTGCGGTCTATTCATTCAAACTGGCGTGCCGGTTTGAACGAGGCGCTATTTTAGCATGGGTGTTGTTGGGTTGGGTAGGGGTTTGTTGCTGATATTGCTTTGGAAAAGCAATATCCAATTTGACGATTCGGGGAGGCTCGCGCGAGACGCGGCTCGTCTTTGTAGACGCCGCCTTGGCGCACGCGTGAAAACCCATTGGACGATTCGGGGAGCCTCGCGCGAATACGCGCTCGTCTTCGAATCCCACGCGTACGCCCCGCAGGGGGCGTACTCCTTTCCGCCGCCACAAATAAAAAAAGCTCCCTTGCGGGAGCTTTCTCTATTTGTTCTGGCGGAGAGGGTGGGATTCGAACCCACGGTACGATTTAACGTACGCTTGATTTCGAGTCAAGTACATTCGACCACTCTGCCACCTCTCCATTTGCTGCGGTCTTTTCCTGCATTGCTGCGGGAAGGCAAGATTATAGCAGCCCGCGACAAAAAGAAAAGGACTATTTTTAAGCCTTCAAATGCGTCAGGCCACCCATGTAAGGGCGCAGCACGGCCGGGATCTCGACGCTGCCGTCTGCTTGCTGGTAGTTTTCCAGCACGGCGACCAGGGTGCGGCCCACTGCCAGGCCGGAGCCGTTCAGGGTGTGCACCAGTTCCGGCTTGCCGGCGGCGTTGCGGAAACGCGCCTGCATGCGGCGGGCCTGGAAGGCTTCGCAGTTCGACAGGGACGAGATTTCGCGGTAGGTGTTTTGCGCTGGCAGCCACACTTCCAGGTCGAAGGTCTTGGTGGCGCCAAAACCCATGTCGCCCGTGCACAGCGACATCACGCGGTATGGCAGGCCCAGGCGTTGCAAGATCGCTTCCGCATGGCCGACCATGTCATCGAGCACCTGGTACGAGGTGTCAGGATGCACCACCTGCACCATCTCGACTTTATCGAACTGGTGCTGGCGGATCATGCCGCGCGTGTCGCGGCCGTAGCTGCCCGCTTCCGAGCGGAAGCATGGCGTGTGGGCCGTCATTTTCAGGGGCAATTGATCGAGCGCCAGGATTTCATCGCGCGCGATATTGGTCAGCGTCACTTCCGACGTCGGGATCAGGTAGAAGGTCTCGCCCTCGCCTTCCGCGCCGCCTTTTTTCACCGAGAACAGATCGGCTTCGAATTTCGGCAACTGGCCCGTGCCGCGCAGCGAGTCGGCGTTGACCATGTACGGCGTATAGCATTCCGTGTAGCCATGCTCGTCCACGTGCGTGTTGAGCATGAACTGCGCCAGCGCGCGGTGCAGACGGGCGATGCCGCCCTTCATGACGGAGAAGCGCGAACCGGTCAGCTTGGTCGCCACTTCGAAATCGAGGCCCAGCGGGGCGCCCACGTCGACGTGATCCTTGACTTCGAAGTCGAAGCTGCGTGGCGTGCCGACCTTGCGCACTTCCACGTTGCCCGCTTCGTTTTCGCCCGCTGGCGTCGATTCGTGCGGCAAATTCGGCACGGCCATGATGAAGTCGCTCAGCTTGGCTTGCACCAGGGTCAGCGCTGCTTCATCGGCTTTCAGCTCATCACCCAGACCGGCCACTTGCGCCATCACGGCCGAGGTGTCTTCCCCCTTGCCTTTCAACATGCCGATTTGCTTGGACAGCGCATTGCGCTTGCCCTGCAGCTCTTCGGTGCGCGTCTGGATCGCCTTGCGTTCGGCTTCGAGGGCGGTAAAACCGGCCACGTCGAGCGGGAAGTTGCGCGTCGCCAGGCGTTCTGCGACGGTGGCGATGTCTTTACGGAGAAGTTGGATATCTATCATGGGTGGATGGCGGTGCCGATGTATCGAAAGCACTCATTGTACCAAGACCCTGTTCACTTCGATGAGTTTTGCGCACGTCCACCATCGTCATGGCAGTGTGGCTGGGCACTCGCGCCCGCTTTACATTTTTCGCTCAGCTTATTGCTTAAATGAACGCGGCTTTTTCGGCAGCGGTCAGGCGGCGCGCACTGACGGTGACGACTGGCATCGCGCTGTCGGCAGCCTGGGCGATCACGGTGCTGCTGGCGCTCACTTCCACGGTATTCGCGCCGGCAGTGGCGAAGCTGGCGCCGATGGCGATGATGGCGGCGGCGACAAAGGTGATTTCCATGTTTTTCAGTGCGTGCATGATGTAACTCCTGGTTGGTTTGTTTCGTTGACTGCTGCTGGTATGGTGCTACTTTAGCCAACGGCCACAAACAACGCCACAGGCTTGCGACCAGCGGCGAAAAACAGGGAGCGAACGGTGAAAAACAGGGACTGAAACGCAAAGAATAGTTACAAAGCCTCATGCACCAGGCGGCCCAGGCGGCCAATCGCCTGCTCGATGCGCGGCGTCCACGCATTGCCGCAATTGAGGCGCAGATAATTGCTGAACTTGCCCGAGGCCGAGAACAGCTGGCCCGGCATGTACGCCACGCCGTCGGCGATGGCCGGGCCATGCAGGGCCAGCGCATCGACTTGCGGCGGCATCTGCACCCACAGCACGAAACCGCCCTGCGGCTCGGACAGCATGCAGTCCCCGGGAAAGCTGGCCGCCACCGCGTCGGACATGCGGGCGATGCGCTGCACCAGGGTGCGCCGCATCTTGCGCAGCTGCTGGTCGTAGCTGCTGCCTTCCAGAAAATCGGCCAGCACGGCCTGGAAGAAATGGCTGGTGGCACCGCTCGACACGGTTTTCAGCAAGGCCACTTCCTGCGCGAAACGCCCGGCCAGCACGTAACCGACGCGCGACGCAGGGGTAATCGCCTTGGAAAACGAGGAGCACAGCAAGACGTTGCCGCTCGTATCGTAGGCTTTCACAGGCCAGGGCCGCTGCGGCGCAAAGCACAGGTCGCCATAGACATCATCTTCCACCAGCGGAATATTGAATTCCGACAGCAGGCCCGCCAGCCGCTTCTTGTTGGCTTCCGGCATGACGCAACCCAAAGGATTATTTGCGTTCGGCACGAACAGACACGCTTGCACGAGGCCGGCGCGCAGGGCCAGCTCGAGCGCGTCGAGCGACGGCCCCGTCTTCGGGTCGGTGGGAATTTCCAGCGCCTTCATGCCCAGGCTTTCTATCATCTGCAGCAGCACGAAATACGTGGCCGACTCGATGGCGATCGTGTCGCCCGGCCTGGCGACGGCGCGCAGGCACAGGCTGATCGCTTCCGTGCAGGAATTCGTCACGACGATCTCGTGCGGGTCCAGCTTGCCCCAATCCAGCGCGCGGCGCGTCACCTGGCGCAGGAAATTGCTTTCGCTGACGTCGTAGCAGCTGACCTTGCTCAACAAAGCGGGTTCGCGCCGCGCCACCGCGCTGATGGTGCGCTGCATGCGCTTGATCGGCAATATTTCGTCGGGCGGCCAGGCCGTGCCCAGCTGCACGATATCGGGCGCCTCGTTTTCCTTCAGCACGCGCATCAGCAGATTGTTGATGCCGACAAAGGCCGGCTCCTTCAAATGCTGGGCATCGGCACTGCACGGGCGGCGCGGCGCCCGGTGGCGCACGAAATAGCCGGACTGGGGCCGCGCATCGACTTGCCCCCGGTCTTCCATCAGGCGCAACGCTTGCATCACGGTACTGACGGAAATGCGCTTTTGCTGCGCCAGGTGGCGGATCGATGGCAGGCGGTCGCCGGGCGCGAACACGCGCGAGTCGATCAGGGCGCCCAGCTCGTTGGCCAGGTGCTCGTACAGATTCAAATGCGCGCTCATGTTCATCCCTTCAGTATGCGGCTACCGCGCGGCGCCGGCACAGATACAGTTGCCCGATTTTTTGACAAGCACAGTGTACGGCAAGGCACACTGTATGCATTACAATTTCGTTTTCCTGCATCTGTCATGCTTCACCGCAAGCGCCTAAGCTGTTCCTGTCAGCACAACAGGAGCGATGCCATGCATACCGACCACGAATTACGCAGCGAACGGCCTCTGCGCCTGGAAAAGGCGCACGCCAGTGTCATCGAATGCCTGTCCGGCACGGCGTGGATCACGGCCTACGCCCAATTCGACGATTGCGTGCTGCGCAGCGGCGAACGCTACACGATCCCGAATGACGGCCTGGTGCTGGTCGAAGCCGTGGGCAGCGGACGCATCCGCGTGCATGGGACCGCCGCACCGCGCCCCACCCTGCTGCGCTGGCTACACCTGGCACTGCCCCACACATTGAACACAAGGAATACATGAAACCTGCACCATTGCGCGTCCTCGTCACGGGCGCCGCCGGCATCATCGGCACCGCTTTCTGGAAGCGCCGGCACGGGGAATTCTCCCTGCGCCTGGCCGACCTGCACACAGGCAAGCTGGCCGAAGCGCCCTGCCCGTCCATGCAGCTCGACGTGAGCGACTACGCCGCCTGCCTGGCCGCCTGCATGGACATCGACGTGGTGCTGCACCTGGCCGGCGTGCCGCACGCCAGCGCCGATTTCGATGCGCAGCTGCTGCAGCCGAACATCATCGGCACGCACAACATCTTTCGCGCGGCACAGGCGCAGGGAGTAAAAAGAGTGGTGTTTGCCAGCAGCGCGCAAGCCATCGAGGGCTATCCGCTGGACATGCAAGTGCATGAGCACATGCCGGCCCGGCCGGCCAACATGTATGGCGCCAGCAAGGCCTTTGGCGAAGGCGTGGCCTCCGCGTTCGCGCACCAGCATGGCATGACGGCGATTGCCGTGCGCATCGCCAACGTGGCCCACTTTGCGCCAGGTCAACAGCACAGCACGCGCGACATCGCCGCCTTCATCAGCGAGCGCGACGTGGTGCAGCTGCTGGCATGCTGCGTGGCGGCGGACGTGGCGCCAGGCTACCACGTCGTGCATGGCGTCTCGGACAACCGCTACAAGCGGTTATCCATCGAAACGACGCGCCAGCTGGTCGGCTACGCGCCGCAGGATGACGGTTTTAGCTTGCTGGGACTGTAATTCAGCCCTTGCCTGCTGGTTTTCCTGCTTTCCTGTCCAGCTCGCGCAGCCAGGCCAGCTTGTCGGCTATTTTGCTTTCCAGGCCGCGCGGCACGGGCTGGTACCAGCCCGGTTCGGCCATACCATCCGGGAAATAGGTTTCGCCAGCCGCATACGCATCGGGCTCGTCGTGCGCGTAGCGGTAGGCGTGGCCGTAGCCGAGTTCCTTCATCAGCTTCGTCGGCGCATTGCGCAAATGCACGGGCACTTCCTTCGATTTATCCTTCTTCACAAACGCCATCGCCGTATTAAACGCGTTGTAGCCGGCATTGCTTTTCGCGGCGATGGCCAAATAAATCACGGCCTGGCCCAAGGCCAGCTCGCCTTCGGGCGAACCGAGCCGTTCATACGTTTCCGCCGCGTCATTGACCATGGTCAATGCACGCGGGTCGGCCAGGCCGATGTCTTCCCAGGCCATGCGTACGATGCGCCGCGACAGATAGCGCGGGTCGGCGCCGCCATCGATCATGCGGCAAAACCAGTACAGGGCCGCATCGGGGTTCGATCCCCGCACGGATTTATGCAGCGCGGAAATCTGGTCATAGAAATTGTCGCCGCCCTTGTCGAAACGGCGTGAATTCAAGGTCAGTGCATTGTCGACGAAGGCTGCGTCGATCCTGGTCGTACCCGTCGAGCTGGCGGCCGTCTCGGCCTGTTCCAGCAAATTGAGGAAGCGCCGCGCATCGCCATCCGCGTAGCCGATCAGGGTGTCGGCGGCGGCCTCGTCAAACGTCAGATGCGTCAGGGCCGTCGATTGCGCCTTGGCCAGCAACTGCTTCATCTCGTCTTCGTTGAGCGACTTTAATACATACACTTGCGCGCGCGACAGCAGCGCCGAATTGACTTCAAAGCTGGGGTTTTCGGTGGTGGCGCCAATAAACGTCACCAGGCCCGATTCGACGAAGGGCAGCAAGGCGTCCTGCTGCGATTTATTGAACCTGTGGATCTCGTCGACGAACAACAAGGTGTGCTTGCCGAACTGGTCCAGGCTGTGGCGCGCCTGGTCCATGGCTGCGCGGATATCTTTTACGCCCGCAAACACGGCGGACAGGGCAATGAATTCGCTGTCGAAAGCGTTCGCCATCAGCCGTGCCAGGGTCGTCTTGCCCACGCCGGGCGGCCCCCACAAGATCATCGAGTGCGCCTTGCCCGCCTCGAACGCCAAACGCAGCGGCTTGCCCACGCCCAGCAGATGCGTCTGGCCGATGACTTCGTTAAGGGTAGCCGGCCGCAAGGCTTCGGCCAGCGGCTGGCGCGGTGCGGTGGAAAAGAGATCCGCCATAATGAGTTACCTAATAAGAATGCAAAAGCCCCGCATTGCTGCGAGGCCGGCTCATACGCAAGGCGCGACAGTCTTAATTGTTGATGACGTCGGCGCCTTTGGGCATGACAAATTTAAAGTGATTGGCCGAAAGCGCCGGATTCTTCTGGAAATTCTTGAACGCCAGCACCGACGTCTGTCCGAACGAATCGCGCAATTCCATCGCTTCGGGCACGCCGTTGCGCAGGCCGATGGTGATTTCATCGAACGTCGTGTCCTTGGCTTTCGGCGTCGCCTTCAGCCATTCCAGGCCATCGCGCGTGCCCGCTTCGGCCAGGGTGAAATTCTTTTCCAGGTCGTTGCTGCCGAACAGGATGGCTGCTGGCGAGGAACCGAGCGCGTCGCCCAGTTTCTTGACCGTCACCTGGCTCAGGTCCTTGTCATAGATATACAGCTTGTCGCCATCGGCTTGCAGCAGTTGCTCGTATGGCTTCAGATAAGTCCAGATGAACTTGCCCGGGCGGGCAAACTCGAACGTGCCGCTGGCGGGGGTCGATACTTTCGCCTTGCCGCTGGCGTCCGCCTTCTTGACTTGCCGCTGCACGAACTCGCCCTTGGCCGACTTGGTGCCGGCCGCAAAGCTCTTGAACTGTTCCAGTGCGCTGGCCGAGGCGCTGGCCGCGAACAGCAGACTGCAGGCGACGCTGGCCGCGCCGATGATCATTTTTGTTGCGAAAGTCGTGTTCTTCATTCCGTTACCCTTGTTCACTACTCGCCGCCGGCACCAGGATTTCCCGGTTGCCATTGGATTGCATGGTTGATACCACCCCGCTCTGCTCCATCTGCTCGAGCAGACGGGCCGCGCGGTTGTAGCCGATGCGCAAATGACGCTGCACCAGCGAAATCGAGGCGCGGCGGTTTTTCAGCACCACCGCCACCGCCTGGTCGTACAGGGCATCGGCCTCGCCGCCGCCCTCGCCCGGCGCGCCGCCTTCGGCGCCATCGCCTTCCAAGGTGCCGCCTTCGAGGATGCCCTCGATGTAATTCGGTTCGCCCTGCAGCTTCAAGTGGCTGACGACCCGGTGGACTTCTTCATCCGACACAAACGCGCCGTGCACGCGCATCGGCAAACCGGTGCCGGGCGGCATGTACAGCATATCGCCCATGCCCAGCAGGGTTTCCGCGCCCATCTGGTCGAGAATGGTGCGCGAGTCGATCTTCGACGATACCTGGAAAGCGATACGCGTGGGGATATTCGCCTTGATCAAGCCCGTGATCACGTCTACAGATGGGCGCTGCGTGGCCAGAATCAAGTGCAAACCGGCGGCGCGCGCCTTTTGCGCGATACGCGCGATCAATTCCTCGACTTTTTTGCCCACCACCATCATCAAATCGGCCAGCTCGTCGATGATGATGACGATGGTCGGCAGTTTATCGAGCGGCTCGGGCGAATCCGGGGTCAGGCTGAACGGATTCGGGATGTGTTCTTCGCGCTTTTTCGCGTCGGCAATCTTCGCGTTGTAGCCGGCCAGGTTGCGCACGCCCATCTTGCTCATCAGCTTGTAGCGGCGTTCCATCTCGTTCACGGCCCAGTTCAGCGCGTGGCCCGCCTGGCGCATGTCGGTCACGACGGGCGCCAGCAAGTGGGGAATGCCTTCGTAGACGGACATTTCCAGCATCTTCGGATCGATCAGGATCAAACGCACGTCGAGCGGGTCGGATTTGTACAGCAGCGACAAAATCGTCGCATTGATGCCCACGGATTTACCGGAACCGGTGGTGCCGGCCACCAGCAAATGGGGCATCTTGGCCAGGTCGGCCACGACGGGCTTGCCGGCGATATCCTTGCCCAGCGCAATCGTCAGACTCGATACGCCATCGTTGTAGACCTTGGAGCCGAGGATTTCCGTCAGGCGCACGATCTGGCGCTTGCTGTTCGGCAGCTCCAAGGCCATGTAATTCTTGCCGGGAATGGTTTCCACCACACGGATGGAAGTGAGCGACAGCGAACGGGCCAGGTCGCGCGCCAGGCCGACGATCTGGCTGCCCTTGACGCCCGTGGCCGGCTCGATTTCATAGCGCGTCACGACGGGACCGGGGTAAGCGGCCACTACCTTGGCATCCACGCCAAAGTCAGACAATTTCTTCTCGATCAGGCGGCTCGTGAATTCCAGCGTTTCCACGGACACCGTTTCCACCACGGGCGGCGCCTCATCGAGCAGGGACAGCGGCGGCAGCTTGCCATCGCCGGGGGTTTCAAACAGATGCGCCTGGCGTTCCTTTTCCACGCGCTCCGATTTCACCACCGTCACCACCTGCGGCTCGATCTTCACGGGCGGCGCGGCCACGTGCTTTTCCACATGCTTGGCCCGTTCGATGACCACCACTTCGTCGCGGCGCACGGCGGCCACTTCCCCCTGGCGGCGGTCTTCGCGGTCCTGGTAGCGCAGCACGAACCAGTTGAAAACGTCTTCGATGGCGCCGCCGATGCGTTCGGCCACTTGCAGCCACGATACGTGGAAGAACAGGCTAAAACCCAGGCCGAACAGCAGCAACAGTAATAAAGTGGCGCCCGTGAAACCGAAGGCCACGTGGGCCGAGTGGCCCACCAGCTGGCCCAGCACGCCACCGGGATCGCGCGGCAGCTGCACGTGCAGGCTTTTCGCCATGCGCAGGTATTCCAGGCCCATGCTGCCGATCAGCATGATGGAGAAGCCGACGATGCGGATCAGCATCTCGACATGGTGTTCGCGCTCCACCTCTTCCTCTTCCAGCAGGAAGCGCTTACTCAGGCGGCGATAGCCATTCCACACCGTGCGCAGCAGCCAGACACACCACCACCAGGCGGAAAAGCCGAAGATATACAGCAACAGATCGGAGAAGGTCGCGCCGAGCTTGCCGCCCAGGTTGGCCACCTTGTCGACGGAGGTCGCATGCGACCAGCCCGGGTCGAGCTTGTTGAAGCTGGCCAGTATCAGCACGAAATACAGGGCAAACGCGGCCAGCGCGAACCAGCGCGCCTCGGACAGCAGCCGCACCAGCCGGTTCGGCAAGGGCCGGCGTTCGACCGGTTTTCGGGTGTAGCTATTTTGATTGGCCTGGGCTGGTTTAGTCATTCTGGGAAGCGCTGCAAGGTGAAAAATGTTTCTGAAAGGGAATTTCCCATAATAAGGAAGTATTCTAAGCCATATATGCCCCGGACGGCCCCACGATTCGTCGCTACAGGCGGCTTGGTCTATAATCGTGGATTGCTTGCGCAAGCGCAATACGCCCTTGTTCTTCGCGCGTATGCCCCCAATTCGGATAGACCCCACTCATAGAGAAGCTTCCCATGACCACTACCAAACACGCCCGCGTTTTGATCCTCGGCTCCGGCCCAGCCGGCTACAGCGCCGCCGTCTACGCCGCCCGCGCCAACCTGAACCCGATGCTGGTCACCGGCGTGGAACAGGGCGGCCAGTTGATGACCACCACCGACGTGGAAAACTGGCCAGGCGACCCGATGGGCGTGCAAGGCCCGGACCTGATGCAGCGCTTGCTGCAGCACGCCGAGCGTTTCAATACGGAAATCGTGTTTGACCACATCCACACCACCTTCCTCAATGAAAAGCCGATCCGCCTGAAGGGCGACAGCCACGAATACACGTGCGACACCTTGATCATCGCCACGGGCGCGTCCGCGCAATACCTGGGCCTGCCATCGGAAGCGGCATTCATGGGCAAGGGCGTGTCCGCCTGCGCCACCTGCGATGGCTTCTTCTACCGCAATCAGGAAGTGGCCGTTGTCGGTGGCGGCAACACGGCCGTCGAAGAAGCGCTGTACCTGTCGAACATCGCCAATAAAGTCACGCTGATCCACCGCCGCGACAAGTTCCGCGCCGAAGCGATTTTGATCGACCGCTTGAACGCCAAGGTTGCCGAAGGCAAGATTGTGTTGAAATATAACCACACTCTGGACGAAGTGACGGGCAACGACAGCGGCGTGACGGGTCTGAACATCAAGTCCACCATCGACGGCAAGGTTGAAGCATTGAGCGTGCACGGCGTGTTCATCGCCATCGGCCACAAACCGAACACGGGCATCTTCGAAGGCCAGCTGGACATGCACAACGGCTACATCAAGACGAAAACCGGCCTGGAAGGCATGGCCACGGCCACCAGCGCACCGGGCGTGTTCGCCGCCGGCGACGTGCAAGACCATATCTACCGCCAGGCCATCACCAGCGCCGGCACGGGTTGCATGGCAGCACTGGACGCCCAGCGCTACCTGGAAGGCCAGGAGTAAGCGTCGCATGGCGTCGATGAAAGACTTTGCCGACCTGAAAGCGGTCAGCAAGCAGCTCAAGGAGCAGGCCGATGCGCGCGCGCAAGCCGCGGCTGAGCGCGCCCAGCGGGTCAAGGTGCAAGCCGTGGAGAGCAATCTGTTCAAGGCCAGCATCGGCGGCGTCAAGCGCCTGCCCGAGTCGGACCGCTACGTGCCCAGCCTGCCCAAGGCCGGGGCCATGGCGGCCCAGCAGCCGGCGCGCAAGTTGTCTGCGGAAGAGGACGATGCGGCCGTGCTGCGCGAGTCGCTGTCGGACTTGTTCGAGGTCGACCATTACCTGGAAAACGATCCGGCCCTGAACTACGCCCGCCCCGGCGTGGGGCCGGACGTGGTAAAAAAGATGCGCAAGGGCCACTGGCCCATCCAGGATGAGCTGGACTTGCACGGCTTGCGCCGCGACGAGGCGCGCGACGGCATCGGCGCCTTTTTGAACCAGGCGGCGCGGCGCAAGCTGCGCTGCGTGCGCGTGATCCACGGCAAGGGTTTTGGCTCGAAAGGCCAGGAACCGGTCTTGAAATCGATGGTGCACAGCTGGCTCGTACAAAAGGATGAAGTCATCGCCTTTTGCCAGGCGCGCCGCTCCGAAGGGGGCGATGGCGCCCTGGTCGTATTGCTTTCTTCCGCCCTGCAGCCCATCCGCTGAACACCGCAGCAAGAAATTACAATTCAGTAACAAGTTAGCCCACGCGCACGGCCCCGTTTGTCACCATTCGGGGCCGTGTCATGTTAACCTGTGACAATTATTTCCTGCTTAGCGTCTCGTGCACGCGCTCCCCCCCATGATGCCACCCCAACTACCGCCTGGCTCGCTGATCAAGATCATCGAGGTCATCGCCATCCTGGTGGGTGCGTTTTCCGGTTTCATCGAAGCGCGCCGCAAGCGCATGGACCTGGTCGGCGTGTTCGTCGTGGCCTTCATCACGGCCTTCGGCGGGGGGACTTTGCGCGACATCCTGCTCGACAAGCGGCCCCTGTTCTGGGTCTCGCACCAGGAATACGCGATTCTGATTTTCGTGCTGGCCCTGACGGCCGCACCGTTGATCCAGCATTTGCGCCAGATCGTCTCGGAACGCCTGATCGTCATCGCCGACGCCATCGGCCTGGGCATGTTCGCCATCGCGGGCGTGGCTGAAGCGACGCGCGCTGGCATGCCGCTCTTCATCGCGTCGATGATGGGGGTGATTACGGGGATTTTTGGCGGCGTGATGCGCGACATCGTCTGCAACGAAGTACCGATGGTGTTTCGCGACGGCAAACCGTACGCGATCTGCGCCTTTTTCGGCTGCTGGGCTTATTTATTGCAGATGCACTTCGGCGCCCAGCACGACTTCGCGCTGTGGACCAGCGCCAGCGGCATCACGATTTTGCGCCTGATCTGCTGGAAATTCGATATGCGGCTGGGGCGCTGAAGCGCGCTGAGGGCTAATTCGGCGGTTTTTTTGGCTCGGCAGCGTCGGCTTACGCGCTGGCGCGCTAAGCCGACCTACGGCCAGATAAGCGATACATCGCGTAGGTCGGATCAGGCTCAAAGAGCCGTAATCCGACAAGATTGTTGACCCAGACTTACACCGCGTCCGGACCCGTCTCACCCGTACGGATGCGGATGACTTGCTCCACGTCGCGCACGAAAATCTTGCCGTCGCCGATCTTGCCCGTGCGGGCTGCCTTGATGATGGCGTCGACCACCAGTTCCGACACGCTGTCGTCCACCACCACTTCGACTTTCACCTTCGGCAAGAAGTCGACCACGTACTCGGCGCCACGGTACAGCTCGGTATGGCCCTTCTGGCGGCCAAAGCCCTTCACTTCCGTCACGGTCAAGCCCGTCACGTTCACATCGGCCAGCGCTTCGCGCACTTCATCGAGCTTGAATGGTTTGATGATGGCGGTAATCTGTTTCATGGCTTTCTCCTTATTGGTAATCGTCAGTTCTTCATTAGCTGGCTTAACGGAACGCCGCCTTACTCGTAAAACTTCGAGGTAATCGGGTAACGCCAGTCGCGGCCGAAGCCACGGTGCGTGACGCGGATGCCCACCGGCGACTGGCGCCGCTTGTATTCATTGATCTTGATCAGGCGCGTGACCCGGGCTACATCGGCCGGCGGGTAGCCAGCCTCGATAATCTCGGCGATCGGCCGGTTTTCTTCCATGTACAGCTGCATGATGCCGTCGAGTACGTCGTATGGCGGCAGAGAATCCTGGTCCAGCTGGTCGGCGCGCAACTCGGCCGACGGTCCGCGCGTCAGGATGCGCTCGGGAATCACGTCCGACACACCGTTACGCCATGCGCACAAACGGTACACGAGCGTCTTGGCGATATCCTTGATCACGGCAAAGCCGCCCGCCATGTCGCCGTACAGGGTGCAATAACCGACGGCCATCTCGCTCTTGTTGCCAGTCGTTAGCACGATGCTGCCATGCTTGTTCGACAGGGCCATCAGCAAGGTGCCGCGGATGCGCGCCTGGATGTTCTCTTCCGTCGCGTCTTCCGCCAGTCCCGCGAACTCGCCGGCCAGGGTGGCGCGGAAAGCGTCGAAGGTTTGCTTGATCGGAATTTCATCGTAGCGCACATCGAGGCGTTTTACCATGTCGCGCGAATCGATCCACGAGATATCGGCCGTAAATTGCGATGGCATCATGACGGCGCGTACCTTGTCGGCGCCCAGCGCATCGACGGCAATGGCCAGGGTCAGCGCGGAATCGACGCCGCCCGACATGCCGATCAGCACGCCAGGGAAGCCATTCTTGCCGATATAGTCGCGCACGCCCAGCACCAGCGCCTGGTACACCTGCGCTTCGGTGGTCAACGGCGCGGCCAGCGGCTGCGGCACGGGCGTGGCGCCGTCGAACTCGACCAGTTGCAAGTCTTCCTCGAAGTGGCGCAACTGGGCGCAGATGGTGCCGGCCGCGTCCATGACGAACGAATCGCCATCGAAGATCAGTTCATCCTGGCCGCCGACCAGGTTGGCGTACACCAGGGCCATGCCTTGCGCGCTGACATTCTTGCGCATGGTTTCATAGCGCAGATGCTGCTTGTTCATGTGGTAGGGCGAGCCGTTCGGTACCAGCAGCACTTGCGCGCCGGCCGCGCGGGCGCGCATGGGCGCGTGCTCGAACCACGTGTCTTCGCAGATATTGATACCGAAACGCACGCCCTTCACGCCAAACACGAAAGCCTGGTCCGCCGAGGTGAAATAACGTTTTTCATCGAACACGGTGGTGTTCGGCAAATCGTGCTTGCGGTAAGTGCCCAGCACTTCGCCATTGACCAGCACGGAGGCGGCATTGTGGCGCACGCCCTTCTCGTCTTGCAGAGGCAAGCCCACCACCACGTGCAGATCCTTGAACTGGGCCAGGTCGGCAGCCAGCCCCGCAAACGCTTCCTGCGTTTTTGCGTAGAATGCATTGCGCAGTAATAAGTCCTCGGGTGGATAGCCGACCAGCGACAGTTCCGGCGTGAGCACGATATCGGCGCCCGCTTCAAAGGCGCGGCGGGAAAGGTCGAAGATCTTGGCACGGTTGCCGGCCAGATCGCCGACCGTACTATTCATTTGAGCAATTGCGACTTTGACTGTCATGATGATGATGGATATTTTCGTTCTATTAAACAAGACAGGGGCGCGCAGGCCGACGGCGGCGCCCCGAGAGTGATGAATGCACACTACAACAATGAATTATCGCACGGCTATCGTCTCTACCCTGGCTGAAATTGGCGAAGCGGCCTGGTCTGAACTGCTGGCCAGCCAGGCGGAGGCCAATCCCTTCCTTTCCTACGCCTTTTTGCACGCGCTGCACGAGTCCGGCTGCGCCAGCGCGGACACGGGCTGGCAGCCGAATTACCTGGTGCTGTGGCAAGGCGAGACCCTGGCCGCCGCCCTGCCCCTGTACCTCAAAATGCACTCGTATGGCGAGTACGTGTTCGACTGGGCCTGGGCCGACGCGTATCAGCAGCATGGCCTGGAATATTACCCGAAACTGTTGTCGGCGATCCCATTCACGCCCGTGAGCGGCACGCGCTTGCTGGCCCGCGATGGCCAGGCGCGCGCCACCCTGCTGGCCTTCCTGCAGGCGCAGCAGCAAGCGGCCGACGTGTCGTCCTGCCACATCCTGTTCCCGCCGGAAAGCGAAGCGCGCCAGCTGGAAGAAGCTGGCTACCTGATGCGTAGTGGCGTGCAATTTCACTGGCTCAATCCCGGCTACACGGATTTTGAGCAATTCCTCGCCACCCTGGAACACAAGAAACGCAAGAATATCCGCGCCGAGCGGCGCAAGGTGCTGGAAGCGGGCGTCACCCTGCGCCAGGTACGCGGGACGGTGGCGACAGAGGCGGACTGGCAGCTGTTCCACCGCTGCTACAGCAACACTTATGCGGAACACCGCTCCTCACCCTATCTGTCGCTCGACTTCTTCCTGCGCATCGGTGCCAGCATGCCGCAGAACATTTTGTTGGTGATCGCCGAGCGCGAAGGCCGGGCCATCGCCGCCTCGCTGGTGATCCACACGGCAGACACTTTATATGGCCGCTACTGGGGCGCGCTCGAGCACGTGCCCTGTCTGCATTTCGAGACGGCGTATTATCAGCCGCTGGAATTCTGTATCGCCAACGGCATCGCCACCTTCGAAGGAGGCGCCCAGGGCGAACACAAGATGGCACGCGGCTTCCTGCCGCAAAAGACCTGGTCCGCCCACTGGCTGGCGCACCCGGCCTTCGCCGACGCCGTGCAGCGCTTCCTGGAAAGGGAACGGGGCGGCATCGATGCCTACCTCGATGAATTGAACGAGCACAGCCCGTTTCGCGCATAAAAAAACGCTCCCGGCCATGACTGGCGGGGAGCGTTTTTTATTTTACTGCGTGTTCTTAGGCTTTGGCGGCATCGGCCTTGAACGCGGCGACGCCGTTCAGGATTTCTTCCTTGGCGATTTCCGGACCATACCAGCCGTCGATCTTGACCCATTTGCCTTTTTCCAGATCTTTGTAGTGCTCAAAGAAATGCTGGATCTGGCGCAAGCGCAATTCGTTCAAGTCTTCCGGCTTTTGCCAGTGGCTGTAGATCGACAGGACCTTGTCGACTGGCACGGCCAGCACTTTCGCGTCTTCGCCCGACTCGTCGGTCATTTTCAGCACGCCGATAGGACGGCAGCGCACGACCACGCCCGGGATCAGCGGGAACGGGGTGATGACCAGCACGTCAACCGGGTCACCGTCCGGCGACAGGGTGTTCGGCACGTAGCCGTAGTTGCACGGGTAATGCATGGCGGTACCCATGAAGCGATCGACGAAGATCGCGCCGCTTTCCTTGTCGACTTCGTACTTGATCGGATCGGCGTTCATCGGGATTTCGATGACGACGTTGAAATCGTTCGGCAGGTCGCGGCCGGAAGAGACGTTATTCAAACTCATGGGGTTCCTCATTAGCGGATGGTGTTTTAACCGCGTAATTATAGCGAAGTACAGGCCGCTTGTGCGATGCAGCAGCGGCCCGCCGGCGTTTTGCGCATCCAGCCAACAACAGTGGCACGGGCCGCCTGCCAGCGCACACAACCTGCCACAGAGAAAATAAACAGACCATCGACAGCAATAAGTATAAACACTTAAGTAATACTACCGCGCCCCTGAGTTAATACCGTCGGATTATCTGGCCATTTCCATTTCAATATCACCCTGCAGCAGGCATGGTTATTATAAACGGCATTGTATTTATTGCAGCAGTTTATAACAACAATTTGTAATAACAATTTCATCATCATTCATCCCGCGATGTCTTCGCCTCATTACGCAGGCGCCTCAATTTGCTACGCCGAAGGCCTGCACAGCCCGGCAATCCACTCTTCCAGCATAATATTTGCGCTTATTTGAAGCATGTATTTGACTCAAATGGCACCCCAGCCAAAAAAGGGCGCGACCAGAAGACAATCATCAATTCTGATAAACTGTCACATTCTGGTGTTTCCAAAACTTCGCATACTCTGCAAACAAAGCCTTCGCTAGATTCAATATGGCGCATACACGCGCCACCGATAAATCCTTGCAAAAAGGAATATGATGATTCCCTCTTTCCGGCCCGGTCCTTTATTAAAGGTCACCGGCATTATTTTCATTCTGTTTGGCCTCGCCCTGCTGGGCGGCGGCATCTGGCTGGCCACGCTCGGCGGCTCTTGGTACTACCTGCTGGCCGGCATCGGCATGCTGGTCGCAGGCGTACTCGTCTTCAAAGGCAAGCGCAGCGCACAAGCCTTCATGGCGCTGCTGCTGCTCGCCACCCTGATCTGGTCCGTGATTGAAGTGAAATTTGACTGGTGGCAATTGCTGCCGCGCCTCGATATCTGGTTTGCCGCCGCCGTCTGGCTGCTGCTGCCATTCGTCAGCCGCCGCCTGGCGCCAGCCGCCGCAGCGAAACAGGGGCAGGCGGGCAAGACGGCGCTGTCCGCCGCCGTGGCCCTCACCGTCATCGCCGGCGTCATCGCCCTGTTCCAGGACTACCATGACCTGCATGGCGACGTGCCGGCAGAAAACATGGCCGCCACCGCCACCGGAGATTTCGCTCCCGGCGTCGAGCACAACGACTGGTCCGCGTATGGCCGCTCCGGCTATGGCGACCGCTACGCCCCGGCCGCGCAGATTACGCCCGCGAATATTTCCGGCCTGAAAGAAGCCTGGACCTACCACACGGGCGACTTCAAGGGACCGAACGACCCGGGCGAGATCGCCAACGAAGTCACGCCGCTGAAGGTCAATGACATGCTGTACCTGTGCACGCCGCACAATATCGTCATCGCCCTGAACCCGGACACTGGCAAGGAAATCTGGCGCCACGATCCGAAGATCAACCGCGACGCGGCCAGCTACCAGCACATGATCTGCCGTGGCGTGGCGTACTGGGACGTGAACGCGGGCCGCGCCAAGAACAACCCTGCCCCCGAAGCTGCCGGCATGGAATGCCCGCGCCGCATCCTGGCGCCGACCATGGATGGCACCATGATCGCCGTCAACGCCGATACGGGCGAGTCGTGCAAGAGCTTTGGCAACAACGGCGTCGTCAACCTGTATAAAAACATGGCCATGATCAAGCGCGGTTTCCTGATGCCCACGTCCCCACCGGCCGTGGCGCAAAACGTGGCCGTGATCGCCGCCAGCGTGACGGACAACCATTCGACGGAAGAGCCATCGGGCGTGATCCGCGGCTACGATCCCGTCACCGGCAAGCTGCTGTGGAACTGGGACCCGGCCACGCCGGAAGATACCAAGCCCTTCCCTGAAGGCAAGCACTACACCAACAACTCGCCCAACTCGTGGGGCGTGGCCAGCATCGATGAAAAGCTGGGCATGGTCTACATTCCGATGGGCAATGAAACCCCCGATACCTGGGGCGGCAACCGCAACAAGAATGGCGAGAAATTCAACAGCGCCATCGTCGCGCTGGACCTTGCCACCGGAAAAGTGCGCTGGGTCTACCAGACCGTGCACCACGATATCTGGGACATGGACATCGGCGGCCAGCCTAGCCTGGTCGACATCGACACGCCGAAAGGCAAAGTGCCATCCGTCGTGGCCACCACCAAGCGCGGCGACATCTATGTGATCGACCGCCGCGACGGCAGCCTGGTCGTGCCGGCGCCGGAAAAACCCGTGCCGACGAGCAATCCTGCCGCTGGCGACACCCTGTCGCCCACGCAGCCGTTCTCGGCCCTGACCTTCTTGCCTGAACGCAACATCAGCGAAGCGGACATGTGGGGCACCACGCCGTTCGACCAGCTCGCCTGCCGCATCATCTTCAAGGAACGCCGCTATGAAGGCCCGTTCACGCCGCAAACGGCCGGCAAGGGCGCCGTCATTTCGCCGGGCCCGCTCGGCATCTTCGAATGGGGCGGCGCGGCCATCGACCCCGTGCGCCAGTTGTTGATCGTCAACCCTGACTACATGGGCTTCCTGGAAAAACTCGTGCCGCGCGCGGAAACGACGGCCAAGGGCGGCACGGGTGGCGAAATGGGCTTGCAACCGCAGACGGGCGTCCCGTTCGCCGTGGAAATCAAGGCCTTTTTGTCGCCGCTGGGCTTCCCATGCCAGGCGCCGCCGTGGGGCTATGTGGCCGCCGTCGACCTGCGCACCATGAAAAAAGTGTGGATGCACAAGAACGGCACCACGCGCGACAGCGGCCCCGTGCCGATCCCGTTGCCACTGGGCGTCCCTAGCCTGGGCGGCATGGTCACCACCGGTGGCGGCGTGACCTTCCTCAGCAGCACGCTCGACTACACCATCCGCGGCTACGACGTCAGCAACGGTAAAGTCATCTGGAAAGCCCGCTTGCCAGCCGGCGGCCAGGCTACGCCGATGAGCTATGTGTCGAACAAGTCGGGACGCCAGTTCGTCGTCGTCATGGCCGGCGGCCACGGTTCGCTGGGCACGAAGATGAGCGACACCCTGGTCGCGTACGCCTTGCCGGAAGGCACTGCAGCAGCGAAGAAGTAAAGCGCGAAGAAGTAAAGTAGCAAGCTAGCAGCGCAAAAAAAAGCCGTTCAGTCTGCACTGAACGGCTTTTTTACGTCTGCATACTCACATTACAGGATGGTTGCCAAGGCGCACTGCCGGTAATGCGCGGCAGCCTGTTCCGTCTGCTGCAAGGCGTCGTGCATCTGCGCCAGCTTCAGGTGGGCGTCGCGCACCATCTGCGGCTCGTTCGCGTCCGACAAGGCCTGCTCCAGGTGACGCTGGGCCTTGCCCCACAGTTTTTGCTTGAGGCACAAGGTGCCCAGGGTCAGCGCCAGTTCCGCATCGAGCGGACGCTGTTTCATCCATTGCTCGCAATGCTCGATCTGCAGCAGCAGGGCCGGCGTGCCGGCGGGCGCCGCCGCTTCGCGGTAGGCGCGCACGACGCGGTCGTCCCAGTCGGCGGCCAGCGACTCTTCGCACACGAGGCGCGCTTCGTCGTGCAGGCCGCGCGCATTCAGGGCCGTGGCGGCGCGGCAGGCGATGTACGGCTTGACCCGGTCGCTGCTGGGCACGCTGGACCAGACGCGCATCAGCGATTCGGCGTCATGCGAAGTGTCGGACAGCAAATGGTCGTAGGCCAGTTCACGCAGGCGCGACGACAGGGCTGGATGCAGGGCGCGGTGCTTGTCGAGCGAACGCACGAGGCGCAGCACTTCCGGCCAGTTCTTCGCCTGCTGCTCGGCTTTCAGCGACCATTGCAGCGCATGGATATGGCGCGTGCCGCTGGCATTGAGTTCGCGCACGGCCGCCAGGGCCGCTTCCGGCTGGTGGTCGTCGACCAGCAATTCCGTCACCGTCATCAAGCGCGCCGTCTTCAGGCTGGCATCGCCTTCGACACGGGCCAGCCAGCTGTCGCGACGCTCGGACTGGCGCATGCGGTGCGCGGCGCGCGCGCCGATCAGCGCGGCCAGGCCCGCGTTTTCATCGAGTTCGGCGGCGCGCAAGGCGGCCTTTTCGGCATGGCCGAAACGGCCTTCGAACAGGGCTTTCAAGGCTTCGCGCAAGCCCTTGTTGCCATCGCGCTCACGCTTGCGCTGGCGATAGGCCGCCACTTGCGCCGGCATGCGCACGGTGGCGCGCACGGCGCGCACCAGCAGGTACAGCAGCACGAACAGCACGACCTGCAGCAGCAGGAAGAAGTTCAGCGACAAGTCGATGCGGTAAGGCGGATAGAACAGCACCACGTTGCCGGGGTTGAAACGGGCCGTCACGGCGATACCGATCGCCGCAGCCATCAGGGCGAGTAACCAGAGAAATAGACGCATGGGCTCAGGACTTCGCTTTGTAGTTGCGCACAGCCGTCAGGCTGTCGGACAAGGTTGGCATTTCGATGGCCAGGTTGCTGCCCTGAACCTGGCGCAACAGGGCTTGCGCCGTCTGCGTGTTCTTGGCGCGGGTGTCGAAATACTTGGCCAGCGCATCCTGGGCGGCGATCAGGTCATTCCGGAAAGCCGTTTCATTGCGCGACAACAGGGCCATGCGGGCATTCAGCAAGCGCAGCTTGACGTTTTCCCGCAAGAAATACGATTGCGTCGGCGACAGCATCAGCGCTTCCGGCGTATCGACCCGGCGGATGCGGATCAATTGACGCACGTCATTCCACATGTCGCCGCTCCAGGTATTGAAGCCGTCGCGCACTGTTTGCAGCAGCGGTTCCGGCGCTGGCGGGCCGACCAGCTTGCCGCTGGCATCGCGCACGGGCTTGGCCCCGGCCTTGGCCGCGGCCTTGCCCGGTTTTTCCGGCGCGGCCGGCAAGGCCGGCGTTTCATCGGCCAGCATCGGCAAGGCGTCGATCTGGGCGATCACGGCATCGAGGCGCAGGGCCACGCCCGTCGAATCGACGCTGGGCAGGGCCTTGAGTTTTTCCATGTCGCGGCCAATGGCGCGGCGGATGGTGATGAATTGCGGCTTGTCGGAACGCGACAGGCTGCGGTCCGCGTTTTGCAGGGCGATCAGCGCGCCGGGCACGTTGCCGGCCAGTTGCAGCTGCTGGCTGGCCGTCGACAGCACTTGCTCGATTTCCGTCAGCGCCCACTCGTCGCGGTTTTTCGACAAGTCGTTATACAGTTGTTCCAGCGCCAGCTGCTGGCTTTGCGTTTCGCTCTGGCGGTTTTCCAGCGCGCCCACCTTGATTTGCAGCTCTTTCGTGCCTTCTTGCACGTTGCGCGCCAGCACGCCCGTTTCAGCGTTGCTGACATCGCCCTTTTGCAGGCGCTTGGCCACTTCTTCGCGCAGGTTGCGGATCTGCTTGCTGGTCGACCAGCTTTGCGCAGCGAGCAGCACGGCCAGCACGATGACGGCGATGCTCATCGGCTTTTGCAGCTGTTCCAGCAGGGTCGGCGCGCGGCCGGCAGGTTGGTCGGCCGCCTGCGGCGCCGTCTTCACGGCGCTGCCAGGCGTTGCATTCGGTTCGGAGAGTGTAGGCATTTCGTTCATGGTCGTGATTGTAACGCGGCGAGCACTCCCGCGTCGCCTGATCCTGTCAAGGTGACACGGGCAAAACCCAGGGCCGCCGCCGTTTGTGCAATGCGCGCGTGCGGCACGATCAAATGCTGCTGTTGCATTTTTGCAACAGCCATCTTGTCATCGCCCATTTCGCCCAGCAGCGCCAGCAAACCGCGCAGCGCTTCCGAGCTGGTGATGATCCAGTCATTATTATGCTGCAACAGGTTTTCCAGGGTCGCCCGCAAGGCCGGCGTCAGCGTCGGCACCTTGCGGCGGTAAGCTGTGACGAACTCGACTTGCGCGCCGGCCGCGCGCAAGCCGTCGGCCAGGTAGTCGCGTCCGCCGTCGCCGCGCACGATCAGCACGCGCTTGCCGCGCAGGGCCGGCAAGTCCAGCGCCAGCAACAGATGTTCGGAATCGCTGCGCGCCGTGTCCAGCGGGCTGGTGATGGTCGCGTTGGCGTGCGTGACGCCATGCGCGGCCAGGGCCATCTTGCTGCCCTCGCCCACCACGGCCAGCGGCACGCCAGGCGGCCAGGCGGGCAGGTGCGCAAAGACGCAATCGATGGCGTTGGGCGAAACGAACGCCACCAGGTCAAATGTCTGCAGGCGCGCCAGCACGGCTTGCAGCTGCGCGCATTCGTCCTCGCCGTCCAGCGCGTGGATTTCCAGCAGCGGCAGCAGGGTCACGGGCCAGCCCAGCGCCGCGATGCGTGCGGCCAGCGGCCCCGCTTGTTGCGCGGGCCGCGTGATCACCACACTGTCAGGCATGCGGCGCCAGGCCTTCATGGTTGTCGGGCGTGACGGCGCACGAGGCGAGGATGCCGGCGGCATCTTGCCCGCGCAGCAATTCGGCCACTTGCTCGCCCAGCTGTTCCGGCGCGCTGGCCGGGCCACTGACGTCGGCGCTGGCCATGCGCGCGCCATCGGGCGTGGCGACCATGGCGCGCAAGCGCATCTGTTCGCCCTCGACTGTGGCAAACGCGGCCAGCGGAATCTGGCAGCTGCCGCCGAAAATCTTCGATACCTTGCGCTCGGCCGTGACGGCGTGCGCCGTATCAAGATGGTTCAGCGGCGCCAGCAGGCGCACCAGGTCGGCGCCGTCGACGCGGCCGCTGCGGATTTCAATCGCCATGGCGCCCTGCCCGGCGGCCGGCAAGCTGTCTTCCGGCGCCAGCACGGCGCGGATGCGCGATGCCAGGCCCAGGCGTTTCAGGCCGGCGGCGGCCAGGATGATGGCGGCGTAATCGCCACGGTCCAGCTTGCCCAAACGCGTATCGAGGTTGCCGCGCAGGGGCAGAATCGTCAGGTGCGGGTAGCGCGCGGCGATCAGCGACTGGCGGCGCAGGCTGCTGGTGCCGACCACGGCGCCATGCGGCAGCTCGGCCAGGCTGGCGTAGTCGTTCGACACGAACGCGTCGCGCGGGTCTTCACGTTCGAGGATGGCGGCCAGGCTGTAGCCTTCTGGCAACTCCATCGGCACGTCTTTGAGCGAATGCACGGCCAGGTCGGCGCGGCCTTCTTCCATCGCCACTTCCAGCTCCTTGACGAACAGGCCCTTGCCGCCTACCTTGGACAAGGCGCGGTCCAGAATCTGGTCGCCGCGTGTGGTCATGCCGAGAATTTCAACGCTACACTGCGGATACAGGGCGGCCAGGCGCGCACGCACGTGTTCAGCTTGCCACATGGCAAGGCGGCTCTCGCGCGTGGCGATCACCAGGCGGGCGGGAATGGTCAATTCGTTCGGGGTCAATTCGGATGCTTTCAAAACAAGTTCTTTCGCTGTGGCTGTCGTTGTCATTATCGTTGCCAATTCGCCCGTCCGATATCAATTTGTATCGGAATGGCGCCCGGCGTCGCTATAATCGTTATCCCTTGGCCTAGAAGGCCAAGTCAGGCTAGCGTCCATGTTGAAGACCACAAATTTTATCATGCGCCCCTCCCCTCTGCGGCCAAACGCCCGGTGCGATCCACATTCCCTTGCTTTTACACTTACTTTGGTTCTTTATTATGCTCAATGACGCAGTAGCACCAGAAATAGTTCCAGCGGCCGCTTCCGACAAGGACGCGCCACTGAAAGAAGATATCCGCCTGCTGGGCCGCCTGCTGGGCGACGTGCTGCGCGAACAGGAAGGCGACGCCGTCTTCCATGTGGTGGAAACCATACGCCAGACCTCCGTGCGCTTCCGCCGCGAAGCGGACGCCGGCGCCGCGCTGGAACTCGACGCCATGCTGAAAGAACTGAGCCGCGAGCAGACGATTTCCGTGGTGCGCGCCTTTTCCTATTTCTCGCACCTGGCCAACATTGCGGAAGACCAGCACCACATCCGCCGCCGCCGCGCCCATTTGCTGGCAGGGTCCAGCGCGCAAAAGGGCAGCGTCAGCTTCGCGCTGAAAAAACTGCGCATGGCCGGCGTGCCGCGCAAGACGGTCGACACCTTCTTCCAGGACGCCCTGATCGCACCCGTGCTGACGGCCCACCCGACGGAAGTGCAGCGCAAGAGCATCCTCGACGCCGAGCACGACATCGCCCGCCTGCTGGCCGAGCGCGACCTGCCGCAGACGCCGAAAGAGCGGCAAGCCAACCTGCAGCTGCTGCGCTCGCGCGTCTCCACCCTGTGGCAGACGCGCATGCTGCGCTACTCGAAGCTGACGGTGGCCGACGAAATCGAAAACGCCCTGTCCTACTACCGCATCACCTTTTTGCGCGAACTGCCGGGCCTGTATGACGACATCGAGGATGACATCGCCGCCGAGTACCCGAACGGCGACGGCACGATAGTACCGATCAATGCCGCCTACGTGCAGATGGGCAGCTGGATCGGCGGGGACCGCGACGGCAACCCGAACGTCAACGCGGGCACCATGCAGCACGCGCTGGCGCGCCACGCCACCACCATCCTCGACTTTTACCTCGACGAAGTGCACGCGCTGGGCGCGGAATTGTCCGTCTCGACCCTGATGGTGGGCGTCAGCGCCGCACTGCAGGCGCTGGCCGACCAGTCGCCGGACGCCTCGCCGCACCGCAGCGACGAGCCGTACCGCCGCGCCCTGATCGGTATCTATGCGCGCCTGGCCGCCACGGCCCGCGCGCTGGGCGCCACCAATATCCTGCGCAAGGAAGTGGGCGCGGCCGCCGCCTACCCTGACGCGGCCGCCTTTGTCGCCGACCTGCGCACCATCGTCGCCTCGCTCGAATCGCACCACGGCGCGGCCCTCGTGCGTCCGCGCCTGGCCACGCTGGCACGCGCGGCCGACATCTTCGGTTTCCACCTGGCCTCGCTCGACATGCGCCAGACGTCCGACGTGCACGAGCGCGTGCTGGCCGACCTGTTCGCGCAAAGCGGCGTGGCCGCCGATTACACGTCCCTGTCCGAGGAAGACAAGCAGGCGCTGCTGCTGAGCGAACTGGCCCAGCCGCGTTTGCTGTACTCGCCTTACATCGCCTACGCCACGGAAACGGATTCCGAGCTGGCGATTTTGCGCGCGGCGCGCGACATCCGCCAGCGCTACGGCGCGCGGGCCATCCGCAACTACATCATTTCGCACACGGAAACCGTGTCCGACCTGCTGGAAGTGTTGCTGCTGCAAAAGGAAACGGGCTTGCTGCGCACCGACTGGAAAGCCGGCGGCGACGGTGACAGCAGCTGCGAGCTGATGGTCATCCCACTGTTTGAAACGATCCCCGACCTGCAGCGCGCGGCCGGCATCATGAGCCAGGTGATGGCCTTGCCATTGGTAAAACAATTGATCGCCAAGCAGGGACAGTTGCAGGAAGTCATGCTCGGCTATTCCGATTCGAACAAGGATGGCGGCTTCCTGACGTCGAACTGGGAACTGTACAAGGCGGAACTGGCATTGGTCTCCGACTTCCAGAAGGCCGGTGTCAAGCTGCGCCTGTTCCATGGCCGTGGCGGCACGGTGGGCCGCGGCGGCGGACCCAGCTACGAAGCCATCCTGGCCCAGCCGCCGGGCACCGTCAACGGGCAGATCCGCCTGACGGAACAGGGCGAAATCATCGCCTCGAAGTTTTCCAACGCGGAAATCGGCCGGCGCAACCTGGAATTGCTGGTCGCTGCCACCCTGGAAGCGAGCCTGGCGCCGCAAGCGGCCAACCCCGCGCACGCAAGCGAACTGGCGCAGTTCGAAGCCGTGATGGCGCAGCTGTCGGACCTGGCCTATCACGCCTACCGCCACCTCGTGTATGAAACGCCGGGTTTTACGGAGTACTTCTTCTCGGCCACGCCGATTGCGGAAATCGCCGAGCTGAACCTCGGCTCGCGCCCCGCCTCGCGCAAGGCCAACCAGCGCATCGAAGACTTGCGCGCCATTCCCTGGGGCTTTTCCTGGGGCCAGTGCCGCTTGCTGCTGCCGGGCTGGTTCGGTTTCGGCAGCGCCATCGAGGCCTGGATCGACCAGGCTGACGGCGCGTCGAAAGATGAGAAGATCGCCACCCTGCGCGCCATGTATGCCGAATGGCCATTCTTTGCCACCTTGCTGTCGAACATGGACATGGTGCTGGCCAAGACGGACCTGGCGATTGCCTCGCGCTATGCGGAACTGGTGGCAGACCAGGACTTGCGCGAACGCATCTACAAGCGCATCACGGACGAGCATGGCAACACCTTGCGCTGCCTGGAGCTGATCACCGGCAACACGGAACGGCTGGCGGGCAATCCGCTGCTGGCCCGCTCGATCCAGAACCGCTTCGCCTATCTCGACCCGCTGAACCACTTGCAGGTGGAATTGATCAAGCGCAACCGCGCCCTGTCGGCGGAAAGCAAGATCGACGAAAGGGTGCACCGCGGCATCCAGCTGTCGATCAACGGCGTGGCGGCCGGCCTGCGCAACACGGGCTGATCGCGCCAGGCTGCCATCGGCAGACAAGGGCCGGCACCGCAAGGGCCGGCCCTTTTGCTTGCCCAGTTGCAAAATATTCTCAATAAAACAACAATTGGTATTACACTAGCGGTTGACACCTTCCCAACTTAGGCCCCATGCACACCGCAGCGGCCAACCATGACGCCAGGGACGCGGATGAGCAAATGGTCGATTGAAACGCTGAGTGCTGCCTGCGCCGCCCTCATCCTGATCATGCTGGGCTGGCTGGCCGGTGCGGCCTGGCCGGCGCTCGACTTCTGGGAGCATGTCTGGCTGACCCTGCTGCTGGCGACCGCCGCCGGCACGGCCATGTGGCTGATGCGCAGGCTGCGCACCCACCTCGCCAGCACGCGTTCGCAACTCGACGCCAGCCTCCTGCGCTACCAGAACCTGAGCGAAACGGCGCAGGACGGCATGTGGCAAACGGATGCGCAAGGCCGCATCCTGTACGTCAACCAGCGCCTGTGCGACATGCTGGGCCTCCCCGCCGAGCTGCTGCTGAACCACTCCATGGAGGAATTCCACGACGAGGCCACCTTGCTGCGCCTGTGTCCGCTACGCCAGACGGCGAGCGATAGCTGCATGGGCGAATTGCAATACCAGCATGGCGACGGCACACAGCGCTGGGCCATGCTCAGCGGACGGCGCCTGTACGACCAGCACGGCACCGTGACGGGCGCACTGGTGCTGGCCAGCGACATCACCGAACACAAGCGGTCCGAACATGCATTGAGCCTGGCCCATGCGGAGCTGGAAAGCCGCGTGGCCCTGCGCACGGCCCAATTGCTCGATGTCAATCTCCAGCTCTCTGCGGAAATCGCCATGCGCGCGCAAACGGAAGCGGCCCTGGCGCGCAGCGAAGAGCGGCTGCAGGACATCATTTCCATGATGCCCCTGTCGCTGTTCCTGAAAGATGCCGACTCGCGCATCGTGCTGATGAACCAGGCCTGCGAGCAGCAATGGGGCGTGCAATTCCAGGATATCGCCGAAGGACGCGACGTGCGGCACTTCCCTGCGGACCAGACCCAGGGATTCCACGCGGCGGACCAGGAAGCGTTTGCCAGCCGCCAGTTGGTGATACGCGAAGAACTCGTGTGGAATGCGCGGCTGCAGGAAAACCGCCTGCTGCAGACGCATAAAAAACCCATCTTCGATGCGCAAGGCCAACCGCAGATGATCATCGCCATGGGCATCGACATCACGGAAAGCAAGCGCAACGAGGAAAACGTGCAGCGCACCCTGGCCCAGCTGCGCGAACTGAGCGACCACCAGCAAACCATCAAGGAACAGGAAAGGCGCCGCATCGCGCTCGATATTCATGACGACCTGGGCCAGAATCTGATGGTGCTGCGCATCGACGTGTCGCTGCTGCATGCGCGCACGGCCACCACCCACCCGCGCCTGCACCGCCATGCGCAGCGCATGCTCGACACCATCGACGCCACCATCCGCTCCGTGCGCACCATCATCAATGACTTGCATCCCAGCACCCTGGAGCTGGGACTGGGCCCGGCGGCCGAGTGGCTGATCCGCCAGATGGAGAGCCGCAGCGCCATCCGCTACCGGCTCACGCTCGACAGCAAGGCGCCGGACCTGGGCCTGGACCAGCGCCAGACATCGGCCATCTTCCGCGTGCTGCAGGAATCGCTGTCGAACATCGTGCGCCACGCCAAGGCCAGCGAAGTGGAAGTGGCGCTGACGCAAGATGCGGACGCCATCGTCCTGCGCATCAGCGACAACGGCATCGGCATGCAGCCGGGCGACCACGGCAAGCGGGCCGCCTTCGGCCTGAAGAGCATACGCGAACGTGTCCATGCGCTGGGCGGCGAACTGCGCATCGACAGCCAGGCGGGCTGCGGCACGGCGCTGGCCATCCACCTGCCCCAGCAGGCAGGCCAGCAGCATGTCGATCATGCTAAAACACAAAAATTATCAAAAACAGTAGTAAATTAAGTATGCATTTGCGGCATAAAAAAGTATAGTAAGTTTTTTCTTTGAGGAAACTATCATGCCGCCACGGTTCGCCTGCTTCCCCGCCCCACTGCTCGGCCTGCTCCTGCTGGCCGCCATCCCCACCGCCAGCGCCACCATCTATGCCGAACGCGGCTTTGGTGAAAGGGATGGCAATGGCAGCATCGCATCCGACCTGAACCCGGCCGGCCTGGTGGCCGGCATCATCATGGAAGAAGAAGGACGGCGCCGCGCCGTGACCTATCAGCATGGCCGCCTCCGCGAACTGGGCACCCTGGGCGGCAATGAAGGCTTTACCAAGGCCATCAATACCCATGGCGTGGTGGTGGGCTCGGCGCAAACGGCCAGCGGCGCCTGGCATGCCTTCCGCTTTGAAGCAGCGGGCGGCATGCGCGACCTGGGCACCCTGGGCGGCACCAGCAGCTATGCCACGGCCATCACGCGCGACGGCATGATCGCCGGCTATGCCGACACCAGCGCCGGCGATTTCCACGCCTTTGTGACGAAAGCCGACCACAGCCTGCAAGACCTGGGTACCCTGGGCGGCGCCAGCAGCTATGCCAGCGGCCTGAACAGCCATGGCGTAGTGGTCGGCACGGCGCAGCGCGGCGACGGCTACCGCCGCGCCTTCGTCTACCGCCCCGGCACGGGCATGCAGGAAATCGGCACCCTGCCCGGCGGACGCATCAGTTCAGCCACCGCCATCAATGACGCAGGCCTGGTCGTGGGCGCGTCGGAAACGGAGAAGCGCCGCTGGCACGCGTTTGCCTGGGATGGCAAGCGCATGCTCGACCTGGGCGCCATGATCGGCCAGGGCGACAGCTACGCCACGGCAGTCAACGCGGCCGGACACGTCGTCGGCAGCGTCAGCATCAAAGGCTTTGAACCGATGACCTTTGTCTACAAGGAAGGCGTGATGACGGTGCGCCGCCGCGACGACGGCCTGTACCTGACCAACAAGATCACCGATGCGGGCCTGGTGGTCGGCGCCATCTACACGGGGCACAAGTTCCAGGCCTTCGCCGTGCCGTCGCAAGCGGCGCCCGCACCGCAGCGCAGCAATCCACTGGACTGGCTGTTCATCACCATCCTCATCTCCGCCAGCGGCGTGGTGCTGTACAAATTGCAGCGCAACTATCGCCTGGGCCTGCTGGGCGCGCGCACGCGTTTCATGTAGGAAGGCATGCTACAGACGTAAAAAAAGAGGCTTGCGCCTCTTTTTTTTGTTTGCTTGCCGTACGATTAGTTTTGCGTCAGGAAAGTTTTAAGTTTGTCCGAACGCGAAGGCTGGCGCAGCTTGCTCATGGCTTTCGCCTCGATCTGGCGGATGCGCTCGCGCGTCACGTCGAACTGCTTGCCCACTTCTTCCAGGGTGTGGTCGTTCGACATTTCCACGCCGTAACGCATACGCAGTACTTTCGCTTCGCGCGGCGTCAGGGAGTCCAGCACTTCCTTGATCACGTTGCGCATCGACGCGTGCAGCGCGGCATCCAGCGGCGCCAGGGTCGTGTTGTCTTCGATGAAGTCGCCCAGTTGCGAATCGCCATCTTCGCCCATCGGCGTTTCCATGGAAATCGGCTCTTTCGCGATCTTCATGATTTCGCGCACCTTGTTTTCCGGCATTTCCATCTTGACGGCCAGGGTCGCCAGGTCCGGCTCGCTGCCCGTTTCCTGCATGATCTGGCGCGAGATGCGGTTCATCTTGTTGATCGTTTCGATCATGTGCACGGGCACGCGGATGGTGCGGGCCATGTCGGCGATCGAACGCGTGATGGCCTGGCGGATCCACCAGGTGGCGTAGGTCGAGAACTTGTAGCCGCGGCGGTATTCGAATTTATCGACGGCCTTCAGCAAGCCGATGTTGCCTTCCTGGATCAAATCGAGGAATTGCAAGCCGCGGTTGATGTATTTCTTGGCGATCGAAATGACCAGGCGCAAGTTGGCGACCGTCATTTCGCGTTTTGCGTGACGCGCACGCTTTTCGCCGGCAGCCATCTGCTTGTTGATCTTGCGCAAGTCCGCCAGCGGCAGGGCCACGCGCGCTTGCAGGTCGATCATCTTCTTTTGCAGTTCCTTGACGGCAGGCACGTTGCGGCTGAGGATGGCACTGTACGGATACTTGCAATCGACTTCGCGGTCGACCCATTCCAGGTCGCATTCATTGCCCGGGAACACCTTGATGAAGTGGGCGCGCGGCATGCCGCATTTGTTCACGCACAGTTCCAGCACGGCGCGCTCGATGTGGCGCACTTCTTCCATCTGGCCGCGCAGGGTGTCGCACAGCTTTTCGACGACCTTGGCCGTGAAGCGGATGCCCAGCAATTCCTGCGAAATGGCTTCCTGCGCCTTGATGTAGGCTTTCGAGTTGTAACCCTCGGGCGCCTTGCGCATCTTGTCGTACTGCGTAGAAATGACGTTGAATTTCTCCAGCGCATTCTTTTTCAGCTGCGCCAGCTGCTCGCTGGAGAAACCGGCCGCGCCGCCATTGGCGTCGCCGTCTTCTTCTTCGGCTTCTTCTTCCTCTTCCTCGTCGTCACCGCTGGCGCTAGCGGGCGCGGGGGCGGCGGCCGGTGCCGGGGCATTGCTTTCGTTCAAGTCGACGAAGCCGTCGACCACTTCATCGACCTTGATTTCGTCGCGCGCGATTTTTTGCGACAGCGCAACGATTTCGCCGATGGTGGTGGGGCAGGCGGAAATGGCCTGGATCATGTCTTTCAAGCCGCCTTCGATGCGCTTGGCGATCTCGATCTCGCCTTCGCGCGTGAGCAGCGCCACGGCGCCCATTTCACGCATGTACATGCGCACGGGGTCGGTGGTGCGGCCGAAGTCGGAGTCGACCGTCGACAGGGCGGTCGCGGCAGCCGCTTCCACTTCATCGTCGCTGGTAACGGTGGCGACGTTGTCGGTCAACAACAGGCTTTCCGCGTCCGGAGCGCGCTCGTAGACGGCGATGCCCATGTCGTTGAACGTGGCGATGATGCCTTCGATCGCTTCCGGATCGATGATGTTTTCCGGCAATTGGTCATTGATCTCGGCATAGGTGAGGAAACCGCGTTCCTTGCCCATGTTGATCAAGCCAGTGATCTGCTTGCGGCGGCGTTCCAGGTCCGCTGCCGACGCTTCCGGATCGCCCAGTGCATCGGCCAGGCCGCCCTTGGCCTTGCGGTCGCGCGCTTTCGACACGGCCTTCAATTCGGCGCGTTCGACGGCGTTCAGTGCTGCCACTTCATCGTTTTCCGGCGTGAATTCGCTAGGCTTGCGGCCACGGCGACCCGGCACCTTGACGGTTGGCAAGAAGTAATTCGAGGTATCGATGGCGGCCAGGGCATCGGCGTCGGTGGTCTTGCTGACCACTTGCGCGCCGGTGATGATGGTCACGGGCGCCACTTCAGGCTTGGCGCGCACGACTTTCGAACGGGCTGCCGTCACCACTTTGTTCGTGGCCGCGCTTTCGCTGACCTTGCGCGGCGCGGCCGGGGCCTTGGCGCCGGGGGCGATCTTCACGCTTGGCGTTTTGGCCGCTGCAGCGTCGGCTGCCTCGGCAACGGCTTCGGCGGCCGCGACTGCAACGGGCGCTTCGGCAGCCGATTCGGCCGCCGGCACGGCGGCCAGGCGCGAACGGCTTTTCTTCACCACGGTGACGACGGTGGGTGCCGTCGTGACGGTCGCTTCCGGATTCGCTTGCGCATTATCGATGAAGTAAGATAAAGTCGTTTTGGGTACGGCAAGTGGTGCCGCGGCTGGGCGTGGCGCCTTGGCGGACAACGTTAAAGTTTTTGGCGTATTCTTCATGAGATATCTCTTAATGCGAGACCAGATGGTGTCGGCGCGAAGTGAATGATTCCACCTAAGCCTGCGAAACCGGACTCGATGGAGCGTATTGTTGCGGCTGCCGTTAACGGCAGCGGCGCCTGCTTATCAGGGCGCTCAAAGCCCGCGCATCCCGTGATGAGGGCGGCGGGGCCGAAGCCGGATCAGATAAATAAGCGATGTACATTGCGGAATGAAAAAAAGCCCGTACCAGAACGGGCTTGAATCTATTGTTGTTCAGTGAAGACACAGCGGAGAGCAAGATTATGCACGAAGGCCAGTTATCTGGATAATTGATAAGCAAAATATCTGATATCAAAAATATCAATAATGATGGCCCTGCACCGCACTGCTCCTATCCCCTGCACACCTGAGCCAGACCTTCAAAAACAGGGTCCAGTCATCAGCGCAAGCCGACATTATACACATTTCCCGCATTTCGCGCTGCATGCACTGTCGTACGGACCCGCTTATCTGTGCGCAAGTTGCCAAAAAAGACAATGCACTTGCCTGTGGCGCGTGCTATGCTCCCCTTTTATAGCCCAACCAATGATGTCGATGACCAGCTCCACGCCAGACCAGCAAGCCACCACTCCTGACACGCCAGTCGATGCAGCCCCAGCGGCGACCACGCCGGCACCTGCCGGCCTGACCGCGCGCGCGCTGCTCAAGCAGTTCCAGGAGCAATTCCCGCCATTCCGCGATTGCCTGCCCTTGTCGATCGGTATCGACAAGCAGATCCTGGCGCGCCTGCCGGACCTGGACCGCAAGCTGATGCGCACGGCGTTGGGCATCCACACGGGTTCGCTGCGCTACCTGCGCATGATGGAAAAAGCCAAGATCCGCTACGACCTCGACGGCACTGCCGGCGCGGAAGTGACGCAAACCCACCGCGACCACGCCACGCAAGTATTGCAGCAGCGCTTCAAGAAAGAAGCCGAGCGCAAGAAAGCCGAACGCGACGCGGCCGCCGCCGAAGAAGCGAACCGTTTGCGCCTGGAAAAACTGAATCAGCTGACCGCGAAATTCTCGCGCAAAGGCTGATCCGGTTTCATGGACACAGCTGCCGCACCGCCACTGCCCCCGTATCAAGGCATTGCACTCGACCACGTCAAACTGGTACGCACCAGTGACGATGCCAGGGCAGCCATGGCCGCCCTGCTGGCCGCCGATGCCATCGGCTTCGATACGGAATCGAAGCCGACGTTCGTCAAGGGCGAGTCCTCCACGGGCCCGCACCTGATCCAGCTGGCCACCGACGACATCGCCTACCTGTTCCAGGTGGGCAGCACGCCGGCGCCGGCCCTGGCCGAACTGAAAGCCATCCTCGAATCGGCCACCACCCTGAAGGTGGGCTTTGGCCTGTCCGACGACGTCAAGCGCCTGCGCAACAAGCTGGGCATTGTTCCAGCGCAAGTGCTGGACCTGTCCGTCGCCCTGCGCGGCGGCCAGCGCAACGACCTGGGCGCCAAGACGGCCGTGGCCAAGTTCTTCGGCCTGCACCTGCAGAAATCGAAAAAGATCTCCACCACCAACTGGGCCACCTCGCGCCTGACGGAAAAGCAGATCCTGTACGCGGCCGACGATGCGCAAGTAGCTCTGCGCGTGTACCGCCGCTGGATCGCCGACGGCGGTAAAGTCACGCCGCAAAAAGCCCCGCGTCCGGCCGCTGCGCCGCCCGCTGCGCCCGCTTCCCCGGCCTGATTCCAGCGTCCATCGCATGCGCAGGAAAAACAGCACCGGCACCAGCGCCGCAGCCATCGCCGCTGCAGCACAGGCGCTGGGCCGCGCGTTGCCGCCATCGCACGCTGCGTGGCTGCTGGCCAACAATGGCCGCGCACTGGGCGCCCTGACCTTGTTTCCCGTCTACGACGCGGACAATCCGCGCAAGACCTGGGAATCGATCGACCGACACTACCGCGAAGGCTGGCAGGCGTGGCTGGACAACTTCGCCGGCAGCGGCATCGATTGCGCCAGCCTGCTGCCCTTCGCGCAATTCGGCACGGGCGACTGCTATTGTTTCGACTATGCCCACATCGGGCCGTCGGGCGAGCCGGTGGTCGTGCTGTGGTCGCATGAAACGGGGGCCGCCAGCATGGTGGCGCCCGACTTTAGCGCCTTTCTCGCCCTGCCCGGCCGTCCCGGCTGACTTCCCCTACGGCGCCAGCTGCTGCGCCGCCAGCCGCCCCAGCGTGGCGATGGCTTCTTCCAGCTGCGCGCTCCACGGGTGGCCGTAATTGAGGCGGATGCAATGGCGAAACGCGCGCGTGGCGGAAAAGATGGGGCCGGGCGCGATGCTGATGCCGGCCGCCAGCGCGCTGCGGTGCAAGGCCAGCGCATCGATGCCGATAGGCATTTCCACCCAGACAAAATAGCCGCCCTGCGGCCGCGTGACCCGCGTGCCGGGCGGAAAATGCACGGCGATGGCTTGCAGCATGGTGTTTTGCTGCGCCGCCAGGGTCAGCCGCAGCTGGCGCAAATGGCGGTCGTAGCCGCCGTGCGCCAGGTAATCGGCCAGCGCCATCTGCAGCGGTATCGGCGCCGACAGGCTGGTGGTCAGTTTCAAGCGCTCGACCTGGCGCGCGTAGCGGCCCGCCACTGCCCAGCCCAGGCGGAAACCGGGCGCCAGGGTCTTGGAAAACGAGCTGCAATGCATGACCAGACCCGCGCCATCGTGGCTTTTCGTCAGGCCGGGGCGCTGCTTGCCAAAGTACAGCTCGCCATACACGTCATCCTCGATCAGCGGCACGCCATGGCGCGCCAGCAGTGCCACCAGTGCGCGTTTCTTTTCCGGCGACATCAGGCTGCCCAGGGGATTCTGGAAACTCGTCATCAGCCAGCACGCCTTGGGCTGGTGGCGCTGCAGCAACTCTTCCAGCGCCGCCAGATCGACGCCGTCGCGCGGGCTGGTGGCGATCTCGACGGCCTTGAGCTCCAGCCGCTCCAGCGCCTGCAAACAGGCATAGAAGCTGGGCGACTCGATCAGCACCGTGTCGCCGGGCCGCGTGACGGCTTGCAGGCACAGGTTCAGCGCTTCCAGCGCGCCATTCGTGATGACGATGTCGTCGCTGGAAACGAGCAAGCCGTCGAGCTGGTAGCGCAGCGCGATCTGGCGGCGCAATTCCGCATTGCCCAGGGATAGATCCGTGACCGTGCTCCACGGATCGAGGCGGCGCATGCTGGCCGACACGGCCCGCGCCAGTTTTTCCATCGGGAACAGGTGCGGGCTGGGAAACGCCGAACCGAACGGCACGATATCGCGCGCGCCTACGGCACCCAGCACCTCGAAGACGAGGTCGCTGACGTCGACGGTGGTACTGGCATCGAGCGGGCGCGAGCTGTCCGGCTCGGGCGCCAGCGCGGCGCGCTGCGGCGCCACGTAATAGCCGGAGCGGGGACGCGAGACGATCATGCCGCGCGCTTCGAGCAAATAATAGGCCTGGAACACCGTCGACGGGCTCACGCCCCTGCGCGCATGCTGCTGGCGCACGGAAGGCAACTTGTCACCAGGCAGCAACAGCTGCGTGCTGATCATGGCGGCGACTTCTTCCGCCAATTCCTCATATCGTTTCAACCCTGCTCCTCAAACTGATCCGTATTTTTATTGCACAACTGATCCTGTCACAGTGACAGCGCCCGTTATATGCTAGGGTAACAACATCCGGGCAGCAACACCGGCACGCGACACAGACCGACGAGACAGGTGATCTTTCCATGCGACTTTCCATGCTACTGCATTTCCCCCTCGCGCTGATGCTGGCCATAGCCGCGCCCGCTGCCATCTCTGCCAGCCACGACAGCCTGGAACAGCGCATCAAGGCATGCACGGCCTGCCATGCACCCAAGGAACGCCACGACGCCTTCTTTCCCCGCATCGCCGGTAAACCTGCAGGCTATCTGTACAACCAGCTGCTCAATTTCCGCGAGGGAAGACGCCAGTATCCGATGATGAACTACATGGTCGAGCATTTGCCCGACGATTACCTGCGCGAAATCGCCGAGTATTTTTCGGCGCAGCACCCTGCCCCGCCGCCGGCCCAGCCCAGCAGCGCGGGCACGACGGCCCTGGCGCGTGGCAAGCAGCTGGTGCTGCATGGCGATGCGGGCAAAAAGATTCCCGCCTGCATCTCCTGCCATGGCGATAAACTGGCCGGCGTGGCGCCCGCCATCCCCGGCTTGCTGGGCTTGCCCCGCGACTACATCAACGCCCAGCTAGGCGCCTGGAAGAACGGCATCCGCCGCGCCCATGCACCCGACTGCATGGCGCAAGTGGCGCAGCGCCTGTCGGACGCGGACGTGGGCGCCGTCTCGGCCTGGCTGGGCACGCAGGTGGCCAGCGCCGACGCGCGTCCCGCCAGCGGCATCACCCTGCCCTTGCCGCTGCACTGCGGCGGCGTGCCAGGTTCTACCGCGCAGGTGGCGCCATGAAGAAATGGATGATCGCGGCCGGCTTGCTGCTGATTGCCGGCGGCAGCGCCACATTCCTGCTGTACCCGGACGACGACATCGGCCCGCCCGCCGTGGCCAGCACCCTGAGCCAGCAACAGCTGGTCGCGCGCGGCGCCTACCTGGCCAAGGCGGGCGACTGCATGGCGTGCCACACGACGCGCGGCGGCGTGCCCTACGCGGGTGGACGCGCCTTGCAGACGCCGTTCGGCAAGGTGCTCTCGCCCAACCTCACGGCCGACAAGGAAACGGGCATCGGCAGCTGGACGGCCGACGATTTCTGGCGCGCCATCCACAACGGCAAGTCGAAGGATGGCCGGCTGCTGTATCCAGCCTTTCCCTACACCAGCTACACCAAGGTGCGGCGCGAGGACAGCGACGCGCTGTACGCGTATTTCCAGAGCGTGCCGCCGCACAGGCAGACGAACGCGCCGCACGCGCTGCGCTTCCCCTACAACCAGCAGATCGCGCTGGCCGCCTGGCGCGCGCTGTATTTCAAGCCGGGCGTGTACCAGCCGCTCACGACACAAAGCATGGAGTGGAACCGCGGCGCCTACCTGGTGCAGGGCCTGGGCCACTGCAGCGCCTGCCATAGCAGCCGCACCACCCTGGGCGGCAGCGACGACGGCCTGTCGGGCGGCCTGATCCCCGTGCTGGGCTGGTACGCGCCCTCGCTGACGTCGGATGCGGAAGCGGGCCTGGGCGACTGGGACACGGCGCATATCGTGGAATTGCTGCAAACGGGCGTGTCGCCGCGCGCCACCGTCTTCGGCCCCATGGCGGAAGTCGTGCGGCAAAGCTTGCAGCACATGGGCACGGCCGACGTGCAGGCGATGGCCGTCTACCTGAAAAGCTTGCCCGGCCCCGCGCAAGCGGCGAAAAAGGCGCCACGCGGCACCTCGGAGCAAGCCACGCAGCAACTGGCGCTGGGCGCGAAACTGTATGAGGCGCAATGCGCGAGCTGCCACCAGGCCGATGGCAAGGGCGTGCCGCCCGGCTACCCGCCGCTGGCCGGCAAC
Organism: Janthinobacterium sp. 64; assembly: GCF_002813325.1. Taxonomy (NCBI): domain Bacteria; kingdom Pseudomonadati; phylum Pseudomonadota; class Betaproteobacteria; order Burkholderiales; family Oxalobacteraceae; genus Janthinobacterium; species Janthinobacterium sp. 64. The sequence continues at coordinate 5,676,742 of NZ_PHUG01000001.1, read as the reverse complement.
CGCGCGCTGACGACGGAGTCGGCCGTGAACGCCATCCGCCTCGTGCTCAACGGCGGCTTTGCGCCCGGCACCAGCGGCAACCCGCGCCCCTACGGCATGCCGCCGTTCGGCCCCGTCATGGATGACGCGGAAGTGGCGGCCGTGGTGACGTATCTGCGCGCGTCGTGGGGCAATGATGCGCCGGCCGTGTCGGCGCTGGAGGTGAACAAGTACCGCAGCGTGCCGCTGGAGTAGCCCTCAATCCCCCCCCTAAGCCCGGCTACAGCCGGGGTCGGACCCTGAGGGTCCGACCCCAGTGGTGCGCGGGTTACCCATAAAAAAACCGGCCAGCGCCGGTTTTTCATTTCAAACAGCCGCTTTCAGCGGAACTTGCTTTTGTGCCCCGTCTTCAAATTCAGCGCATAACGCACGCCATTGTCCGTCAGCATGACTTCATCGGGCGGTTCCTCGCCGGCCAGGGCGCCGTCGATCAGGGGCAAGCCTTCGCCCTTGCGCATCAGGTCGTCGCAGCGCTCGTACACATTGACGCAGCCGGTGGAAGCCATCAGCGATTGCACGATGGCCACTTTCCACGCATCGACGCCGCCGGCATTGAATTCGCAGATCAGATAGCCTTGCACGCCGCCAAACAGCTGCACCACCAGGCCCGGCAAGCCCTCGTCTTCGCCCTTGATCAGGGTCAGCAGCTGGTTTTCGCCCGCCTTCTTGATGGCTGGCAGTTTTTTCTCGATGGCGGCCTTGACTCTGCGCTTGATCAGCGCGTGGTCGACCGGCTCGTCTTCCTTGAAGCTCCAGATACGCGCGCGGATCTGCGACTTCGAATTGTAGGCGGCGCGGGCGATGAATTGCTTAGCCGAACTTTGCACGATGGCCGTCGAGCCGGGCTTCATTTTTTCCTGCGGCTTGCCTTCGACTTTTTCAATCGCGGACGCGTAAATCCACGATTGGCCCAGCAAGCTCTTTTCCTTGCCCTGTTTGATGGTGATGATCAGCATGTAATTCCAGTAGTGTGAGCGGCGCGTGCCGCTCGTCGTATGTCCAATACCCGCATGATACCTCATGCCATCCTGTCGCAGCCTCCTGCATTCCATGCCGCTGCTGGCGCAGTCTGTCGCAGCGCGCTGCGCAGGCGCGCCCGGCTGGCATACCATGCATGCAATCCAATTCAAAACAGGGAGCAAGAATGACACAGCCACTTTTCCACCCGCGCCACTGCCGCCACCTTGGCGCCGCCCTGCTGCTGGCCGTCGGCGCCCTGGCCATCCCGGCCGCGCCGGCGCTGGCGTCGCCGCTCGACTGGATTTCCGGCAACAGCATCCAGGGCAGCGGCAAGCTGCAAAAACAGACGCGCGACGTGGGCAGCTTCCATGGCGTGGCGCTGAACGTGCCGGGCACGGTCGAGCTGCGCATCGGCAACACGGACAGCGTCACCATCGAGGCCGACGACAATATCCTGCCGCTGATCGACACGGTGGTGGAAAACGGCACCCTGCGCATCCGGCCCGCCAAGCGCAATGCGAATTTCCGCCAGAGCAGCCTGACCATCGTCATCCAGGCGCGCCAGGTGGAACGCATCAGCGTGGGCGGCTCGGGCAACGTCACGGCAACGGGCTTGCGCGCCGAAAATCTGCGCTTCGACGTGGGCGGTTCCGGCTCCATCCATGCGCGCGACCTCGACAGCCGCCAGGTTTCCATCGCCATCGGCGGCAGCGGCAGCTTCAAGGCCAGCGGCAAGACGGAGCAGCTGACGGCATCGATCGGCGGCTCGGGCAATATCGAAGCGGGCCGCCTGGCCGCGCGCGAGGTGCAGGTAAGCATCGGCGGCTCGGGCGAGGCGCAAGTGTGGGCCAAGGATGACCTGGCCATCAGCATCGGCGGCTCGGGCGAAGTGAGCTATTACGGCGATCCGCGCATCAGCCGCAGCATGCAGCGTTCGAGCAGCATCCGCCGCCTGGGCGCTGCGCCGAATTAGGCGCCCGCAATGACAAAAGCCCGGAGCGATCCGGGCTTTTTGCGTTTCAGACAGCCGACATCAGCGCGCTGGCTTGACCGGTTCGCGGTCGATCAGGACCGTGTTGACGCTGTCCGTCAGCCAGATCTGGCCATCCTGGATCGTGCATTGCAGCTGCATGTTGCGCTGCGCCAGCTTGCTCATGTCTTGCGCCGCTTCAGATGGCAGGTTGATCACGGTCAAGTTCTTCGCCCGTTCCAGCTTGTTGGCAATCTGCTTCCACCAGATGTGGCTGGTTGCGCCATAGCTGTAAACGATCACCTGTTCCGAACGCCCGCAGGCCTTCAGGATGCGCTTTTCGTCAGGCTGGCCCACTTCGATCCACAGCTGAATGGCGCCCGTCAGGTCTTTCTGCCACAGGTCGGGCTCTTCCGTGTCGAACAGTCCCTTGGTGAAGGTCAGCGCCTCGTCGGCGTGGATGGCGAACGCCAGCAGGCGCACCATCATGCGCTCGTCCGTTTCGGACGGGTGGCGCGCCAGGGTCAGCGCGTGATCCTGGTAGTAATTGCGGTCCATGTCGGCGATCTGCAGATCGGCTTTGAAAATTGTTGCTTTGAGGGCCATCGTGTTTCTGTCTCGGTAAAGTGAAGAGTGAAGTCGGTATCAGCGGAAGACCACGGTCTTGTCGCCATTTTTCAGGATGCGGTGCTCGACGAACCATTTCACGGCGCGCGCCAGCACCACGCACTCGACGTCGCGGCCGATGGCCGTCAGGGTTTCCGCATCCATCGCATGGTCGACGCGCTCGACGTCCTGCTCGATGATCGGGCCTTCATCGAGGTCGCCCGTGACGAAATGGGCCGTCGCACCGATCAGCTTGACGCCGCGGTGGTGCGCCTGCGCATACGGCTTGGCGCCCTTGAAGCTGGGCAGGAAGGAATGGTGGATATTGATGGCGCGGCCGTCGAGCGCCTGGCACAGGCCCGGCGACAGGATCTGCATGTAGCGCGCCAGCACCACCAGGTCGATCTTGTGCGTGTCCATCAGCTCGATGATCTTCGCTTCCTGCGCCAGCTTGGCCGCTTCCGGCGCGCCGGCGGCCAGCGGCAAGTGATGGAAGGGAATATTGTAGCTGGCCGCCAGCTGGTAGAACTCCATGTGGTTCGAGACGATGGCGGGAATTTCCACGTTCAGCAAGCCGCTCTTGTAGCGGAACAGCAAATCGTTGAGGCAATGGCCGATCTTCGACACCATCAGCATCACGCGCGGCTTGACGCGCGCATCGTGCAATTGGCCATGGAAAGCGCCGTTCAACTGCATGGCTTGCGACAGGTCGGCGAAGTCGCTGCGCAACTGGGCGTCGCTGACGGCGCCGTCTTCCAGCGCGAAATGCACGCGCATGAAGAACAGCTGGGATTCCTGGTCGCCGAACTGGGCGGAATCGAGGATGTTGCAGCCGTGTTCGGCCAGGAAGCCGGACACGCGGTGCACGATGCCGCGCTGGTCCAGGCAGGACAGGGTCAGGATGTATTCAGGATGCGTCATGGTCGCGGAATCAGGTAAAAAGTAAGGCGATGCTCGGCTCAGCCACGCGCGCCGGCCATCGGCTGCGCTGCCGCGAGCCGGCTATTGTCGCACGGCCGGGCTTGTAAACCTGCATTTTCCACGCAAGCAGCGTGGCCGCCGACGGTGACAAGCAGATTGACGTTACTTTGATCTGGCACAAAGTCCTCGCTTTTTTCAAGCGGCCAAGCACCATTCTCGCGCAAAACCGGCACCTGGCGTGGAACCTGGCACGCCGTCCGGCGTCTATCTCTTTGCTTGTTTCAGCACACGTCGCATCCGGTACACCGGGTGTTTCTCGGACCAGATTTTCATTGAGGTAGAACATGTTCACAAACAGTATCCCCCCCAGTCTCAGCCCCGCCCTGAAGTCCCACCTGGAGGCCCAGTGCAATTTCGCCACAGAACTATCGCGCAAGATGTTCGATACGGCGCAGCAACTGAGCGAGTTGCATCTGCGGCTGGCGCAAGACTTGCTGCAGGAATGGAGCAACGCCAGCCAGCAATTGCTGTCGGCGCGCGACACGGGCGAGTTCATGTCGCTGGCCGCGGCCCAGTTACAGCCGGGCAGCAACAAGCTGCAGCAGTACCAGCAACAACTCGGCAATCTCGTCGCCAGCGCCAATGTCGAGATGAACCGCACGGCAGAGAACCACCTGCCCGAAACGAGCCGCACGGCCGTGGCCTTCGCCGACGAAGTGGTGCGCAAGACGGCCGAAGAAACAGAAAAAGCCACGCAGCGCCAGCGTGACATGATCGAAAAAATGCATGCCTCGGGCCACCGCGATGGCGCGGGCCACGGCCGCGAGACCGGCAGGCATTCCGATCAGGCGCATTGAACAGTGACCCCACCCGACAGCAAGGAGAGCGACATGGCTAACAGTAATGAGCAGGGCAAAGGCGCTGGCAGCAGCCAGAAGGCCGGCGAATCGGGCAGCAGCAAAGGTACGAGCAAGCGCGGTTTCGCCGCCATGAACGAGGAGCAGCAACGCGAAATTGCCAGCAAGGGCGGCCAGGCAGCCCATCAAAAGGGCACGGCGCATGAATTCGACTCGGAAGAAGCACGCCGGGCCGGGCAGAAAGGCGGTGAAGCCGTCAGCCGCAACCGCGAACACATGGCGGAAATCGGCCGCAAGGGCGGCGAAAGCCGGCAATCGGCCCAGCGCGCCAATGAAAGCCGCGGCAGCACGGCGGCACGCGGCGGCGGCGCCGAGCAACAACAGTCGAAGGCTAGCCGGCAGGGCAACAAGGACGAAGACGACAAGGGCTGACCTGGCACGCGGCTTGACGATGGCATGGGGCGGCCCTGGCAGCCCCGTGCCGGGGCTGGCGCAGCGCGGGGCGCGGCGGTATGGTACATTCTCGCCCTACTCCCCACCCCGCCCATCCCCGCATGCAGCCATCCCTGAAATACCTGAGCGCCTATTCCGAACAAACGCAAGCGCAAGTGCAACAACTGATCGCGCAGGACAAGCTGGGCGAAGTCCTGCTAAAACGCTACCCGCATGCGCACGATGTGCGCAACGACAAGGCGTTGTACCAGTACGTGCAAGATTTAAAGAATGAATTCCTGCGCAATGCCGAACCCATCAACAAAGTGGCGTTCGACAGCAAGATCCACGTGATCCAGCATGCGCTGGGCTTGCATACCTCGATCTCGCGCGTGCAGGGTGGCAAGCTCAAGGCCAAGCATGAAATCCGCGTGGCCACCATGTTCAAGGAAGTGCCGCTGGAATTCCTGCGCATGATCGCCGTGCATGAACTGGCGCATGTAAAAGAAAAGCAACATGACAAGCCGTTCTACAAGCTGTGCACGTATATGGAACCGCAATACCACCAGTACGAATTCGACGTGCGCCTGTACCTGACCCAGCTCGACCTGTCGGGCCAGCGCCTGTGGTCGTGAAGCGCGGCGCTCAAGCACTGTCCAGCGCCTAGGGCGCGCATTCCTTCAGCCGTTGCACCAGCGCGGCAGGATCGGCGTCGGCATTGAGGAAGGCGGCGTGCTGCGGGCGGATGAAGCCCTGTTCCCTGCCGTTTTGCACGAAAGCAATCAAGCCATCATAAAACCCGTCGACATTGAGCAAGCCGATGGGCTTGGCGTGCAAGCCCAGCTGGGCCCACGTGAGCATCTCGAACAGCTCTTCCAGGGTGCCATAGCCGCCGGGCATGGCGATGAAGGCGTCGGACAGGCTGGCCATCATCGCCTTGCGCTCATGCATGTCCTTCACGATGAACTGGCGCGTCAAGCCCATGTGGCCCACTTCGCGTTCAACCAGCTGGGTGGGAATCACGCCCGTCACCTCGCCGCCCAGGCGCAGCACTTCATCGGCGATCACGCCCATCAGGCCGACCTTGCCGCCGCCATACACCAGAGAAATATTTTCCGCCACCAGCACGCGCGCCAATTCGCGCGCCGCCACCGCATAGTCGGGCGAGACGCCCGCGTTGGCGCCACAGTACACACACAAAGCCTTGATCACAGTAGTCCCTAGTCTTTCAATTCATCGATCGCCGCCTCGACCTCGAGGCGTTCCTTGGCATCCAGTGCCACGCACTCGGCCGCCTTTTCATACAGGGCCAGCGCTTCCGCCAGCTTTTTCTTTCCGTCAAGCATGTTCAACGCGCGCGCATACTCGCTGTGCGCCAGCGCCGAATACGGCGTCAGGGCCAGCGCCGTCTTGAAGTGCTGATAGCCATCTTCCTTATTGGCGCCGTAGGTCAGGCTGCCGATCATGGCGCCGACCTTGTCGATAATTTCCGTATGATAAATCCCAAACGCAATATGCGCTTCCGCATGCATGGGCGCTACAGTCATCGTACGGTCCAGGCTGTTGCGCACGCGTGCGCCCATGCCCTGCGCCAGGGCCTTGACGACGGAGGTGCCCAGCGCATAACGGCCCAGGCTGTAGGCGTGCCAGTAGTAGCCGGCCGGGTTGTCCGGCTGTTCGCTCTGCTGGCGCTCGCAGCGCTCCGCCACTTCTTCGTACATGTCGAGTTTCTGGCGGTCGTCCACTTCCAGATGCGTGGCATAGATGCAGGTCGCCTTGTGCGCCACCGCATAGCCGGGCACGCCGACGGCCAGGCCCAGCTTCACCGCGCGTTCGAAGTCGCCCGCGTGGAAGGCCAGCCAGGCTTGCACCAGCGCCGCGTGCGTGGGAAACGGTTCCATGTCGCCCGCATGCAGGCGCGCCCAGGCCGCTTCCAGGGTCTGCGGCGTATAGACATAGGCTGCGTCCGGATAAGGGAATTGTTTCCAAGCCATCTATCTCTCCTGTAAATGACGACGTGGCGCCAGCAGCCGCGTCAGTCGTTCTTGAGTTTGGTCACATACTCTTCCGACAGTTTGCGAAACAGCAAATGCGTTTCATTGCGCAGATACGGGCCGATCAGGGACAACACCTGGTAACAGCCACGCGCCAGCGCATCGGACATCGATTGCTGCTCGCTGTACTTGCGCGGGTTGCGCACATATTCGTACGACAGCCAGTAGGTGGCGACGACCACCATATTCGTCGCCATCGCGGCAACCTCCATATCCGACGCCTCCAAAGACTGTTCGCTGCGCAAGTCTTCGCACAGCTGCGTGGCGACCTTGATCTTGTGCGCCAGGATCAGCTTGAAGTGCAATTCCAGCTTGCGGTTGCGCGACAGCAAATCATTGAGGTCGCGATAGAAAAAACGGTAGCGCCAGATCAGTTCGAACATCAGGTGCAAATACAGCCAGACATCCTCGATATTCGAACGGCGCCCGTCAGGCACGGTCAGGATGCGTTCGATTTCCGCCTCGAACTGGACGAAGATCGAGTTGACGATGTCATCCTTGTTACGGAAGTGGTAATACAGGTTTCCCGGCGAAATATTCATCTCTTCCGCAATCACGGTCGTCGTGATATTCGGCTCACCAAACTCATTGAACAGGCGCAGCGACAACTCCAGGATGCGTTCGCGGGTACGGCGTGGTGCTTTTTGTAGCATGGCGGGCAATCTCTCTGTGTTCTGCCTCAAGCATACCACCTAAGATAGCCGTAATGAAACACTCCGCCCCCAGGCGCGGGCGAAAAACGCGGGCAAGAAAAAGCCTGCTCGCGCAGGCTGGAGGGATGCGACGCCAGCTCAGGCGGCCGGCGCTTTTTTCTTCGCTGCCGGTCTCGCGGCCGGTTTGCTCACCGCTTTGCTCGCGGGCTTGGCCGGAGCCTTGGCGACAGCCGCCTTCGGAGCGGCTTTCGGTGCGGCTTTCGGCGCAGCTTTTTGCGCGGCTTTCGGTGCCGCTTTCGGCGCAGTTTTCGGCGCCGCCCTCACCGCCGCCTTCGGCTTGGCCGACAACGCCGCCACTTGCCGGCTCAAGGCATCGATCTGCGCCTGCAGCGCGGCGATATCGTTTTGCATCGGCACGCCGATGGTGGCCAGCGCACGCGCCACGCGCTCTTCAAACACCTGTTCCAGCTTGTCCCAGGAGCCGCTGGCCTGCTTGCCCACGCCATCGGCCAGTTTGCTGACGCTGTCGCCGACATCGGCCACCTTGTCTTCGGCGCGCTTCTGGAATTGCGTGCCTTCCTTGACCAGCTTGGAAAACACGCGCCCGCCCTCTTCCTGCGCCTTGGCAAAAGCACCGAGGCCCGCTTGCCAGATCTGCTGCGCGGACGAGCGCACGGCGCCCGCCAATTCCGCGTCTTCCGCCAGTTCCTTCAATTTCTTCACCATCGCCCGCTCCCGTCATATGAAAGGCCATGCCACTTCATGGATGCGTTTTATTCTAGTGAGCAAAACTAGAGACGGGAGTCTAATTCGATACAAAGCTGCTGCTCAACGTGCGCCAGCGCACATGGCGGCCTGCCCGGCAAGCTCAGGCGGCCGCTTTCACCGGGCCATGCAGCAGCGTGTGCAGGCGGAAGCCTTCGCGGATGTTCTCGCGCAGCACGGCGCCTTTCCACGGCTTGGTATAGAAGCGGTCGACGGCGCCGCGGTTGATGGCCGCCATGATGGGCGTCAGGTCGGCAAAAGCCGACAGCATGATGCGGAAAGTATCGGGGCACAGGTGCTTGACCCGCTCCATGAATTCGGTACCGCTCATGAGCGGCATGCACTGGTCGCACAGGATCACCTGCACCTTGTGGCGCGCCAGGATGTCGAAGCCCTCGGCGGCCGTCTGCGCCGTCAGGATGCGGTAGCCGTCCTGCGCCAGGAAGTCGCTGAGCACGTCGAGCATGAAGACATCGTCGTCGACGATCAGCAAGGTTTGCTGCTCTTCGCTGCCCACATCCTGCGGCGCCTGCAGCAGCTTGCCCGCCATCAGCATCTGCTCGAATTCTTCCTGTGGCACGGGGCGGCTGAAATAATAGCCCTGCATCTCATCGCAACCGTGGCGCCGCAAATAAGCCAGCTGCGCATCGTTTTCCACGCCTTCGGCGATCACTTCCAGCTTCATGCTGTGCGCCATGCTGATGATGGCCAGCACGATGGCTGCGTCGTCCGGATTGCTGGTCACTTCGCGCACGAAGGCGATGTCGATCTTCAGCTTGTCGATGGGGAAGCGCTTCAGGTAGGCCAGGCTGGAATAGCCGGTGCCGAAATCATCGATGGAAATCTGGATGCCCAGCGCCTTCAGGTTGCGCAGCACGGCGATGGTTTCCTCGGCGTTCGACATCAGCGAGCTTTCCGTCAGCTCCAGTTCCAGCAGGTCGGGCGCAATATCGTGCTTGCTGATCGCCTTGAGCACCTCTTCTTCCAGGCCGCCGACGAAAAACTGGATGCCCGAGACATTCACCGACAGGTGCACGGGGCCGATGCTGCTGGCGCCCCATTCGCTGATTTTCTTGCAGGCTTCGTCGAGCACCCAGTTACCGACACGCACAATCAGCCCCGTTTCTTCCAGCAGGGGGATGAACAGGGCCGGCGAAACCATGCCGTGGCCGGGGCGGCGCCAGCGTATCAGCGCCTCGGCGCCGCTGATGCGCCCCGAGATGATATTCACCTTGGGCTGGAAGAACAGCACGAATTCCTCGTTGTCGATGGCACGCCGCAGGGCATTTTCCATGTCCAGCCGCGCCATCGATTGCGCGTTCATTTCCGCCGTGAAGAAGCGGAAGGCGTCGCGCCCGGCCTCTTTGGCGCGGTACATGGCCGTGTCGGCATACTGAATCAGGGTATCGGCATCGACGCCATCTTCGGGAAACACGGAAATGCCGATGCTGACCGTCACCGTTACTTCGTGGCCCTGCAAGTCGAAGGGCTTGCGCATCGCCTCGCGAATCTTGTCGACCACGCCCACGGCATGCTGGACGCCTTCCGGCAGCACCAGGATGGTGGCAAATTCATCGCCGCCAAAGCGGCCGATGGTATCGCGCACGCGCAGGCAATCGACGAGGCGGCTGGAGAACTGGCGCAGCAGGTCGTCGCCGATGGTGTGGCCCAGGGTGTCGTTGATATTCTTGAAGCGGTCGATGTCCATGAACAGCACGGCCACGGCCCACTGGTGTTCGGCCGCCTGGGACAGCGAATGGGTCAGCGAGGCGTAAAACTGGCTGCGGTTCGGCAAGCCCGTCAAGGTATCGAAATGGGCCAGCTTCATCAGGCGTTGCTCGGCATCCTTGCGCTCGGTGATGTCGCGCGCCACGGCCACCAGAATCCAGCTCTGCCCCGAGCGCAGGGTACGCCGCTGCACTTCCACCGACAGCGGCGAACCGTCCTTGCGCTGCAACTGCAATTCCGTCATGGGCCCGCCCTGGTCGCCGGCCAGCAGCTTGTTGTACAGTTCTTCCAGCTGGGTCTCGCCCTCGTTCGAGCGTCCCGGCCCCACGCGCAGGAAATCCTCGCGTTCAAAACCGAGCATGCGGCAGGCAGTCTGGTTGACGTCGACGAAGCACATGCCGGCGCGGTCGACGAGAAAAATCGCGTCGGCCGTGGCATCCATCGCCAGGCGGAAGCGGCGCAAGTCTTCATCGAGACGGATGCGCGCCGCCATGTCCAGGGTCAGCTGCTCGTGGTGGCGCTTGATCTCGTCGTACAGCAGCAGGTTGTCGTAGGCGACGGCGATCTGCGCCGCCACCGTGGCGGCCACGCGTTCGTCGACTTCGGAAAACTCGTTCGCCCCCAGCTTGTCGACCAGGTACAGCCAGCCGTGGCTGCGCTCGCGCGAGGCGATGGCCACGCCCAGGAACGAGTGCACGGGCGGGTGCGTGTCGGGCAAGCCCAGCGCCGTGGGGTCGCCCTTCAAGCCATTGACACGGTAGGGCTGGCGCTGTTCCAGCAAGCGGTTCAGGATGCCCGTGCGCGGCGCGCTGGCAATGCGCTCGAGGTCTTTCTCGGCGCCGCACGAGGAAAAATAACTGAGCTTTTCGGCACCCTCTTCCAGCACGCCGATGCAGGCATACCTGGAGACGCAGATATTTTGCGCCACCTTGCAGCCCGCTTCGATCAGGGCGCGCGGATCGCGTTCGGCGCCCAGCTCGATGCCCAGCTCGATCAGGGCCGTCAGGCGCAGGCTCACCGCCTGCAGGCTCGACAGAGAACGCGACAGGCGCTCCGTCATGATGCCCAGGTCTTCGGGGAGCGCTGCCTGCCCCTCGCGCAGGCTGGCCAGCTGCGAAATCTGCTGGCTGCTGGACTCGACTTCGTCGAGGTAGCCGCTGACCTGGTGTTCGATGGCGGCCAGCTTGCCAGTGGCGGGACGGGCCACACCACCGCCCGGCACAACGGGCGCCTGGGCGGCCGCCGGCATCAGTCCCAGCGCCTCGTTGACCGTGCGCACGATGACTTCGGGGTCGGACGGCTTGGGCAGCACCCAGCGCACGCCGCATGCCTGCGCCAGCAAGATCGCTTCCTGCTCGCGGTAGGTGGCCGTATAAAAAATGATGGGCACGTCGGTCAGCGCGGGATCGGCATGCACGCGCGTGACGAATTCGTAGCCGTCCATGTTCGGCATGAGGATGTCGGAGATAATCAGGTCCGGCCGCTCGGTGCGCAATATTTCCAGCGCGTCGGCGCCATTGGCCGCCTCCAGCAGACGGTGGCCGCCGTAGCCCAGCAGCGCGGTCAGGAATTCGCGGTTCAGCACATGATCGTCGACGATCAGGATGGTCGCTATGTCGTTTTTAACTGGCGTCGACGGCGCCCCGGGTAAAAAAGATTCCAGCTCCGCCACGAACAGGTCCGGCTCGATCGGCTTGCCGATATAGCCATTGAAACCCGCTTCGAGCAGGCGTTCGCGGTCGCCCACCATGGCCAGCGCCGTCACGGCCAGGGCCGGGATGGTGCGCAGCAGCGGGTCTTTCTTCAGCTCGGCCACCACGCCATAGCCATCGAGCTTGGGCAAATGCACGTCGCAGATGATCAAGTCCGGCAATTCGCTGCGCGCCATGCGCACGCCCTCTTCGCCGTCATAGGCGGCCAGCGGCGTGTACCCGAAGGCACGTAACAGGTACACCATCAATTCCATATTGGTGGCGTTATCTTCGATAATCAGGATACGTGCGGACAATTAGCACTCCCATGAAAACTGCATACACTCATTTTCTGCCTGCACCGATCTTTCCGCTTGCGCGGCAACATGCTAATCCTACAACATCCTGCCATGCATCCCCGCAAATATCTCGCATACGGATCGCTGTGGCGCGGCGCATACGGCCTCGGCAATCATTGCTGGCCGCCACCTTCGTGATGCTAGCTTAATACAGTACGCCAGTGGAAAACAGCATTTTCTGGCCCTGCACCTGTTAAACCTGGGCAACAGCAGAGACAAAAGAGACAGTCTTGCCATGCAGATAAAACACAACAGGATTCAGGCAAAATGGGGGGCGGACGGGGGCTGGGCGACTTCGTTCTTGATAGTGATTTCTTCCAGCACCTGGCGCAGCACGCGCGCATCGCTGGCCAGCGCCACATGGCCGATGCCGCCGAAGGCCAGATTGCGCCCGCCGGGCAAGTGCGCGGAACATTGCGGCGTGACGATATTGTCGTGATGCGAATAGATCGACGTGATCAGGGCGCGCGTTTCCGGCGTCTCGCTGGCGGCCAGCTGCGCCAGCCAGCCGCTCGGCGCGCCATCGATACGGCTCATCTGCCGCGCATTCGTCCCCGCCGCCAGGTTGGCCAGCGCCGTGCCGTGGTGCGGCGTGCCGATCGTGATGATGCGCGCCACGCGGGCCGCGCCGTCATGGCGCAGCCAGGCACGCGCCACCAGGCCACCCATGCTGTGCGCGACGATGATCACGCGGTCGCTGCCCGTGCGGGCGCACAACTCGGTGATGGCTTGTCCGACTTGCGGCACGAACGCCTCAATGTCGCCGTTGATCGGTTCCAGGTCGACCGCCTTGTGCACGATGCCGGCCTGCGCCAGCTGCCGGCTCAGCTGCGTCCAGTAGCCGCCGTTGCACACATAACCGTGCACCAGCAGCACCGGCAGCCCCTGGCCAGCGATGGTGTCGGCCGCCTGCAGGCGCGGACGCAGCATGCCCCACGACGAGGCCCACAAGGTGGCGCGCAATTCGCCGAAAAACAGGCGCGCGGCGCCCATGATGCCCAGCTGGTATTCACGCGGCACGGGGCTGCCCAGGCGCCGGCTTTCCCAAAAGTTGCGCGCCACGATCAGCGCGCGCACGGCCAGCAGCATGGCGCCCGCCAGCAGCACGGCCATGGCCGGCGAGGCGACGCCCCAGGCCTGCATGGCCAGGTACGCCACGCCCAGCACGGCCAGCACCTGCAGCAGCATCAGCCACTTGAGGATGCGCGCGATCATGCGGCAGTTGGCGCTGGCACGGGGGCCGGCTTGCCCGTCAACTGCTGCGCCAGGCCGCTGGCCAGGCGCGCCGCCAGCGCGTAAATGCTCAGCTGCGGATTGGCGCCGATCGAGGTGGGGAACAGCGAACCGTCGTGCACGGACAGGTTGCGCACGCCGTGATAGCGGCCATCGGCGCCCGTCACGCCCAGCCGTGCATCGTCCGACATGGCGCAGCCGCCCATCACGTGGGCCGACACCACGCGTGCCAGCAGCGCCTGCATCGGCAATGCGCCGATGGCCTGTTTCGCCTGCGCCCAGCTGGTGTAGTGGCTGGCCATTTCATGCACGGGATACACGCTCTTCGCGCCGGCGGCGAACTGGATTTCCGCCATCGACAGCAACGCGCGCCGCGCGCCATCCCAGATGAACGGCGTGAGCGGATAGTCGAGCACGGGCGCGCCGAAACCGTCGATCGACACGCTGCCGCCCGCCGAGTCGTGGTGAAAGCCGTCGCGCAGCAGCGCCAGCAAGGCGTGCGCATGGGGGAATTCGCGCATCGTGCGCGCATGCTCATCGCCGAAACCGCCCATGGTGGTGGCCATCAGCAGCGGGTGCAAAGGCGGCGCTTCGAGCTTGTAGCCGATGGGACCATCGATGGGCGCCACGTGCAGGAAATGGTCGGAATAAATCGTCTGCGGCGCGCCCGCGTAGGCATCGACGCGCTGGGGGAACAGGCCGGCCGAAACCAGCGTCGGATGCAAAAAGGTGCGCCGGCCCAGCAAGCCGTGCGGGTCGGGCGCCTGCGAGCGCAGCAGCAGCGCAGGCGAATTGATGGCGCCGCCTGCCAGCACAAAATGTTTGGCGCGCAGCGTCAGGCGCACACCCGTCGGCACTTGCCCGGCGGCGTCCAGCGCCGTCACCTGCAAGCTGTCGATGCGCTCGCCCTTGAAGCTGAAACGCTCGGCGCGCGCATGCACGAGCAGGCCTGCGCCCAGCGCCAGCGCCGAGGGGATCGTCGTCACCAGCATCGACTGCTTGGCGTTGGTCGGGCAGCCCATGCCGCAGTAGCCGAGGTTCCAGCAGCCGTTCACGTTGCGCCGGATGGCGGCCGTGGGAATGCCCAGCGCCTGCGCGCCACGGCGCAACAGGTCGTTGTTTTCGTTGGGCGGCACGGCCCAGTCGCTCACGTGCAGGCGTTTTTCCATCATGGCGAACCACGGCGCCATGGCGTCGACGCCATAGCCGGCCAAGCCGAAATGCTGGCGCCAGTATTCCAGCGTGCCGGGCGGCGTGCGAAAGCTCGATGTCCAGTTGACGGTGGTTGAACCACCCACGGTGCGCCCCTGCAGGATATTGATCGCCTTGTCGCGCGTCTTGCGGGCGGCCGATTCCTGGTACAGGGCAGGATAAGCCTGCGCTTCGCGCATCTTGAAGTCTTGCGAGGACTTCAAGCCGCCCTCCTCGACGATCAGCACTTTCAGGCCGGCCAGCGCGAGGATTTCCGCCGTCACGCCACCACCGGCGCCGCTGCCGATGACGACGACATCGGCCTCCAGGGTGCGGTCAGCGCTCAATGTGCTGGCGTCGGTGACGTTCCAGCCGGCGGCAATACCGATGGCGATGGGGTCAGGAATGGGGGATGTGCTCATGTATGCCTTATGCGCTCAGTTCGGGCAGCGGTCCCGGATAGCCGATGGCGGCCCAATGGGCGGCATCGGCATACCAGGCGCCGAGGATCAGATCGTGCAGGGCCAGATAAGCCGTCTGCAAGGTGGCAAGGCGGTGCGTGCGCCACGCCTGCAGGAAAGCGGCCACCTGGGCCGGGTCGGCGTCAAGCCAGCCGCCATGCACACCGGCGACGAAGCGCCGCGCGGGCGCCAGCGCCAGCAAGCCAAACAAATCCTGCACCTCCTGCTGCGCCGCCAGCGGCAAGCCACGGATGGCCGTGTCCACGCCGGCGATGGCGCCGTCGAGGGCCTTGCGGCGCGCATCGCCCCCGCGCGGCAAGGCCTCGCCCAGCATGGCCGGCACGATGGCTGCCAGCGCCGCGCGCGCCCCGCCATCAAGCATGAAGCGGCCAGGCGCCGCCGGTCCGCGCACGAGACGGTACGCGGCGCCGCCGGCGGCCAGCACGCAGGCGCCCAGCACGCCCATTTTCAGAAACGATCTGCGTTGCAATCCCATGTCTCCCCTTGTTTTGTACGGCCTTTTGCAGGCCAGTGTACGCCAAAGGCAGTGGGCGTTTGAACGCAAAAACTAGAGCGACCCGTCTAGTTTGCGCGACGGGAAGCACAGCAGCAGCATCGCCAGCAGCGCCGCCAGCGCGCCGCCGATGGCGATGCTGGGCAAGCCAAAGGCGACGATCAGCGCGCCACCGAGCACTCCTCCAACGGCCGTGCCCGCATTGAAGGCGGCGATATTCAGGCCAGCCGCCACGGCGTCGCTGCCCGGGCAATGCCGCTGCGCCAGGCGTAGCAGCCGCATGGTCGACAGGGTGACGAGGGCAAAGAACAGCAAGCCCAAAGTGCCGCACAGGGCCAGCATGGCAAAGGGATGCGTGCGCAGCACATAGAACCCCAGCAGATTACACGCCAGCGCGGCCAGGGCCAGCATGGCCGCACGGTCCGCGTGTGCGCCATCGGCGCAATGCCCTCCCAGCAGGTTGCCGCCGATGGCGCACGCGCCAAAGCACAGCATGGCGGCACTGAGCCAGCCCGCATCGAGCCCGCCCAGCTGCAGCAGGAAGGGCGAGATATACGTGAAAAAACTGAAGGTGGCCACGCTGACCAGCGCCGCCACGCCGGCCGCCAGCAGCAGGGACGGCTGCAAGATGGCGCGCAGGCTGGCCAGGGCCGATACGGCGGCAAGCTGCTGGCGCGCAGCCGGCATGGCAAAGCGCAAGCCGGCGCCGCCGCACAAGGCCAGCACGCCGATGGCGGCAAAGACCCAGCGCCACGACGCGACGGCGCCCAGCCACGTCCCCAGCGGCACGCCGCCCGCCAGCGCCAGGGTCAGGCCCAGCCAGACGATGGACAGCGCCCTGCCCGCGCGGGACGGTTCGACTAGGCTGGTGGCCGCATGCGAGGCCACCGCCATGAACACGCCATGCGCCAGGCCCACGACAAAGCGCACGCCGAGCAGCGCGCCCAGTGCAGGCGCTTGCGCCATGGCCACGCTGCCAGCGGCCAGCACGAGCATGGTGGCCACCAGCACCTGGCGCGTGGGCAGGCGCGCCAGCAGGGCCGTCAGGATCGGTGCACCGATGGCCGCCCCCAGTGCATACGCGGCAATGGCGCCGCCGGCCGCCGCCACGCTGGCGTGCAAGTCGCGCGCCATGGGAGACAGCAGGCCGGCGGCGATGAATTCAGATAAACCAAAGGCGAAACTGCACAGCGACAGCCAATAAATAGAGGGAGGCAGCGCGCGGCTGCGCGATGAAACGATGGACATGGCAATTCCCGACAATCAAAAACGCCATGCTGGCCCCTGGGCCATCATCTGTAAAATATCTTATTTATCTTGAAACGAGACGTTTAACGTCTCAATTCAAATCTCAATGGCTGGAAAAGTGCCGCAATTGCGCCAGCAGCCGCTCGCGCACGGGAGAGTCTCGTTGCGAATCCCACGCCATGTACAGGTCCAGCTGGCGCAGCGGCGCGGGCGCGCTGCTTGCCAACGGCAGCATGACGACACCCGCAGGCGCGCACGCGGCCAGGCTGGCTGGCAGCAGGGCCACGCCGAAACCGGCCGCCACCAGGCCCAGCACCGTTTGCAGCCGGCGCGCCTGCTGCGCCACGCGCGGCACGAAGCCCGCATGCAGGCACAGGCTGGCCAGCTGGTCATGAAAACCCTGGCCCAGGTCGCGCGGCGAAGCGACGAAATCATCACCGGACAGCTCGGCCAGGTCCACCCGCGCCTGGCCCGCGCAGCGGTGGTTCAAGGGAAGCGCGATCACGACGTCTTCGCCCGACAGGCGCTCGAAGCGCAAGCCCGGCGTGCTGCGGCCCGGCACGCGCAGCAGCGCGATATCGACCTCGCCCCGCTCCAGCCACTCGACCTGCTGCTGCGTCGACGCTTCGCGCAAGGTGAATTGCACGGCGGGCGAGGCGAGGCGGAAGGCGCGCAAGGCGGCCAGCACGTGGGCGTAGGGCGTGATGTGGATAAAGCTCAGGCGCAAGTGCCCCTCGATGCCCTGCGCCACGCGGCGCGCAGCGGCCACACCCTCTTCCAGGCTGGCCAGCACCTGGCGCGCCGTGGCCAGAAACGTGCTGCCGGCGGGCGTCAAGGCAACCTTGCGGTTGGTGCGCTCGAATACGGGGTAGCCCAGGGCTTCCTCCAGCCGCAATATCGCCTGCGACAGCGGCGGCTGCGCCATGTGCAGCCGTTCGGCCGCGCGCCGGAAGTTCAGTTCCTCGGCGACGGCGATGAACTGGCGCAGCAGCCGGGTCTCGATCATGGGCCTTTTTTGGCTGCCGCCAGGATGTGGCGCGCGATGCCGCGCAGGATATTGACTTCTTCCGTCTCCAGCCCCGTGCGCGAAAACAGGCGTTTTAAACGAGGCATCAGTTTTTTCGGGTTGTCGGCATCGAGGAAATCGATGGCAACCAGGGCCTGCTCCAGATGCGCATACATGCCGTCCACCTGCGCCAGGCTGGCCGCGTCGCCATGGAAACCGACGGGGCTGGCGGCTTGTCCATCGCCGAGGGCCGCCACGCGGCATTCATAAGCCACGACCTGTGCCGCCTGCGACAGGTTCAGCGAGGAATACGCGGGATTGGCGGGAATGTTGATCAGCACATTGCACTGCTCGACGATCTCGTTGGGCAGGCCGAAGCGCTCGTTGCCGAAGATGACGGCCGCGTGCAACTCTTCGCTGGCGGCCAGCTGGCTGGCGATGGCGCGCGGGGCCGTGACGGGCGGCGAGAATTCGCGCAAGCGGGCCGACACGGCGGCCGCGTAATTGCAGCCTTCAAGCGCCTCGGCGATCGAGCCGACGATGCGCGCGCCGGACAAAATATCCTGCGCGCCGCTGGCGAAGGCCACCGCTTCCGCATCCGTCAAGGCATCGGAAAAACGGGGGTTGACCAGCACCAGATCGGAAAAACCCATCGTTTTCATGGCGCGCGCGACGCCGCCAATGTTGCCAGGACGACTAGTTTCGACAAGAATAAATCGCAGGCGTTTGAAAAGAGACGTGTTGATTTCGGGCAGATTCATTTAAAATAGCGCTATTGCGCGGTATCGATACAGGAAATTTCGGGAAACGGAGTCACAAAACGCTGACGCCAGGCCGGGATTTTAACCACTTCGGCACCGCTCCGCTCTTTAATTCATTCTTGCACTCTATCGTACCGGCGCCGTAAGGCGGCCATGGGCGGTCGCGTGCTTTTAACGGAAGCTCACATGCACCCAATGCTCAACACGGCGATCAAAGCCGCCCGCCGCGGCGCCGCCGTCATCAATCGCGCCTCTTTTGACCTCGACCGCGTCGTCGTCACGGAAAAACAACATAACGATTTCGTCACCGACGTCGACCAGGCGGCCGAACAAGCCATCATCGAGGTGCTGTCCAAAGCCTACCCGGACCACGCGTTCCTGGCTGAGGAATCGGGAGCTTCCGCCAACTCGCACGACGAGAATGAATATCAGTGGATCATCGACCCGATCGATGGCACCACCAACTTTATCCACGGCTTCCCGCAATACTGCATCTCGATCGCGCTCGCGCATCGCGGCGTCGTCACGCAAGCCGTCATCTACGATCCGGTCCGCAACGACCTGTTCACGGCCACCAAGGGCGCCGGCGCCTACCTGAACGAAAAACGCATCCGCGTCACCAAGCTCGACCGCATTTCGAACGCCCTGCTGGGCACCGGCTACGTGGCCGGCAGCGCCCGCGCGCTGGACGAATACCTGAAGATGTACGCGATCATGGGCGAACGCAGCCAGGGCGTGCGCCGCGCTGGCTCGGCCGCGCTGGACCTGGCCTACGTCGCTTGCGGCCGCCTGGACGGCTTCTACGAAAAAGGCTTGAAGCCTTGGGATATCGCCGCTGGCGCCCTGATGATCACGGAATCGGGCGGCATCGTCGGTGAATTTTCCGGCGAATCGGAGTACCTGTACAAGGGCGACGTCATCGCCGCCAGCCCGAAGATCTTTGGCCAGATGATCACGCTGCTGACGCCTTTCGCCTGATCGCCAGACGCGCTCTGATGTAAAAAAAGCTGCCGGAGGAAACTCCGGCAGCTTTTTTATTGCCCAAATGTATGGCGATCAGTCGCTGACGGCATACGACGCCGACGTCAGGATGCCATTCGGCGTGCGTACCGTCACCGTCAGCAGGCCGTTGCGCACGTTGTTCGGCTGGCACGCGGTGCCGATCTGGGTGACGTCGCTGATCATTTGCACGGGATAGATCCAGTTCGCGGAACTGGCGCTGTCCATGCTCGGCACGACAAAGCTGGTGCCGCTGACGATGCTGCCATTGCTCGCCGAGAAGCTGATCGTCGTGCCGGCCGGCAGCGGATTGCCGGGCAAATCCATCGCCTGCCCCGTAACGGCGGCACGATTCATGGCAAACACGGTGCCATTGCTGTCGCGGATGGCGAGCGGGAAGGTGCGTACCCGGTTCTCGAACACGCTGCCATCGACGCACTTGTCCAGATCAATGGTGGCAGCGCCCAGCGGCGTGAAACGCGCCGTGCTGCCGGACAGCACCTGCACCAGTGCCTGGCGTATATGCACGGTATTGGCCGCCGTGGTGTTGACGCTGGCGGCCGCGCGCAGCACGCCGTTGTACTCCTTGTCGCCCACGGCATTCCAGCTGCCGCTGCCATTCGAGTCGATATACGGTTCGCCATCGGCGCGCACGGCATTGCCCGTGCTGTAGGCGTCATCCTTGAAATTGGCATTGTTGCCAATGATGGCGCGGTCATTGCGGAACGGCTCGCCCAGGTCGACATACGTCTCGCCATTCTCAAACAGATTGTTGCCATTCGTATCAACGAAACTTTCCTCGCCCAAGGCGTACGCCAGGATGGTCACGCGGCCGTCAAGCGGACGCGGGTTGCCGGGACAGAAACGCACGCTGCACGAACCCGGTATGCCCTTCTGCGTGATCACCGTACCGTCCGTCAAGGTGGTGTTGACCAGGCCCGTCAGGCAGGATGCATCGACGGTGCCGCCTTCGGCCGTGAAGCTGACGGCCGTGCCGTCGGGCACGGGATTGTGGAAATGGTCGCCCAGGCGCGCCGTGATGGTGGCGCCCGTTGGCGCGGTGCAACCGGCAAAATCGCCGCCCTCCGTATTGAACATGGACGTGCTCAAGGTAAAGCTGTCCTGCTCGGGCACACCCGTGGATACCACCAGCTGGTCCGAGACCGTCGACAGGCTGGTGCCTTGCAGGGTGGCCGTGACGCGGATCGGCGTGTTCACGGTGCCGGAAGCCACCGTGGTGCTGACGCTGCCATCGGCGCCGCTGGTCGATTGCGCCGGATTGAGACTCAGGCCACCGGCCGTGGTGTTGAGCGAGAAATTGACCGCTTTGCCGCTGACGGGATTGCCGTTCCTGTCGAGCACCTTGAAGGTGACGATGGACGACTCTTGCCGGCCCGCACCGCCCGTGCCTTTCAGGGCGATGTTTTGCGGCAGCGCCGAGACAAAGCCGATCTGGCCGGCACTGGCCGTCTGCACCGTCAGGGTGCCCGTCTGGCTCAAGGTGGTGGCATTGAAGACGGTGCTGGCCGTGATCACGTCCGCCGCGCCGCAGCCCTTGTCGATGTACGAGGTGCTGGCCACGCCATTGACCGTATTCACGGGACTGCTGATGGCCGCCTTGCCGGCTGCGGCGCAAGGCGAGCTGAAGACGACCGACTGCACCGGCGCATACACGGCCGCGCCATTCATCACCGTCACGCTCAGGCCGGCCGTACCGCCCGCCGACAGGGTCGCCGGCACGACGCCCACGCCGCCCAGGGCCAGGGTCGGGTAGACCACCGTGTAATTGATATTCGACGTCAACACGCTGCCATTCACCGTCGCGCTGGCCGTCAGCGCAAAAGCGCCGCTCTGGCTGCCGGCTGCAATGACGATGCTGGCCACGCCGTTCGCGTCCGTCAGGGCGCTGGCCGCACCCGGGGTGAAGCTGGCGCTCTTGTCGCTGCTGTTCAAGGTCAGCAAGACGCCCGACAGCGCCGCACCCTTGCCATCCTTGACGACGGCTTGCACGGTAGCGCTGTTGCCGGGGCCGACCGAGGTGGTCGCCTTGCCGGCCCCGTCTTTCAGGCTCAGCGCCAGGGTCGCCGGCGCCGGTGTCACGGGAACCACCGGCGTGACGGGCGGCACCACGCAGCCGGGCAGGTTCGGATTGCGGCTCGGATCCAGGGTGCTGCAATCGCTGCTGCCGGAACCGCCCCCACCACAGCCGGCCAGCAAGGTCACTGCCGTGCCGGCAGCCAGACACAGCGCCCAGCGCGCCGGCACACCTCTACTCATCAATCCAGACATGTACTTCTCCCTGTTATTTTGCTGCTGATCATGTATTACTGCTATCTTGTTCAAGCCTGGTCGCGTCCCAGGATCAGGCGGATGCCGGCGCCGCGCCCCAGGCTGGCGACGGCCACCAGTGGCATGGCCGCCCCCCGCTGCGCCAGGGCTTGCCGCAAGGCATCGGCCTGGCGTGCGTGGCCGGGCGCGTACAGGATCTGGCTGCGTTCCTGGCGAAAACCGGGCTGGTTGCGCAGCCGGCTGACCGCCATGCCCCGCGCCTGCACGCGCAAGCGCATCTGCGCCGCCATGCCGCGTATGCCATTGCCATTGATGATTTCGATCTCGGCCAGCGCCTCCGGCGCGACGGCCACGGCTGGCGTGGCTGGCGCGGCCGGCGCCAGCGCCAGCTGCGCCGCCTGCACCAGTTGCAAGTTATTGCGCGCCAGTAACGTGCCGCCATCGCGCGCCGTGGCCTGCCCGAGCATGCTGGACGCTTGCGCCAGCTCCCCTTGCAGGTAATACACATAGCCGAGATTATTCAGGGGCTGGGCAGCCTCGGGGAAGTCGCGCACCAGCGCCAGCAGCGCCGTGGCAGCCTGTTCCAGCCGGCCCTGGCGCGCGTCGAGCACGGCCAGCGCATTGCGCGCCGCCAGTTGCTGCGGATCAAGGGCGATCGAGGCGGCAAAGGCTTCGGCGGCAAGCGCCAGCTGGCCGCGTGCCTGGTAAAACTTGCCCAGTTCAAAATACGTGGCGGCATTCTGGCCGGCGGAATGGCTGATGCGCTGTACCGCCTGCATGTTCCACTTGGGCACGGCGGGCGCACTCGCGCAGCCTTGTAACAGGCAAAGCAGCAGGAGCAGGCTGAAAAGACGCGTAGGCATGCTCATACGCCCTTCATCGCCGGTAACAAGACACGGTAAATCTGCAGGATGGCCGGGCCCATGAGCACCACCATCAGCGAAGGGAAAATGAAAAATATCAGCGGGAACAGCAGCTTGAGCGCGATCTTGGCGGCCGTTTCCTCGGCGCGCTGGCGCCGCTTGGTACGCAGCTGGTCGGACTGCACGCGCAGCGAGGCGGCGATGCTGGTGCCGAAACGCTCCGCCTGTATCAGCAGGGTAACCAGTGCATCGACATCTTCCACACCGGTGCGCAGGGCCAGGTTGCGCAAGGCCTTGTCCTTGGTACTGCCGGCGCGCAGCTCCAGCGTCACCAGTTGCAACTCCTCGGCCAGGATCTCACTTTTCATGCCGATTTCCTGCGCCACGCGGGCCAGCGCCGCATCCATCGCCAGGCCCGCTTCGACGCACACGGTCATCAAGTCCAGCGCATCGGGGAAGGTTTCAAAGACCTCACGCTGGCGCTCCTTCAAACAGTGCTTGAGCCACAGGTCGGGCAGGTAATAGCCGGTGGCCGCAGCTGCCACCACCCAAAGAAAGAGATTGTGATCACCGTGGCGCAGCAGCAGATACATCAGGATGGGCAACAGCAACGTCAGCCCCGTCTTGGCGGCGTAGAACAGCGCCGGCGCGGTACTCTTGCGCCAGCCCGCATTGATGAAGCGGATGCGGATGGGCGATTCTTCCCAGCCCTCTTCCGGCAGCGACAGCTTGGCAAGCGGACGCGTCAGGCTGACGACACGCGCCATCCAGCGCTGACTGGTGCGGCGTCCCTTGTCGGTATCGACCTTCTTGCCGTCAAGCGTATCGAGGCGCACTTGCACGGCATTGCCCGCAAACAAGCGCGCCAGCACCAAAACGATACCGAACACGATCAGGAACAGCACCACCAACAGGCCAATCTGCAAGCCGCTCATCGTGCCACCTTCTGTATAGTCAAATGCATCATTTCATTGCCTCACACACGGATACGCACGATCTTGCGGATCACCAGCACGCCGACCAGGAGCAGGCAAAATGCCACCGCCACCATCTTGCGTCCGCCCCTGTCGGTGTACAGTACGGACAGGAACTGCGGATTCATCAGATGCATCATCAGGGCCGCGCCAAATGGCAGCAAGCCCAGCACCCAGGCCGACATGCGCCCTTCGGCAGACAGCACGCGCACCTGGCCCAGCAGCTTGAGGCGGTCGCGGATAATCGCGCTGATACTGTTCAGCAATTCCGTCAGATTGCCGCCCGTTTCACGCTGGATCAGCACGGCGATGACGAAATAGCGCAGGTCCGTGCTGGGCACACGCGCGGCCAGGCCCGACAGGGCATCGGACATCGCCACGCCGAAATTGACTTCATCAAACACGGCGCGAAATTCTTCGGCCAGGGGCCCCGTCATCTCTTCGCCGACCATTTTCAGGGCCGTGGGAAAGGCGTGGCCGGCACGCATGGCACGGCTCATCATGTCCAGGGCGTCGGGCAACTGCTGCTCGATGCGCACCAGCCGGCTGGCCTTGGCGCGCATCACGAGCAAGAAAGGCAGCGCTGCGCAGGCAAGACTCAGCAGCAGACGCAGATACCAGGGCAAGGGGCTGAGGCTGCCCAGCAGCAGCCCGAATAGCCAACCCAGCAGGCAGTAGCCGAGCAACTTGCCCACATTCCAGTTTTTACCCGACTGCAGCAGCAAGCGGTCCAGCACCTGCATGCCAGGGAGTGCCTCCAGCAAGCCCTGTACACCCGCATGCGAGCTGAGCTGCCTATCCTTGGTGATCGACACGGTTTTCTGCGCGTCGTCGCTGGCCGTATTCATCGCCCGCAAGCGGCGCGCCACGCGCCCGGCGCCGGCGCCGCGCGACTGCAGGTTGAAGTAAACGGCGCCAACCAGCAGCATGACCGCCAGGAAGACCAACAGATACACCAGATACGAAAGATAGCCCATGCCGCGTCAGCGCCCGGTACCGGTCGGCTCGAAGACGGCGCTGGAAATGCCGATGCCAAAACTCTTCAGGCGTTCCAGGAAATGGGGACGGATGCCGCTGGCCGAGAAATACCCGACGACCGCCCCGCTCTCGCCCACCCCCGTCTGCTTGAAGCTGAAGATTTCCTGCATCGTGATGACATCGCCCTCCATGCCCGTGATTTCCTGGATCGACGTGACCTTGCGCTTGCCGTCGATCAGGCGCGACACTTGCACCACCACCGATATGGCCGAGCTGATCTGCTGGCGGATGGCCTTGCTGGGCAGGTTGGCGGCCGCCATGCTGATCATGTTTTCCAGTCGCGTAATGGCGTCGCGCGGGGTGTTGGCGTGGATGGTGGCCATCGAGCCTTCATGGCCCGTGTTCATCGCGCCCAGCATGTCGAGCGCTTCGGCGCCGCGCACCTCGCCCAGGATGATGCGGTCGGGACGCATCCGCAAGGCATTGCGCACCAGCGCGCGCTGCGACACTTCCCCCTTGCCTTCGATATTCGGCGGGCGCGTTTCCAGGCGCACCACGTGCGGCTGCTGCAATTGCAGCTCGGCCGCGTCTTCCACCGTGACGATGCGTTCCGTATGGCCGATAAAGCCGGAAATCACGTTCAGCATGGTGGTCTTGCCGCTGCCCGTGCCGCCGGAAATGAGGATATTCATCTTCGCCTTGCCCAGGCCCTGCAGCACCTCGGCCATCTCGGCCGTCATGCTGGTGTAGGCGACCAGATCGGCCAGGCGCAGCGGGTCGACGGAAAAACGCCGGATCGACATCACGGGCCCGTCGATGGCCAGCGGCGGGATGATGGCATTGACGCGCGACCCATCGGGCAGGCGCGCATCGACCATGGGGCTCGACTCGTCGATGCGGCGGCCCACGCGCGAGACGATCTTGTCGATGATCTTCATCAGATGGGCATCGTCATTGAACACGACATCGGTCAATTCCAGCTTGCCGCGCCGCTCGACATACACTTGCTTGTGTCCATTGACGAGGATATCCGACACGGTCGGGTCCGACAACAAGGTTTCCAGCGGGCCAAAACCGAGCATCTCGTTGCGGATGTCGCGCGTCAGGTTCTTGCGCTCGACATCATTGATGACCACGGCTTCTTCGTCGAGCAGGCGCTCGACCAGGCTGCGCAACTCGTCGCGGATCTGTTCCTGCGTCAGCCGCTGCATGCTTTCCAGGTCGACGCGTTCGAGCAGCAGCGCGTGGATGCGCTGCTTCAGCTCGCGGTAGCTGCGGTTGTCGATGGACGGCGCGCGCTGCGGCGTCAGGGTAGCGATCTTGCCGCTACCGAGACGCTCGCGGATCGACAGACTGGAGGCGGGAGAAGTAGCCATAAAAAAATTCCTGTTCGAGTGATGTTAGGCGCGCGTTAGGCGCGCCGCAGCATGCGGCTCAGCCAGCCCTGCGGCACGGCTTCGGCGCTGACGCCCGTCAGGCTGGAGGCAAACTCCTGCAGCGAGCGCGTGATGGGGCTGTTCTTATCAAGCTGCAAGATCGGCATGCCCTGGTTGACCGATGCGGCGGCCGACGCATAATGATTCGGCACTGTGCGGTCGATCGTGGTGCCATACGCCGCCTCCAAGTCCTGCAGGCGGATTTCGCCGCCCTTGTCGTGCCGGTTGACGATCAGGCGCACCTTGTCCTTGTCGTATTCCAGCGAACGGAACATGCCCAGCAGGCGCTTGCCATCGCGGATGTACGGCAAGGTCGTTTGCAGGATGGGGAAAATCAGGTCAGCGTGGTCGAGCGCGCGCACGCTGACCGCATCGAGGTTGCGCCCCACGTCGAGCACCACGAAATCATACTGGCGCCGCGCCAGCTTGATGATGGCGTCGATATGTTCGGGCAGCACTTCGCTGGCGTGGGCCGGGTCTTCCGGTGCCGCCAGGACGCTGAAATTGGGCAGCACATTGAGCATGCTCGAGGCGAGGAACGACGGGTCCAGGCGGTGGATGTCGCGCGTCACGTCGGCCAGCGTGGCCAGCGGCTTGCTCTCGGAGACAAACAGCGAGGCATCGCCGAAGTGCAGGTTCAGGTCCAGCAACGCAACACGTTTGTGGCCGCTGGCTGCCAGGGCATAGCCGAGGTTGGTGGCGATAAAGGTGGCGCCACTGCCGCCCTTGCAGGAAATGAAGGCCAGCACCTTGCCATTGCCATTGTCGCGCCGCTCGAGTTTTTCCTCGATGCGCTCGAGCGCCGGGTAGATGCTGGCGGCTGCGGCCGGCGACGGCAACACTTCGCGCACGCCGGCACGCATGGCTTGCAGCAGGAAGTCGGGCGAATGCTGCGGACACAGCAGGATGACCGCCAGGCGGGGAAACTGATTGCTCAGGCGCTCGATGGCGGCCAGGTCGGCGCCATCGTTGCCGGGCCGGTCGAACATCAGCACATCGGGCAGCTCTTGCGCCGAATACAGTTGCTCCAGCGGTCCGCTGCGCGCATCGACGTCGTCCGCCGGATTGCGGTTGCCGACCAGGCGGCCCAGCTCGGCCAATGCTTTTTCATCCCGGGATATGATGGCGATTTTCACGATATGCCCTGCCTGTTCTGTGATAACGGTGACATGTTCATTGGCGTCCGAGGCTGATCGTCATGCCGCTCGATTGCGGCACCGGCGCGGTGAACGACTTCTGGTACGCGTTGTAGCCCGCCACCGCCGCCTTGCCATCGAGGCCAGTCACCGGGTCGCGGTTCAGTGCCGCCTGCGGGTTGATCACTTGCTGGGCGCGCAGCAAATCGACGCTGCGGCCAAAGTTGCGGTCGAAGTGCGGCGTGGTGGCGCAGCCGCTGGCGGCAAACGACGCCAGCAGCACGCACAGCAGGGGAAGGAATGGAGGACGCTGCATGCTCACTCTCCTATTGAATGTCGAAGCCGGTCGCCGCTGCGGCGCCCGGTTGTTTGTCGGCCGCTGGCGGCGCCTTGGGATTGCCTTCCATCTTCCCTTGCAGGAAGAATTGCGCGCGGCTTGGCGCCACATAGGCATCCGTCGGCAGCACGTAGTCGCCGGCCAGCGGCTTGACCAGGTGCGGCGTGATGATGAACACCAGTTCGGTGCGGTCGGTCTGGAAATCGCTGCTGCGGAACAAGGCGCCCAGCACGGGAATCTCGCCCAGCATCGGCAGCGCCTTGATATTCGTGGTCACATTGTTCTTGATCAGGCCGCCGATGGCAAAGCTCTGGCCGTCGAACAATTGCACCGTGGTGGTGGCGCGCCGCGTGGTAAACGCCGGCAGGATGGCGCTGCCGGCGGTGCCGCCCGTGCTGATGCCGATGCCGTCCTTGTTCAGCTCCGACACTTCCGGCGCCACCTTCAGGTTGATGCGCCCGCCATCGAGCACGGTGGGCGTGAACTTGACGGCGATACCGAATTCCTTTTCTTCCAGGGTGATCTTGTTGGTGGCGCTGTCTTGCGAGACGGGAATGTAGATCTTGCCGCCGGCCAGGAAGCTGGCCTCCTGGCCGCTGATGGCCATGATGTTCGGTTCGGCCAGCACTTTCACGAGGCCATCGCGCTTTTGCGCATCGAGCGTGAGGAAATTGCCGTTCTTACCATTGAAGCCATCGATCATGCTGGGATTGCCACTCAACAAGTTCGACAAGAAACTGTAGGTCCAGTTGCCGCTGCTGGCGCGCGCGCCGATGCTGGCGCCCAGCTGGTCGACGAGGGTTTTGGAGACTTCGGCAATTTTGACTTCCAGCATCACCTGCTGCGGCGCGGCGATGGTCAGCATGTTGATCACGCTCACGCCGGCGGCGCCAGCACCGGCGGCACCGCCGGCAGCGGGCGCTGGCATCACACCCGCTGTGGCAATGGGCGCGGCCGCTTCGCCGGCGCCGCGCTGTGCGAACGCCGTGGCCATGGCCATGATCTGGCTGGCCTTGACGGCATCCGAGACCATGCCCGTCAGCACGATCGCGCCGCCAGCCGAGCTGGCCTTGAGATCTGTTTCACGGGGAAACACGTGCGCCAATTGCGCCTGCAAGCCGTCGGCATCGACACCGACTTCGATATCGACGATCACGGGACGGTGATCCTTGTCCCACAGAATCAGATTGGTACTGCCCGGTGCCAGGCCCCAGATATACAGCTCGCTGGAACTGCCCAGCAGCCTGGCGCCCGCCACCTTCGGATCATTGACGGCGATCTGCGAGACGGCACGCGTCAGGCTGCGCAAGGTCGACTTGCCAACGGACAAGCGGATCGGCGGACCCAGCCGGGCGATATCGGCCCCCAGCGACAGCGGGGCCGCCTGGCTGACGGCATCCACCTTGCGCACGGCGGGCGCGGCGCTGGCGCCGGGCTGCCACAGCAAGCTCGCCGTCAAGCCACTCAGGGCCAGGGCCAAGGTCAAGCGGGGCCTGACGATACGGGTACGAAATGAGGTCATCAACTATCCCTGGTTCTGAAATTTTTAAAATTGCTGGACACGCGTGTCCATGCCCGTGATCACTTTGACGCTCTCGGCCGGTGGTGCGGCAGCACGCGGCGCCTGCCGCGCTGGCGCTGGCGCAGCCGCACGCGGCGCGGCGACCGGCGCCAGCGGCTTGAGTCCCAGCAGCGATTCCTTGGTGGCGCCACCCGTGTTGACGGGCGCCGGATCGATCTGGTTGCGCAGCACCAGCGACAAGGTGCCGACGCTGCGCGCCAGGTCGAGCTTTTCCACCTGGTCCGGCGTCAATTCCAGGGTCACCGCATTGACCACCTTGGGCTTGTTGTCGTCGCGGCTCGATTCCTGCGCCACGGCCAGCACCAGGATGCGTTCGAGCACGATCTTGGAAATGGCCAGTTCGGCGCCGCCGCTGGCCTTGGCGCGGTCATCCTGGGTATTGACGAGGATGTCGACAAAGTTGCCAGGCAAGGCAAAGCCCGCCACCCCGACCACATCGTTGACGCGCACGGTCATGGCGCGCTTGCCGTCCGCCACGATGGACGACAGGCCACCACTCGTGCCCGGTGGCGCAAGCTTGCTTTCCAGCACCGGTTCACCGAGGCTGATGGCCGTGCGCGTGATGCGCCCGTCGAGCGCCTTGCTGTCGGCAAAGGCGCCGGGCGGCTGCGCGCCGGCGGGCCAGTCCATGCTGCGCAACATGAGCGGAGTGATCTTCGTACCCACGCCGATATCGACCAGGGCCACGACGATCTTCTGGTTCGACGGCGTACTCTGGCCGCCCATCCAGATCGCCGCCGTCAGCACGGCGGCACCGGCCAGCACCAGGGCCAGCAGCAACATGAGTAAAGCTCGGGTATTTCGCATCGTTTTTCCTCTGACTTCAGCTTGATTTCGGTTCACGCCGCTCTTGCACGGCCCGCTCTTCCCCGGCCATATCGTCCGCGCCATGGCGCTGATTCTCGCCGGCAAAATAATTGTTCCAGGCCCAGTCCAGCACCTGCTCGTTCAGTTGCGCCGCCGTGCCCTCGTAGCGCGCCAGGTCGCGTACCTGGCGCAGCAGGTCGCGCGGATAGCAGGCCAGCAAGGGCGTCGCGCCGCGCGCATGGCGCTGCAGCAGGAAGGCAAAGGCGGCCGCGTCGAACGCCACGCCATAGGTGGCGCACGTCTGGCGAAACACGGTTTCGTAATGCGCTGCGCTCAGTGCCGGCACTTCGATCTTGTAACCCAGGCGGCGCAGGAAGGCCGCATCCGACAGGCGCTCGGGCAGGAAATTCGAGGAAAACACCACCACCACGTCGAACGGCACCTGAAAGGTGTGGCCGTTGTGCAGCGACAGGTAATCGATGGCGCGGTCCATCGGCACGATCCAGCGGTTCATCAGTTCCAGCGGCGAACAGCGCTGGCGTCCCAGGTCGTCGATGATGAAGATGCCGTTGTTGGCCTTCAGGTGCGGCGGCGCGCGGTACAGACGCGTTACGCTGTCGAAGCGCAGGTCCAGCATTTCCAGGGTCAGCTCGCCGCCGGTGAGCACGGCCGGACGGCGCACGCCGCGCACCCAGCGCGCGTCGAGCTGCACGGCGCGCTCGATGCCGGCCGGCGCTTCCTGCTGCTGCGCCGCCGGCAAATGCAGCACCGGGTCATAAAAGGGCACGACTTCGCCATCGACCATGATGGCGTAAGGCAGGGCAATGGCCCCTTGCAGCAAGTCTTGCAAGCGTTCGGCCAGATACGTCTTGCCGCTGCCGGCGGCGCCGTAGATGAAAATGGCGCGCCCGGAATTCATGGCCGCGCCCAGTTGGTCGAGCACGGCAGAATTGACTACCACGCCGTCGAAGCTGGCCTGTACCTGCGGGCGCGTGACGTGCATGTTGGCCACGCTTTGCGCCGCCACCTGCGCGTTGTAGGCGGCCAGCGGCACAGGGCATGGGCCCGCATAGGCATTGCGCGCCAGGCACTCGAGGGCGCGTTGGCGGCCGCTGTCCGTCAACTGGTAGTGGATATCGGCATCCGTGCCGCTGGCGCCGCGGCGCATGACTTCGCACATTTTTTCCTGCCGCATGAAGGCCATGACGGGGTCGATCACGCCCAGGCCCAGCTTGACGTAGCTGGCCAGTTCAGGCAGGTGCAGCTGTCCCCGCTGGAACAGCACCTTCACCAGCAATTCGACCAGGAAAAAGAAGGGCAAGCCCGTCTCTTCGACGGTGCGCGGGGCCCTGGCGTCGGCTGGCAAGATAGGCAAGGCCGGCGGGGCGACAGGCGTCACGCAAACACTCCGAGACTGCCGCGCGCCGCCAAGGCAAGATAGATGAATGTACCGGTAGCAATGGCGATCGCATACGGTAATTTGCCGCTAGGCAGCGCTGGTGCATCGATGCGCGGCAAGTCGCCGGCCACGCCGCGCATCAGGCTTTGCAACAGCAAATGGTAGCTGTTGGTCGTCACCCTGAGCAGCGTGCCATTCCAGCTCGCAACAAAGACCGCCATCACGCCGCCTGCAAGCAAGCTGAAGAGCAAGGCGATGGCCACCGGATAGGGGCCAAGAAAGGCACCGACCATCGCCATCAGTTTGACATCGCCGGCCCCCATCGCCTTTATCGCATACATGGGCAGCAGCAGCACCAGGCCCACGGCAAAGCCGGCCAGCGCCATTGGCAAACCCAGTGGCGCGGAGACCGGCGCCAGCACGCCGTCGAAGTGCACCGACAGGCTATTGAGCAGCAGGCCCATCAGGGCGCCGGGAAACACCAAGCGATTCGGGATGCGGCGGCTGCGCACGTCATGCCAGACGGCAGCGGCAAGCAAGCCCCATAGGACGAGGGCAGGCGAAAACATCCAAAAAGAGTGAGCATTCATCATTTCTTCGAATACAGGCGGAACTCATGAAGCGAATACATCGCATCGCACGACACTGGCACCTAAAATTCAACAAGCCCTGGTCCAGGCGTGGAAGCAGGGCTTGTTGAAGGGGCGCGAGCGTACAGAAAACAGTGAGCGCGCGCCTCGAACAGGACTTAGATCGTGATACCTGACAGCTTGGTGCCGATAGCGCCAAAGGCGTCTTTCAAGCCAGTCGTGAACAGGCCAATGCCGGCCACCAGCGCTGCAGCGACCAGCGCAGCGATCAGTGCGTATTCAATTGCGGTCACGCCATCTTCTTCAGCGATAAAGTTTTTGATGAAATTCATGATTAATCCATTCAGAGTAAATGTTAACAACGTCATGTGGGACTGCGGATGCAAGCAGTCAATCGATCACTTATAAACCCTTGCAGATGGCCAGCAGCGCAAGCAGCAACACCACGCTCATCAGCGACAGCAACAAAGCATGTTCGAAAAATGAGCTACCACTTTGATCTTGCAAGAAATACGCAAGCTCACCCGTCCCACCATCGTTCAAGCACATTTCCAGCTCCTGTCACCGTTCGCATTTTCAATCTGGCTAACTCAGCGACGATCACCGATTGCTGATAAAGGTATTGTATGGAAATACACATTGATACTAATCAGACAAAAGTCATTTTGTTACCGGTACAAAAGAGCCTATTTTCCTACACGGCATCAGTACATTTGTACTGGCATCAGCATTCCTGGGGCGCCGCCAGCCCGTTCTTCACCGCGTACACATACAATTCCAGACGGTTGGCCACGTCCAGCTTGCTATAAATCGACGTCAAGTGATTGCGCAAGGTTTGCTCGGAAATGAAGGCGCGCTGCGCGATGGTCTTGTTGAGTGCCCCATTGCCTTCGACCATCATGGCGACTATCTTGCGTTCCTTGAGGGTCAACTGGGCAATGCGCGCCATTTCGGGATCGGGCGGCGCCGGCGCTGGCGCCGGCTTGATCAGTGCTCCCAGCAAACTGCCCAGCAAAGCCTGGTCCAGGCACAATTCGCCCCGGTGTACCCTGGCAATGGTATCGATCACCTGCTCCGCCACCGCCTCCTTGCCGATCACGCCGCGCGCGCCGCTGCGCACGGCGCGGCCCAGCACCTCCTGGTCGCGCGTGCCGCTGAACATCACCGCCCGCGTGACGCCATTGGCCAACAGCGCGGGGATGAAATCGACGGAACACACGCCGGCGAGGTCCACGTCCAGCACGACAATATCGGGGCGCAAGCTCTCGGCAAGCTCCAGCGCGCCGCCTATCGTACTGGTGCTGGCGACCACCTGCATCGCCGGCTGCGCCTCTTCCAGCAGTTTTTCCAGTCCCCACAACATGGTTTTATGATCATCAACCAGCATGACGCGGATGGGATGCAGACTTGACATACGATGGCCTTTAACGGGTCAGCCGTGACGCTCTTGCCGTCAGACTGGAATTTCAATATGCACGGCGGTGGCACCATCAGCGCCCTGGCTGACCTGCACCCGGCCGCCCAGCGCCATGGCGCGTTCAGCAATGGAGGCAGGCATGAACTCGACACGGGACGACGTTTCGCCCGCATTCTCTATCGAGATCGACAAGGCATGCGCATCGCAAACGAGTGTCACGCGGCCCTCGCGGGCAGTGGTGTGCTTGCGGATATTGCTCATGCCTTCATTGACTATCTGAAACACTTCGGCTGCCAGCCGGTCGCTGAGATCAAACGCGCTGTCCGAGACGATCTCGATCGTGATGCCAAAAAACTTCTTCAGCTGTTCCGCCTGGCGCCGCAGCGCCACCAGCAAGGTCACCTGCTCCCGCGCCGCGCCGCCGCGCACCGTCTGCGCCATCCGGCGCAGGTCGTCAATCACCTGGCCACTCATGTCGATCAGCTTGTCGAGATCGGCCAGCAAGGGGCTGTCGGCGGCCACCTTGGCGCGCAAGGCACTCATGCCATGGCGCAGGCCGATATACGGCTGGATGGTCGAATCGTGCAAGTCGCGCGCAATCTTTTGCCGCTCGCGGAACGCCGCACCGGAGGCCAGCTTGTCGAGAATGGCAATGTTTTCAATCAGGGGGAACACTTGCGCCACGATATGCAGCAGGAATCTGGCGTCGGCCCGGGTCAGCCGGTTCTTCGCGGAGATCACGTAGATGCGGCCCAGTCCCTTATGCAAAGGAAGGGGCACGCTGATGAAGGAGCGCGCATCGAGCAGTTCGGCCAGCGCCGTGCCCTGCGGCCCATCCGCATCGATCCGCTGCCACTTCACACTGCCGCGTTCGACTCCCGTGAGCACGCTCGCCAGCCCCAGGCGCGTGCGCAACGACGGCGCGTACAGCACGCTCTGGCTGGCATCGAACACCATCAGCGGCGCCACCGCGGCTTCGCTCAGCTGGCTGACACGCCCCGCGTGTCCGCCTCTCTCTTCTAGCGCCGTACGCAACTGCCACTGCGCCGCATCGCCCTCGCGCATGACGAGGATACAGCTGCTGGCATCAAAAAAAACTCGCGCTTTCTGCAAGACCGACGCCACCGTGTGGTCGACGCCAAAGCGGGGATTCGATTGCTGGCTGACCTCGCGCAACAACGCCAGGCGGCGCTTCTGCAACAGCCCCAGGCCGCCCCAGTACGCAATCATGTAGCCAAGCGCCATGACAAAGGTCGTGCGCAGCAACAGGTGCGAAATGATCAGCTCAGGGGTCGATGCCACCGATGCCAGCACCAGCAGAACACAGGAGGCAAGCGTGATGCGCGCGCCTTCATCGAGTCCGCGCTGAAACGACGCCGCCAGGATGACGAAGAAAAAGAAGGGGAAAAAATAGCTATCGGCGCCCCCGGTGCCATACACGATCAGCCCGCACCACAGCACGTCGAGCCAGGATATCAGCTTGCCATGCACCACCGGATGCTTGAAATAAAGAAAAACAAACAGCACTGCGCTATGCAGCACATACGAACACAGGATCAGCCAGGCCAGCTGATTCGGCACACCCAGCTTGCCCGGGTTGATGATCAGCGTTAATAAGGCCGTCACCGACAGCAGCAGGCGCATGCCAGAGATCATGATCAAATCTGCATGATCAACCATTGGCAATGCCGTATCGGCATGTGGTTCCTCGTGCAGTTGTTGCTGTTGCAGCATGCTTATGTATTCACTTTTCAAAAATACCATCGGCTCGATCGCCAGGAAAATGGTTAATTATTTTTTAATTTCTTAAGCCTCCGCATCTTACTCTCAGGAACGTTACTCAGGGGTATGGAGTAAACAATTAACTACATTTATTGCAAGAAACTTGATTTATATGCATTTTAGTGCCAACCTTGCGCACTCGAAGCGAGATACAATAAAGCCCGCTCCATGGGCAACAGGCCCACCATCACACCGATGCCGGCGCGAGCCTTGATACGGATACCAGACATGATGCTCAACCAGGCCACACCCTTCCGGTCCCCGCAAGGCAGATTCAGGCAATGCGGCTCCGCCATCGTCGAGTTCGCCATCATCGCACCAGCCTTCCTGCTGCTCATGATAGGCATCATCGAGGTGAGCATGGCGTATTTCGCCAATCTCACCATGCAGCATGCGGTACGCGAAGGCGCGCGCTATGCCGTGACGGGCAACAAGGATCTCGATCCCGCCAGCAGCAACCAGCAGCGCTACCAGGCCGTCATTCAAAAAATGAAGGAAAGTTCGATGGGCATCTACGACAAGGTCAATCCCGTCATCACGGTGAACGGCGTGAGCGGCACCAGCACCGGCATGTTCGGCAACAGCGGCGATATCGTCGTCATCTCCGTCGCATACAACTGGAAATTCGCCACGCCGATGATGGCCGCCTTCTACAAGGACGGCAAATCGTCCAACATCGTCGCCGCCACCATGCGCAATGAAAGCTTTGGCGGCCTATGATGCGCCGCCGCTCGCTCCCTCTGCTACGCCGTGCCGCGCGCGGCATCGCCGCGGTGGAATTTGCCATCGTGCTGCCACTGCTGGCCGTGCTGCTGTTCATGGTGGTCGACCTGTCGCGCGCCATCCAGGCCAAGATCATCCTGCTCAACATCAGCCGCGAAGGCGCCAACCTGGCCTCGCGCTCGACCACCGACCTGAGCGGTTCGGGCCAGACCATCATGAATGCGCTGGCCGCCAGCACACCGCCGCTGGACATGAACAAGCGCGGCATGATCTATATCACCAAGATCATGGGCTACACGGCGAAGAGCGGCTTGCGCAATATCGTGCTGGAACAGTACCGCTGGGACGCCGGCGCGAAGGCCAGCGGCTACCTGCCCGCCAGCCAGGTGTGGAAACAATGCGGCAGCTGGAGCAATGGCACGTGCACCAATATCGCCAAGGCCGACAGTGCCCCCACAGTGTCACTGATGTCGGGCCAGTTGTCCGACGGCGAACTGATTTATGCCGTGGAGACTTTCTATAATTTCGACATGCTGTTCGGCACATTGAAAATTGGCAACAGCACGACGCCTGTCCTCGGTCCCAACCTTAATTCAATGACGGTATTCTGATGCGCATTCCACACAAGCGGCAAAGCGGCCAAGTGCTGATCATGGTGGCGCTATCGGCCGTCGTGCTGATCGCTTCGGCGGGCCTGGCCATCGATTCGGCGCTCGGCTACTTCGTCAAGGCCAAGCTCAATGCGGCCGTCGACTCGGCCAGCCTGGCGGCGGCGCGCGGCGTGACCTTGGGCGATACACAGGCGGCGCAGGCGAACAACGCGCGCCAATCGGCCAAGGAATTTTTTGACATCAACTATCCCGACAAATTCCTGCTCTCCACGCCCGTACTCAATCCCGTCGGCGTGGTTTTCGACAGGGGCACCGTCACCATCGACGTCTCGGCCACCGCCTCGATGCCCGTCTCGCTGATGGGCATACTCGGCTTCAAGACCCTGAACGTGGCAGCTGCCGCGCAAACCATCCGCAAGGACCTCGACATGGTGCTGGTCATGGATACGTCGGGGTCGCTGTCCAGCAATGCGGCCGCCGTACGGGCCGCAGGCAAGTCATTCCTGAATAAATTCAATTCCACCGTGGACCGGATCGGCTTGCTGCATTTTTCCAGCGGCAACGTCATCGACCTGCCGATCAAGAAGCTCGACCGGGGCTTCAACCGCACGCAAGCGAGCACTGCGATCGACAACTACGCTTTTAGTGGCAACACGAATTACTCGGAAGGCATGTGGCGGGCACGCGAACAGCTCAATGGCATCAGCCAGTCCGACCGCTCCAGCCTGCGCGTCATCGTCTTCTTTTCCGACGGTGCGCCCACTGCCTTGTCCTCGTATTTTTTCCCCGCCACCAGCGGCAACTGCACGGAGGCCGGGGCGCTGGCCGTCTCGGCCACGCTGCCCTCCAGCGGCAGGGCAACGAGCGGGCTGTATCGCATTGATGCTGCCTCGCAAAGTCTTCCCCCCACCAACTCGTGCGCGGCTAGCCTGATCAACAAGCTGCCTGCCTGGTATAACGCCCACCAAACCAAGGCCCAGGCCGATGCCGCGGCGCCAGGGGAATTTCCCATCTTGACCAATACGCCGCGCAAGGTGACGGCAGACATTTCCACACGCACGCTCCAATACGACAATGTGCACCGTGCAGCGCGCAACTTGCCCGAAGCGATGGCAAGCAAGTCGCGCCTGGAAAACACCTACATATTTACCCTGGGCATGGGCGCGGGACTGAAGGCCAAGGAAGGCCCGGACAACGAGGTGGGCGAAGACTTGCTGCGCTGCATGGCCAATACGGCCGATGCGCCATTGCGCTGCCGCAAGCCGGCCGAACCCGTGGGCCTGTACTGCTATGCCGCCACGGAGAGCGACCTGAGCCCCTGCTTTACGCGCCTCGCCTCGGCCATCCTGCGCATTTCCAAATAAGGCCCGGCCGCCTAGAAGGCGAAGCAGCTGCAGCCCAAGGTGCCCCAGAAGCCGGAAAAATCGCTGACCGGCACGGCCGACTTGCGCGCCCGGTCGTGGGCGTGCGCGTGCACGCCGCAGGCGCCCGCGCACTGGTGCGGTAGCAAGGCTTGCGCCGGCCTGGCCGCAGGACGGTAGTGGCCCGGCACCGTGCGCACGGGCGACCACTCGGGCAGCACGGGAATCGGGGGCGGCGCCAGCGTGGTGAATTCCGCCTGGCCGTAGACGATCTTGCCGCCGACCATGGTCAGCACGGATTCGATGGACTTGATCGCCTCTTCCGGCACGGCGAAATAATCGGCCGACAGCACGGCAAGGTCGGCCAGCATGCCCTCGCGGATACGCCCCTTCTTGCCTTGTTCGCTGGAAAACCAGGCGCTGCCCGCCGTCCACAGTTCCAGCGCCGTGTCGCGCGACAATCTGCCCGCCGCCTCCGTCAGGGCCAGGCCGCCCACGGTGCGCCCCGACACCAGCCAGTACAGCGCCGTCCACGGGTTGTAGCTGGCGACCCTGGTCGCATCCGTGCCGCCGCCCACGGGTACGCCCGCGTCCAGCATGCGCTGCACGGGGGGTGTGGCCTTGGCGGCATCCGCGCCATAACGCTCGACAAAATATTCGCCCTGGAAGGCCATGCGGTGCTGGATGGCGATGCCGCCACCGAGCGCCCTGACCCGGTCGATGTTTTTCGGGCTGATGGTTTCCGCGTGGTCGAACAGCCAGTGCAAGCCGCCGAACGGTGTGTCGCGGTTGACCTTTTCGAACACGTCGAGCATGCGGCTGATCGATTCGTCATAGGTGGCGTGCAGGCGGAACGGCCAGCGCTGCTCGACCAGGTGGCGCACGACCTTTTCCAGTTCATCCTCCATGCCGGCCGCCAGCTCGGGACGCGGCTCGAGGAAATCCTCGAAGTCGGCGGCGGAAAACACCAGCATTTCGCCGGCGCCGTTGTGGCGGTAAAAGTCCGTGCCGTCGCCCGGTTTGATCATGCCCGTCCACTTCTGGAAGTCCCGCAGTTCCGCGCCCTTGTTTTGCGTGAACAGGTTGTAGGCGATGCGGATGGTCAGCTGCTCCTTTTGCGCCAGCTCGTCGACGACGGCGTAATCCTCGGGATAGTTCTGGAAGCCGCCGCCCGCGTCGATGGCGCTGGTGATGCCCAGACGATTGAGTTCGCGCATGAACTGGCGCGTGGAATTGACTTGCAAGTCGAGCGGCAGCTTGGGGCCTTGCGCCAGGGTCGCATATAAAATCATGGCGTTCGGGCGGGCGATCAGCAGGCCGGTCGGATTGCCGGCCGCGTCGCGCACGATTTCGCCGCCCGGCGGATTCGGCGTATTTTTATCGTAGCCGACGGCGCGCAGGGCGGCCCGGTTCAGCAGGGCGCGGTCGTACAGGTGCAGGATGAAGACGGGCGTGTCGGGCGCGGCCGCGTTGATTTCATCGAGGGTGGGCATGCGCTTTTCCGCGAACTGGAACTCGGTCCAACCGCCCACGACGCGCACCCACTGCGGGTTCGGCGTGCGCAAGGCTTGTTCCTTGAGCATGCGCAAGGCATCGGCCAGCGAAGGCACGCCTTCCCAGCGCAATTCCAGGTTGTAGTTCAAGCCGCCCCGGATCAGGTGCAGATGCGAGTCGTTCAGGCCGGGAATCACCGTGCGGCCAGCCAGGTCGATCAGCTGCGTGGCCGGGCCGCGATGGCGCATCACGTCCTCCACGTCGCCCACGGCGAGAAATTTGCCATCGGCGATGGCGACGGCGGACGCCAGCGGCTGCGTCCGGTCGACCGTGTGGAAACGGCCGTTGAGCAAGATGGTGTTTGCGTGCATGAGAACTCCCGGATCAAATGAAAACACGGCCCCGCCGGCGGGCGGCGGAGCCAAAATCAGTGAAAAATCAATGGCCTTCGCTGGCGTTGAACATGGATTTGGCGTAGATCAGACCCAGGCCATAGCCGCCGCCGTGCGCCACGGCCGTCGCTACCGTCTCGTTGTAGGTCTCGCCGCGGGCCCAGTCGCGCTGCAGTTCCAGCAAGTATTGCACGGACGTCATCGGCTGTGCGCCCGCCTGTATCATGCGCTGCATGGCCATCGCATGGGCTTCGTCGGAGACGTCGCCGCTGGCGTCGGCGATCACGTACACGTCAAAGCCCTGCTCCAGCGCCGACAGCGCCGGTCCCACGATGCATACCGACGTCCACAGGCCGGCCAGCACGATCTTGCCCTTGCCGTAGCCATTCACCTTGTCGGCGATGCGCGCATCTTCCCAGGTGTTCATGCTGGTGCGGTCGATCGGCGCCTGATCCGGGAAGACGGACT
This sequence comes from Janthinobacterium sp. 64, assembly GCF_002813325.1. Taxonomy (NCBI): domain Bacteria; kingdom Pseudomonadati; phylum Pseudomonadota; class Betaproteobacteria; order Burkholderiales; family Oxalobacteraceae; genus Janthinobacterium; species Janthinobacterium sp. 64. The sequence continues at coordinate 5,636,655 of NZ_PHUG01000001.1, read as the reverse complement.
GGATCTCGTCGAAGATCGGGCCGGAGAACGATTTGGCCGCCACCGTCGTCAGAATCGTCGGCACCTTGAATTGCGCCGCCGCCTTGGCCACCAGGGCCGCGTTGTTACGCAGCAGGGCCAGGTCGATGGAACGGGTGGCGAAGGCCATTTGCGACTGGTGGTCGATCATGATCAGGGTATGATCGTTCGGGGTCAGCAGTTTTTGGGCGGCTTGGGCGGTGGCGATAGGCATGATGTTTTCCTTAGTGAAAATAATTGAATATAAAAAAGAGAGGTCGTTATACGGTGCTTCTGCTCCTGCCCTTGCGTCACGCCGTGTGTGCCGGGCCAGTGCTATGCAGTATGGACGAGATGGTTTGAAAACAAAAACGGAAAGAATGCCAAGCTATGTGCAATTTTTTCGACAATGAAAAATGACCGCGGCTACAAGCTGCACATCGAGGAGAAAACATGGGATTTGAATTCAGGATTGCGGCCAGCCTGACGCAGGAGCAGCGCCAGCACCTTGCGCAGCTGCCAGAGTTGGCGGCGCCGGCGCCGCGCCCGCCCGGCGGCGCCATGCCCGACACCGAAGCGAGGCTGACGGACGCCGGCCTGTATATATGCCAGCACCTGCGCCCGGACCCGTGGCACGGCCTGGAGACCGTGCGCGCCTGGCTCGATGCGCAGGGCGTGCGCTATGCCGTCGACGAGATCGACGACTGAATACAGGCTACAGGGAGCCTTCGAGCATGACGCGCAGGGTGCGGTAGCTGCCCGTATCGACCGTGCGCAGCAGGCTGCCGCCGCCATCCGCATACAGGCTGCGCGTGCGCTCAGGCTGGCGCAGCAGATTGGCGCCCGACACGCGCAGGCGCAACTGGTCGCTGAAGGTCCATAACGCGTACAGATCCAGTTCGCGCCGGGCGCCCTGCCAGGCCAGCAGCTGGCTTGACTCGCGCGTCCGTCCACCGCCCTGGTAATGCAGATTGCCGCCCAGGGTCAAGGGCTTGCCGGCCAGCCGGTAATCGGCGCCCAGGTTGGCGCTCCAAGGCAGCTGGCCGTCGAGGCGGTTGTCCGGGCCGGCGACGGCGTCTAGCGTCGACCAGTTGCGCGCCACGTTCGCCCGCAGGTCCAGCGCGGGGGCGCCTGCCCACAGCGCCGACAGCGGCAGCTTCGCTTCCAGTTCGACGCCGCGCACCTGCGCCCTGCCCTGATTGACGGGCGTGGCCACCCAGCGCCCCTGGTCCTGATACAGCCGGTCCAGCATTACGTCGTCGATGCGCCGCAGCGAGGCGCTGGCGCCCAGCATGGCGCCTTGCCCAAGGTAGTATTCATAGGCCGCATCCAGGCCCCACGCCAGTTCCGGGCGCAGCGCCGGGTTGCCCTGGTTGTCGGGATTCACGGGACTATTGCCGTTGTCGTTGAGGTAGGGGCGCGGGATCAGCTGGAAAATCTGCGGCGCCTTGTAGGTGCGGGTGACGGCCAGGCGCACCTGATCCTTGCCGGCCAGCTTCCACAGGCTTTGCAGCACGGGGCTCCATACCTGCGCGCGCACGTCGACGCGGCGCTGCGCGGCACCATTGGCGCTGGCCGTGCGCAAGGTTTCCCAGCGCAGCCCCAGATACAGCGACCAGCGCGCGGAGATATCCCATTCATCCTGCGCGAACAGGGCCAGGCGCCGCGCCGTGGCCGCATAGTCTTCGTCCGGCAGCACGGGTGGCCCGCCCGGCGACAGCTGGCGTTCGCGGCGGAACTCCGTGCGCCGCCGGCTGCCCGCATCCCAGCCCGCCGCCAGCGCATGTCCCTGGCCCAGAGCCCGGCGATAGGTGCCGCTGGTCTGCACGCCCACATCATCGAGGCCCGCATCGACCCGGCGCACATTCGCCGGCCCGGGCGCGGCGCTGACGCCCTGGAACAGATAGTCGCTGCCACGGTGATTGGCATCGAGGCCCAGTTTCATGTCGAGGCTATCCCCTGGTCCGAACTTGCGCAGCCAGTGCAGATCGCTGCGCACGGTGCTGCTGTCCTGGCTGAACGCGGCGTCGTTGTCCGGATAGTCGGTATGGCCGCCCAGGTAAGCCGTTTCCACGACCTGGCGGCGGCTGGCCAGGCGGCGCAAGCTGACCAGGCTTTGCCAGGCCAGGCTGTCTTCGCCCGCCAGCGCCCATTGCAAACGGGGCGCCAGCTCGAACGTATCGCTGGTCACGCGCTCGGTCAGCGGCATATGGCGCACCACCGTGGGCCTGCCTTCGCCATCAAATGCGCGGTTCCACTCGTCGAGCAAGCCCCGGCGTCCCGTGTGCGCGAGCGTGCCGGCCAGCGCATACGACAGGCGGCCGTCCTTGTCCGCCCACTGCACGGTGGTGCTGCCGGCGGGCATGCCGTGGCTGCCGGACGCCCCCAGCTTGAAGGTGCGTTCGCGCCGCTTGCCCGATTTTTTCAGCACGATATTGATGGAACCGGCGATCGCCTGGGCGGAAAATTGCGCCGTGGCGGCACGCATGATTTCCACGCGCTCGACCAGTTCCGGGTCCAGCGAGTCGAGCGAAAAACCGGGCGCCACGGGCACGCCGTCGAGCATGATCAAGGTGTAACCCTGGCCCAGTCCGCGCAGCTGGATTTGCCCGCCAGCCGTGCCGCCGAGGGTAATGCCGGGCAGGCGCTTCAGGGCGTCGGACAGGGCACGGTCGCCCTGGCGTATCAATTCCTCGTGGCCGACGACGATGGCGGCCACGGTGTCGCTGCGGCGCTGCTCCACCTTGCCCGCATTGACCGTCACGGAAGGCAGAACGACCTCGGCACGCACGTGCGCCGTCAAGGGCAGCGCAAGGCTGCACAATACAATACTCAATCGCATGGGAAATCCTGAAAGGTCTGTGGTGGTGTCGGCTGGCGCGTTCCCGCGCTCAGCCGACCCGTGGCCAGCTCACGCTAATGGCCGAATTGTTCCTTGCGCATGCGCAGGGCGCGCGCGGTGGCGTTGGCATCGAGGCCGGCCAGCCACTGTTGCGGATCCTGCAAGCGCCCGTCGCGGGTGACCTCGAAATGCAAATGCGGCCCCGTCGCCAGACCGGTGGCGCCCACGGTGCCGATGCCCTGCCCTGCCGTGACGGCCATGCCGGTCGTCAGCGTGACCCGGTCGAGATGGGCATACAGCGACGCGACGCCAGCGCCATGGTCGATGCGCACGGCCTTGCCAAGGCGCGCATCTTCGCTGACGCTGGCGATGCCGTCGGCCGCTGCATGCACGGGCGTGCCGCGCCTGGCGCCCAGATCGATGCCGCGATGGCCTTGCGGCGTCAACTCGCGCACGACGCCAAAGAAGCCGGTCACGCGCATGCTGTCCAGGGGATTGCGCAAGAGAGCTGGCGCAGCGAGCATGCTTGCCGGCGCGGCTGCCACGGCCCACGCCAGTGCCGGCTGCAGCGCCAGGCTGGCCGCGCCGATCGCGCACAGCAGCAGCGCCGTCAACACCCGCAGGGCCGTGGATGGGCGCGCCTGCCCGTCACGCATGCGCAGCAGGCGCTCGGCCATGCCGCCGCCGCCAAAGGCCAGCCCCGGCAGCGGCTGGGCCTGCAGGCCCAGTTGCCTGACCAGGGCCGCCGCATATTGCTGGCGCTGGCGCGGGGGCCGGCCAGCCAGTACCTGGCGGTCGCAACCGAGCTCTTGCGCCCAAGCCAGCTGGCCGGCCAGCCAGCGCGCGGCCGGATTGAACCACAGCAGCGCCTGCAGCATGTTGGCCAGCAGCAGGAGCACGGGGTCGCGCCGGCGTGCATGGGTCAGCTCATGGGCGATCACCAGCTGCTGCTGTTCCGGCGTAAATTGCGCCAGGTGCGCCGGCAACAGCAGACGCGGCCGCCACACGCCCACCAGCATCGGCGAGATCGGCGCCGCCACTTCCAGCACGTCCATGCCGTGCAGGCGGCGGCGCTGCGCCAGTTGCAGCAAGCTGCGCAACATGGCGTGGCCACGCTGCCAGCGCCAGGCGGTCCAAGCGACGCCCAGCAGGTAGATCAGGCCCCAGGCGGATGGCACCAGGGCCAGCCAGGAAGCAGTGGGTGGCAGCCCGACAGCTGGCCCAGCCATAGCCAGCTGCACGTCGGGCGCGGCGCCGGCCAGCGAAACGGGCACGCTCAGTTCGGGCACCACGCTCAGTTGCCGCGTGTCAGGCAGCAGCGGCAGCACGAACACGGCGGCCAGCACCAGTTGCGCGACCAGCCACACGCTGCGCTGCGCCGCCAGCGCGGGCCAGCGCCGTTGCGCCAGGCTCAGCAATACCCACAGCAGCGGACCGGTCACGAGACAGGCGACGCTGGCCTGCAACAGCGTGAGAGAAAACAGCAGCATCGCTTAGTCCTTTCCCTCGAGCGGCCAGTCCTGCAGCAATTGCTCCAGCGCCGCCAGTTCCTGCTGGTCCACCAGTTTGCTGCCCGTAAACATACTGACCGGCAAGGGACTGTCGATTTCCATCACGCGCCGGCCAAAGTCGTGGGCGAACGCGGCCAGGGTAGCCACCTTGTCCACGTTCGCCTCATACACGAGTACGCCATGCACGCTGCGCTGCAGCAGCATGCCCTTGTCCAGCATGCGTTCAAGCGTCTTGCGCGTGGATGAAAACGACCATCCCAGCTCGTCTTCCACCCTTTCGTGCAATTCACGCGCGGATAGCGGGTGGTCTTTCCACAAGGCTTTCAATAACGACAGTTCGGTGACGGAGGGCGTGCTCATGGTGCATCCTTTTAGTGACTATTGACGCAATTATGCGACAAGAGTCACACACACGCAAGCGCCATGTGCGACAAATGTCGCATGCGCTAAAACGCCTCCCGCGCGTCTTGCGCTCGGGCACGCCATGTCCAGGTGGCGGCGAAAGGCCGCCTTGCCCGTGATCACATCGCCACTGCCCCGTTTCCCTATCGTATAGCTGAGGCTTTCCAGGACGGCAGCGCGCCTTGGCCTGACTTTTCTTTACTTGCGGCATTGCAAAGTTGAAACAAAACAGGCGCGTTTTTGCCATGCTGTTATACTTCGCGTGTGCGGCACATATGACCAGTCCCCTTGCCGCTGTCTTTCGACCCCTAATCTGATTGCCTGCGACTGGCGCCCCCCGATGGCGACAGGCCGATCTCACAATAAAGTTACCATGTCCTTTTCCTCCCTCGGATTGTCCGACGCTATCGTACGTGCCGTTACCGAACACGGCTACACCGTGCCGACCCCCATCCAGACGCAGGCGATTCCCGCCGTGCTGGCTGGCGGCGACTTGCTGGCCGGCGCACAAACCGGTACCGGCAAGACGGCCGGCTTCACCCTGCCCTTGCTGCACCGCCTGTCGACTGACGCGAATGGCGCGGCCATCACCAGCAACACGTCCACGCGCCCGATCCGCGCCCTGATCCTGGCACCGACGCGCGAACTCGCCGCGCAGGTCGAGGAAAGCGTGCGCACCTACGGCAAATACACCAAGCTGAACTCCACCGTGATCTTCGGCGGCGTCGGCATCAACCCGCAAATCAAGCAGCTCAAACACGGCGTCGACGTGCTCGTCGCCACGCCGGGCCGCTTGCTGGACCACATGGGCCAGGGCACGGTTGACCTGTCGAAAGTGGAAATCCTGATTCTCGACGAAGCCGACCGCATGCTCGACATGGGTTTCATCCGCGACATCAAGAAAGTGCTGGCCGTGCTGCCGCCGAAACGCCAGAACCTGCTGTTCTCGGCCACGTTCTCGGAAGAGATCAAGGCCCTGGCCGACGGCTTGCTGAACAAGCCAGCCATGATCGAAGTGGCGCGCCGCAATTCGACCGTGGAAGTGATCAAGCAAAAGATCCATCCGGTCGACCGCGACAAGAAGCACCCGATGCTGTCCCACCTGATCAAGTCGAACAACTGGACGCAAGTACTGGTCTTCACGCGCACCAAGCATGGCGCCAATAAACTGGTCGAGCAACTGGGCGCGGACGGCATCGGCGCCCTGGCCATCCACGGCAACAAGAGCCAGTCGGCGCGCACGCGCGCGCTGTCCGAGTTCAAGGATGGCACCTTGCAAGTGCTGGTCGCCACCGACATCGCCGCGCGCGGCATCGACATCGACCAGTTGCCGCACGTCGTCAACTACGACTTGCCGAACATTCCGGAAGACTATGTGCACCGTATCGGCCGTACGGGCCGTGCCGGCGCCAAGGGCGAAGCCGTGTCGCTGGTCTGCGTGGATGAGCACGAAATGTTGAAAGACATCGAAAAGCTGATCAAGCAAACCCTGCCGCGTGAAGTCATCGAAGGCTTCGAGCCCGACCTGAACGCCCGCGCCCAGCCTGTGCAATTGCGCAGCGGCACCGGCGGTCACCGCAACAACAGCCGCGCGCCAGCCGGCGCCGTGGTGCGCGTGAAAACCGGCGGCAGCGGCGCCAAGCCACGCAGCGCCGGCCCGGCGGGCGGCGGTGGCGGCGGCAACCGCAGCGGCAATGCGCCGCGTTCGGCAGCCAATCACCGCTCCGGCGGCCGCGGCCGCTAAAACGCGGCCTTAAAGCTACTGCGCGGGGCGCTATTGCGTTTGCGTTGCTCGCCGTACTCCTGTACGGCTGCGCTACTCGACGCAATATCACTCCCGCTCGCTACGCTTTCAGGCGGCGTTTGTCTTTATCAAAAAGACGATAAAAACCGTTCCAGGACTTGTTTCTGGAACGGTTTTTTTATGCACGCCACCGATTGCCGTTTTGGGCTACGATAGTGTCCATCATCCTCACCTGCGTGCTGCCATGCCGAACTTTGCTGCCAACCTCAGCATGATGTTTACCGAACTGCCCTTCCTGGACCGCTTTGCCGCCGCCAGGGTAGCGGGCTTCGATGCCGTCGAATTCCTGTTTCCCTATGCCGTCGAGGCGCAACAGATCGCCATGTGCCTGGAACGCCACCATCTGCAGCTGGCCGTCTTCAACTTTCCGCCCGGCGACTGGGACCACGGCGACCGGGGCATCGCCTGCGATCCGCGCCGGGGCGAAGAATTCCGCAGCAACGTGCAACTGGCGCTCAACTACGCGCTGGCGCTGGGCGCAAAACAGCTGCACTGCATGTCCGGCATCGTGCCGCCCGGCATGAGCCTGGAGCGGGCGCGGCAAAGCCTGATCGGCAACCTGCAATATGCAGCCGACGCCTGCCGGCCGCACGGCATCCACGTGCTGATCGAGCCGATCAACCACTACGACATGCCCGCTTACTTTCTGAACCATAGCCAGCAAGCGGCCGACATCATCGCCGACTGCCAGCGCAGCAACATCTTCCTGCAATACGACATCTATCACATGCAGCGGATGGAGGGCGAACTGAGCAACACCATCCGCGCCCTGCTGCCCCTGATCCGCCACATCCAGATCGCCGACACGCCGGGCCGCCACGAACCGGGCACGGGCGAAATCAACTACCGCCATCTGTTCAAGCTGCTCGACCAGATCGGCTACGCAGGCTGGGTCGGCTGCGAATACCGTCCCGCCAGCGACACTGTCGCCGGGCTGGGCTGGCGCGGGCAATTGACGGGCAGAGCGGGCACAATCGGCGCCTGATCGCAGCGCGCTTGCGCCCGCACAAGGCGGGCGGCGCAGGCCGGCACGACAATACCTTTCCATACAGTATTTCCTGTCGAGAGGTGACGTGTCCGCCCTGCCCGCCCGCCATGGCCGCACCCTTGGCCTGACCCTCTTTTTGCACCTCTGCCTGGCTGCCGTGCTGTGCGGCTGCGCCACCGCGCGCCCCGAGCTGGCGCAGGTGCGCGCCCTGGCCGCCGGCACCGATGCCCTGAACGCCTTCAGCGAACTGTCGCAGCGCCACGTCGACACTTACCAGCGCGCCCGTCCCTATCTGTCGCCGGCCGAAGACGCGCGCGAACGCCTGCTCGATGCCCAGCGCCGTGCCGCACAAGCGGATGTCGCGCGCCTGGCGCAAGCCGTGCGCCTGTACCTGCAGGCGCTGGGCCGGCTGGCGCAGGACGACGCGTATGACGTGCAGCCCGAACTGGCCAGTGCCGGCGCCGCCATCCGCGCCTGGCCGGGCAGCGGCATCGATGACCGCCATGTCAGCGCCTACACCTTGCTGCTGCAGCAACTCTCGCGCCTGGGCGGCGCGGCCAGCCAGCAGGCGCACCTGGCGCAGGTGCTGCACGAGGGCGATGCGCCGCTGCAAGCCCTGCTGGCCGCGCTCGACGGCTTGCTGGCGCTGTACGACAAGAGCGGCGACAACGAGCGCGACATGGTGCTCGGCTTGCTCGACGTGGAAATCGCGTATGCGGACGCGCCGCAGCAGCGCCTGCTGGCCGTGCTGGCGAAAAACATGCAGCAAAGCAAAACCGAGGAGTACCGGCTGTACGGCTTGCGCCACACTCTGGCGCGCCGGCAACTGGCGGCACTGGGGCGTGAACACGCCCAGCTCGCTGCCACCCTCACCACCACGGAGGCAAGATGGACGGATCGGTAGACAGGAACAGCGGCGACGAACGCCGCGAAGCGGCCCTGAGCAGCGCCATGCGCGTCGAGCAACTGGCCGACAGCCTGTCGCAGGCGGCCGTCACCCTGCATGGCGCCGTCATGCGCGCCATCCGCAAGCGCGCCAGCCAGGGAGAAAACGGCATCAGCCACAGTCAGGCGCAAGCCGTCTTCGCCCTGGAAGTGGCCTTGCGCCAGCAAGCCAACCAGCTGTATGCCGATGCCGCCGGGCATACGGTGGCCGGCCTGGAAACGGCGCAGCGCCAGCTCAGCGGCCTGCTCGACACGGTGCGCCTGCGCATCGCCCGCAACGACGACGTGCGGCACTGGATCAGCCTGGCGACGAGCTTGTTGCACCTGGGCAGCGCCGTGCTTGCCCGCAATCCCGAGCGCATCCTCGGCACCCTGGGCAAGGTGCGTGAGCGGCTGCAAGAGATGGCGCCGGACTGATTGAATTTGGCCGGCGAGCGCCTATACTGGGACGTCCCCGCCTGGCAATCGTGCCCGCGGGGCCACCAGAGGAGGCCAATATGCGTATCGAACCGTATTTGCAATTCAATGGAAATTGCGCACAAGCGCTGGAATACTACCGCCAGCACCTGCATGGCACAGACCTGTGCCTGATGCCGTTTCGCGGCTCGCCGGGCCAGGAGCAAGTCAAGGAAGACTGGTACGACAAGATCATGCACGGCTCCGTGCAGCTGGGCCCCACCATGCTGATGGGCTCGGACGGCGGCTGCACCGAAGATGGCGCCAAGGGCATGCACGGCAGCTCGATCTGCCTGACCCTCGACACGCCGGAAGAGGCGGAACGGGCCTTCGACGCGCTGGCGCGTGATGGCAACATCCAGATGCCGCTGGAGGAAACGTTCTGGGCCAAGCGCTTCGGCATGCTGAAAGACCAGTTCGGCGTCGCCTGGATGGTCAACTGCCTGAAGGAGCCAGCATAGAACGGCCCGTGCCTGCCTGCGCCGCGTCAAACGCGGCGCAGGCAGTAGCGCAAGCAAAGCTGCCGATCTTGGACTACCATGATGGGAGTAACCTCTACCGGGTGATAGCCATGAATGGATTGCCGCAAGACCAGCTGCAACGCCTGCGCGGCGTGCTGGAGCAACGCAAGCTGGCGTTGCTGGAACAGATCGAGAACGAGACGGCCGAAGCCGATGCGCGCGCCTCGCTGCTCAATGAAATCGAAGCTTCGCCGGCCGACAACGCCAGCGTGCGCACCTTGAACGCCCTCGTCAGCGAAGCGGCCGAGCACAACCTGGCGCAGCTGGCCATCATCCGGCATGCGCTGGCCAGGTTTGCCGATGGCAGTTATGGCCTGTGCGACAACTGCGGCGAAGCCATCGGCCTGTCGCGCCTGAATGCGCGCCCGGAAGCGCGCCTGTGCATCGATTGCCAGACACGGCTGGAAAAAGCCCGGCGCGGCGTAGCATGACGGCGGCGCAACGACAAAGGGCAAGGCATCGCTGCCCTGCCCCCTGTTTTCCAGCGTGACTACCATTGCCTTCCGTCCTGCGCCAGCATCGTGCGTGCCGGCTGGGTGGACGGGTCTCCTCTACTGCCATTGCCCTGATGCAAGCTGCAGTCTTGCTTGCTTGACTGAGCTTGCTTAACTCATGTGCTGTCCGCCATTGATGGCGATGTTCGCGCCCGTGACGAACGCCGCCTCGTCGGACGCCAGGTAAGCCACCAGGGCCGCCACCTCGTCCGGCTCGCCCAGGCGGCCCAGGGGAATCTGCGGCAGGATCTTCGTTTCCAAAATATCGGCCGGCACGGCCGTCACCATCTGCGTGCGCAGGTAGCCGGGCGAGACCGTGTTGACGGTGATGCCGTGGCGCGCCACTTCCAGCGCCAGCGCCTTGCTGAAGCCATGCACGCCCGCCTTGGCGGCCGCATAGTTGCACTGGCCAAACGCGCCCTTCTGGCCATTCACGGACGAGATATTGATGATGCGGCCCCATTTTTTTTCCAGCATGGGTTCGAGCACCTGCTTGCTCATGTTGAACAGGCTGTCGAGATTGGTGCGCATGACCTCGGCCCAGTGCGGCAATTCCATCTTGCGCATGCTCTGGTCGCGCGTGATGCCGGCGTTGTTGACCAGCACGTCGATGCGGCCGAACTGCGCCAGCACCTTGCCGACGGCCTCGCTGCAGGCAGCGAAATCCGTCACGTCGATGGCCAGCGGATGGAAATAATACTGCTGCGCCTGCTGCTCGTCGAGCCAGCTTGCCACGCGCGCATTGCCTGGCGTATGTGCCGCCACAACGGCAAAGCCCGCCGCATGCAGGCGGCGGCACAAGGCCGTGCCCAGGCCGCCCATGCCGCCCGTGACCAGTGCTACCTTTTGTTCCTTCATTGCTGTCTCTCCCCGCTTGTTATGGTTGTTCTGCGTGGGATCAAGTGTAGGGGCAGTTTTTATCGCCAGCGTTGCGCCAGATCAAGTGGTCAGCCTGATGCAGTCGTGCGCGGCCGGCACCCCGGACTGTGCCAGAATGGCCGCTACCGCACAGCGAGAGGACAGGCCATGACATATAAAACCGTATTGCTCCACATCGACGACAGCGCCGGGCGCGCCGCCCGCATCGACGCGGCCGCCAGCATCGCCCAGGCGTGCGGCGGCCACCTGACGGGCGTGGCGCTGACGGGCGTGTCGCGGCTGCTGTACCAGAACCAGCCCGACCTCGATGCCGACCCGAACCTGAGCTTGCATTTGAATTTCCTGCGCGAACGGGCGACGCGCGCCCTCGACGGTTTCGAGCAACAGGTGCGCGCGGCCGGCGTCGCCTCGTTCGAACAGCGCGTGCTCGACGACGAGGCGGCGGGCGGCATCAGCCTGCTGGCCCGCTATGCGGACCTGGTCGTCATCAGCCAATACAATGCCAAGGATAAATCGCCATCCGTGATGCGCGACTTCCCCGCCTATGTGCTGCTGCATTCGGGCCGTCCCGTGCTGATCGTGCCGTATGCGCCGCCGCTGCCCCTGCTGGCGCCGCCGGCAGCGGCGCGCAATGTGCTCATTTCCTGGAACGCCAGCAAGGAAGCGAGCCGCGCCGTGAGCGCCGCCCTGCCCCTGCTGCAGCGTGCCGGGCAAGTCCACGTGGCCATCTTCGACGCCCAGGTGCATGCGGCCGAACACGGCGAACAACCGGGCGCCGAACTGACGCACTACCTGGCGCGCCACGGCGTGGAAGCGCGGCTGCATCTGCTCGATGGCGGTGGCGTGCGGCGCGGCGACATCGGCGAAGCGCTGCTGTCGCAGGCCGCCGACCTGTCGGCCGACTTGCTGGTGATGGGAGCGTATGGCCATTCGCGCCTGCGCGAAACCATCCTCGGCGGCGTCACGCGCACGATTTTGCAGAGCATGACGATCCCCGTGCTGATGGCGCACTAGGGCCTGTTGAAAAAGGCGGACTAGCCGCCCTGCCAGGGCTGGCTGCGGATCTTCGCCACCTGGCGCTGCGCCAGCCACTGCCACAGCTGCAGCGCGTCGCCCTGCGGCAGAGCCGACATGTGGCGCGGACTGGCCAGGGCGATTTCGCAATCGCGGTCCGACCATTCCTCGAAAGTGACTTCGCCTCCGCTAGCGACCTCGACCTGATACATCAAGCCGTCGTCGTATCCAAAGCGCAACAAAACGGCGGCCGGGCTGCCGTCCGGCGTGGCGCCGCGGTAAACCTCGGCCAGCGCATCGGCCAGCTGTGCCGGCGAGGGCGCGCAGATGTCGCGCCCGTCTGCCCGTGTCAGAATGAACCATGCCTGTGTCATGACGCGACCTCCTATCCATACTCGTTAGCATGCGAGGCAAGTACTACAGGCAGTCACCTTGGTCCGGTGTCACTTTGGGCGCGCGGAAACTATCCCTGTCGGCATTGTTTACCAATAATTACTAATACTGACAAGTATCATACCTAAATTTCATGCAGCTCGGAATTTATGAATTCACGCCACCAGCACGGGAATGCTGAGCGGGTCGAAATCATGCCAGTCGCCATTGGCGATCGTGCCTTCCGCTTCCTCGATATGCTCGGCGCCCAGCCGGTGCAGCGCTTCGAGCGCCCGTTCGCGCTCGTCGAGGCCGCCCAGCGCCACGGCGATCAGCATGCCAGGATGGCGTGGCTGGCGGCGGTTTTCGCCATCCCGGTCCCCATTTGCTTCGGCCTCGCCCGCCTCCTTCATTTTATTGAAACTGTAGAGCGAGCCCACGTGTGCGCCCACCAGCGCGCCGACGACGGGACCGAGCGGCCCCGTCGCCAGGGTGGTGGCCGCGCCGATGCCCGCACCGACGGCGGCCCCGACGGCCACGCCCTCGACCACGCCTTCCGGCGTCTCTTTCGCGCCGGGCGACATGTCGCGGTCGCCGCCGAGCGCGTGCAAGTCGTGCTGCCCCGGCTGGTTGACAAAGAAGGCGCTGATGCGGCTATCGGCAAAACCCGCCTGGTTCAGGGCGGCGCGCGCTGCGTCTATCTGTTCCTGCAACTGAAAATGACCTGCGATGATGCGTGACATGATACGGCCCTCCTGGTCGGCTGCTGGCGCACCGTGCGCCGCTTGCCTGGCTAGCGTGCGCTTGCCGCCAGCGAAATACCGTTCGCTTGCGCACACACCAGGTCAATCATGCGGTCGCGCCGAACGGGCTGCGTATATCGGACAGGAATTGTTGTGCACGCGCATGTTGCGGCCGCGCAAAGAAATCCTCGGGCGTGGCCCGTTCCAGCACGTGCCCGTGGTCCATGAACCAGACGCGGTCCGCCACCTCGCGCGCGAAACCCATCTCATGCGTCACGCACACCATGGTCATGCCGCCCTGCGCCAGGTCGCGCATCACTTGCAGCACTTCGCCCACCATTTCCGGGTCCAGCGCGCTGGTCGGTTCATCGAACAGCATCAGCGGCGGCTGCATGGCCAGCGCGCGGGCAATCGCCACGCGCTGCTGCTGGCCGCCCGACAAAGCCGCCGGCATCGCGCGCGCCTTGTGCGCCAGGCCCACCCGTTCCAGCAGGGCCAGCGCCCGCTCTTCCGCCTCGCGCCGGGTCAGGCCGCGCAAGCGCTGCGGCGCCAGCGCGCAATTGTCCAGCACGGACAAGTGGGGAAACAGATTGAATTGCTGAAACACAAAACCGATGTGCGAGCGCAAGGCGTTCACGTCCAGCCCCGGCGCGTAAATGTCCTGGCCGGCCACCGTGATGCGGCCCGAAGCGATCGCCTCCAGGCGGTTGATGGTGCGGATCAGGGTCGACTTGCCGGAACCGGATGGCCCGCACACGACCAGCACCTCGCCCTTGGCCACGTGTTCATTGATATCGCTCAAGGCGTGATAGTCGCCATAGTATTTGTTGACGTTGTCAAAGGTAATCATGCTGCCGCTTTCAAAACACGCGCCTGGCGCCGCTCAAGCCAGAAGGCGGCGCGCGACAGGCTGAAACATAAAACAAAGTACGTCATGCCCAGCAAAAAATACACTTGCACAGGTTTCGTCAGCACCAGGCCATTGACTTGCGAGGCGATGAACGACACTTCGGCCAGGCCGATGATGGTGCCCAGCGAGGTTTCCTTGATGGTCGAGACGAACTGGTTCACCAGGGACGGCAGCATGTGGCGCAGCGCCTGCGGCAGCACCACCGTGCGCATGCTGTCCAGGTAATTCAAGCCCAGCGAACGGGCCGCCTCCACCTGGCCCGTGGGCACGGCTTGCACCCCGGCGCGCACGATCTCGGCCAGATAAATGCCATCGAAGATGACGAGGGCTGCCAGCATGGTGCCGAATTGCCCGCTTTCATGCCCGGTGATGCTGGGCAGGAAAAAGTACGCCCAGAAGATGACGAGCAGCAAGGGGATGCCCCGCACCACGTGGATCAGCGCGGCGACGGGCCAGCGCAGCAGCCGCCAGGGACTCAGGCGCGCCAGCCCCAGCAGCAAGCCGAACGGCAAGCTGAGCACCAGCGCCAGGCTGGCCAGCACGACCGTCAGCGCCAGGCCGCCCAGCGGCCCTTCGGGATAGCGTCCCACAAGAAAATACAGCCAATAATCGTGGATGAGTTCCAGCATCAGGACACCTTCCTTTGCAGCAAAGCCGCCAGGCCCGCGATCAGCAGCGAAACGGCCAGATAGGCCGCGCTGGCGAAGACGAACGCCTCCACGCTGCGAAACGAGGCCGCTTCCACGCGTTGCGTCTGGTACATCAGTTCGGCCACGCCGATGACGGTGGCGATGCTGGTGTTTTGCCACAAGGTCAGGGTTTGCGACAGCAGCGGTGGCGCGGCCAGCCGCAGCGCCTGCGGCACGACGCACAGGCGCATGGTGGCGAGAAAGCTGAAGCCCAGCGCCCGGCCCGCTTCGAATTGCTGGGCGGGAATGGCGCGGATGCCGCTGCGGATGTCTTCCGCCATGTAGGCGGCCGTGTACAAGGTCAGGGCCGTAATGGCGCTGGCCGCTTCGATATTGCCGGCATACAAGCGCTCCTTCCACGTGTCGGGCAGCAATTCGGGCGCGCCGAAATACCAGAACAGGAAGTGGGCCAGCAAGGGCACGTTGCGGATCAGCTCGACATACGCGGCACCCAGGGCATTGAGCAGGCGCGACGGCGCCATGCGCAGCATGGCCACGCCGCACGCCAGCGGCAGAGACAAGAGCAAGGTGATGCCCATCAGTTGCAGGGATAGCAGCAGGCCGGAGAGCAACCAGTCGCGGTAGTCGCCGGCCAGCAGAAAGTTCAGATCAAACATGCGAAAGCGTCAGGCAAGGTTCAGGCGTCGATCTTGTCCGATTCGATCTTGAAGGTACGTTTTTGAAATTTGACGTTGCTGGTGGGGCCATACCATTTGAAAAACAATTTTTCCGCCTCGCCCGATTTCTCCAGCCCGCGCAACACCTGGTCGACGGCTGTCTTCACGCCCGTCTCGCCTTTGCGGATGCCGAAGGCAAACACTTCCTGGCTGATGTTTTGCGGCAGCACAAGGTAATCCTTTTGCGCGGCGCCCAGCTTGGCGTAGTTGTTCAACAGCGAGACTTCATCGTCGACATAGCCGACGCCTTTTCCCTGCTGCAAGCCCAGGTAAGCCTGGCCCGCCGTCTCGAACGTCACCACGTCCACGCCGGGCACGGCCTTGCGGAGATTCGGTTCCTGCGTGCCGCCCTTGACGGTCAGCACTTTCTTGCCGGCCAGGCCAGCGACCGTCGTGATATTGCTGCTTTTTTTGACCAGCACGCGCTGGCCCGTGTAAAACGTAGACAGGGAAAAGTCGACCAGCGCTTCGCGTTCCTTGTTGTGCGTCAAGGACGCCGTCAGGATATCGATGCGGCCCTGCTGCAATTCGGGAATGCGGGCCGCCACGGCCAGCTGCTTGATCACCGGCTTGACGCCCAGGCCATGGGCGATGGCACGGCACAGGTCCACTTCATAGCCAACCAGCTGGCGCGACCTGGCGTCGATGAAACTGTTGGGCTCGTCCGTGCCCAAGGTGCCGCAGACCAGCTCGCCCTTCGCCTTGATGTTGGCCAGCTGGTCCGCTTGCGCGACTTGGGTGAAGGCGATGCTGGTAAATAACAGGGCGGCGAAATGAAGACGGGTCTGCATGGAATTCCTCTGGTGGATAACGAATGCCGCCATTAGACCGCAGCGCCCTTATTTCCAAAAAGGAATCTTTTCAGCCTTGCTTATGAGTAAATCAGGTAAGGCGCCGCCGCCTACCATTGCGGCGCGTAATTGGGGAATGGCGAGGCCATGTGTTCGGCTTCCACGGGCGGCGCCATCCAGTCGCGCGGGTCGACCTTGTAGTACTGCAAGAATTGCGCGTACAGCTCCTCGTGGTGCTCGGCCATCTGGTACGGCTTTTCAAAGAAGGTTTCCGTGGCAACGGCAAAGAATTCGGCGGGATTCGTGGCGCCGTAATGGTCCATCACGCTGTGCTGCTGGTAGATGGCGTCATGGCGCAGGTTGTCGAAATCGCGCGACAGCACGGTGGCCCAGCTGCGGTAGCTCGACACGCTGGGCAAATACGGTGCGCCATTCGCGGCGCCCGATTCGCTGTCGAGCTGGTGGGCGAATTCATGCAGCACCACATTGTGTCCATCGGTCCAGTCGGCCGCACCGCGCTGCACGTGGTCCCAGGCCAGCACCACTCTGCCGTCGCCCCAGGACTCGCCCAATAAACCGTTGGCCGATGGCGTGACTACACCGCCCGGCCCCACTTCATCGCGCGTGACGATGAATTCCGTGGGGTATACGAGGATGGTATCGAGTTCCGGATACACCTGCGTCTGGCGGTTCAGCAGCAGCAAGCAAGCCTGGCCGGCGATGGTGTAGCGCATCTCGTCCGTGATTTCCAGGCCGCCGCAACCGACGAATTTCTTCTGATACAGGAATTGCACGACGAGGCGGCGCAACTGCTCCTGCAGCGGCGCCGGCATGCGGGGATAGACGGGAATATTCTTTTCCAGCACGGCCAGGCCTTCAGCTGGCAAGGGCCTGGACAGGGCCCGCTTCAGACGCCAGCGGGGAAACCACAGCGACAAGACGATGGCGGCCGTGACGAGGGCGATCCACAGCAGCGGATTCATGCGGCGACCCGCTGCAGGGCAGCGAGGGTAATGAGGCCAAGGGAGACGGCGTAGGCTGACAAGGACAAGCTCCTTCGAATGAACCCGCAGCGGAACGAGCGGGCAGTCCAGCCCACATGGGGATGCTTGCAGTCTTTTCAATCAGACTACGTGAAACGGCCTGCCTGAACGCCAAAAGCCGGGTTGCAACCCGGCTTCTATTACGTCACAACGCCTGACAAAACCGTAGCGAGCGGAAGGGAGAGGTGGCTAAGAAGCGCAACCGTACGAAGGTACGGTGAGCATCGCAGGCCGCCTATCCCGACGCGCAGTAGGTTTGGTCAGGTGTTACTCGGCAGATTTTTGCTGTGGGGCTCCAAACAATGCAGCGACGAGCGGATCGCGCGTCACGGGACCACGGTTGACGCGGATGGCGTAATGCGTGTCATCGGCCAGGATGTGGAAGTGGCGGCCGCTGCCTGCCATGCTTTGCTCGCGCAGGCCGGGACGATCCTTGCGCGGTGGCGCGCCTTCGCGTTTCGGCTGGACGATGGCGGCCAGGAAGGCGCGCACGCGCTCAGGGTCGGGGGTCAGCTGGTACACTGCCTTGCCCAGGTAGGTGGCGGTGCCTTCGATGTAGCGGGCCAGTTCGATCACGCCCGCTTCGCGCAAGTCGCGGATGTATTTGCGGGCGCCCGATGGCGAAAACTTGAGGAACCAGGCGATTTCATCGGCCAGCATCTCGTGCAGCGACAATTCGCCGATCAGCTTTTGCATGTTTTCGATGCGGCGCAGGGTGGCCGACGTCGAACGCACGCGCTCGATCGGTGCCATGGAAATGGGGTTCATGCGTTCCGGGGGGATGGGTGCTGCGCGTTCTACCATTTGCGAGCCTTTTTCGGGGCTACGAAGTTCCTGGTGCGCTGCCTTTAATTCGCTCTTCACGTGAGACTGAGTCATTGCATGCATTTGAATACTCCTTTTAAACGATTGCCGGTAGCCCGGATTGTTAAGTTCTTGGCAATTTTTATACCAGAACACCACAAATCCTGGGCGTCTGGTCACAGAATGCCACCCTGCTCTTCCTTGGTCTGTGCGTTAACGAACATTAGGAACAAGAAAGTGAAAAATATTTCCTTACTGAATTATTTCTACAGAGCATCTACCTGCAGTGACATTTCTGCGTTCAAGGTGAAGTGGCGAACAGAAGCATCAGCCTTCTTGCCATAAATTCAAGCTTCACGCGCGGCGCACGCCCCCGCATCGCGCTATGTCGACTCTTGCAAAGGAAAAATCATGAACCTGCCTGCCCTGTTGGCCGCCGCCTTGCTCGTCACCCTGTCTGCCTGTAAAAAACCGGCAGAAGCGCCACTGCCCGAAACGGCGCCCAACCCCACATCCGCGCCACAAGTGATGCCCGCCCCCGTCACGCCAGCCGTCCCGGAAGCCGGTCCCGGCCACGTCACGCCGCCTGCGCCACTGACCGATCCGGCCACCGCGCCGGCACTGCCGCCCGCCACGGCGCCGAAATAAACCCGCCAGCCGGCGATCGATCAGGCGCCCGCGCGGCGCCGCCCCTACTCCACGGGGGAGTTACGCGTTGCCAGCCTGTTTGCAACGCGTTTTTTTACGATTGGAGTCGGCCACGCCGTGAAGGTTCACCCGCATGCAGTCCCGCATGCGCAGCGCCCGGAATGCGGCAATCCGCACAAGCTTTCCCCTCGCCGTGCGGAAAGACGGAATATCGATATTTCCCATTTTCAATAGAATCAAATTAAACCTTTATAAACAATCACTTGCAATAAACGCCAAAATGCGCTCCACTGGCACGGAAGATGCTTTTATATTTTCATAACCGCCATCAGAGCGGCAGCCTGACCCACTATATAAAACCATCTACCTTTTGGAGACAACAGCATGGCAAGCACCTTCCGCATCTCGTCCTTCCTCAACACCAAGGCTCTGACCGTGGCCGTCGCCCTGGCCGCGCAATTCCCGCTGGCCGTCCATGCGGCCGACCTGGTTCGCCTGGGCAACCTGAAATTCGCCCATTACGGCGCCGTCGCCTACATGAAGGAAATCGCGCCCAAATACGACCTGAAAATCGAGGAACGCATCTTCGCCAAGGGCCTCGACATCGTGCCAGCCATGATCGCCGGCGAAATCGACGTGTCCGCCAGCGCGCTGGAAGCGGCCATCACGGGCCGCGCCACGGGCTTGCCCGTGTACCTGGTGGGCGGCTTCGCCAAGGGCGGCGTGCAGATCGTCGGCCGCCCTGACCTGAACATCAAGGGCATTGCCGACCTGAAAGGCAAGAAAGTCGGCGTCACGCGCGGCGGCCCGCAGGAAATCCTGCTGTTTGCCGAACTGACCAAGGCCAAGCTGACCTGGTCCGACAAGCCGGGCAAGGACGTGCAGATTCTGTATATGGGCTACCCGGACCTGAACCAGGCTCTCTTGACCAAGGATATCGACGTGATGAGCCAGTCCGAGCCATATTCCACCCAGGCGATCCACAAGAAGTACGGTTCGGCCATCATCAAGCCCTACGACACGCCGCTGGGCGAGCCCGTGCGCGCCCTCGTGATGACGGAAAAGATGTACAAGGAAAAGCCGGCCGTGGCCCAGCGCTTCATGGATTGCTTCGTCGCCGCCACCCGGGCGTTTTTGGCCGACCCGAAACTGGCGGAAAAATACGTGCGCGAATCGATGTTCAAGAATCAGATCACGTCCGACGATTACCGCGACGCCATCGACAACGCCATCTTCACGGAAGACATCACGCAGAGCCACGTGCAGCTGACCACCGACTACATGGTGAAATTCGGCGTGGGCCGCATGGCCAAAGCGCCTGCCGCCAAGGACTGGGTCAAGCTGGACCTGCTGGAAAAAGCCAAGAAAACCTACGCTCCACGCTAATCTGAAAGTATCACGATGAATATTCAAATGATGAAACGCTTCGCGCACGGTGCCATCGTGCCCGTGGTCGTGCTGCTATTCTGGCAAGCACTGTCCACGTTCGGCTGGATCAACCCGCAAATCCTGCCCTCGCCCGTCGCCGTGGTCGTGAAGTGGTATGAATACCTGATCCCCATGCAAGCGTACACGCCCGAAGCGGGCAATTACCTGGTGTGGATGTTCTCCGGCGAACTGCCGCACGACGCCTGGGCCAGCCTGTCGCGCGTGCTGGGCGGCTTCGCCATCGGCGCCGGCCTGGCCTTGCCGCTGGGCTTGCTGATGGGCACCAACAAGACCATCTATAAACTGTTCGACCCGCTGGTGCAGGTGCTGCGCCCGATTCCGCCGATCGCCTACATCCCGCTGGCAATTTTGTGGTTCGGCCTGGGCAACCCGCCCGCCTTCTTCCTGATCAGCATCGGTTCCTTCTTCCCCGTGCTGATGAATACCATCGCCGGCGTGCGCCAGGTCGACGGCATCTATATCCGCGCCGCGCGCAACCTGGGCGCCAGCCAGATGACGATGTTCCGCCGCGTGATCCTGCCAGCGGCCACGCCGTATATCCTGGCCGGCGCGCGCATCGGCATGGGCACGGCCTTCATCGTCGTGATCGTGGCGGAAATGATCGCCGTCAACAGCGGTCTGGGTTTCCGCATCCTGGAAGCGCGCGAGTACTTCTGGTCTGACAAGATTATCGCCGGCATGTTTACCATCGGCCTGTTCGGCCTGGCCATCGATATGGCCATGAATGCCCTGAATAATCATTTGCTGCAGTGGCACCGCGGCCTGGAACACTGAGAGGAACGGCCATGACCACGATCAATATCAATGCAGTCAATAAAATCTTCACCACGGGCGGCGCGGACGTCATCGCCCTGAAAGACATCAACCTGGAAATCGCCAGCGGCGAATTCATCTGCCTGCTGGGGCCGTCCGGCTGCGGCAAGTCGACCCTGCTCAACGCCATCGCCGGCTTTTCGCAGCCGACCTCGGGCCAGATCCTGGCCGGCGGCAAGCTGATCACCGAGCCCGGTCCTGACCGCGGCATGGTGTTCCAGGAATACGCGCTGTTCCCGTGGATGACCATCGAGAGCAATATCGCTTTCGGCCTGGAAATCGCCGGCAAGACGCCAGCCGAAATCCGCGAACGGGTCGACATGCTGCTGAGCATGCTGGGCTTGACGGAATTCCGTGCCCGCTACCCGAAAGACTTGTCGGGTGGCATGCGCCAGCGCGTGGCGATTGCCCGCGTGCTGGCCCTCGATTCGCCGATCATGCTGATGGATGAACCGTTCGGCGCGCTCGATGCCTTGACGCGACGCAACCTGCAAGATGAATTGCTGAAAATCTGGAAAGTCTTCGGCACCACCATCGTGTTCGTGACGCACTCGATTGAGGAATCGATCTACCTGGCCGACCGCACCATCGTCATGACCTACCGTCCCGGCACCATCAAGCGCGACGTGGCCATCGACCTGCCGCGCCCGCGCGATCCGAGCGACCCCGAGTTCAACCGCTTGAAACGCATGCTGGGCGAGATGGTGATGGAAGAGCAGCAGCGTCATCACAATGCCGAAACCATGGCCAGTACCGCCGATTGAGGGAGCTTGATTAAGCGACCGCAAACTTATTTGGGGTCTGACCCGGCGGGTCAGACCCCAAGGCCATTCGCCCCCCTGCTGGCCGTGGGGTCGCTGGTCGTGCTGACCTGGGCGTCGTATGCCTGGGTCCAGCAGCGCCAGCTCGATGAATTGCACCGCACGCTAGACTCGCGCGCGGAACTGTATGCGGCGTCGATCGGCGGCGCCCTGAATAAATACGAATTCCTGCCCCTGGCCGTGGCGCAGAGCGATGCCGTCGCGCAACTGCTGGAGCAGCCCGGCGCCGATAAAGTTACGCAGATCAACGCCTACCTGGTCGACATGAACCGCCGCGCGGGCGCCTTTGCCGTCTACGTGCTCGACGACAAGGGCACGACCCTGGCATCGAGCAACTGGCAAGACCGCAGCTCCTACGTGGGCGTCAACTACGGCTTCCGTCCCTATTTCAAGAATTCCATCGCGGGCGGCATCGGCCGCTTCTACGGCATCGGCGCCTCGACCTTCGAGGCCGGCTATTTCATTTCACAACCCGTGCAGCGCGACGGGCGCATCATCGGCGTCGTCGCCGCCAAGGTCAACCTGGACTGGATCGAGCAATCGTGGCGCACGCCCGGTGCGGGCGAACAGATCTGGGTCAAGGATGCGAATGGCGTGATCATCCTGGCCACCACGCCGGCCTTCAAGTTCAAGACCCTGGCGCCTTTGTCGCCGGCCGCGAAGAACGATATCAGCGCGCAGCGACAGTTCCTGCAGGAAAACCTGCCCATTTTGCCGCACAAGGTGCTGCGCCAGTTCGCCGACGGCGCCAGCGTGATGACGCTGGAGCGCCCGCAGGCGGGCGACACGGCGGCCCTGTCCGGCAGCGCCGAGAAGGTGGACTATCTTGCCGTCAACCGCGCTCTTGGCCCGCTGCAATGGCAGATCACCGTGCTGGCCGAACTCGACCAGGTCAACGCGGCCGCGCGCAACGCAGCCATGGCCGCCGCGCTGGGCTGGGCCTTGCTGCTGCTGGCCCTGATGTATGCGCGCCAGCGCCGGCGCCGCATCGCCGACAAACTCAATGCGCAGCAAACCCTGGCGCGCGCCTATGAACAGCTGGAAATCAAGGTCGAGCAGCGCACGGCCGACCTGGTGCACGCGAATGGCCGCCTGCAGGCGGAAGTGGCCGAGCGCGAGCGCGCCGAGCAGACCTTGCGCTATGCCCAGGCGGAACTGGTGCAAAGCGGCAAGCTGGCGGCCATCGGCCAGATGGCGGCCGGCGTCACGCACGAGCTGAACCAGCCGCTGGCCGCCCTGCAAACGTTTTCCGACAATGCCAAGGTGTTTCTGGCGCGGGGCCAGATCGACGACGCGCTCGACAACCTGTCGACCATTTCCGACCTCGTCAAGCGTCTCGGCTATGTCACCTCGCAACTGAAAGGCTTTGCGCGGCGCAGCGACGATGCGCGCAAACCCGTCAGCGTGCGCCAGGCGTTTGCGCAAACCATGCTGCAAATCCGCACGCGCAAGAACTCGCAGCGTTTGACCCTGCATGAAAGCTGGCTGGAGGATGACATCATCGTGCTGTGCAACGCCATCGGCCTGGAACAGGTGTTTACCAATCTGATCACCAACGCCATGGATGCCGTGCCGGAAAGCGAGCCCGTGCAGATATGGTTACAGGTGCGCCGCGAAGGCAGCCTTGCTGTGCTGCATATCACCGATAATGGTCCCGGCATCCCGCTGGCCTCGCTCGACAAGATCTTCGATCCCTTCTACACCACCAAGGAACACGGGCTGGGCTTGGGATTGTCGATCAGCGCAGGCATACTGCGCGCGGCCGGCAGCGCACTGGCCGTGCGCAACCGCAGCGCGCAGGAAGGGGGCGGCGCACAATTTACCATCACCCTGAGCTGCGACCCGGGGGAGAGAGACGAAGGAAACATCTGATGCACGAGAATAATTTTGAAGGCATGCAAGTGCTGCTGGTGGAAGATGACGCCGTCGTGCGCAAGGGCGCCCGGCAATCGCTGGAACTGGCGGGACTGCAAGTGACGGCCGTCGCCACGGCCGAGGAAGCGCTGCCCTGGCTGGTGCCCGAATTTGCGGGCATTTTATTGAGCGATATCAAGCTGCCCGGTATGGATGGCTTGAAACTGCTCGATATCGCCGTGGCGCAGGATGCCAGCCTGCCCGTGATCCTCGTCACGGGCCACGGCGACGTGTCGATGGCCGTGGGCGCCATGCGCCGTGGCGCCTATGATTTCATCGAAAAACCGTTTTCCGCCGACTTGCTGGTGGAAGTGTGCCGCCGTGCGCTCGACAAGCGCCACCTGGTGCTGGAAAACATGAACTTGCGCCGCCAGCTCGAGCAGCGGGTCGGCATCGAGGCGCGCATCGTGGGCCGCAGCGCGGCCATGGCCAAGGTGCGCCAGCTGGTGCTGAACCTGGCGCCGAAGTCGGCCGACATCATCATCCTCGGCGAAACGGGCACCGGCAAGGAACTGATCGCGCGCTGCCTGCACGACTTCAGCGAGCGGCGCGACCACCCTTTCGTGGCCATCAATTGCGGCGCGCTGCCCGAATCGATCTTTGAGTCGGAACTGTTCGGCCACGAGGAAGGCGCATTTACAGGTGCGCAGCGCCAGCGCATCGGCAAGATCGAATACGCGAATGGCGGCACCCTGTTCCTCGATGAAATCGAAAGCATGCCGCTGGCACTGCAAGTCAAACTGCTGCGCGTGCTGCAGGAACGGCAAGTGGAGCGCCTCGGCTCGAACAAATTGATTTCCGTCAATTTCCGCGTGATTGCCGCCGCCAAGGAAGATTTGAATGTGCTGGCGGAACAAGGAAAATTCCGGCCCGACCTGTATTACCGCCTGAACGTGGCCAGCCTCACCCTGCCCGCCCTGCGCAACCGGCGCGAGGATATCCCGCTGCTGTTCGAGTTTTTCGTGCTGCAGGCAGCCTTGCGCTATGGCCAGCCGGCCGCCCTCGTCAGCGGCGAGCTGATCACCTCGTTGATGGCGCAGCGCTGGGCCGGCAATGTGCGCGAGCTGCACAATGTGGCCGACCGCTTCGTGCTGGGCCTGCTCGACGACACGCTGAGTCCGGCCGGCTGCCGCGAAGCGTCGCTGGCCGAGCAAGTCGACACCTTCGAGATTGCCATCATCGAGGAAGCCTTGCGCCGTCACAACGGCAACGTCATCGAGGCGGCTGCAGCTTTGAATATCCCGAAGAAAACCTTGTACGACAAGCTCAAGCGATTCGACATTTCAACCGAGCAGTTCCGCTGACGCCTGCGCTGCGGCCAGCGCTGCACCCACAGCAGCAGGCGGCGCGCTCCTACTTGCCGGCCTGCCCCAACGTGCCAGAATCGGGACTCCACTTCCTGCCACGAGATGGAGTTCTCCATGAAACCATCCGCATTGATGCTGGCCATCCTGCTGTTCGGTAGTGCAAGCGCCCTGGCACAGGCGCAATCGACGGGCACCGGCAACACCGGTACGTCCGCCCAGCAAAATACATCGCAAGACGACACGACGACGCGCAAGCATGGCAAGAAGCAACACAAGAAATCAGGCAAATCGCGCAGCCACGATACGGGACAATCAAGCAGCGGCAGCAACTCGGGCGGCGGCGCCCCGGGCAGCGCCGGCCAGTCCGCAGGCAACGCCGCGCGCAGCGGCACGCAAAACATGAACGGCAACACGGGCGTGGTGCCGCCGCGCCAGCCCGGCCGCTAATCGCCGGCAACACGGCACGGGATAGCCATGACGGCGCTGCAGGCCGCACTGCTGCTGCATGGCCTGCTGGGCGGGGCCGACGTCATCCTCAACCACGAACTGCTCGTGCGCCTGCCATCGCGCCCAGGTGCGGCCGCCGAGCAGCGCCTGCACAGCGCCCGCGAAGCCATCTTCGGCCTGCTGTTTCCCTCGCTGGGCCTGCTCAGCTGGCATGGCTGGCTGGCTTGCTGGCCTGTAGCTTTGCTGCTGGCGGAAATACTCGTCTCGCTGCGCGACACCGTGGTCGAAGGCGACACGCGCCGCTTGCCCGTGCCCGAACGCATCCTGCACGTCCTGCTGTTCATCAACCTGGGCGTGATCGCCGACTTGCTGCTGCAAGCGCTGCCCGGCTGGCTGGCCCTGTCCACCGCCATGCAAGCCCTGCCGCCCGGCGCAGCTGGCCAGTGCCTGGCCGCCATGGGCGCCATCTCGCTGGCATGGTGCGTGCGCGACGGTCTGAGCGCGCGGCGCCTGCGCTTGCGTGCGGGCAAGCATGCCTGAACACTGGCAATATGCTCACACGCGCATGCGGCATATTCCTACTTGGAAACGGCGACACGCATGTGACAATCCAGTCTCGACAGCAATTCCCAACTTTGATACAGGACACGCACCATGAAAACTCCCGCTCTCTTGCTGGCAGCCATCCTGATGACCGTCGGCGGCGCCTGGGTGCAAGCCCAGTCGACGACAAATGTCAACCAGACGGGCAACCACACCAACAATCCCAACGATCCGGGCCAGAAATCGGACCAGTCCGACAAGCTCGACAACAAGGGCAAGGTCATCCACGACGCCAAGCCCGCCAAGGCGCGCACGGACAAGCGCACGCGGCGCGGCAAGCCGACAGCCACGCCGGTCGCCAGCGGACCGGCCACCTCGCCGCCAGCGACGACGCGCTGAACTACAGCACATGGCGGTCGAACAGCCAGCTGCCATAGCGTTCGACAAAGACATAGGTGTTGACATAGTGGGGCTGAGTAGGACTGAGTCCCACGAACTCGACCGTCAAGCTGATGGTCTGTGCATCATGCACGGTCCAGTTCCATAAGCGGCGCGCAAGAAGATAATTGTAGTCATCGATACGCGGCGGCTTGATCAAGGCCAGTTCGCCGTTGCGGGTCGTCACCATCCGTATCGCATGCGCAGGCTGGCGCACCTGCCCTGTCATCTGGAAAAATTGCACGATCGGATTGATGGCCGCCTTGACGACCGCCAGGTCGTCGGCACGGGTGATGGCGGACAAGTCCACGCGCTGCTTGAATTTCCGGTTGGGCGCCTCATTCATGAAGCCCAGATCCAGCGCGCCTGGCACAGGCGCCGAAGCGGCGCGCATGGCATACGGCGCATCTTCCGCCTGCGCGGCTGACAACACGAGCGCGCCGCACAGCAGGGACAGCAATATCGATAATCGTAACGTCATGGGCTAACTCCTGCAACAATCCATGCCGCGAAACGCGCGGCCGCTGACGCCAGTCGCAGGTGGTCCTGATGCCGCCCGCGTCTCAAGCATAAGGCAATCGTGCACTCATGAACAGTAGCCGCACGCTATCATCGCATCATTAACAATAACAAGGATGGCAATGAAAGCAGCATGGCAAATGATGCTTGCGGCAGGCGTACTGGCCGCCGCCGGTGTACAGGCGGCACCCACGGTGGGCGAGTGCATGGAGCTGACGACGGGCATCAAGTTCGGCAAGAACAATGGCGACGCCCAAGTCAACGTCGAGGAACTGTTCGAGGGCAAGAAACTCAAGGGCACGCAGCTGATCCTCAACGGCGGCGTGCTGCTGGCCACGTCCTACCAGGACATCCGCGACGGCCAGGTCTTCCTGACGGGCGCAGTCCATTACAACGAAGACGGCAGCGTGCGCAGCAAGAACGTCTACGCGGCGCAGTCTGCCATCCCCGCCAACATGCGCGCCGGCCAGGAAGTGCGCGTGCAGTTCACGGACACGCAAACGAGCACCCACTACCCGCTGGCGGGCCTGTCCGACAAGATCACCACCTCGACGCGCACGGACGAACGCAACTTTTCCATCACCTTCCTCGGCTGGGAACGCCTGGAACTGGGCGGGCGCCGCTTCCCCGACGCCTGCAAGTTCGAACTGCGCGACGTCGGTGGCAAGAGCAAAGGCAAAAGCGGCGAATACGTGTGGTACGCGCAAGGCTATGGCGTGATCATGACGGACAAGCTGGACAGGGATGGCGAGGTGCAGCCGGCCTACCGCATTGCGCTGACGAACATCCTCAGCGCGCCATAGATACTTTGAAAATATTGCGCTAGAATCGGTGACACACTTCTTATCAGGAAACCATGTCGCCGATCGAACGCAAATGGTGGTTCATGCTGCCCGTCATGATGGTCGCCGCCATCGCTACCCTGTTTCTGCTCGACAGTGCCAACGTGCCAAACATGAACCCGTTCGCGCGCGGCCTGATTTTCGGCCTGTGCTTCACAGCGCTGCACCGCGGCCTGTCGTTCTGCATCTGGATGGGCCTGTTGTGGGCCGCACCGGGGCTGGCGGACAGCAAGCTAACCGAGGGCAAACCGGCCAGCCGCTAGCGCCTGCACCTACGGCAGCACTGCCTTCTTTCCTGCAAAGCTTGCGCAAGCACAACTAATCCGCCATCGCGCCCCTCTACACTGTCCTGTCTGGTCAGCATGGAGCGGCGATGGCGTATCCCAAACTTCCCTACACCAGCGGCAAGAGTACCGCCTTGCTGCACTGCGACCGCATGCAGGACGCCATCGTGCGCATCCGCCCTGAGCTGCCGGGCAACATCATCGTCATCCATGGCGTCAATGACGTGGGCACCAGTTTTGCCGCCGTGGAAAAGGGTTTATGCCAGGGACTCGACGCGCGCATGTATGACGGTGGCCACGTGTTCACCCCAGCCGCGTACCGCCTGCCGCAGGAGGCCGACAAGCGTGAAGTGATCGCCGATCCGGACGCCGTCTATTTCAAGCGCAAGCCTGATGACACGACGTACAGCCCCGTCATCCCGTTTTACTGGGGCTTTCGCGAACACAGCAACGCCAGCAAAGTGGTCAACGGCCAGAACACTGACCGCTACGGCAACCGCCTGGACAAGGATATGTCGAAGAACGGCGGCCCGTTCGGCAATGCCACCAACACCTTGCCCGACATGTGGAACACGGGATTATTCTCTCCGTACGACCTGGGCGGCGACCCCGTGCGCCCCCTGATGACGGCGCCGGGCCGCATGTACATGGTGCTGGCCGCCAAGCGCCTGGCAACGCTCATCGCCATGATCCGCGATTACGACAGCGACGACGTGGTTTCCATCGTCGCGCACAGCCAGGGCTGCTTGATCTCGCTGCTGGCGCAAGCCTTCCTGCTCGACGAGGGCAAGCGGCCCGCCGACACCCTGATTCTCACGCATCCGCCCTACAGCCTGGTGGAAGACACGACCATGTTCTTCGGCGCGGCGGAAACGAGCCGCATCTTCGGCGGCGGCCAGGATGCGGCCATGCGCAAGCAGTACATGGCCAT
The DNA here is from genome assembly GCF_002813325.1 of Janthinobacterium sp. 64. NCBI lineage: Bacteria > Pseudomonadati > Pseudomonadota > Betaproteobacteria > Burkholderiales > Oxalobacteraceae > Janthinobacterium > Janthinobacterium sp. 64. The sequence goes on along the minus strand of NZ_PHUG01000001.1, from coordinate 5,607,817 downwards.
CACGGACCGCCAGACCTTTCATGCGCGCCTGCAAACGCTGGTGCAGATCGTGCAAGGCGTGGTGAGCAAGAAGCACGCCACACCCGCCTTTGCGCAGATCAAGGATCATGCCGTTTGCCATGGCATGGCAGGCGCGGCATGGCGCGCGGAAGCGGACCGCGACAACCGGGGCAAGGTCTACCTGTACTTCTGCCCCGAAGACATGACGGTGGCGCTGGACAATATGCAGGGCATCGGCTGGCAGGGCGTACCCGATCATCAGAACGGCCATGGTCTGTCGACAAGCAAGGGCAAGAAGGAGGGGGGTATCTGGAGCGCAGGTCCCACTAATTGGGAAAAGGAGTATCAAATGCGCAAGCCGCTGGCGGAACTGGGGGCGGGATTCTACCAGCGCGTCTTCACCAACAAGCAGCGGCTCGATGCGGCTGGCAAGAACAAAGGGCCGGTGCTGGTGGGCCTGCCGCCGCACGACTTCGCCCTGCGCCTGGACGGCGAGGACGACCACGCCCACGTGGCCGCCGCCAACCGTGGCCATCGCGGCAACCATGACGAGGCGCCGTGGCCGCCCGTCAAACCCAGCAAATGGAACGTCTTTTCCACGGAGGCTGGTCGGCGCGAAGGATTGCGCACGATCAATGGCGAAGCGCTGCGCGTGCCCAGGGCCGCCGTGCTGGACGGCGGCGAGATCCGCCCTGGGCAGTTTCCCAAGGATTCCGACCAGGCCAAGCTGCCGCGCGAGAAGCAAGGACCATGCGAAGAAGTCGACCCGATCGATGCGGCCATCGCCATTACCAGTAAAAAAGGCGTGCGAAAACTCCCGAGGGAAGTCGTGGACGATCCTCGCCCCCTGCACGACCGGAAATCGGAATACAACTATGGCCCCTTCAGTCCGTCCGCACTCAAACAGGTGGAGCAAGCTCTGAATCTGGGCAAAGAACCGGGAGACTGGCGCAAGCTGGAACGCGTGGCCCGCTACCCGCGCGGCGGCGACCTGCTGTACATCGATCCACTGGAAACCCCAAACCAGGCGCGCAAACGCTGGCAGAACGAGGTCAGCCCAAAATCCTTCCACGGCGCCATTATCGGCAATGCGGAAAACCACCGCAACGTGACGGCGTATGACGTGGCCATCGGTAGCGGCAAGGCGAGCAGCGATCCGAAGTTTTACCGGTATTTGTGTGCGGTGGCGGATTGGCGGTTGCAACGAAATATCTATGCCCCGAAGCGATTATCCATCCTCGGATGGGAAGAATTCTTGACGCAATTTGGTGTCTATTGGGCGGCTGAATCCACGCAATACAGACAAATTATCGAAGGAAATGCCCATTACTACAGTTCGGGAGTGCTACCGGCCTGGTTACCTGCCCTGGAAGCTGGCATGCCCTCCACCGTCGTGTGTGAAACCGTAATGGGCAAACGCACCGAATCGGTCATCACGCCAGTCGTCCACAAAGCCAGCGATGATATCCCAAAATGAACAACTTGCTTCCTCGCTTGACGTATCCGTTCGCTGCTGGCCTTGGTGCACTGGCACTGCTACTGCTTTGGTCTGCACTGAGCAATCACTCACCTTTCTTGCTGGAGGCAACGATGAGCAGCAAAATATGGAAGCACCTGCGATGGTTCTTGCTGATCCTGCCCATCGTGGCGGCCGCATTGCTCGGTGCACGCTGGCTGCATTCGTCCAAGCCTGTGCCCATCGCAAAGCCGCAAGTGCAACTTGCTACGCCCACCGAGCAGGAAAAGCGGGAATATGTGCTGGAAGTCATCGGCCTTGGCGTCACCCTGGACAAATACCGACAAGGAAAATTGTGGGAAGCGCTGCAGAAGGGAAATGTCTATGCCAGCATCCGCGAACAGGACAAGGAAAAATATCCATGGGATGCCATGGAAAGATCAGGCATGTCGGGTAGTCGTGGTGGCGATGCACTGGAAAATGGCGCAAAGTACATCCCCATGTATTTTGGTGTACCCGTGTTTAACGCAGAACCGCCTGTCTTCAATTCTCGCATGGTGGACAAACCAGATGCTCCACTCATCGGTTTAACAGGTGGCGCCGCCCCCTCCGGTCTGCACTGGCATCTGTTCATTGCCGGTCCGCGCCGCTTCAGCGAGCATCCGGATCGCATCCTGGAAGACGTGTTCGCCTTTTTTGACGCCAATCCCGACGTACCCTACATCGTGCTCAATTCCGAAGACAGCACGCCCACGCGCGATCTGTACCGGCCCATTGATTCGCCATCGCTGGTCAAGGACGGCCGCTACATCCCCGAAATGCCCGACGCCTCCGCCCTGTTCGTGCTGGCCCGGCGCGAGCGCATCGATGCCGTGCGGAAGTTTGCGTATGACGATGCGCCGCCAGAAGACAGCGTCGATGATTTGAATACTTTCGGTGTAGCGCGGCGGCTGTATCTGGCGTACTACGAGTTGATGGGCACCGTGCCGCAAGCGCGCCTGGAAAGCGATCCATCAGCCATTACCCGGCGCCCGCCTTTAGTTGCCGAATGGCTCCCCGCCGCCGCGCAATTCGCGCAGCGCTCCGATATCCGCGGCACGGGCAGCTTCAGCATGGTCGACAGGCTCCAGCACAAGACCTACCAACCGCCCAAAGACTGGCAACCCACGCCCTGGTTTCCCTTGCCCTTCAACAAGGAACAACTGGCCCAACTGGACCGCCTGCCGACCTTCGGTTTCCTCCACCGGCCCACATTCGTCAGAATGGTCGACAAAGATGGCAAGCCCCTGACGCGGCGCGATCAGCGCGAACAAGCCTTGCAGGCGGGCTGGCAGCAAGCCTTGCGCAGTCTGCCGGAAGCGGAGCGCCCCGCTGCGCCGGCGCGCCTGGTCGCCGCCACCGGTGGCAATCAGGCGCAGCTGGTGGCACTGCACAAGACCCTGCTGAGCCATGCGGAAGATGGCGGCACGGAACTCGACAGCGGCAACACGGCGCAATGGATAGACACGGACCAGCGCCTGGGCAACACGGGTGCGGCCACCCTGTTCGTGCAAATGGCCATCGCCGTGATGGGCAGCTACCGCGATGGCGGCGTCAGCGCCGTGGTGAATTTACGCAATCCGGACGAAGCGACCATCGTACTGGTCAGCCCGCCGTCGGACGAAAAACGCCGCACGCAAAAACACCCGCACGGCGGCGACGTCTTGCGGCATTACGTCACGCCGGCCATCGACCCGGCGAATTATCCATCGAACTGATCTCAGTGCGCGGCAAGCGGCGCCAAGGCATTGCCCCGCACCTGAAACGCCACCTGCGCCACCGTCTTGCCGGCAGCATCGACGAGGGCCAGCGCATGCTTGCCTGGCACGGGACGCCAGCTGATGCTGTCAAGCGCCGCGCCCATATCCTTGCCGTCGAGTACCCAGCGCAAGGCATGGCTGCCCTGGGCCTGGAAGAAGACGCGCTGCAAGGCTGGCGGAATGTCGGGGTCGATGGCGAGGATGCTGTCTTCGGCCGGATACACGATGGCGGGCGGCTTCACGGTGTCGCCCAAGACGGCGATGACGGGGCTTTCCGTGCCGGCGATAAACCATTCGCGGCGCGGCGCCTCCAGCCCGGGCTGGTAGGCCACCATCTGCTGCAGCACGCCGGGCGGGGCTTTCGGCGCGTGGCTGGGCACGTTCTTGTGCAGGTAATCCATGACGTCGCGCCACACGGGCGCGGCGCCCGTCACGCCCGACACGTCCCACATGGGCTTGCCGTCGAAGTTGCCCACCCACACGCCCACCGTGTAGCGCGCCGAGTAACCCATGCACCAGTTGTCGCGCATGTCCTTGCTCGTGCCCGTCTTGACGGCGCTCCAGAAATTCGTCCCCAGTTCATTGCGCAAGCCAAACGTCATGCTGCGCGCGGCGCGGTCGGCCAGGATGTCGCCGACGATGAAGGCGGCGCCCGCGTCCATCACGCGGCGCCGGTCCTTGCCCGCCTGCCCCGGCTGCAGGCTGGCGGTGCTGTACAGTCCGCCATTGGCCAGCGCGCGGTAGGCGTTGGCCAGTTCCAGCAGGGTCACTTCGGATGAGCCCAGGGCCAGCGAAGGGCCGTAGTATTCGGCAGGTTCCGTCAGGCTGGACAGGCCCACTTCCTTGAGACGGTTGTAAAAGCCGTCCTGCCCCGTCAGCAGCACCGTGCGCACGGCGGGAATGTTGAGCGAACTGGCCAGGCTGGTGCGGGCGCTGACGTAACCCTTGAAGTTGCGGTCGTAATTTTGCGGCGCATACATGCCCGACACCGTGGCGACGTCGAGCGGCGAGTCGTCCATGACGGACGCGGCCGTCATCAAGCGGCGCTCGATGGCCAGTTCATATAAAAACGGTTTTAATGTGGATCCCGCCTGGCGCAGCGCAGCCACGCCATCGACGTGGCTGCCGCCCGCATTGCCCACATAGGCAAGGATTTCTCCGCTGCGGTTATCCAACACGATGATGGCGCCATCGTTGACATTGCGCTCGCGCAAGGAGGCCAGTTGCTGGCGCAGGTTTTCCTGTGCAAAGCGCTGCAAGGGGCCATCGAGCGTGCTGGCCACCTGCGCACCGGGCTGTTTCAGCAATTGCTGCGCCACTTGCGGCGCCGGCGCCAGGTCCGCGTAGACCGCATTGCGCTGCAGTGCCGTTTGCACGCGCTGGCCGATCAGCTGGCAACTGCTGTCCATGCGCCACTCTTTGGCCAGCGCACAGGCACGGCGCGTGACGGTGGCTGGCGGCGCGTTCGGTGCGCGCACGAGGCTGGCCAAAATGATGGCATCGGTCTGGTTCAGGCCGGACGGCGCCTTGCCGAACAGGCTGTACGAGGCGGAGGCGATGCCCTGCAGCTCGCCGCGGAACGACACCAGGTTCAGATACGCTTCAAAAATCTGCGCCTTGCTCCAGCTATCTTCGATGGCTTGCGCGGCGCGCATCTGGTCCCATTTCTGGCGCAGGCTGCGTCCGCCCGAAGATGCCTGCAAGTCCGCATCGAGCTGGCCCGCCAGCTGCATGGTGATGGTCGAAGCGCCCCGGGGCTTTTTCGAAAACAGATTGTCCCAGGCGGCCGTGGCCAGCGCGGACACATCCACGCCGCCATGGCGCATGAAGCGCTGGTCTTCCGCCAGCAGCACGGCCTGCTGCACGGCCGGTGAAATATCGGCCAGCGGCACCCATGGCAAGCGCCGCACCTTCATGTCCACGCGCAACGATTGCAGCGGTGCACCGCTGCGGTCCAGCAACTGTGCTTCCGAACTGCGGTAGGCGGCTTGCACCTGGGCCGGCGTCAATATCGCTTCTGCAAAGACGGGACTGGCCAGCAGGCAGCCCAGGACAACGATGACACTCCTCACTGCCCCACCTTCACGTTCGCGTTCGGCGACTCGCCAAACATCTCGGGCGAATACATCGCTTCGATGCGCGTGGCCGGCAAGCTGAAGTCACCTGCATTGTTCAGGCGCACCGTGTATTCCACGCTCCAGTTGCCCTTCGGCACGAAAGCGTAGTAGGCGCGGAAAGCGTCAAACGCCCGCTCCTCAAACGTGGGCCAGACCCAGCCCGTGGATTTCTCGCCCGCCGTCAGCAGTTGCGAATCGCGGCCCAGGCCATTGCCCAGCACCGTGGCGCTGGCGGGGATCGGATCGTCGACTACTACCCAGCTCATGTCTGCCTGCGCCGACAAATCCAGGCGCACGCGGTAGACATCGCCGCGCGACCAGGCACCCGCCGTCTTCTGTTCCACGGGCGTCACGGTTTTCCTGATCGTGTAGCCGCTGGAGACGGGCGCCTTGAGCGGGATGGCCGCCAGACTTTGCACGGTGGCCCAAGGCTTGCCCGTGCCGCTGTGCGCCAGGCCCAGGGTATCCGTGCCCTTCGGCCACGCCTGCAGCACGGGGCCCACTTTCGCCGCGCCATTCCACACGAGCGCTTGCGTATCGCTACCCAGCTTGACGGCGCTGGCGCCCGTCACGGGTGTCGATTCGAATGTGGCCGAGAATTTGGCAATCGCCAGGGTGCCCCAGGCGTTGGCGACAGTCGTATCCCAGCGGCCCTTTTTCTGCCGGCCCATGCTGCCGCGCACGAGGCGGCCGATGTCGTCTTTCCACGCCGGGTCGTCCATCACGGCCAGCAGCAGGCGGTTGGCGTTGACATCGCCGGACACCATCAGCCACCACCAGTTATCCTTGCGCTCGGTGGAAAAGCCCATGGTCGTGCCCTGGAAATTCAGGCGTGAACGCAGGATCTGCTGCGCTTCAGCCAGCAGCGCAGCGCGGCGCGCCAGGCCTGGCGTGCGTTGCAGGAGCAAGCTCCAGTCGATGACGGCGGAAGTCGGCCACAGGTTCGGGTTGATGCTGATGCTTTCCAGCGCATCGGGCGGCACCTTGTTGGAACGCGACAGCGCTTCCAGCGCAGCGAGCTTGCGCACGGCCAAGTCGGTCGTATCCAGCGCGGAACGGCGCACGATGCGGCCCTGCACGAAGGCCGTCAAGGCTGCTTCCATGCGGTTCTTCGTCTGTTCAGGAATCGCATAGCCCGCTTCTTTTGTTGCCGACAGCACGTAGGCCGTCAAGCTGTCGCTGCCCTGCTCCATGATGGGGAAGTATTTCAGCAGGCCATCACTGTCCAGGTAGGCGGGCAGGCTGGCAGCCAGCTTGTTCCACGCCTCTTGGTCTTGCAGGGCGATGGCTTTCGACGTGTTTTGCTCGAAGCAGGTGTACGGGTAGGCGGCCATGTACTCGCGCACGCCGGGCAGCTCGCCACCGAGCTTGGCGACAAAGCTCGTCTGGATGCCGCCCCGGCCCGGCAAGGCGCCGGCCGGCATTTGCACGGACATATTGACGGGCTTGTCGATCTGCTGCAAGGTGGCCTGATACGTGCGCACGGGCGTCGCCTGGCCCACTTTTTGCGTGATTTTCAGTTTATCGCTGTGGCTTCCCGCTTTCGCGACTATCTCCCACACGACCGTTTGCGCGCCGAGCGGCACCTGGTAATCCCACCCCACCTCGCGCGCTTCGCCCGCCGCCAGACTCAAGCTCTGGCGCGGCAGCGCCTTGCCGGCCGCCGTGGCGTTCAGGTCCACGCTCAAGGCGGCGGCCGAGGTGTTACGTACCGTGAAGCCTGCGCGCAACTGGTCGCCTTCGCGCACGAGGGTCGGCAAGCCCGACATCAAAATCAAGTCTTGCGAGCTGCGGATATCCGTGCTGCCCGTGCCGAACAATTCCTTGCCGGCGCTGGCGATCGCAACGATGCGGAACGCCGTCAGCGAATCGTTCAGCGGCACTTGTACGGTTGCCTCGCCCTTGGCGTCGAGCTTGACCGTGCCCTTCCAGAACAGCAGGGTGTCGAACAGTTCGCGGCTGGCACCCTTGCCGCCGCCACCGCCGGCCGGGAAAGCCTTGCGGCCGAAGTGGCGCTTGCCGATGACCTGCATCTGCGCCGTCGCCGTTTCCACCTGCAGGCTGCGCTGCGCCATCATGGTGTCGAGCAGCTTCCAGCTCTCGTTGGGCATCAGTTCCAGCAGCCCCGTGTCGACGGCCGCCAGCGCCACTTCGGCACCGGCCGGCAACGGCTTGCCGTCGGCGCGGCGCACGCGTACGGACACTTCCGCCTTGTCACGCGTTTTATACACTTCCTTGTCGGACACCACCATGACGTTCAGCTCATGCGCCTGCCACCCCACGTTCAGCGGTGCAATGCCCATCTTGTAGGCTGGCTTGCCCAGGTCGACCAGCGCCGTCGGCTGCACGCCATCGACGCGTCCGCGCACGACAAACACGGACACATACACATTCGGCGCGTAATTCGGTTTGACCGGGATATTGACCACCGGTTCCCGGCCATTGAGCTGGCGCACATAGGTGTCGAGGATGCCTTCGCGCTCGACCGTGATCAAGGCCGTGCCCGAGCGGAACGGCATGCGCACCTGCAAGCTTGCTTCCTGGCCAGGTTCATAGCGTTTCTTTTCAGGCAGCACGTCGATGCGGTCATTGTCGCTGGCGTTGAACCACCAGTCGCCGCTGCCGGCCACCCAGGTTTCGCGGTTGGCGACGGCCGCGTTGCCGGATGCATCCTGCGTGCGGGCGCGCAAGACCAGATTGCCGCTGGCGGGCGCTTTCACGTCGCAGATCAACAGGCCTTTATTGTCCGTCTTGCCATTGCAAGCGGGACCGAGCTTGACCACTTCGCTGCTGTTTTCATACGCATAGAAGCCGCCGATCAGGCGCCGGCGGTGCGAATAGCTGTTGCGCTGGAAGAAATCGACGGCGACCGGGGCATTCGCCACGGGCTTGCCATTCGTGCCGAGCACGGCGACCGTGAACTTGAAGGCCTCCTTGCTCAAGGCCCAGGCATCAGGCTTGATGCCGATCACATAGTTTGACGGCCACAGCGGCACCCGCGTGGCAACCGAGGCTGTCTCGCCATTCGCATCCTGGAAGGCCATTTCCGCCACCAGGTCGCGCGGCGTGGACAACTGCGGCAGCTGGTCGATGACGATGCGCGCGCCGCCCGCCTTGTCGAGGGTCAAGCTTTGCGTGCGCGCGGCAGCTGCACCGGCACCAGCCGCGCCATGGCCTTCGTCCTGCCATTCGCCCTCGTCGTCGTCGTAACCGGTGCCCTGCTTCACCAGACCTTCCTTCACGTCGCCATTGCTGAAACTATAGTCGGGATAATCGGCAAACGTCACGCTCTTGTCTTGCAGCACCGTGCGCAGCTTGACGGGCGCATTCGTGGCGGCGCCGCCGGCCAGATAGGTGATTTGCGCATCGAGGGCCAGCTGCTTTGCCTGCACGGCGGGCGCCTTTGGCCCCTGCAGCACGGCTTTCATGGTCGGTACGCGAAACGCTTCGACGCGGAAACTGCCGGACGGGCGTCCCGCCATGGTGACGCTGTATTCGCCCTGCTTGGCGTCGGCGGGAATGACCCAGTCGCTTTCCGCCGTGCCGCTGGCGGACCAGCGCAGCGGCAATTGATAGTTCTGGTCGCTGCCCTGGTGCGTGATGACGACGGAGGTGGCGCTGCCGGGACCGTTGTTCTTGTCGACCAGGCTCATGCCTTCGCCCGTGTGCTTGCGAATGAAATGCTTCATGTGCACCGTTTCGCCGGCGCGCAGCAGGGTGCGGTCGAATACCGTCGCCAGCAAGGTGTTGTCGGCGCGCGTATCGTCGGTCGGCAAATTGAAACGCCAGGCTTCGATGCCGCCCACCCAGTCCGACAGGGTGAACGTCATGTCGCCGCCGCTACGCGCACTGATAAAGTAGCGGCCATTGTTCTTGCAGCTGGAGTTGGCCAGCTCGCCGGGGATGTGCGCCACGCCGTCCGCGCCCGTGGGGCCTTGCCACAGCAGCTTGCCGGCGCAGTCGCGCACGGCCACTTGCGCTTTCGCAACTGGCGCGCCCTTGTCGAGCGACGTCACCCACACGAGCGACGATTGCGCGCCATGCTTGAAGTGGGCCGCCAGATTCGTCACCAGCGCGGCCGTGCGGATGTACGCCGTGGTCGGCTTGCCCAGCAGCACCTTGCCGAGGATGGGGCTGGCCAGCTCGACCACATAAAAGCCCGGTTTTTGCAACGGGATGCCGATCACTTCGAAGGTTTTCTTGCCGTCCGGACGCGGCAGGCTGATGGGACGCGTACCGGCCGCGCCCGCCAGCACGGACTTGCTCATGTTGCCCGCATATTGCGCATACGGTTGCCAGTACTCGCCCCCGGCGCCATCGCCGGCCAGGCGCTGCATCCACTCGATGATGAACTTGTCGTCATTGTCGGGCACGCGCAAGGTGGCGCCCGTGGCGGCAGCCGATGGCTGGGCGATTTCCTTGCCCGACAGCACAGGCTCGATATTGCGCACGGTGACGGGCAGCAAGCCGTCGCCCTTCGCTTCGATGATGCCGAACGGGGCCGGGAATTTGAGCAGCGGCGGCTGTTCGCCCGTGCGCACCGTCATGGGAAAGCGCGCGCGGTTGAGCAGGATGCGGCCCGCGTCATCCGTCAGCTTCGGCGGCAGGTTCAGCACAAAACTGGCTTGCACGGGGAAGGGGCCATTGAAGGTGGCGCCATGCAGGAATTCGGCCTTTTCTTCCTCTTTTGAAATCGTCGGCGCATACGTCTTGCCGCCGCCCTTCAGGGTCATGGCGCGCACCTGCGCCGCGCTCACGGGCGCGGAAAACTGCACGCGCATGGGCAGGAAGGGGATGCATTGTTCCTTCGGGTTGCTGCGCTCGCAGCTGAATTTGGCCGTGAAATCGGGACGCGTCTTGTACTGCAGTGTTTGCGCCTTGTCCGTGGCGATGCCGCTGGCGCTGGCGATGCCCTCGCCCCATACGAGCGAGACCTTGGCGTTGGCGGGGAAGCTGCGCTTGCATTGCAGCACGGTGACGGGCAGCGGCGGCGCGCCCTTGCTGGCGACGGGCATGCCGACTTTCCACACGACGCCGCGCTTCTTGAAGTAGACGGTCAGGTAGCGGTCGAGAAAGCTCTTGCGCAGGGTCAAGACCTGCTCCAGTTCCTTGCCTTTGAACAGGCGTACTGGAATCTTTTCATTGATGCCATCGGCGCGGCAATATGCGTTCGCGGCCACGCTGGCCTCGTTCGGCGCAGCGTCCAGGCCCAGCACGAAGATCTGGTTTTCATCGATGTAGGGCTGGCCGTCATACGGTACGGCCTCGACGATGGTCGGGCCGCCCGTGGAAAAGCGGTAGGAGGCCGTCCCCTGCAAGGGCTTGCCGGCCTGGTCCTTCAGGCCCGGCTTCAAGGTGAAGCTGCAGGCCACGCCGGCCGGCAAGTCGCGCTCGAAATCATAATTCCAGTTGCGCTCGTCGGCCCAGCGCCCCGCGCCCGCCACGACGCCAGGCTCGGCCTTGCCACAATCGATGGCAAACGGTGCGGGCAAGCCCATGTCGCCGAACGGCACCATCGGCGTGGCGAACTGGGCCCGCACCTGGCGCACGGCCTTGACCGTGCCACTCGGCGAAAACAGGGCCACGCCGCTATCGGCCCAGGCCGGCAGAGCCAGGCCCAGCGACAGCGACAGCGAAAGACATAGCCGCCCCAGCTTGCCAGACAGCGGGGAAGAAACAACACGGGACAGGTCAGGCACGGGTGACTCCTTGATGAAATGTGGCGGAGCTGGCTGCGGCGCGCAAAAATTGCCTGGAGGAAGCAAGACAAGGTAAGCGAACGCGGCAGGAATACAACAGTAAAGTAATACTAGTTATCAAGCTCATCATTGTTGCTAATATACAGTGGCATGCCAGTAACAAGTCGTACGATTGCCTCCCGCAGCGATGCCCGTCCATAGGCTGTTGCCGCCAGTTTTTGTCGAGGCAGATGAGTTTTTTTCAACAGCAAAGTATTTGTCGTGAATCTGCAACACCATTGATCTACCACAATGCTTTGTGCGCCAGCGCACCGACCACCTGAACCTGCAACCGTATTCTCTACTCCAACAGCAGTGCATTTATCGCAAGAAAGCGCACCTGGAATTGCTGTCTATCTCTAGCAATAGCATGTCTGGCAGTTGTCGCATTGATGCAGTAGAGACAATCTCTTATCAACGTTGGGAGTTACTTGTGAATAATCTAAAAAAAATCGCCGTTGCCGCCGCAGTACTGTGCTCCGCCCTCGGCGCACAGGCCCAGGAAATCAATCCCTCCTGGTACATTCAACCCAGCCTCAACGCACTCAAGCCAGATTCCGACTTTGCCACGGATAAAACCGGCTATGGCGCAGGCTTGCGTTTCGGCAAACCTGTTTCCCCGGACTGGGATATCCAGCTGGGCACCACGTACGCCCGCTCCAAGGATGGCGGTCAGCGCTACCAGCAAAATACGCTGGGCGTAGACGGCTTGTACATGTTCTCGCGTAAAGCCTTCCGTCCCTTCCTGCTGGTCGGTGCCGGCATGCAGCGCGACAAGGACACCAGCTTCGCTTTCGGCGAACGCAGCAAGAGCTCGCCTTACGCCAGCGTCGGCCTGGGCTTCCAGTCCACGATCAACGATCAATTGTCGTTCCAGGCTGACATCCGCAATGTGCACGGTTTCCTGCGCGGTAACACCTTCGACCCTAGCAGCAAGAGCAACAACTACTACGTCACCGTGGGCCTGAACTTCGCGTTCGACAAACCGCCTGCACCGCCGCCACCACCGCCACCGCCGCCGCCAGCGCGCGAAGAAGTCGTCGTGGTCGTGCCGCCACCACCACCGCCACCGCCAGCACGCTTTGAAAAAGTGACGATGTCGGCAACGGAGCTGTTCGCGTTCGACAGCGCCAAGCTGGGTCCGACACAGACCAAGCTCGACGAAATCGCCCGCGTGCTGAGCGCTGCGCCGGACGTCAACAACGTGGTCATCAGCGGTTATGCCGACCGCATCGGCTCGCCGAAGTACAACCTGAAACTGTCGCAGCAGCGCGCTGATGCAGTCAAGGAATACCTGGTCGCCCACGGTGTCGCCGCCAACCGCCTGACGGCTGAAGGCAAGGGCTCCACCAATCCTGTCGTCACCTGCGATAACAAGAAGCGTGCCGACCTGATCAAGTGCCTGGAACCAAACCGCCGCGTTGAAGTGGAACAAATCACCATCGAACGCCGCGTGCAGTAAGCTCAACAGTGGTACGCCACTTGTGAATAAAAAAAGGGGCTCGCGCCCCTTTTTTGCATTGAAAGTCATCATGAATTTTTCTACCCGTTATCCCAGACTGGCCGGCCTGGCGCCGTTCAGCAAGCAGATGCGCAGTGTCATCGTCTGTTCCGTCACCGAATGGCTGGAACACCGCGCCTCGAGCAAGGGCGCCGCCCTCGCCTATTACACCCTGTTTTCCATCGCCCCCATCCTCGTGCTGGTGATTGCCATCGCCGGCTTTTTCTATGGCCCGGCCGCCGCGCGCGGCGAACTGATGGGGCAACTGCAGGGTTTGCTGGGCACGCAAGGCGCCGAAGCCATCCAGCTGGTGCTGGCCGGCGCGAAGAACCATGAACAGGGCCGCATCGCCACCCTCATCGCCAGCGCCCTGCTGCTGTTTGGCGCCACCAGCGTGTTTGCCGAACTGAAAGCCAGTCTCGATGAAATCTGGCAAGTACCACCGCTGAAGGAAGCGGGCGCCTGGGACATGCTGCGCACGCGCTTGCTGTCCTTCGGCCTGGTGCTGGTGCTGGCCTTCCTGCTGATGGTGTCGCTGGTGGTCAACGCGGCCATGGCCATCCTCGCCAACTTCTGGGAGGGCGTGTGGAAGGATACAGCCGTGCTGTTTACCATGCTGTCGAATCTGATCGGCTTTGCCGTCATCGCCAGCCTGTTTGCCGTCATCTATAAAATGCTGCCGCGCGTGCGCCTGTCCTGGCGCGACGTGGTGATCGGCGCCGTGGGCACGGCCTTCATGTTTTCATTGGGGAAGTATGCAATTGGCGTGTATATCGGCAATAGCGGCGTGGCCAGCAGCTATGGCGCGGCCGGTTCGCTGGTGGCCCTGCTGCTGTGGGTGTATTACTCGGCGCAAATCTTCTTCCTGGGCGCCGAATTCACGCGCCAGTTCGCCCTGCAGCTGGGCAGCATGAAGGATATGCCGAAGACGGACGATGGCGATGTGCAAGTCAAGATATTGAAACGCCACCAGTCCTGAGCAGGCTGACGCATGTCAAAACGGCGCCCGCGGGCGCCGTTTTGACATGCGTTTTGGAGAACTATTCGCCCAGCAATTCCGCCACCACTTCCATGCCTTGCACGCGCTCGGCCACCACCTTCACGATGACGATGATGGGCACGCCCAGCAGCAAGCCCCAGACGCCCCACAGCCAGCCCCAGAACAGCAGGCTGATGAACACCGCCGTGGGATTCATGCGGGCGATGCGCCCCGTCATCCAGGTGGTCACAAAAGTGCCGACCAGGGTGGCAATGGCCATCGACGTGCCCGTCACCAGCAAGACCATTTCCAGCGATTCGAACTGCAAAAAGGCAACCAGGCCCGTGGCGATGGTGATGAGCAAGGGTCCGAAATACGGCATGATGTGCAGCAAGCCCGCCACGATGGCCCAGGCGCCCGCGTTTTCCAGGCCGATCACGCGCAGGGCGATCCACATCAGCACGGCCAGCAAGCCATTCGTGACGAGCAGCATGAACATATAGTTCTGGATCGAGGTATTGATGTCTTCCAGGATGTGCACGGTGACCTTCTTGCGGCTCAGCGACGGGCCCGTCAGCTTGACGAGCTTGCGCTTGAAGGTATTGCCCGACAGCAGCAAAAAGAATACGAGGAAGATGACCATGGTCGCCTGGCTGAGGAAACCCACCAGGCCCAGCGAACCGGCCCAGACCCAGTCCATGATCTTGAAGTTGGGCGCCTCGGCCGCGGCGGCGCGGCGGTTGTTGCGGCGGGCCTCGGCGCCGGCGGCCACTTGCTCGATTTCATTGGCCACGGCCTGCATCTTCTGGAAGGTGCTGTTCTTGCCGCCCGTACTGGCGGCAATCAGGCGCGACAGTTTATGCGTGGCGGCCGGCAACTCTTCCACGATGGATTCAAATTCGCCCTGCACGCGCTCGACCACGACGACGGAACCGAACAGGATCAGGGCCGTGACGGCGGTAGCGCCGATGGCGCGCGGCAGGCGCAGCTTTTCCAGCCAGGCGACGACGGGATTGAGGGTATAGGCAATGAAAATGCCGAAGATGACGGGAATGAGGAATTTCTGTGCCCACTGCAGCGCATAAATGAAGCTGACGGTGGCGATGATGCCCAGCGCCAGACCGCGCGCATTGACGTGCAGCGGCAAACGCAAGGATGTGTCAAGGTGCTCCACGGGCGTGCCGGGAGGTGGCCCGGCAGGCTCGGTGGAGGCAGCCGCCACCGGCTCGGGCGGGGTATCTGTAGGCTGGATATGCATGCGATTCCCGCGACGGTCGGTGGTGGACCACAGGGCCAGCCGTGGGGCTGGCCGCTGCGGCAGGTCATGCCATTACTTGACGCGGATGTCGTTTTTGACCGACTTCACGCCCTTGACGCCACGGGTAATTTCACCCGCTTTGGCGGCATCGGCTGGCTGGGCCACGAAGCCGCTCAGCTGAACCACGCCCTTGAAGGTTTCAACGTTGATTTCCGTCGATTTCAGTGTAGGCTCGTTGAAGATGCTGGCTTTCACTTTGGTGGTGATGGCCGCGTCGTCGATGTACTCGCCCGTGCCTTCCTTGGTTGGGGTCGAAGCGCAACCTGCAACGGCGAACAGGGAAGCGATGAAAAGGCCAGTAGCGATAGATTTAGTGAATTTCATGGTTTTTTCCTTAGGAGTGGTCAATCAATGTGCTCACAATGAGCTTCTTATACCAGTGTGGTGACTGCGCGCCGGAAGGAGCTCAGTAGCCAAACTGGGTTTTTGCAGCCTTGATACAGTCATCCTTGGCTGCGCCGGCTAATGCATCGCATTTTTCTGTCGCGACCTTGTACTCGGCTTTTCTTTTTGCTTCACGCGCATCGCTGCGCGCTTCGATGACTTTCTTGTCCGCCTTGGCATCGGCCAGGGCCGCCACCTTGGTGGACTTGGCCAGCTTGACGCAGACATCCTTGTCGTTGCCCGTCAGCGCATTGCAGCGGGCCAGGTCGACGTCGTAGTTGGCATCGGCAATCTTGATGCGCGCCTTGGTGTAGGCACGCAGGGTATTCGTGTATTGCGCCTGAGCCACCGCTTCATCGTAGGCGCGCACGGCCTTCGCTTCGGCGACGCAGACATCTTTCGGGTTGCCCGTGATTTTTTCGCACTCGGCATGTGCCAGCTTGTAATTCAGGCCCGCCTGCTCATTGGCCGCCTTGTAGGCCGCTTTCGCTTCCGGCGTGGCAGCCACTGCCTGACCGCCCCAGGCGGCGCATGCCAGGCTGACGACGATGGCGGTGAAGAGCTTGTTCTTGTTCATATTGTATTTCTCCCTGGTGGCACCAAGCATGTCTGCTTGGCATGACTACCGTTTTACGTGGATAGTCGCCGCTCTTCTGTACGCTGCCGTACACAAGTAATTTATTTTGAAAGCGGAAGGCAGACAGGGAGAAATAACAACGTTTTGCTGGATCGCTCCTGCCCACATTGCCAGTTCGACAGCAAATAAGTGCGTGCGGCAGCGTACAGACCAAGGACAGGGGCGTGACTAAGATGGCACTACACCCTCACCTCGTCAGGAGAATAAAATGAAAACCAACGCCACCTTGGCTGCACTGATGCTCGCCGCCACCGCTGTACTCAGCGGTTGCGCCACCGGTCCTTCCCAGTCACAACAATATTACCCGGCCAACCAGCCTGAGTCCGCCATGTACGGCACCGTCGATTCCATCCAGATCGTGCAGGGCGGAGGTCAAACCAGCGGCGCCGGCGCCGTGGTCGGCGGCATCGCCGGCGCCCTGCTGGGCAATACCATCGGCTCGGGCGGCGGACGCACGGCCGCCACCGTGGCCGGTGCCGTCGCCGGCGGCGTCGTGGGCAACCAGGTGGAAGGCCGCAGGCAGCAAGCGCAGGCTTACCAAATCAGCGTGCGCCTCGACAACGGCGAATACCGTACCGTGGTGCAAGACAACGCGAATGATTTGCGCCCGGGCAACCGCGTGCGCGTCGTTGACGGCCGCGTCTACCGCTATTAATCCGCTGGCCAGGCTTGCCAGCAAGCCCGCGCCAAACCATGCACCAACAAGGAGATACCATGGGCACCATCATTCTGATCATCTTGATCCTGGCCCTGGTCGGCGTCCTGCCCACCTGGCCGCATAGCCGCAACTGGGGTTACGGCCCCAGCGGCATCGCCGGCCTCGTCGTAGTGATACTGATCCTGCTATTACTGACGGGCAGGTTGTAAAAAAAGGCGCTACGGCGCCTTTTTCATTTCAAGGAGGAAATATCATGACTATCCACAACACACTCTTGGCCACCTTGCTAGCCTGCAGCCTGGCGCCGCTGGCAATCGCGCAGACGGCCACGCCGCAGCCGGGAGACCCGCAACGCTGGTACCAGGAAGACAGCACGGCGCAAGCCCAGCTGCGCACCCTGCGCAAGGAAATCGCCGCCGCGCTGGCCGAGGCCAAAAAAGCCTGCCGTTCGGAACCATCGGCCGCGCGCGCCACCTGCCTGAAGGACGCGCAAGACACGTATCGGCAAGACATGGCGAACGCGGAGAAGCTGCGCGAGGCAGCCCATCCGCAGTGATGCAGCGATACGCCGTACTCTTGCTCTTTACTCTTGCAACGCCTGGCAAAACCGTCGCGAGCGGAAGGGAGAGGTGGCTAAGAAGCGCAACCGTACTTCTAGTACGGTGAGCATCGCAGGCCGCCTATACCGACGCGCAGCAGGTTTTGACAGGCGTCACTAAGCGGCGTCGCGCTCGTAGGGTGGCAATTCATGCACCACGAGTGGCGTGTCTTCCGTGACAAACGCCAGCCAGCCGGCCGCCTTGATCGCGCGCAAGCCGTCTTGATAGCCCTGCTCCCAGCGCCACTCGATGGAGCCCTTCGAGAAATTGATGTCCTTGGCCGCCATGTGCCAGTCGCGCCCCGCATACGGCAGGCGCACGATGTGCATGGTGCTGTCGCAACCGAGCGCTACCAGCTCTTGCGTCTGCTGGCGGTTGTGCTTGGTGTCGGGCAGACCGGCGTACAGTTCGCGCAGTTTGCGCTGCAAGGTATGCGTATTGACGTAATCGGCGATGTGCCGCTTCGAGCGCGAGGCGAAGGTGACGTCCTTTTGCCGCGTCTGCACTTCATCGAGGGTGGTCGGCTCCGGGCCTTCCGAGCTCCACAGGTCGACCATGAAGACCAGCGTGTCGACGTGGGGCGTGTCGTCGAGCACGGTTTCAAGCGGCGTGTTCGAGTACAGGCCGCCGTCCCAATACAAATCGCCATCGACGCGCACGCCCGCAAAGCCGGGCGGCAAGGCGCCGCTGGCGCGGATGTGATCGGCCGTCAGCGGTTGCTGCTGGCTGTCGAAACTGGTGAGGCTGCCGCATTTGACGCGCAGCGCGTTGACCGTCAGGCGCATGCCGCCGGGCTGGTTCAGGTAATCGAAATCGACCAGTTCCCCGAGGGTGCTGGCCAGCTCGCTGGTGTCATAAAAACTCGCCTCTTCCGGCTTGACGGCGATTCCGGCGGGAAACAGGCTGAACGAACGAGGCTTGAAGAAGCCGGGCACGCCGCGCAGCACCGTATCGAGCGTGGCCAGCCAGATGTTCGAGCGGCGCTGCTGGTCGGAGACCAGATTCATGTCGATGCTGTCGCGGTGCGCCACGCGCTGCCAGAACTCTTTCAGACGCACGAGCCTGTCCTCGTGCTTGTTGCCGGCCAAAATGGCCGCATTGATGGCGCCGATCGAGGTACCTACCACCCAGTCGGGTGCCAGGCCATGTTCGTGCAGCGCATGGTAGACGCCGGCCTGGTAGGCGCCCAGTGCGCCGCCCCCCTGCAGCACCAGCACGATGCGCAGGCGCGAGGGATTTAACTGATTGATCGGTGTCTTCGAATGCGTCATCAAGATGGCCCTCTGTCCACCGCGGGGTGCGGCGTGGATCATTGTAAGGGATTGCGTCAGTGCGTGTCGGACCTTGGGTACAGGCAAAAAAAACGCCGTCAATGACGGCGTTCCTGTGCAACACGACCTGCGTTCAGCGCTTGCGGCGCAGCCAGCTGGCGGCAACGGCGGCCACGGCCACGAGGACCAGGGCCGGCTTGACCAGCTTCTTGCGTCCGATAAAGGACAGCGCCGTCAGCACGTAAGGCATGGCGCCCTGCAAACGCATGCCGCCCGGCGCCAGCAGAGATTCGACGCGGTGGCCGGCAAAGCCGACCGCCGTTTCGACCACGCCCTGCAGCATCGATTCGGGACGCAAGGCATAGCCCACGTTGGCGCGCGCATGCACGATGCCCACGCGATACATTTCGCCCTGGGCGATCAGCAGGCGCTTGCGGGCGGCTTGCGCCGCCAGTTTGTCGGTTTCCGACATGAATTCTCCTCGTAGGGCAGCTTACATCAGCATGTCGCGGTCGGCCTTCAATTCCGCCATGGTGGCGGGCATCGACAGCTTTCCTTGACGCAGCATGGCGCGCGCATACATGACCAGCGCGATGGCCAGCAGTACGAACACGACCGTCATGATCGCGAGGATCTTCCAGCCCAGGCTATCCCAGGCCAGGAAAACGATCAGCACGCTGCCGTAAGCGATGGCAAACAAGCCCGCCACCGTCGCCAGCGCGAAAATGACAATCAGCTGCAGCATGTGATTGCGCACTTCCGACAGTTCGATGGTGGCCAGTTCCAGCCGCGACAACATCAGTCCGACGGCGTTCCTGGCCAGGCCGGCGACCGAGCCGATCAATCCCGGCCCCTGGTGAGACGAAGCAGACTTGTCCATATCGCTCCTGACAGTGGATTACTTGCGGCCCAGGATGAAGCCGACCAGCACGCCGACGCCGGCGGCGACGGCCACGGTGCGCCATGGGTTTTCCTTGACATAGCCGTCCGCCTGGGCAGCCATCTGCTTGGTGGCAACGATGGCCGACGCTTGCGCTTCATGCGCCTTGGCCAGAGCGGCGTCCAGGGTTTTCATGCCCTTGACGCGCACTTCATCGGCTTTTTCGCCCGTCAGGGCGGCAGCGGCGCTGAACAGGGCTTGCGCATCCTTGACCAGGGTTTTGACATCGTTATTGACGGTGGTGATATTGTTTTCCAACATGGTTTAGCTCCTTAGCTATGGATGAATGTAGTTACTATACCTACTTTACTCAAAAACACTATTCCATTAGATCGCGCATATCATCGGCGTGCTCTTCCTCGACAGCCATGATTTTGATCAACAAATGGCGTGTGGTCGGATCTTTGTCGCCAATTTTCACGATCATCTGGCGATACGACTCGATCGCCACCCGTTCCGCGATCAGATTGGCACGCACCATGCTTTGCACGTCTTCGGAGTCATCATACTCGGCATGGCTACGTGCAAGCAATGTCGCAGGATTAAAATCTGGCTTGCCATTCAATTGCACGATGCGTTCGGCCAGCCAGTCGGCGTGTTCCTGCTCCTGCTGCGCGTGTTCCAGAAACTCGGCCTTGATGCTGCCATTGTCGCGCCCGCTCACGGTGTAGTAATGGCGTTTATATCGCGCAATACACACCAGTTCGGTGGCCAGGGCCCCATTCAGCAGAGTGATCAACTCCTGGCGATCGGCCTGGTAGCCGGCCGTCACGGCGCCGTCGTCCAGGTTTTTTGCGGCCGCGCGGATGGCGGCCGTGTCGATGCCAGCTGGAATCTCAACAGATGTTAGTGTCATGATGTTTCCTTTCAAGTCTTGCATGGGTATCCACCGGCCAAGGTTCGGCCGGTGCTGCCTTTGGCTTACAACGCCCCAAGGCGTTTAACGGCGGGCGGGAATGGCGGTGTTATCTTCCGACAGCACGATTTCCACCCGGCGATTCAGCTGGCGGTTTGCCACCGTGTCATTGCCAGCGGCCGGATAGGCGGCGCCGTAGCCTTTCGTGGCGATGCGGTCGCGGCTGATGCCTTGTTCCAGCAATGCATTGCGCACGGATTCGGCGCGGCGTTGCGACAATTCCAGGTTATGCGCGGAACCGCCCGTGCTATCCGTAAAACCTTCGATCAGCACGGTGCGTTGCGGGTTGTTTTTTAGTACGTCGGCCAGCTTGCGCGCCGTATTTGCGCCATCGGCCGTCAGGTTCGCCTTGTCCGTGCCAAACAGCACGTCACCGAGGGTGATGACCATGCCGCGCTCGGTTTTCTTGGCGGCCAGGTCGGCCAGCTGCGCTTCGAGTCCGGCGGCGCGGGCTTGCGCATCGCGGGCCGACGCTTCGGCCGCTTGCGCCTGCGCCTTGGCCGCTTCCGCATCGGCTTGCGCCGACTGGGCGCGGGCCGTGGCCTGGTCGGCCTGCTGCGTGCGCGCATCGAGGCGCAACTGATCGCGCTGCTTGCCGGCGTTGGCGACATCGGCTTCTGCGGCTTTCTGCTTGGCTACCTCTTGTGCCGTGGCTATCTTTTGCTTGGCCAGATAGGCCAGCTTGTCGACCTTTTCACTGTCATCCTGGCGCGTGGCGGCCGCGTTCGCCGCTTCCAGCGCAGCGCTCGCTTCGCGGAATTCGCGTGGCGCATAGGTCGATACCAGCGGGTTCGATTGCGCCGCCATGTAGTCGCCGCGCGTCTGGTCGAGCAGACTGGTGGTGGTCGGTGCGGAGCTGCAGGCGGCAACTAAAGCGGCCATGGCCAGCAGGCCGGGAATGGTGGTGTAGGTAGCTTTTTTCATGATGGAGTCCTGTTATTAGTTATTGTTGTTGTTGCTTATTGTTTTGGAGCTTGCTGATTGGCACGGTCGAGTTCTTCTCGCATGACGCGGATGTTCTCGTTGATTTCATCGGCCGCGCTGGTGGCCTTGGCCGAGTTGGCCTTGCTTTGCGCCAGCTTGGCATCGGCTTGCGCCTGGTCGGCCAGGTCGCGCGCCAGTTTGTAGTCGCGGTCTTTCAAGGCTTGGTTAGCCATGCGCATTTTCTCGCGGGCCGAACGCATTTCATCGGGGGCCAGTTCGGCGGCGCCGGCGCTGGCGGCGTTATCGACGGCGGCGCGCGACACGGCGACATCAGCCGTGGCTGGCGTTTTCAGGCTGGAGCAGCCCGTCATCAGAACAACGGCGGTGAGGCAGGCGGCCAGAGCGGTCATGGGGGTTGTGATGGAATCTCGGTTTGTCATTTTTCTTCTCCTGGAGAATGTGATTGATGTGTAACAGGTGGAACGAATCAGGAACTGCGTTTGATGTATGACGTTATAGGCTCCGGCTCCCCACATATCCGTTCGGTGCCGCACATAGAGTAAGAAATCGACAATACTTGCATGGGCAACGTGCGGCAGCGCACGTGCACGCCTGCAAAACCAGAAACGGGACCGGTTTTGTGGCGATTCCTGTAGCATCGTGTCTACTTGTCCAGAAAGAATTCCGCTTATGCCGCTCTCCCGCCGTCAGAAAATCGCCCTTGCCAGCACCGCCGTGCTCATCGCCCTGCCCGTCACCGCCGCCATCGTCCTGTCGAACATGGATTGGAACCGCGCCAAGCCCTGGCTCAATGCGCGCGCCAGCGACGCGCTGGGACGGCCGTTTGCCATCGTGGGCGACCTGGCGCTGACGTGGCGGCAACCGGCAACTACGGGGCAAAAAACCTGGCGCGACTATCTGCCCTGGCCGCACCTGCAGGCCAAGGATGTGCGCCTGGGCAACCCGAGCAGCATGGCGGACACGGATGGCCAGGCGCAACTGGCCAGCGTCAGCCAGCTGGCGTTCTCGCTCAACCCGCTGGCCCTGCTGGACAAGAAAATCATCATCCCGCAATTGCGCTTCGACACGCCGCAGGTGCGCTTGCTGCGCAGCAAGGATGGCAAAAATAACTGGACCTTCGACAAGCAGGAGCAGCCATCGCCGTGGCAGCTGGAACTGCAAAGCGTGGTCTTCAGCAAGGGCAGCGTGACCCTGGACGATGGCGTCAGCAAAACGGCGATGCGCGCCGATGTCGACACCCTCGCGGGCGATGCGCGCTACGGCATCGCCTGGACACTGTCGGGCACCTACCGCGGCGAAACCGTCAAGGGCGGCGGCAAGGCGGGCGGCGTGCTGTCGCTGCAGCGGCAAGGCACGCCCTTCCCCATCCAGGCCGACATGCGCGCGAGCGGCAGCAGCGTGGCCATCGAAGGCACGCTGACGCGCCCGGCGGACTTGGCCGCGCTCGACGTGCGCCTGAAGCTATCCGGACCCAGCATGGCGCGCCTGTATCCCTTGACGGGCGTGCTGCTGCCGGAAACGCCGCATTTCAGCACGGAAGGCCATTTGACGGGCACCCTGGCACCGCGTGGCGGCGAATGGGTGTACGACCAGTTCAGCGGCAAGGTGGGTTCGAGCGACATCGGCGGCAAGCTGGCCTTTTCCGCCAGCACGCCGCGCAAGCGCCTGACGGGTGAAGTGCACTCGCGCCTGCTGCAATTTTCCGACCTCGGTCCGCTGGTGGGCGCTGATTCCAGCGCCAGCAAGAAGGAACGGGGCGTGCCGTCGACGCAACCGGCCGGCCGCGTGCTGCCGGTGGAAACCTTCAAGACGGAGCGGTGGACCAGCCTGGACGCCGACGTGCGCTACACGGCCGACAAGATCACGCGCGACGCCGAGCTGCCGATCAGCAAGCTCGACACGCATGTGGTGCTGACGGATGGCGTGCTGTCATTGACGCCGCTCAACTTCAACGTGGCGGGCGGCACCCTGACGTCGCAAATCAAGCTCGACGGCAGCGGCAAGGTCATCGCCAACGGCATCGCGGCCGAACTCAAGGCCAGCGCCCGCCATCTGCACATCCAGCAACTGTTCCCCCGCCTGCCGGCCCTGCAGGCCAGCGTGGGCGAAATCAATGGCGATGCATCGCTGTCGGCCACGGGCAATTCCGTCGCCACCCTGCTGGGCAGTTCGAACGGCGAAGTGCGTGCGCTGATCAACCGGGGCAGCATCAGCAAACTGTTGCTGGAAGAAATGGGCTTGAACATCGGCAGTGTCGTGCTGGCCAAACTGTCTGGCGACAAGCAGGTCAGGCTGAACTGCATGGCCGCCGACTTCGCCGTCACCAAGGGCTTGATGCGCACGCGCCAGTTCATCGTCGACACCGATGACGCCATCCTCAATATCGATGGCACGGTGAACCTGGCCGATGAACGGCTGGACCTGACCCTGCGGCCCGACAGCAAGGGCTTGCGCGTCTTTTCGCTGCGCTCGCCCCTGTATGTGCATGGCACGTTCAGCAAGCCCGACGTGAGCGTCGACAAGGGCGTGCTGGCCCTGCGCGCCGGTGGCGCCCTGGCGCTGGCCGTGGTGGCGCCCGTGGCGGCGCTGCTGCCGTTGGTCAATACCGGCCCCGTCGAAGATAGCGAATGCGCGGCGCTGCTGGCCCAGGCGCGCGTGAAACCGGTGGCGCCGAAACCGGGCAAGACAGCGCGCAAAAGCCGCTGAACAAGATGGCAAGATAGGGCGGCCGTGCACGATTACAATTGTTACACCCCTATGTGCGTTGCCGAACAGACCCTGCCTTGCCACAATTCTATTCTGTGATCGTGCCTGAAACACCAAGACGTGGCGATACGAAGTCCCCCGGCCCATACCATGCCGGCGCCACGAGGTCCGAATTCATAGGAGAACTATCATGCAAATCATTAAAAAAATCGCCGCTACCACTTCCGTTGCCGCCTTGCTGTTGAGCTTGACCGCTTGCGCCAACATGTCCGGCCAGGATAAAAACACGGCCATCGGCGCCGGTATCGGCGCCGTTGCCGGCTCCGTGCTGACGGGCGGCAGCGCCGTCGGCGCAGTCGGCGGCGCCGCCGTCGGTGGCGTGATCGGTAATCAGGTCAAGCCGAAGTAATTGACGCTCAAAAAAGCGGGGTGGGTGCCCAGGCGCCCGCCCCGCTTTTTTGCGTCCGCGGCACGAGGATGAGGAAATCAGACGAAGACGTTGGCCATGCCGATGGCGCCGCTGTCCTTGACCAGCTCGTAGCAGCGGCAGGAAACGGCTTCCAGGCCGGCGGAATCGAGGATCTCGATATTGCCGCGGCTGTAGGTAATCAGTTTTTGCTGTTGCAGCGCGCTGGCGGCCTTGGTCACGCCGACCCGCCGCACGCCCAGGGTATGGGCGAGGAATTCATGCGTCAGGTGAAATTTTTCCGACTGCAGGCGGTCGCGCGTGATCAGCAGCGAACGGGCCAGGCGTGCCTCAAGCACGTGAAAGCGGCTGCACACGGCAATCTGGATGGCTTGCGCCAGCAAGGTGTCCGTGTAGCGGTACAGCAAACGCTGCAGGGATTCGAGCTGGGCGAACTCGGCGCAGAACGCGGCCCGCCCGATGCGGCTGGCCGTACCGGATCGTTGCACGACGGCACGCACTTGCGCCAGCTCATGACCGAGCGCGACGGAAGCGCCCAGCACGCCTTCGCGGCCGACGGAGCCCACTTCCAGGGTCATGCGCCCTTCCGCCACGGCCAGCAGCGAGATCAGGCAGTCGCCGGGGAAATAGATGTGGCCGATAGGCTGGCCTGGTTCGTACAGTACCTCGCCCACCTCGACCGTGACGCTCTCGAACAGCGCCGTCAGGTGCCGCAAGTCGTGCTCGGGCAGGCTGGCCAGCAAGCGGTTACCGGCATCAAGCGCGCCCGCAGGCGTGCCCATGCCGGATCGGCCTGCATCGCGGGACAGGGTCATGCTGGCGTTCGTTGGTGGCATTGCTTTTCCTTGGTGTCGTTACAACTCGACATAATTTTTACTTAGCCTACGGTGCAGTACCGTGCCTGTATGTACGGTGACGCACGGAAGCGGCGCACGCGGCACAGCACACTGGCAACAGACGCAAGTAACACGCAGAACACGCATCACCCTTTTCATTATTTCAAAAAACACAAGGAGCTCTCCATGACTACCACCACCAAATCCCTCCATCCACTGGTGCTTGCCGCCGCCGTCGCCGTCCTGCTGTTTTGCGGCGTCGGCACGGCGGCCCTGATGGGCTGGCTGCCTTCGTCCCAGGGCGATAGCCAGCCGCTGGCAGCCGGCACCTCGGCCGAGCAAATGGCCAGCCTGCAGGCGAACCAGCCGCCAGCGAACTTGCAGCCGGCCGGCGCGCAAGCGCTGGCAGCCCAGCCACCGCAGCAACCCGTGCGCCAGCCACAGCCTCAGCAGCCGCAGCAACAGCCACAGCAACAATATGCGGCAGCCCCGGCGCCGCAGGTGTGCAGCAATTGCGGCGTGATCGAAGCCATCCATGAAGTCAATACGCGCGCCGAAGGCAGCGGCGTGGGCGCGGCCGGCGGCGCCGTCGTCGGCGGCTTGCTGGGCAATCAGGTAGGCGGCGGCCACGGCAAGCAGCTGGCCACCGTGCTGGGCGCCGTGGGCGGCGCCGTGGCCGGCAACCAGATCGAAGGCAGCGTGCGCGCCACGCGCAGCTACAACATCGTCGTGCGCCTCGATAACGGCAAGACGCGCACCGTGCACCAGAGCGCCGCGCCGAACTGGCGCCAGGGCGACCGCGTGCGCGTCGTCAACGGCAGCTTGCGCGCCATGGGCTAAGCGGCCGCCAGCCGGCGTTTAAACCGAATACACGCCCGGCCCGTCCGGGCGTTTTCTTTTTGGCAATGTTCGTTGGCGTACAGATGAGTTTCCCATCCCGCGAGATGATGCACTCAGGAAAGTTCAACGAATATCTTCAAGGAGCTGCGATGGAAAACGACAAGGCAGGCAGTAAGCGGATCTGGCTCGGCTTGATCGGTGCCGGCATCCTGGCCACCGCGCTGGGCTTCTGCGCGCTGGACCTGGCGCCATTGCAAGCGAGCGCGCCCGTGTTCGGCGTGATGCTGCTGCTGACCGGCGGCATGGTCAGCTGCCTGGCAGGCGCCGTCGGCATGGCCGGCATGCTGGCCTGGATACCGGGCATGGCAGATGATCACGCTGACCGGTCCCGATAGTTGATCCTTGTGTACGACAGCGTACAGAACGCAAGCGAAACAAAGTAGACACTAAGTCATGGCATCAGCGTTCAGCGACCCAATCGCCGCGCAATGACAAAAAACCGATGACGGCGCCATGCGCCAGCGCCTGCAAGGCCATGGCAGTCGCCGTCATCCACACATTACTCTCGGAGGACATATCATGCTGTATACAATCGCCGTCGTACTCATTATTCTTTGGCTGCTGGGCCTGGTAACTTCCTATACCATTGGCGGCTTCATCCACATCCTGCTGGTGGTCGCCGTGATCATGGTGCTGCTGCGCCTGATCAGCGGGCGCGGTTTATAGAGGCCAATTGACTGGCCAGAGGGGCGGTGCGCGTGCAAACGGGCGCCGCCCTTTTGCGTGCGCTGGCAAACCGGCCCATTTTGCAGTAACGTGTACGGGTAGTCCTGGGTATGTCCCAATAACAAAACAAGGAGAAAATCCATGAAAGAAACATTCAAAAAAGGCCCCGGCGCCACATCCCTGATCGGCATGCTGGTGATCGCACTGGCCGCCAGCGGCTGCGCGGACATGTCCTCGACGCAACGCGGCACAGCCACGGGCGCCGGCATCGGCGCGGGCCTGGGCGCCTTGATCGGCGGCACCACCGGTGGCGGCAGCAGCGGCCGTACGGCCGGCGGCGCCCTGCTCGGCGCGGCAGCGGGCGCCGTGGTCGGCAATATCTGGTCGAACCGCATGGAAAACCAGAAGCGCGCGATGGAACAAGCGACACAGGGTACCGGTGTGCAAGTGTCGCAGACGGCCGATAACCGCCTGAAAATGGAAATCCCCAGCGATATTTCCTTCGACACCAACCGCGCCGACATCAAGGGCAACTTCCGCCCGATTCTCGACCGCTTTGCCGCTACCCTGAATGAAAACCCGAACACGACGGTCAGCATCGTCGGCCACACGGACAGCACGGGCAGCGCTTCCATCAACGAACCGCTGTCGGTGGAACGCGCGGCCCACACGCGCGACTACCTGGCCATGCGCGGCGTATCGCCAACGCGCGTCGTCACGGAAGGCCGCGGCGCCCGCGAGCCGATCGCCTCGAATGCCGATGCCTCGGGACGCGCACGCAATCGCCGCGTGGAAATCTACGTAGCCGAAATGGCGCCACGCTAAGTTGGCTTGATTCAATAAAAAAACCCGCCGGCAAGGTCACTTGCCGGCGGGTTTTTTCCATTGAAAACAGCTTACTTCGACGTCGTTGCCTTGGCGCCGCTCTCACCCTCTTTCGCCACCTTGGCAAAATCGCCCGCCGTCACGACCGACACGGCCGATGGCTTCAGGTAATCGCGCAAGCCCTGGTTCACTTGCGCCAGGGTCAAGGCGGCCACTTTCGTTTCCAGATCCTTGTCGTAAGCCATGGTGCGGTCTTCGGCAAGGTAGCCGGCCAGTTCGCGCGCCAGGCCGCTGTCCTGCGTGCGGCCCACTTCCTGGGATTGCAGCCAGCCCTTCTTCGCCTCGGCCAGTTCCGCTTCCGTGAAGCCGTCGGCCAGCACCTTGGCGATTTCCTCGCGCAGTGCCGCTTCCACCTTGACCGTGTTTTGCGGCGCGCTGATGGCGTAGGCCATCCAGTAGCCGGCCGGCTCGCGCGACGGGATGCTCACTTGCGAACCCACGCCGTACGACAGGCCTTCCTTCTGGCGGATGCGGTCGGCCAGGCGGCTGCGCAAGGCGCCGCCACCGAGCATGTGATTGGCCATCAGCAAGGCCGGATAGCTGGCGGCGTCATCCTTGAGGGGAATCGGCTGGATGGCGAACAGCACGCTATTCGCCTTGTCCGGCGTTTCCAGCGTGACTTTCTCGCCGCTGACGGGCTTGACGGCGTCGGGAATGCGCACATACGGCTGCGGCGCCTTCCAGCTGCCGTACAGGCTGGCCACTTGCGCCTTCAGCGCGGCCGGGTCGAAGTCGCCTACGGCAGCAAAGGTGGCGTTCGACGCGCCATAGTAGGCGCCGTGGAAGGCTTTCACATCGCTCACCGTGATGGCTTTCCATTGTGCCAGCTCGGCCGGCAGGGTGGCCACGTGGCGCACATGGCCTTCCGGCGTGGCGTCGAGCAGGCGACGGAAGGCGTTCACGGCCAGCGGCTGCGGTTCAGGCAATTCCTGCTCGGCACGGCCCACTCTTTCGCGCTGCAATTCCAGGAATTCCGTTGCGTTCAGGGCCGGCTTTTGCAACACTTGCGCCAGCAGGTCCATGGCGGCCGGCAAGTTCTCGCGCTTGCCCATCAGCATGGCGGTCACGCCCTCGGCGCCGCCCGTGATGGCCACTTGCGTGCCCAGCTGGTCGAACTTGTCCTTCACTTCCTGGCGCGACAGTTTATCCGTGCCGCGCGACAACAGATTGGCCGTGTAGCTGCCCACTTGTCCCTTGCCGCGCAAGCTCTCTTCGCTGCCGATCTGCAATTTCAGCACGACGCTGACGGTGCTGCCCTTGGTTTTCTTCGGCAGCAAGGCGCCCTTCAAGCCGTTCGGCAAGGTGAAGCGCTGGGTGCGCGCTTCGATATTCTCGGGGCTCGGGTCGAACGCTTCGCCCTGCGCCACGACGGCGCGGCCCGTGTAGCCGGCCAGTTGCGGCGCCACGTCGGCGTAGGCCGGCACGACGGTGCGGTCCGGCGCATCGGTGGGGATGAAACGGCCCAAGGTGCGGTTCGAGCTCTTCAGGTATTTCTCGGCGGCCGCCTGCACCTGCGCCGTCGTCAGCTTGTCGAGCTGGTCGCGTTGCAGGAAGAACAGGCGCCAGTCGCCGGCCGCCAGCGATTCCGTCAGGGCAATCGTCAGGCGCGCCGTGTTCGAGGTGGCCAGTTCGATCTGTTTGTTCAATTGCTGCTTCACGCGCGCCACTTCCGCGTCCGTGATGGGCTGCGATTTCAGCTCTTCCAGCACTTTCAGCATGGCCGCTTGCGCCGCATCGAGGTTGCCATCGACGGGCACCAGCGCGCCGAACAGGTTGTAGCCCGGCTCCAGGTTGCTTACCGAGTTGTATTCAATCTTGCTGGCCAGCTTGGTTTCCACCAGCGCCTTGTGCAGGCGGCCAGCCGGGGCGTCCGTCAGCACGTGGCCGAGCACCTCGATGGCGACGGCGTCCGGGTTGCCGGATGGCGCCACGTGGTAGCCGGCGCCGACGAATTGCGTGCCGCCGCTGCGGCGCACCGTCACGGCGCGCTCGCCATCTTGCACGGGCTCGGCCGTGTAGGTCGGTTCGATCACGCGCGTGGGTTTCGGGATCTTGCCAAACAGGTCATTGATCTGTTGCAAGACCTTGGCTTCATCGAAGCGGCCTGCCACCATCAGTACAGCGTTATCTGGCTGATAATATTTATGATAAAACGCGCGCAAGCGGGGAATGTTCACCTGCTCGATGTCGGAACGGGCGCCGATGGTCGACTTGCCATAGTTGTGCCAATCGTAGGCAATGGCCTGGATGCGTTCGCTCGTCACGCCGATCGGATCGCTCTCGCCCATTTCGAACTCGTTGCGCACGACGGTCATTTCACCTTTTTGCGTCTTCGGGTTCCACAGGTCGTTCTGGTCGATGGCCGCGTTGACCATGCGGTCCGCTTCCATGGCCAGCATCTGGCGCAGGTTGTCGTCGTTGGCGGGGAAGGTCGCGTAGTAATTGGTGCGGTCATACCAGGTGGTGCCGTTGAACTGCGCGCCCGTCGAGTTCAGGATCTCGACGGGGGTCTTGCTGCCCTTCTTGATGCCAAAGTTGGCGCTGGGCTTGAACAGCAAGTGTTCCAGCAAGTGGGCCATGCCCGTTTCGCCATAGTTTTCATGGCGCGAACCGACCAGGTAGACGATGTTGGTGGTCAGGGTCGGCTTGCTGGCATCGGGGAACAACAGCACGCGCAAGCCGTTGGCCAGCCGGTATTCAGTGATGCCTTCGACGGACGTGACTTTGACGGCGGCGCCGCGGTTGGCTGCGGCCTTGCCGGCTTTCTGGGTCGGTGCGGCTTCCACCGGGGTGGCGGCCAGGATGAACGACGGCGAGAGGATGCCGGCGGCAAGCAGGAGTGCGGTAATTGGTTTCAAGTCAGAGTCCCGGTAACACTACGATATAAAGATGCGAAAGCTGCGCAAACGAAAGATGCGCAAACGCAATACGATACAAACGCAAGAATTGCCACGGACCCGCGCTGCGTCTTCGCTGCCCAGGGAAATCATTGCTCTCACAATTTACGGCATACTTATCAGTTACGCAAGTCCCCGTCATCAAGCTGTTATATGCCCGTGTTATACTCGCGGTTCCAGAACTATCTGCCTGTATATGAGACGAGCTCTCGTCCTGCTCTGCCTTTTTGTTTTCATCGCTTTGCCCCAGGCGTTCGCCAGCATGGCTTACGCCAGCCCTTCCCCATTCCAGCATGCAATCGCGGCCGGCACTACCGCTGCGCCTGCCTTCGTCGCCGATTGCCTCGACCCCAGCGCCCATGCAGGCTTGCCCGGCGACAATTGCGACGCCGACGAATGCGACAACGACCCCATCACGCTGTACCCGACCTCGCGCCAGGCCGTACCGTTTTACGCCATCATTTGGCAAGCGGGACCGGGCGCACTTGCCGAAGCGGACGTGCGGCTGGCCACCCGGCCGCCGCGCGTCCGCCTCTGAACACATGCATGCAGCACCCACGCGCCCGGGGCTTTAGCCGCCGGGCACGCTTTACACTGATCGACTTTACAAGGTTACACACATGGAATGGTTATTTGACCCGACAATCTGGGTCGGCCTGCTGACGCTGGTCGTACTGGAAATCGTACTGGGTATCGACAACCTGATTTTCATCGCCATCCTGGCCGAGAAACTGCCGCCGCACCAGCGCGACAAGGCGCGCGTGCTGGGCCT
The DNA here is from genome assembly GCF_002813325.1 of Janthinobacterium sp. 64. Lineage (NCBI taxonomy): Bacteria > Pseudomonadati > Pseudomonadota > Betaproteobacteria > Burkholderiales > Oxalobacteraceae > Janthinobacterium > Janthinobacterium sp. 64. The sequence goes on along the minus strand of NZ_PHUG01000001.1, from coordinate 5,576,470 downwards.
GACCCTGGCCCTCGTCATGCGTCTGGGCCTGCTTTCGCTGATTTCGTGGCTGGTGACATTGACCACACCGCTGTTTTTTGTCTGGCAATTCTCGTTCTCGGGGCGCGACCTGATCCTGCTCGTCGGCGGCCTGTTCCTGCTGTTCAAGGCCACCACCGAGCTGCATGAGCGCCTCGAAGGCGTCACGCATGCCCAGACGGGCCCGAAAGTCTACGCCGGCTTCGGCCTGGTGGTAGCGCAGATCGTCGTGCTCGACGCCGTCTTCTCGCTCGACGCCGTCATCACGGCCGTCGGCATGGTGGAAAACCTGTACGTGATGATGGCGGCCGTCGTCATTTCCATCGTCGTCATGATGCTCGCCTCGAAAGTGCTGACGCGCTTCGTCAACGCCCACCCCACCGTCGTGGTGCTGTGCCTGAGCTTCCTGCTGATGATCGGCCTCTCCCTGGTGGCCGAAGGCCTGGGCTTCCACATTCCGAAGGGCTATCTGTACGCGGCCATCGGCTTTTCCATCGTCATCGAGTTCTTCAATCAGCTGGCGCGCCGCAACTTCCTCAAGCTGCAATCGACCGCGCCGCTGCGCGACCGCACGGCGCAAGCCGTCCTGAGCCTGCTGGGCGGACGCAAGGGCCGCGAAGCCGTGGAAGAACATGAAGTCAAGGAAACGCCTGACGTCTCCGCCTTCGGCGTGGAAGAGCGCAACATGGTCAGCGGCGTGCTGACCCTGGCCGAGCGCTCGATCCGCTCCGTCATGACGCCGCGCGGCGATGTGTCGTGGGTCAACCTGAACGACAGCAGCGACAAGATGCTGCAACTGCTGCGCGAAACGCCGCACAGCATGATTCCTGTCTGCAATGATGACCTCGACAACGTGGTTGGCATCGCGCGCAGCAAAGACCTCATCGAGGACCTCGTCTCGCGCGGCAAGATCGACCCGGCCAGCATGCGCGAAGCCGTCGTCGTGCCGGAAGCGGCCGGGGTGCTGAAAGCCATGGAAACGTTAAAACGCTCGCGCGGCCAGCTGGTGCTGGTGGTCGACGAGTTCGGCACCGTGCAAGGCGTGCTCACGCCGATCGACATCCTCGAAGCCATCGCCGGCGAATTCCCCGACGAGGACGAGCTACCCGACGTGGAAGTGCTGGGCCCCGGCCACTGGCGCATCGATGGCGCGACCGACCTGCATTACCTGGAGCAAGTGTTCGAGAAGGAAACCCTGGTCAGCGAAGACGGCGAGTACAACTCGCTGGCCGGCTTCCTGCTGGCGCACTTCGAAAACATGCCGGCCGTGGGCGAAGTGCTGGAACTCGATGATCTGCGCTATGAAATCCTCGAGGCCGACGAGCGCCGCATCGCCAGCGTGGACGTGCGCCGCATCGAGCCCGATCACAGTTTGTAACACAATGGCAAGCGTGCCCCGCTTGCCATGCCGTATGCTGGGGTCTGCCTTTTCTGGAGACGCCAACATGAAACACTCTTTGCTACGCCTGACCCTGCTGGCTTGCGCCGCCTTGGGCGCCCAGGCCAGTGCCCAGGCCGCCTCGCAGGCCGCCAGCATCAAGCCGGGCCTGTGGCAAGTCGACAGCAAGATGGCGTCGCCCGACGCCGCCACCGACAACGCCATGTCCATGGTGCTGCAGCAGCTGGGCAACCTTCCTCCCGATCAACGCAAGCAGCTGGAAAGCATGGCGGCCAGCCGCGGCATGGCCATGCCCACCGTGGGCGCCGACGGCGCCGTGCGCGTGACGGCCTGCGTGACGCCCGACATGGCCGCGCGCAGGCAGATTCCCACGGGCCAGCCCGGCGACTGCAAATCGAAAAACACGGATATCGCGGGCGGCATGCACGTGTCGTTCACCTGCGCCAACCCGAAATCGAGCGGCGAAGGCAAGGTGATGTTCACGGGCGAGCAGGCATTCAGCATGCAGCTGGCCGTGACGACCAGCGCGCGCGGCACGCCGGAACAGGTGAATGTGACGAGCAACGGCAAGTGGCTGGGGGCAACGTGCCCTGCGCCATCCACCGCTGCCGCTCAAAAGCCGTGACGAAAGCCCATATTAAAAGCGGCGTCGCCGCGGCCCGCATCGCTGGCGTTGCCCACCGTGTAGCGGGCGCCATTCTTGTTGTGGATCTTCGCGTAGGACGCGTAGAAATCGCTGCGCTTTGACAGCGAATACGTGAGGCCGACGGCCAGCTGGCTGGCGTCGCGGTTGGCCAGGTCGCGGTCATCCTTGCGCACCCACGACGCCAGCAGCTTGAAGCCGCCCACGGGCACGGACACGCCCAGCAAGGTGTCGCGGCTGTCCGACGACGACATCGACAGGGCCAGCGAACTGTAGGCGTTGTTCGGGTCCCACGGCGAACTGCCATAGCCCTTGTTCACGCCCACGGCGGCAAAGGCGGTGGCCACTTTCAGGTCGATATTGGCCGCGATCAGGGTGTTGCGGGCCGACATATCGATGGCGGGCAAGGTGCCGGAAGCGAGGATGAAGTTGTTCTTGCGCTGGTGCGACACGCTGACATTCACGGCGCCGGCCGAATAGCCGAGCGTGGCGCCATACGCGCGGTTGTTGGCGCTGCTGTACGGCGACTCGCCAAAGCTGTAGATGGCGCTGGCCGACACGCCGCGCAAGGCCGGTGACACGTATTTGACGGTATTGTCGTAGCGTTTCACGCTGTAGCCGGCCAGGTTGCCGGCGCTGCCGGCCATGCCGCCCTTGAACGGGTCGGCCACATCGGTGAGCGCCAGGTATTGCAGGTTGTACTGGCGCCCCAGGGTCAGCGCGCCCAGGCGGCTGTCTAGGCCAACATAGGCCTGGCGGCCGAACAGCCGGCCGTCTTCCGACTGGCCCGTGTCGTTCTGCACACCCGCTTCCAGGGTAAATATGGCAGACACGTCATTGCCCAGCGCTTCGCGGCCCTGCAACCCCAGGCGCGAGCCGGACGCGACGCCGCCGGACACCTTGCTGCCGGCGCAATTGGCAGCGCAGCCCCGTTCGGCAACGATGCCCGCGTCGAGCACGCCGTACACGGCAACGTTACCCGATGCGGCACTGCCCGCGCCATCGGCGGCCTGGGCCGTTGCGCCCAGCGCGAATGGCCCCATCCCTATCACAGCAAGCGCAAAATACGAGGTTTTCATGATAAATATCTCGGTGACGTGGGTGAAACTTCCCGGTATTGATCAGGACATGCGCTGTGTGTCACATCCCAGTGTTACCTTATCCCCGCTTTTTGTCCAGCCATCCGTGCGTTGTACAACAGAAACTTCAGCTTAGTCCCAGGAAACACGTCGCACACTGACAACACGCAAGTTTGACCATGATTGTGGCAATCTGCGGCAAAATGGCGTTAAAAGCAGGCTCTGCCGCAAAGCAGTGTTCGGTGGCGAACGTTGCGCGATTTGACGCAGGCGGTACACTACTGGTTTTACCGACAGCGGCTCGCCCGTTTTTTTGCATGCTAGCCATCCTCGAACGCATAGACCCCAACTCCAGCAATATCGACTTGCTGGTGGCATTATTCAACTCACTGCGTCCCAAGCGCCCGCACGACAGCGCTACCGCGATCGCCAACGTGCGCACCCTGCGCCAGCTTCTCAAAGGTAACCCCGCGCAAGCGCGCGCCCTGCACGAATACGTGCTGCGCGTGCTGGCCGCGCGCCGCCACGCCAGCCTGTACACAGACATCGGCGTGCTGTCGAACAGCGGTTTTTTCACCGAATTGAAACGCCGCATCGCCTACCGCATGCTGCCGCCCGCCTTGGGCGACGAATACCTGAACGACGCGCTCGACCAGGTGCTGTACCTGAAAACCGATTATTTGTGGATCAGCAACGTGCCCGCCACGGACTGGCTGGAACTGTTCGACGTGCTCACCAGCGACGACATCGAACTGGCCGTCGGCGATGGCAACATCATGCTGCCCGGCATGCTCGACGCCATCCGTACCCTGTCCTACCGCGTCTGCGCCATGGGCCTGGAACCGGAGCTGACGCGTTTCCACAATGAAATTGAAGTGTTCCAGTCGCCCTTCATGGTGCAGAACACGGAAGTCAATGCCTACCTGGACGCCTACACGAATCTGCTGCACGGCAATATCGAGCACATCGAGGATGCGCGCCACCTGCTGGTGATGCTGGACCAGTGCGATGCCGTCATCGCCAAGATCCGCAAGAAGGCGCTGTACCAGGGCACCAGCATTCCCCTCACGTATTTATTGGTGGCCTTGGCGCAAAGCATCGACCGCCTGCGCAAGCTGCTGTTCCTCGTCGACACGAGCGGCGAGCTGCCCGCTTCAAACAACGTGGACATCGCCGCCATCACGGTCGACGCCACGCAAGACTTGCTGCACCCGCAACCGGTCAGCCGCCGCCGCGCGGGCGCCGTGGGGCTGGCGCTGGAACTGATACGCGCGCACAACCACAAGTACAAGGTCAGCGACCTGTTCTCCGACAATATCAACTTGCTGGCGCGCAATGTGACGGAAAACGCCAGCCGCACGGGCGAGCACTACATCGCGGAAAACCGCCGCGAGATGGGCGCCATGTTCCTCTCGTCCGCGGGCGCGGGCGTGATCATCGGCTTCATGGCCCTGTTCAAGATCTTGATGTCCTACCTGCGCTCGGCGCCGCTGGTCGAAGCGTTCATGTTCAGCATGAATTACTCGATCGGCTTCATGTTCATCCACTTGCTGCACTTCACGGTGGCCACCAAGCAGCCGGCCATGACGGCCTCGCGCATCGCCGCCGGCCTGCACAGCAAGGATGGACGGAATATCGACCTCGACAGCATGGCGGAACTGATCAACAAGGTCTTCCGCACGCAAAACATGGCCGTGCTGGGCAACCTGGCCACCGCCATCCCCACGGCCTGGCTGATCGCGCTCGGCTACAAGGCGATCACGGGCCACCATCTGGTGTCGCCGGAAAAAGCCATGCACTTGCTGCACGATATAGACCCCATCGGCAGCCCCGCCATCTTCTACGCGATGATTGCCGGCGTGTGCCTGTTCGTCGCTGGCCTGATTTCCGGCTACTATGACAACCAGGCGCTGTACACGCGCTGGGCGCAGCGCATCGCGCAATTGCGCGGCCTGGGCCGCGTCATCGGCCAGGAGCGCTTGCAGCGGCTGGGCCTGTATCTGGAAAACAACCTGGGCGGCCTGATGGGTAATTTCTATTTCGGCATCCTGCTGGGCTCCATCGGCACCCTGGGTTTCCTGATCGGCTTGCCCATCGATATCCGCCACATTACCTTCTCGGCCGCCAACTTTGCGACGGCGCTGGTGGGACTCGATCACAATATGAGCTGGCAACTGGCCGTCAAGTCGCTGTCGGGCATCTTCGCCATCGGCACGGCCAACCTGCTGGTCAGCTTCGGCCTGGCCCTGTGGGTAGCGCTGCGTTCGCGCCAGGTGCGCTTCAAGCACGGCATGCAATTGTTGAAGATTCTGGGCAAGCGCTTCCTGCGCTCGCCCATCGTCTTCTTCTTCGGTTCGAAAAACCCGCCACCACTGGCACTGGCCGATGATTCGGTAAACCTGTCACTGACGACCAAGGCTCAAAAATGACCACCAGGCGCATGCAACCCTGTCTCACCGCCCTACTGCTGTGCTGGACCCTGGCTGCATGCGCCTCGCTGCCCGATGTCAAGAACCTCAACACCACCCTGGAGCCCGTGGCCAGACCCAATGTGATCACGGGCAAGGGAGCCTTGCTGAACGTCAACAGCCGTGCCGCCCTGCTCAACAAGCGCTGGGCCAGGTCCGGCATGGACTTGAAAACCCAGGCCGCGCTGGAAGAGGCGGCCACGGGCGTGCCTTTGATCAAGGGCAACAAGGTAACCCTGCTGTTTGACGGCCCGCAAACGATGGCCGCCATGTTCCGGGCCATCAGCGAGGCGAAGACCAGCATCAACCTGGAAACGTATATCTTCGACCAGGACCCGCTGGGCCTGAAATTTGCCGACATGCTCATCGAAAAGCAGCAAGCGGGCGTGACGGTCAACGTCATCTACGACAGCGTGGGCACGATCGGCGTGCCACAGGCGTTTTTCGAGCGCATGCGCGCGGCCGGCGTGCGCCTGGTGGCGTTCAACCCCGTCAATCCGGCCAAGCTCAAGGGCGACGACTGGAAAATCAACAACCGCGACCACCGCAAGGTGCTGATCGTCGATGGCAAGATGGCGTTTACGGGCGGCATCAACATCAGCGATACCTATGCGAAAAGCTCGCTGTTCCGCTCGAAATCGAAAGCCACCGATAAAAAGGACGTGGGTTGGCGCGATACCCATGTGAAAGTGGAAGGCCCGGCCGTGGCCGCCTTCCAATGGCTATTCATCCGCACCTGGGCCCAGCAGGACCAGGCCGACTTGCCGGATGCCAATTATTTCCCCGTGCTGTCCGAAGTGGGCGACAAGCTGGTGCGCGTGGTGGCCAGCGAGCCGGACGGCGGCTTTGAAATCTACAAGGCATATATTTTAGCCATCCAGGAAGCCAAGAAATCCATCCACATCACGTCCGCCTATTTCGTGCCCGACCAGCAGACGGTCGACGCACTGGTGGCGGCCGCGAAACGGGGCGTGGACGTCACCGTGGTGCTGCCCGGCGTGTCCGACAGCGGCCTGGTGTTCCATGCGGGACACGCGCTGTACGATCAATTGCTGGCCGGCGGCATCCGCATTTTTCATTTGAAACTGGCCGTGCTGCACGCCAAGACGGCCGTCATCGACGGCGCCTGGTCGACCGTGGGTTCGACCAACATCGACATGCGCAGCTTTTTACACAACAGCGAACTGAACGTGATCGTGCTGGGCGACAGCTTCGGCCGGGAAATGGAAAACGCCTTCCAGGAAGACTTGCGCGATTCGGAAGAAATCACCAAAGCAAAATGGGAAACGCGGCCCATTTCGGACCGCATGAAGGAGTGGGCGGCGCGCTTCATGAACTACTGGCTGTAGCGGCCGCCCGCCGCAGCTCAATACCCGATATTCGCCATGGCTTTATATCGCGGAGGCAAGGCGCTGTTCAAGGCCAATACCTTGTCCAGTATTTCCGCCGGCGGCGTGCCTTTTGCCCGCTCCTGTTGCAGCAGGTCGAGGCGCGCCTTCGATGCGGATGTGGCGACGCCAGCGAAATAGGCTTCGGACTCCGGTGTCTGCAGTTCGCCAGAAACAGAATAGCGCACCGTCGGCCAATTCGAAATGTCGATCAGGGGAAAGGCGCCGCTATCGGGTGCGGTATTGAAGGCGAGCAGTTTCTCCGCTTCCGCCGGATCTGCCCTCGCGCTATCAAGCAGCTTGTTGCGGTAATTGCCAGCAACTCCTGCATCAGCAGGAACACCTTGCTTGCCAGCTACCGTCGTTGCCGCCAATTCTGTCACCGCCGCGAATACCTCGGCAAAGGACTTGTTCTCAGGACGAGTCGCCACGTCGCCCGCTCGCGCTGAGAGGGAAGCGACGGGAATGGTTGTTACATTGGTTAACATATATTTCTCCAATTGAATATATTGCCTCAATTGTAATCCACCATCTTATTTACAAATTGCAGATCAAGTCAGAAAATACCCGGCAATTCGCCTTTCCGACTATAGCCTCATCATAAAGGCCGCAAGCTGGCCCACACGCCGCCCTGGCGTTCAAACGCTTCCGTGCTGACTTTTTCAAAGGCGGCGCTGCCTTCATTCCAGCTGTAGCGCTCGACGCGAATGCAACTGTTTTCCACGCGCAGCACGTTGAAGGAATTCGACTCGCCCCTGCCCCGCGTGGACGTGGCCGTTCCCGCCTGCACCATCAGGGCCGCGTAGCCGGCGATCTTGTAGCGCTCGGCCGTGTTGCCCGCCACGCTAGCATGCAAATGCCCCGCCAGCAGCAGATCGACGCCGCACTCGGAAAACATTTGCAGCGCCTGCGGCGCGCGGTCGACCAGGTCATCCTTGTCGAAGTTTTCCGGCAAGTCGAAGGGATGATGCGTGACGATGATGCGCGTCAAGCCGGGCGGCAAACGGCCCAGGCGTTCACGCAGAAAATCGATCTGCTCGTGGCTGATGCGGCCATCCTTGAACGTCAGGGAACGGGCCGTGTTGATGCCCAGCACAGCGATTTCCTCGTCCACGTATTCGGGCGACAAATCGTCCGTGACATGGCGCCGGTATTTCACCAGCGGCGTCAAAAAGCGGGAAACGACGTTGTACAGTGGCACGTCGTGGTTGCCCGGCACCACGATCTGCGGCCCCGGCAAGCTGTCGAGAAAAGCCCGTGCCTGCCGGAATTGAACGCTGCGGGCGCGCTGCGTCAAATCGCCCGAGACCACGACCACGTCCGGCTCCAGGCGCTCGACCAGCGCACGCAAAGGCGCCAGCAGGGCCGCATCGACCTTGCCAAAATGCAAATCGGATAAATGCACGAGGGTACGCATGGCCTAATCCTGGGCTGGCGCCGGCGCGGGCACGATCACATCCAGCGCGGCGGGACGGATGCGGTAGCGCAGCGGCGTATTCATGATGGTCACTTCGCCATCGGTGGCCACGCGCAGGCGGCGGTGTTTCGTGGCAATGTCCAGCTCATTGACCGTCAGCATATCGAAATCCTTGGCTTGCGACAGTTTGCCGAACAGCGCGTGGAGGGCCAGCTTCAGCAAGCCCAGGCGGCCCGGACGCTGCGCCACATACAAGCTCAGCTGGCCGCCATCGAGCCGCTCGCGCTCGCCGATATTCAAGCCTTCCATCAGGTATTCATTATTGCCGATGAAGACGAACGGCGTGCGGCGCGCATGCACGGCGTCGTTGAGTGTCAATTGCACGCTGAGAAACGGGTAGCGGCGCAAGGCGGCCACCAGGGCCCAGCTGAAGGCCAGCCACTTGCCCCGCCCCAGCCGGCGCTGCTGCTTTTCGCGGTCGCGCACGATATCGGGATACAGGCCCAGGCTGGAATTGTTCAGGAAGATGCGGCCATTGACTTCACCCACGTCGACCTGGTGCAACACGCCCTGCGCCACGTTGGCGATGGCCGCATCGAGCGCCAAAGGAATACTCAAATCCTTGGCGAAATGGTTCAAGGTACCCAGCGGCAAGACGCCAAACGGCGTGCCGCTGCCGACCACGACTGACGCGACGGCATTGATGGTGCCGTCGCCGCCACCGGCCACGACGATGGGCGCGCCATCGCGCAAGGCTTGCTCCGCCGTGGCGATCATCTCGGCGCCGCTTTGCGCCAGCGTGATGGCGGCGTCGAGTCCCACGGCGGCGAATTGCGCTTCGAGCTGCTGCGCCCAGTCCGGCGCATAGCCGCAACCGGCGCTCCCGTTGATGATGACTGCAATCTTGCTCAGGATCGTTTCCCCTTATTTGGTTTGCCGGATATGCCGGCGGCGGCGCAGGGTCGACACGCCGGCGATGCAGATGGCCAGCCAGCCATAGCTTTCCGCCATGGCCGCCAGCACGTCGCTCAGGTAATGCGCGCCCAGGTAGATGCGGCTGAAACCCACGAGGGCCGCCATCAGGAAGGCGCCCAGCGCGATGGCGATGCGTTTGCCCCAGGCGCCTGGCGCCGTCTGGCAAATCAGGTAGGCGGCCAGCAAGCCGTACAGGGCCGTCGAGGTGGCAGTATGGCCACTGGGAAAGCTGTACGTGCTCAAGGCCGTCTGCAGGATGGGCTCGTCAAAGCTGGGCCGCGCGCGGACAAAAATATACTTTAACAGCAGGTTCAAAAACATGACGCCCGGCATGGTGATGACCAGGGTAAACAACCAGTAATCGGCGCCCTTGCGGTGCAGATACCAGCCCAGCAAGAGGGCCAGGGTGATGGCGCCGATCACGCCGTGCATGTGCGTGATGACCAGCAGGCAGCTGGTGATCCACGGCACGGCATGCTGGTTGAACCAGTGCGCCACCTGCAGGTCGATCACCGTGATCTGGGCCATGCCCATCACCGCTTCGGCGATCTCGTGGAACACCACGATGGCCACCAGCATCAGGGCCACGCCCACCGTCATATGCAGGCCCAGCTCGCCTTCGGGCGACAGGCGCGCCTCGACGAAGCGGCGCAGTTTCATGGTCCAGCCCGTGGTCATGCGCATGTCATTTTTCTCTTGCAAACTCATCTCTCTTTCATGTCCCCGGTGATGATCAAAAAAACCACACCAGTAAAAAAATACTGTTTATTCATACAGTAGCTGTGTTTTCATACAGTAGTTATGCTATTCTGATGACTCGTTCAACACATCTCCCTCAAAGGAATTGTCATGGCAACATTGAATAGCGGTTTTGGCTCACGGTTCGGCCTGGAATACGCCCCAAGCTCTTTCCTCGTCCGCATGGGCAAGCGCGAAATCCTCGTCTGCCGCGACTTCCGCAAGCGCTACTACACCGTCAATCCCCTGATCGAGTGCGGTACGGGCATCGAGCCGGGCTATGTTGAAGTGCTGCTGATGCGCCGTTGGTTGCTTATTCTATCCAAGGCGCATTAAGAATGACTTTAAAACAAGGTGCTCGCACCCTGTTGTAAAGTCAGCTCGCCCGGCCACGCCGGGAACGCCTCAGTACCGGCCAGCGGCAACGCTGACCGACCCCTCATTACTGTGCGCGCTCCGGTGCGGCCGGGCTGGCAGGTGTTTGCACTGGCAGCACCTTGTCAGACACATTCGCTTCGTACCACAAGGTCACGAACAGCACCATCACGACGGGACCGATGAACAGGCCCACGAGGCCCAGGGTTTCCACGCCGCCCAGAATGCCGAACAGCACGGCCAGGAAGGGCAAGCGGGTGGCGTTGCCGATCATGCCGGGACGCACGAAGTGGTCGGCCACGAACAGCACCACGGTGCCCCAGGCGGCTACGCCGATGGCGGCGCCCACATTGCCCTGAAAGACCAGCAAGGCGGCCGCACTCAGGTAAGCGAGCGGCGCGCCGAACGGGATGATGGCCAGGATGCCCGTGGCAAACGCCCACAGGGCCGGCGACGGCAAGCCGGCAATCGCATAGGCGATGCCGATCAGCACGCCTTCGGCCAGGCCCACCAGCACCAGGCCGTTGACGGTCGCGCGGATGGCCGTCGGGATTTTTTGCGCATAGCGGCCCCAGCGTTCGGGGCGCAGGAAGTGGCTGCCGACGGCCGTGATCTGGCGCGTCAGCGCTTCGCCATCCTTGTAAAAGAAAAACAGGCATAAAAAGGCCAGGCCGAAGTCGACCAGGCGGTGAAACACGTCCGCGCCAAGGATTTTCAGGATGTCGCGCGCGGAATGAAAACCACCGACGGCACTGCCCGCAAAGAAGTGACCGAGGCCATGGGGCTGGCTCAGGGTGGCCAGCCACCAGTCGCCGATGGCGCTGCCGGCCAGCGGAATATGCGCTACCCAGTCCGGCACGGGCAAGCCGTCGGTATTCGCATGGACGATAAAATTGGCCAGCACGGGCACTTCGCGCGCCGCCTGCGCCACGCCGGACAGCACGGGGATGATGAAGATGCAGGCGAACGCCAGGGTCAGCACGGCCGCCGCGATGATGGGTCGCTGACCCAGCGCCGCGCGCACGCGCAGGTACAGGGGCCACGTGGCCACGCACAGGATGCCGGCCCACACGAGCGGCAAAAAGAAACGCTGCATGACGAAGGCCGTCACGGCGATCAAGGCCAGGGAAAAGCCTGCGCTGACGATGTCGCGCTGGGTATCGGTCATACCACTCCATTCATGCCCCGCACCGGTAAGCGTGACGGAGGCTTAGCTACGCGCCAGTTGCGCAGGCATAGCGTAACACGGTGGCATTCCGATTTACACGAGTCCCAGCTCCACCGGTTTCACGCCGGCAAACACATGGTCGAGCTGCGCCGGGGTCAGGCCGAAGGTGCGGCGCAGCAAGCCGCCCAGCACGGCCCGGTATTCATTCAGCACGGGCATGTCGCGGTTCTGGAACAGCGTCGCCTGCGAAATCGCCAGCTGCTCGCCCGCCACCTGCTTGCCTTTGATCCCGCCACCCAGCACCCAGAACACGCTGCCGTGGCCGTGGTCCGTGCCGCGGTTGCCGTTTTCGCGGAAGGTGCGGCCAAATTCGCTGACCACCACCACCACGGTATGGCGCCAGGCGCTGCCCATTTCCTGCGAAAACGCGGCCAGGCCACGCCCCAGCTCATCGAAGCGCCCCGCCAGGTAGCCGTTGGCGCCGCCCTGCCCCACGTGGGTATCCCAGCCGCCCACGTCGACGAAACCGATATTGTATTTGTCCTTCATCAAGCGGGCGATGCGCTGCGCTTCCAGTTCAAAGCCGCGGGTACTGATGGCGTTGCGGTTGGCCGCCTGCATCTCGCCCGTCAATTCCTTCGTTACATCGTCGCGCACGGCAAAGCCCGCGCTGACCGGTTGCTGCAAGGGCGTGCCACGGTACATGGCGGCGATAACCTGGCTTTGACGCGCATCGATGCCCGACTTGCCCACGGTGCGCAGCGCCATGTTCGGCACTTGCACGCCACCTTGAAAAATCAGGGGCAGCTGGTCGGTGAAGGAAATGGCATGGTTGCCCTGATTGGCATTGAGGCTTTGCGCCAGCCGGTTCAGGAAACCCGAGCGGAAGTCGCGCCGCCCGCCGATCTCCTGCCCCAGTTCAATGCTGTCCTGCGTCTCGAAATGGCTGCGCGTCAAATCCGTCGTGCCCGCAAACGGAATGAAGGCCGCCTCGCCGCCGTTGAACATGGGGTAGATGGTCTCGCGCAACGCTGGGTGCAAGGCCCAGTCGGCATTCAGGGCCAGCGCGCCGTTGTCCGCACCGGGTTTCGCAATGGCGATATTCGGCCGCGCCGCATAGTAAAAATCGCTGCCGACCGGCACCAGCAGGTTGTTCGCGTCATAGCCGCCGCGCAAAAACACGAACAACAGCCGGGCATTCGTGGCGGGTGCGGCCAGCAAGCTGCCCGCATGCGACAACAAGGGTCCGGCAGCCAGGGCTTTCAACAGGTCACGACGGTTCATGACAATTCCTTTCAGCGGTGCATCATTTCGGGCGACGAGAGCAGGAAGGTATTCCACTCTTGCGGCGAAGCGGCCTGCTCCAGTGCCTGGCGCGTGGCGGGACTCAAGCCTGGCTGCAGCGACTGGTAATACAGGGCGCTGGCCAGCTGGGGAAACGCCACCTTTTCCTGCGGCTGCGGGCCATCCGTCTTGAACAGGCCGGCGCTGCCCGAGCCGATGGTGCGGGCGATATCGAAACGCGTCGTCATCTGGCCGGGGCTGGCCCAGGAGGCATCCGTCAGAGGATAGCCATCGGGCGTCTGGCGCCCGTACAGTGGCTGGCCCATGCGCGAGAGCCAGTTCAGCATGGGTCCCGCATTCAGGATGGGCTTGTCGTCATAGCTGAGGCGCACGGCCGACACCACGTAATGCATGGGGTCCTTGAATTTCTTGCCCAGCGATTGCTTGAATTCGGGACTGTTGAACATGGTCTGCAGCACGTCGGCGATCATGCCGTCGCTTTTCTGGAAGGTGGCGGCCATGCGCGCCACCAGCGGCGCGGGCGGATTGTCGCTGACGAAATACTGGGCCAGCTTGCCACTGATAAAGTGCGCGGTGGCGGGACTGCGGCTCAGGCGGTCCAGCGCTTCGTCGAGTTCGGCCAGCCCCCTACCCTTCACCGTTTGCCCGAGGAATTGCTTGTCGCCGTAATCGTGGCGGTTCGGGTTGAACTCGAACAATCCCCGGCGCACGTATTGCGACTGCAGCGCCGGCTTGACTTTCGGCGTATCCGCTCCCAGGTTCACCCCCACCCCGGTCAGGATGCGCGCCAGTTCCTGCACGTCCATCTGGCTATAGCCGCCGTTCACGCCCAGGGTGTGCAACTCCATCAGTTCACGCGCATAGTTTTCATTGATGCGCTTGACGGCATTGGCTTCATTGTCCAGGTAGCGCAACATGGCCGGATGGTGGACGGTCGCGCCCAGCAAGTCGCGAAATTTCCCCAGCGCGTGCGGCGCGATGGCGTTCGCCTCGTAATCGCCCACCATGGCGCGCAAGTTGTGCTTGCCCTGGTGCACGCTGAAATGGTTGAGCCAGAACCAGCTCAGCTGCTGCTGCAGCTGATTCGGCGCATACACGTCCAGCAACAGCGACCGCGTGGCAGCCTCGCGCGCCAGGCGGTTGAGTTCCTGCTGGTAATCTTTTTGCGCCTGCTGCTTCGCCATGTCATCCATGACGGCAGCCGACTCCTTGCGCTTTTGCTCCATCGACATCACCAATTGATCGAGCGGCACCTGGCTGATCGTCATGGCGTCGATCTGTGCCTGCACGGCGGGCGGCAGGCTAGTTTTTCCTGGGTGCAACTGCGCCTGCAGGTAAGCGTTCCAGCCTTCCTTTTGTAACTGGCGCACGCTGCCGCCATTCACGCCCCAGCTGACCCGTTCCAGCATGGCGATGCCTTGCGCGGCATTGTCGGGCGCGGCGGCGGCATGCTGCGCGGCCGGCGGCGCCGTCGCGGCGCAGCCGGCCAGCAACAGCAGGCACATCAAGGTCGTCGGCAAGAATCGGTGTGAGGTCATGGCCATCCTTCAAGCGGTTTCATGCAGAATGCCTGAGGGTACGCCCAGGTTGACCTGCGCATGATTGCCATTTGCAACGAGTTGTAATCAATGATGCCATTTTCATCATTGCGCACACTTGTCGCGCAGGAAATCGCGCAGCTGCAGCACCAGCGGCGTCACCTGGGCCCGGTGCATGCACAGCAGCTGCAAAGGCGTGGCCTCGCCCGCCACTTCGGGCAGCAGCACCTGCAGGCGGCCGGCCACCACGTCGCCGGCAACGTCGAGCCGCGATTTATAGGCGATGCCCAGCCCCGCCACGGCCCAGCGCCGCACCAGGTCGGCATCGTCGGCGCTGCGGTTGCCGCTCACTTGCACGGTGATTTGCTCGCGCTGCGGCAGGCGATAAAAGGTCCAGCGGTCGTGCATGCCATCCTCCAGCGCAAAGCGCAGGCAATTGCGCTGCGACAAGTCTTCCAGCGCCAGCAGGGGGCCGTGCTCGCGCAGGTAAGCGGGCGACGCCACCAGCACGCGGTCGTTGGCAGGCGCGATCGGCATGGCGATCATGCTTGAATCGTCCTGCTGTCCGTAACGCAGGGCAATATCGACTTGCTGGCGCACCATGTCGGCCACCCGGTCGCTGACGCTGAGCTGGTACTGCAGCTTCGGGTGGCGCGCCTGGAATTCGTCCAGCCAGCCCAGCATCAGGTTGCGGCCCAGGTCCGAGGGCATGGCAATTTTCAAGGTTCCGCCGAAACTGTCCTTGCCCGCCAGCAGCGCGTCGTGGCCCGCGCGCAGCAGGCGCAAGGCTGCTCGCGCGTGTTCCAGGTATTGCGTGCCTTCCGGCGTCAGGCTCAGGGAACGGGTCGTGCGGGTCAGCAGGCGCATGCCCAGCTCCCCTTCCAGGCGCTTGACGGCGGCGCTGGCCAGCGCGGGCGAAATGCCGATCTCGCGCGCGGCCGCCGACAAACTGCCCCGGTCAGCCGTGCGGACAAACACCTGCAAGTCATCGAGTCGCAGCAATTTTCAGCATTCCTTTGAAAGTGTTTCGCTATGCGCCCTCTTTTTTCTAGACGCGAAAGCAACCATCATACGTCATCGCCTTCCCACTCTAGCCCAAGGATAATCATGAAAGCCATCGCCTACCACCACAGCCTGCCCATCACCGATGACGACGCCCTGCTCGACATCGAATTGCCCACGCCCGTCGCCACGGGGCGCGACCTGCTCGTCGCCGTGCACGCCATCTCCGTCAATCCCGTCGACGCCAAGGTACGCAAGAACCGCGCGCCGCAAGAGGGCCAGCCGGAAGTTCTGGGCTGGGATGCGGCCGGCGTCGTCACGGCCATCGGCCCCGACGTCACCCTGTTCCAGGTGGGAGATAAAGTCTGGTACGCGGGCGCCATCAACCGCCCCGGCAGCAACAGCGAATTTCAATTAGTCGACGAGCGCATCGTCGGCCACATGCCGGCCAGCCTCGATTTCGCCCAGGCCGCCGCCCTGCCGCTCACGGCGATCACGGCCTGGGAATTGCTGTTCGACCGCTTGCAGCTGAGCCGCGACAAGCATCTGACGGGCAAGTCGCTTCTCGTGATCGGCGCGGCCGGCGGCGTCGGCTCCGTGCTGGTGCAGCTGGCGCGGCAATTGACGGGAGTGACCATCATCGGCACGGCCTCGCGCGCAGAAACGGCTGACTGGGTGAAGGAACTGGGCGCCCACCACGTGATCGACCACAGCCTGCCGCTGGCGCAGGAAATCACGCGCCTGGGTTTACCGCCCGTCGATTATGTGATCAGCCTGAACCAGACCGACAAGCATTTCGAGCAAATCGTCGAACTGATCGCCCCGCAGGGAAAATTTGCCCTGATCGACGACCCCGAGCACATCGACGTGCGCAAGTTCAAGGGCAAGAGCGTGTCGCTGCACTGGGAACTGATGTTTACCCGTTCGCTGTTCCAGACGGCCGACATGATCCAGCAACATGAACTGCTGGAAGAACTGGCGCAACTGGTCGATGCGGGCATCATCAAGACCACCCTGGCCGAGCGCTTCGGCACGATCAATGCGCACAACCTGAAACGCGCGCATGCCCTGCTGGAAAGTAATACGGCAAAGGGGAAAATCGTACTCGAAGGTTTCTAAACTCAGCTGATCAGGATGGCCCGGAAATCATTGACGTTCGTCAAGGTCGGGCCCGTGATCACGGCATCTCCCAGCGCCTGGAAGAAGCCGTGGCCATCGTTGTTGTCGAGGCTGTCGCGGGGACGGATAGCCAAGTCCCACGCCCGCTGCAGGGTATCGGGCGCCAGCACCGCGCCGGCGATGTCTTCCTGGCCGTCGACGCCATCCGTGTCGCCCGCCAGCGCGTGGATGCCCTCGTGTCCGTCCAGCGCGATGCCCAGCGCCAGCAAAAACTCCACGTTGCGTCCGCCGCGCCCGTTGCCGCGCACGGTGACCGTCGTTTCGCCGCCCGACAGCAGCACGCACGGGGCGGGAAACGGCTGGCCCCGCACCGCCGTTTGCAGCGCGATGCCGGCCATGACTTTGCCCACATCGCGCGCCTCGCCTTCCAGGCTGTCGCCCAGGATATACGGCATGACACCGGCCGCGCGCGCCACGGCGGCCGCCGCTTCCAGGGCCATCTGCGGCGTGGCGATCAGGGTCGTGCGCGTGCGCGCCAGACGCGGGTCGTCGGGTTTCACGGATTCGCCGCGCCCGCTTTCCAGCGTCTTGCGTATGCTGTCGGGCAATGTGATCCCATAGCGGCGCACGATGGCCAGCGCATCCTCGCAGCTGGTGGCGTCGCCGACCGTGGGGCCGGAAGCGATATCGCCCAGCTTGTCGCCGGGCACGTCGGAAATGGCCAGGGTGATGACTTGCGCCGGATGGCAGGCGGCCGCCAGCCGGCCACCCTTGATGGCGGACAAATGGCGGCGCACGCAATTCATTTCGCCGATGGTAGCGCCCGAGGCCAGCAGCGCGCGGTTCAAGGCTTGCTTGTCTTCCAGGCTGATGCCGTCCAGCGGCAAGGCCAGCAGCGACGAGCCGCCGCCCGAAATCAGACACAGCACCGTATCGTCCGCCTGCAAGTTACCCACCAGATCGAGCATGCGCCGCGCGGCCGCCATGCCGGCCGCGTCCGGCACGGGGTGCGACGCTTCCACGATCTCGATGCGCTCACACGGCACGGCGTAACCGTAGCGCGTCACCACGAGTCCGGACAGGGGACCGGGCCAATGCCGTTCCACGGCTTGCGCCATGGCGGCCGACGCCTTGCCGGCACCGATGACGATCAGCCGCCCCTTGGGCGCGGGCGGCAGATGGGGCGGTATGCAGTGCGATGGCTGGGCCGCTGCGATGGCGGCCTGGAACATGGCTTGCAGCAAGGCACGCGGCGCTGGGGTGGTCGTCATGGTGTTTCCTCCGGTATCCGAACCCGATCATAGCAGTGCCGGCAAGCTGGCGGCTAGAATGGCGGCTTGACCACATCACAGGAATGCCATGAACGACGCCATCGAATGGACCAGTCTAGCCCGCACCTTCGGGCTGTTTACCGTCACGGCCGTGGCTGAACTGCTGGGCTGCTACCTTCCCATGCTGTGGCTGAGCAACAAGGGCAGCGCCTGGCTGCTGTTGCCAGCCGCCATCAGCCTCTTGGTCTTCGTGTGGCTGCTGACCTTGCATCCGGCCGCCAGCGGCCGCGTGTATGCCACGTATGGCGCCATCTATATCGCCACGGCCCTGGGATGGCTGTGGCTGGTGGACGGCATCACACCCGCCTGGACCGACATCGCCGGCGTGGGCCTGGCCCTGGCCGGCGCCGCCGTCATTGCCATGGGACACAAGACGGCTTGACGTGCATCAGGCACCATGCGCGCGGAAATTCGTTTCCGCCGACCATGCCGCGCTGGCGCGGGCCAGCAACACGGCTTCGCCATCGGCCAGCCAGTCGTCCGCATCGGCGATCTTCCACATGGCTTGCAGCAGCTTGCGGCGCAAGTCCGGATCATCGATTTCATCGAGCAGGCTGTCGATCACGCCATTGGCCAGTTGCACGGCGCCATGCACGGTCGACGTCAGCATGTCGTCGCACAGGTCTTGCAGCAGCTGTTGAAAAGCGGCCGGCGCCAGGTCGATATGTTCGAGGATCTTGCTGCGGTGCATCGCTTGCAGCTCGGCACTGGCCAGGTTGCCATCGACTACCATCATCAGGGCCAGAATACGGCCCGCTGCCTGGGGACTGTTCGCTTCATAGGTACGCATGATTTTCTACTCTTTCTATTAGTCAATTAAAAGGCACGCCACCGCCAGGCGGGGCGCGCCGTACCGCATTTACTTCTTGTCGCTGCGGGTGATGAACACGCTCGCCACGCAGCTAGCCACGATCAGCACTGCCACCACCAGCAAGGACGCTTCCACCGGCACGTGGTACCACGGCATGATCAGCATCTTGGCGCCGATGAACACGAGCACCATCGCCAGGCCATACTTGAGCATGTGGAAGCGGTCAGCCACATCCACCAGCAGGAAGTACAGGGCACGCAAGCCCATGATGGCGAACAGGTTCGACGTGAAGACGATGAACGGATCCGTCGTGATGGCAAAAATCGCCGGGATCGAATCGACCGCAAACACCAGATCCGTCACCTCGATCAGGATCAGCACCAGGAACAGCGGCGTGACATAGCGCAAGCCGCCCTTTGCCACAAAGAATCGCTCACCGTGGTCGCCATCGGCCACCCGCAAGTGGCGGCGGGCAAAACGCAGCACCGGGTTGTTCGCCACGTCCGGTTCCGCATCGGCCGCCACCAGCATGCGCATACCCGTCACCAGCAGGAAGGCGCCGAACAGGTACAGCACCCAGCTGAACTCGCTTACCACCCAGGCGCCGGCCATGATCATCACGGCACGCATGACGATCGCGCCCAGCACGCCATAAATCAACACGCGGCGCTGGTACTGGATCGGCACCTGGAAGGCGCTGAAGATCAGCAGGAAGACGAACACGTTATCGACCGACAGCGCTTTCTCGATCAGGTAGCCGGAGAAAAACTCCAGCGCCTTCTGGTTGGCGATCTCGGGACCGGCCGTGCCGTTCAGATACCACCACAGGCCGCCGTTGAACAGCAGGGCCAGGCTGACCCACACCAGCGACCACGTGGCCGCTTCCTTGACGCTGACCTTGTGCGCCTTGTTGCCGCCGAAGACGAACAAGTCCAGCGCCAGCATCACCAGAACAAAGGCGATGAAGCCGGCCCACATGGGTGCCGTAGCAATACTTTCCAGGCCGTTCATCGGCGGCCTCCGCAACTGTCTGTTTGTATCCTGAAGTCCATGACACTCTCCTTGCATGAATTGAGCAGCCATCATAGTCCGAATATAAACATCGAACAAATCGAATATAATTTAAGAATACATCGAAAAACTCGATGTATTAGCTTTAGGGAAAAGCATGTCGACACTCAACTTCAAACACTTGCGCTACTTCTGGATGGTGGCCAAGACGGGCAGCATCGCGCGCGCGGCCGAGCAGCTGCACCTGACGCCGCAATCGATCTCCGGACAGCTCAGCGAATTTGCCGACACCCTGGGCGTGGAATTGTTCCGCCGCAGCGGGCGCCAGCTGGAATTGACGGACACGGGCCGGCGCATCCTCAGCCATGCCGAAAGCATTTTCAACACGGGCGATGAACTGCTGGAAATCGTGCGCGACCAGTCGCGCACGGCGACGACGACGTTTCGCGTGGGCTGCGCCGATTCCGTGTCGAAACTGATCGCTTGCCGCCTGGTCGCACCGGCGCTGGGCCTGGCCGAACCGCTGCGCATCATTTGCCGCGAAGGACGACTGGCCAGCCTGCTGGCGGACCTGGCCGTGCACCGGCTCGACCTGATCATGGCGGACCGCCCCATGCCGGCCCACTTGAGCGTGCGCGGCTTTAACCATCTGCTCGGTGAAAGCGGCATGACCCTGTTCGGCACACAAGCCCTGGCCGCCACCCTGACGGGCGGCTTTCCGCAGTGCCTCGATGGCGCGCCGCTGTTGCTGCCGGGCGAAGACTTCGCCATTTACGGGCGCTTGCTGCAATGGCTGGGCGACAATCACCTGCACCCGCGCATCGTCGGAGAGTTCGACGACAGCGCCATGATGAAAGCCTTCGGCCAATCCGGCGCCGGCCTGTTCTTTGCCCCCACCGTCATCGCGCCCCAGGTGTGTGAACAATATGCCGTGGTGGCGCTGGGGCGGGTCGACAGCCTCGTCGAGCAAGTGTATGCGATCACCACGGAACGGCGTTTGAGCCACCCGGCCACCATCGCCATCAGCCAGAGCGCGCGGCACGAGTTGTTTGTGTAACAGCCCCAACACCGCGAGACATAAATACATTCGAGCAAATACATCTATATAATGGCAAGTCTTCCCGACGCCCTGCGCGCCCCTTCCTGGACTTGCCGCAATGAAGCACTTGCACGATATTCCCTCTGCCTTCAAGCATGAATTTGCCAACCCGCGCCTGTGGTGGTCGCGCGCCGTCGTCGTCGGCATGGCCGCCATCGCGGGCCTTGTCGTCGTGGGTTTTACGTGGCTGGCGGAGGAAGCGCTGGACCTGTTCCTGTTTTTTAACGGCAAGGCCTGGTGGTTCGCCCTGCTGTGGACGCCGGCCTGCGCCGCCCTGCTGGTCTGGCTGACGCGCCGCTATGCGATGGGCGCGGCCGGCTCCGGCATCCCGCAAGTGATGGCGACACTGGATCCGGCCGTCGCGCCCGAGCAGCGCTCATTGTTTGTTTCATTAAAACTCAGTGCCGCAAAAATCGTCCTGACGGCGGGCGGCTTGCTGGGGGGGCTCTCGCTGGGGCGCGAAGGGCCGTCCGTGCAGATCGCCGCCGGCGTGATGCTGGCCGCGCGCCGCCTGCTGCCGCGCCACTCTCAGGTGAGCGCCCATTCGCTGCTGGTGGCCGGTGGCGCCGCCGGCATCGCGGCCGCCTTCAACACGCCGCTGGCGGGCGTCATGTTTGCCATCGAAGAATTGTCGCGTTCGCCCGAGCAGCGCAACAGCGGCTTGATTGTCGCCGGCATCGTGCTGGCCGGCATGATGGCAGTGTCGATTCACGGCAACGCCACCCATTTCGGCATCATCCATCCCGGCCCCATCGGCCTGGCCTTGGCCTTGCCAGGTTTACTGGTCACCCTGGTCGCGGGCGTGGCCGGCGGCCTGTTCGCGCGGCTGTTGCTGGCGTCCGCCCGCGGCAATCCGCTGGGAAAATTGTCCGCGTGGAGAACGGGCCGGCCCGTGCTGTTCGCCGCCGTCTGCGGTGTGCTGGTGGCGGCCATCGGCATCGCCAGCCATGGCGCCACGTTCGGCAGCGGCACCGTGGCCACGCGCGCCATGCTGGAAGGTTCCGGCGACGCCTCGCCCGCCTTTGTCGCTTTCAAGTATGTGGCGACGTGGCTGACCGTGTGGTCGGGCGTGCCCGCCGGCATCTTCGCCCCGTCGCTGGCCATCGGCGCCGGCATCGGCCACGATATCGCCGTACTGCTGCACTACCCGCACGCGCCGGCCCTGATCGCGCTGGGCATGGTGGGTTTCCTGGCCGCCGCCACGCAGGCGCCGCTGACGGCGTTTATCATTGTCATGGAAATGGTCGACGGCCACGGCATGGTGCTGAGCCTGATGGCCTGCGCCGTGGTGGCCAGCACGGTGTCGCGCGTACTCAGCGAACCGCTGTACGGGGCGCTGGCGCAACTGCAGCTGCAACGGCTGCCGGCGCCACCGACCTAAAAATGGTTGCAGGGGCGCAGCAAGCGGCCGTCTTGCCATGCGCAGACGGTACGCGTGCCATCCTCGCCCCATCGGCGCTCCAGGCCGTGCTTGCGCCCGTCGACATACTCGACGGCATGCAGCGGCGTGCCATCGTCGCGCCAGCTTTGCGTGCTCAGCATGACGCCATCCTCGAACAGGTTTTTCTGGTCCAGCTGGCCATTTGCGAAATACAGCAGCGACCAGCCCTGCGGCTTGCCATGCAGGAAATTGAGGCGCGACTTTTCTCGGCCGTCCGGCCACCAGGTCTGGTGCAAGCCATTGCGCTGGCCTTCCAGATACGGTCCCCGCTCGGCCAGCCTGCCGTTCGGATGAAACGCTTGCGCCTCGCCCGACAGCACGCCGTCGCGATAAGCCTTGCGGCTCCTCACCGTCCCGTCCGCATAGCAGGCGACGGTCACGCCGTCGACACCGCCCTCCCCGTTGCGCTCCTCCTGCAGGGGCAGTTCGCCATCGGTGAAATGCAGGAAAGCCGGTGCGGCCATGGCAATGGACGACGAACCGGCCAGGACGGTGGCCAGCAAAACGGAATTGATTATCTTCAATGCGTGCTTTCATCAACGCTGCGACGGCGCCGATGATAAGGGCAAGCGCGGCGGTCCCGCCACACGCTTGCGCGTGATTACATGGTGAACGGAAACGGCAGCATGCCCGCCTGGCGGTCATCTGGGGCGACCACGGCCAGCAAGGCGTTCAAGCCCTGGTTCAGGTGCGCCAGGCTGTCGGGGTCCAGCTGGGCCAGCGCACTGGGCAGCAAGCCGCGCGCCGGCTGCGGCGCGCCGGCGATCACGGCCTGGCCTTCCTCCGTCAGGGTGAGCGTAACCACGCGCTGGTCGGGCTGGTCGCGCGCCTTGCGTACATAGGCTTTTTTCACCAGCGCGTCGACCAGGTTGCTGGCCGTCGTCTGGTGGATCGACATCTTGCTTGCCAGTTCACCCATGCGCAGGCCTGGGCGCTCCAGCAATTCCTGCATCACCCACAATTGCGCACCAGACACGCCGCATTGCTTCTCGATCTGCGCCGAGTGCCGCTGCGCCGCGCGCATGACGACGCGCATGTTTTGCAAGGCCAGGCCCTGTGCCCGGGCCACCGCCGAACCTTCCGCTTCCACCACCATTGCCTCCAGTTATCAGACCCGGCTGCGCGCCTGCTGGCGGGCCGGAATCCCTGCATGATACCTGCAAAGGAAGCACTCGACTAAGAGCCTATCCCAGTAGTGAGCGTCTTCTGCTGGCAGTTCATCAGGAGCGAGGACAAGGCGTGAGGAGGACGCGTGGCGAGCCACGCAACGACGATCAACGCAGTCCCCGCTTCTGAGGGGCGCCAGCAGGGGATGTATTCATCTACTGGAATAGGCTCTAACTGCCTGTGACAGGCTGTCCATCGCGCCAAGCCTGTTCCAGCACCAGCTTGCCAGCCTGGTCCCACTGGCGCTCGATGCCGTGCTTCTTGCCGTGCTCGTACGGCACGATCTGCCGCAGGCTGCCGTCGCTGTACCAGGTCTGCAGCAAGCCGTGGCGCTGGCCTTCGACGAATGGGGTCACGCTGGCGCGCACGCCGTTGGCATGCCAGTCCGTCGTGTCGCCATGGTCGCGCCCCTGCGCGTCTTTCTGCCAGGCAAACACGGGCCGGCCACTCGGCGCCCACGTTTGCAAGCTGAGCACGGCACCTTTCTGGTACAGCGATTTGTTCGACACGACGCCGTTGCCATGGCTTTCAAACGACCAGCCGTCGGGCTGGCCGTGCACCCACACGGTCCTGGCCAGCACGCTGCCGTCCTCTGCAACCGTGACAAACTCACCCTCGCGCTTGCCATCGACGAACTGTCCACGTTGGAACAGCTTGCCGTCGGCATAAAACGATTCCTGCACGCCATGCATCTGGCCATTGCGTCGATACGCGCGGTGGCTGACGGCGCCATTCGCGCCATACGACACTTGCTCGCCATCGGCCATCTCGTCGCCGTGATACAGCGTCTTGTGCGCCAGCTGGCCATTCTCGTGATACGTTTCCGAGATGCTGTCGCGCCCGTTCGGCAAGGCCGTCACCTTTTGCTTGACCTGGCCATTCTCGAAGTACACGCTGCCGCCGAGCAGCTCCTCGCCCTGGGCATTGAAGTAGGTTTCGCGCAGCAGCTGGCCATTCTCGTAGTAATACTTGCGAAAACGCACGAACCTGACCTGGCTCAAGTCCAGGTCGGTGGTGTAGGTTTCAAAGGCCAGCATGCCTGGCGTGTCGGGAAATTCGAGCCGCACATGCCAGGCGCCCAGCCCCTCGTCGCGCACGGGCGGCGTGCGCAGCGCGTACACGGCGCGGCGCTGATTGCTCGGCATGAAATTTTCATCCAGATACATGGTCTGCTGTTCCTCCTGTAGCGTTGGCGTTGGCGCCAGTTCCTGTGCCGCCAGCGGCAAGGCCGCACCCAGCGCGGCGGCCAGCAGCCAGCGCAGCGTTTGTTGATTCTTCATGTTGCTCCATTGATCATGTTGCTTTGCGACCACTATCATAAAGGCAAGCGCCGTGCGCCATGGGCACGATTGCCGCCCCATGAAAAAAGGCCGGGACGGACCTGCTGGTCCGGCTCCGGCCCGGCGGATGCGCTGACGCGCCAGGTGTCAGGCGTCAGCTCACGCCATTCTTGACGGGAGACAACTGGCTCGCATGCAGCCGCGCATATGCGCCGCCCTGCTGCAGCAAGGCGGCATGGCTGCCCGATTCCACCAGGCGCCCGCCCTGCATGACGACGATGCGGTCGGCGCTTTCGATGGTGGACAACCGGTGGGCGATGACGATGGTGGTGCGCTTGCGCATCAGCACTTCCAGCGCCGCCTGCACCGAGCGCTCGGACTCCGTATCGAGCGCGCTGGTCGCTTCGTCGAGCAGCAGGATCGGCGCGTCCTTGTACAGGGCGCGGGCGATGGCCAGGCGCTGGCGTTGTCCGCCCGACAGGCGCGAACCGTTCTGCCCCGCCTGCGTCGCGTAGCCTTGCGGCATCTGCATGATGAAGTCGTGCGCGTAGGCGGCGCGCGCCGACGCTTCGATTCTGTCCTGGTCCGGGGCCGGGTCGCCATACGCGATGTTCGCCGCCATCGTGTCATTGAACAGGATCACGTCCTGGCTGACGAGGGCGAACTGGCGCCGCAGGGCCAGCAAGGCGTAGTCGCGCACGTCGACGCCGTCGAGCAGGATCTGGCCGCCGCTGACGTCGTAGAAGCGCGGCAGCAGGCCCAGCAAGGTCGTCTTGCCACCGCCCGAGCCGCCCACCAGGGCCACCGTTTCGCCGGCGCGGATGTCGAGCGAGATATTGCTCAAGGCCGTGGGCGCATCGGGATCGTCGCTGTTGTAGCGGAAGTGGACGTTTTGCAGCGACAGATTGCCCTGCACGGCCGCCGGGGCCACTGTCCCCGGGTCCGGTTCCAGCGGGGTGTCGATCAGGCCGAAGACGGACTCTGCCGCCGCCAGGCCCCGCTGCAGCGGCTCATTGATCTTGGTCAGGTTCTTGATCGGCGACTGCATCGCCATCAGCGCGCCCATGAAGGCGACGAAGGCGCCCGGCGTGATGGCGCCGCTTTGCGCGCGCAGCATGGCAAAGTAAATCACGGAAGACAAGGTAATGCCGACGAGCATCATGATGAAGCCGGAATTCATGGCCGAGGTGGCGGCATGTTTGACGGCCAGCTGGCGGTTGCGCTTGACCACGTCGACGAAGCGCGCCTGTTCATAATCTTGCCCGCCAAAGATCTTCACCACGCGCTGGCCGGCGATGCTTTCGTCCAGCACGGACGTCAGCTCGCCCACGGCTTGCTGCGAACTCTTGCTCAGGTGGCGCATGCGGCGTCCCGCCAGGGTCACGACGATGGCCACGATGGGCATCGAGGCCATGCAGAACAGGGCCAGTTTCACATCGATGCTGAACAGCAAAATCAGGTAGCCGATGGTGGCGACGGAATCGCGCACCATCACGTTGAGCACGTTCAAGCCCGCCTGCGACACCTGGCTGGCGTCGAAGGCCACGCGCGATTGCGTCAAACTGGTGGTGGTGGTATCGAAGAAGCGGCTGGGCAGGCGCATGATGGTGGCGAACATTTTTTCGCGCAAATCGGCCTGCACCCGGCTCGATAGCCATACGGAACCGTAATCGCCGGAAAAGCTGGACACCATGCGCAGCACGGCCAGGCCCAGGATGGTGGCGGGAATCACCCACAAGTCCACCTGTCCCGCATGCGCGGGCAGGAAGCGGTCGACCCAGCCCTGCAGCATGCCCATCACGCCGGACACGGGTGCGACCTGCTCGCTGGCCGTCGTGCGCATGGCATCGACGACGTTTTGCAACTGACGGATTAACAACACATCGGTGGCGGACGCCACGCCGACAGCCAGCAAGGTGGCGGCAACGATGGCGCCATAGCGGCGAAACTGGCCGGCCAGGCGGAAGAACAGGAGGCGACTTTGCTGCATGTAGTTGGGAAAAGTGAGGGTAAAGCGTGATTCTAACCGCTGCCAGACTTACCCAAGCAGGTCGTGGGAAATTATTGTGATTTCTGACTTCCATAACCGACGCTCTGCGGTGTTGCCCGCTGCTGGCAGTGCTCGCACTGCGTCGCAGCGGGCGCCTTGCAGAGCATCCGGTTCTGTTCGTCATAACTTCACAATAATTTCCCACGACCTACTTAGAGCCTGTCCCAGTAGATGAATACATCCCCTGCTGGCGCCCCTCAGAAGCGGGGACTGCGTTGATCGTCGTCGCGTGGCTCGCCACGCGTCCTCCTCACGCCTTGTCCGCACTCCTGATGAACTGCCAGCAAAAGACGCTCCCTACTGGGATAGTCTCTTAGACGAAAGTCGCACCTTGCCGGCGCAGAACCGGCAAGGGCAATGCACGGGAAATCAGCTCTTCGCCACTTTCCACGCGGCCGTGCCGGCCTTGCAGACTTTCAGCTTGAGGGTCTGTTCCTGGCCCTTGGCGCTCAAGCCCACCTGTACCTTGCGGCAGATTTGTGCATCCGTCTTTTGCGTGTCGCTGGCCGTGATCTCGGCGGCGATGCGCACGGAATTGCGCAAGCCTTCATTGCTCCATTGCACGGTTTCGCCGTCCTTCTTGTCATTGAGCACGTCGGCGACGGCTTTCACGAAGACCGGCTTGTCATTCTTGTTCAGGTAAGCCATCGGCGTATCGGCCAGGAAACCCAGGCCGACGGCGGAAGCGGAAGCGCTGAAGACGACGCTGCCGAAGATCAGGGCGGACAGCAATGTGGCGGGACGAATACGCATGGAAAACTCCTTGTGAAGTAAAAAATAGGGACAGGACCTGGAGCCGCCGGGGCGGCCCTTAGCCGGGATCGGCCGGCGAAATACCCACTGCCAGCAAGGCATCGATGCTGGGCACGAAATAGATCGCCGACGACAGCGGCGTGGAAAAATCCAGCAGCCTGTCCGTTTTGCTGACGCCATCATAGCCTACGCCATACATTTGCCGCAGCATGCCCATGGTCACCGTGATATCGCGGCAGAAACCGACAAACATGACGCCCGCCTCGCCGGCATTGGCGTAATTGGCATTGCGGCGCACGATATCGACTTCCTCGCCATCGCGGATGAATTGGTTGCGGCCCACATGGGAATCGACGGGCAGCGGCGACAATTCATGGCTGCCGGCCTTGGTGCGGCCCCACACCTGTTCCGCCGCATGCACGGGCAAGGCGCGCAGGCGCTCCACATCCATGCGCCATTTCTGCAGCAGCACGGTCGAGCCGCCCGCGCCCGGCTCGCCGTCCGGAATGATGGCCACGCCGTGGGCGCGGAACGGATTCGGATTGGCGACGCCGTCGGCAAAGCCGTCGAAGGTCACATTATTGTGATACGGAAAACACACCTGCTCGCTGGCCAGCTCGGCGAAGGGACTCAGCAAGGTGAGCGTCGTGCGCATGCTGTCGTACAGGGTGGCCGCGTTCGACTGCGTGATCCAGACCCAGAAATCGTGCTGGGTGGCCGGCGCCGTCTTGCCGTTGGCGCCCACCAGGTCGTGCGCGAACGACTCCATGTTGTCCGGCACGCAGCCGGGACAGGCGGCGCGCCACAGCTCAGGCTTAAATCCCAGCACCACATTGGCCGTGCCGCCCGTCAACTGATGGTGGCGGTTCAGGGTGGGGTCGAGGATGCCCGTCACTTCGGACTCCCACAGCTTGCCCAGCAGCTTGAACAACTGCCGCAGGTCGACGCCGGCCTTCACCTTGAACTGCAAATGCACTTCGTCGCGCGCGACGACAGACAGCATGCTTTGTGGAATTGCCATAACCAATGTTCCTCTTTGTGTTTTCTATGTGGATGGTAAACCAGAAGTGCGGAATGCTAGTTTCATTTCGACAACATGGGCTCACCGCAGCCATACCGCCTTCATGAATTGGACGATAATGCAATGACGTAGAGCAAGAATAAGAATGGATACCATTGCATGAAATTGTATGAAAAGCTCGTCAGCGACATCGAGCAACTGGTGGACAAGGGCGTGCTCTTGCCCGGTGAACGCATCCCCTCTGTGCGCCAGACCAGCCAGCAGCACAAGCTGAGCATCACCACGGTGCTGCGCGCCTACGTCAAGCTGGAAAGCATGGGCGTGCTCGAAAGCCGGCCTCAGTCCGGCTACTTCGTGCGCCAGCGGGCCAGCGATACGGCCGCACCGTCCCTGTGCATGCAGGCGTCGCACCCCAGCACCGTGCCGGCCGAAGTGCACGTCAGCCGCCTGGTGCTGTCTACCTTGCGCTCGATCGGCTTGCACGACGCCATCCCGCTGGGCTCGCCCTACCCCGACCCTTCGCGGTTTCCCTGGGAACGCATCAACCAGTATGCGGGCACTGTGGCGCGCCGCAACCGCGCCTGGAGCGTGACGGACGACCTGCCGCCGGGCAACCCGCAACTGATCCGCGAAATCGCCCGCCGCTACATGGAAAACGGCCTGGCCGTCGATCCCGACGAAATCATCGTCACCGTGGGCGCCACGGAAGCCATCAACCTGTGTCTGCAAGCGGTGGCCAAGCCGGGCGACACCATCGCCGTCGAATCGCCCACCTTCTATGCCATGCTGATGGCCGTCGAACGGCTGGGCATGAAGGTGGTGGAAATCTCCACCGATCCGTATGAGGGCATCAGCATCGAGGCGCTGGCCGACATCATGGCCCGGCAACCGATCGCCGCCGTCATGGTGATGCCGAACTTCCAGAATCCGCTGGGCTTTCAAATGTCCGACCAGCGCAAGCGGGCCCTGGTCCAGCTGCTGGAGCAGCACGACGTGCCCGCCATCGAAAACGGCGTCTACAACGAACTGTATTACGGCGACGCCCATCCATCCTCGCTCAAGTCGTACGACCGCAAGGGCCTGGTGTTGCACTGTTCCTCGTTTTCCAAGAGCCTCAGTTCGGCCCAGCGCGTGGGCTGGGCCCTGGCCGGGCGCTATCGGGGCAAGGTGGAGGAACTCAAATTCCTCAATACCCTGGCCACGTCCTCGTTTCCCCAGCTGGCCATCGCCGAATACCTGCAAAACGATGGCTACGAACAGCATCTGCGCCGCACCCGCAAGGCGTATGCCCAACAGGCACGCATCATGGCCGCGGCCGTGCTGCGCTTCTTTCCTGCTGGCACGAAAATCTCGCACCCGCAGGGCGGCTACGTGCTGTGGGTGGAATTGCCCGGCGACATAGACTCCATGCAGCTGTACCGGCGCGCGCTGGAATGCAAGATCACGGTGGGGCCGGGGCGCATGTTTTCCGTCAGCCAAGCCTACAAACATTGCATCCGCCTCAATTACAGCTATCCGTGGAGCGTGGGCGTGGAGCAAGCCATTATTCTTCTGGGTAAACTCATCACCGAATTTTTGTAGACCATTCACCCGCCCACCAGCGACATGCGCACGGTGGGATACTGCTTGCGCCCGCCCACCTGGGCCCGTGCGCCGCGCACTTCCGAGTAGCGGTCGCCACGGCGCTGCCAATGCTGGCGCAGCAGGGTTTCCAGCCCTTGCGCCGAGTCAAGCCGGGGCCGCAGGTCGAGGCCGTCGTGGGCAAACAGGCAGGTAAACAGCTTGCCGTCCGACGACACGCGCACGCGGCTGCAGTCGCCGCAGAACGGCTGCGACACGCTGGAAATGAAGCCCACTTCGCCGCCGCCATCAAGATAGCGGTAGCGGCTGGCCGTCTCGTGCAAGATCGGCTTGCCTTCGCCCAGCGACACGAGGGGAAATTCGGCCGCGATCAGCGCCCGCGCTTCGTCCGACGTGACGACATGCGTGCGCGACCAGGCGCCGATGCCGCCCACGTCCATGAATTCGATCAGGCGCAGGATCACGCCCGTATGGCGGAAATGGCGCGCCAGCGGCACGATCTGGCTATCGTTGACACCTTTCTGCACCACCATGTTGACCTTCACGGGATGCAAGCCCACGGCTTGCGCCACCTCGATGCCGTGCAGCACTTTCTCGACGGGAAAGTCGACGCCATTCATGCGCTGGAAAATACCGTTATCCAGACTGTCGAGGCTGACGGTGACCCGCTCCAGGCCCGCATCCTTCAGCGAGCGCGCCTTGGCCGCCAGCAAGCTGCCATTCGTCGTCAGCGCGATGCTGACGGCGCGTCCGTCCGGCGTGGTGAGCCGCGCCAGGCGCTCGATCAGCTGCTCCAGGTTCTTGCGCAGCAGCGGCTCGCCGCCCGTGATGCGGATTTTATCCACGCCCAGGCGCACGAAGGCGCGCGCCATGGTGTCGATCTGCGCGAAGGACAGGCGCTCGCTCGATGGCAGAAACGGGTAATCGCTGGGGTACAGCTCGGCCGGCATGCAATAGGTGCAGCGAAAGTTGCACTGGTCGATGACGGAAATGCGCAAGTCCGTCAGGGGGCGGCCCAGCATGTCCACACACGCGTCACTATGGTCTGGCTGCCGGATGGCTGGCTGCGGATACATGATGGTGTTCATTGTTGCTTCCCCCTCGATAGGCATACGTCAGGATGTAGCATAAGACGAATGGGGGCAGGCAAAGAGGTACAGTCCGGCGCCAGCCGATAGAGTACAGACGCAAACTATTGCGCTGGCGGTGCAGTAAAGACGCTGGCGCACAGCTCGGCGCCCGCCGCGCTGAGCAGCGCGCTGCCGCCGCCGCTCTCCGCCGTGACGACCACCGCCAGGCCCGCGCTGGACAGCGCATTGAGCTGGCGCAGCAAAGTGCTCATCTGTACCCCTGCCCGCTTGGCCAGCTTGGCCAGCGACCAGGGTTTCTCCGGTGCCTCCTGCCGCGCTTGCCACAGCAGCGCCAGCAGCGCGATCAGCGCCGCGTCGATTCCCTCTTCCTTGTGCATGTTTTTCTCCTTGTCCACATCATAAATCACGGCCGACGCGGACGCGACGCACATCGTCGTCTTGCCATCTGTACTCTGTTTTTTTGTCCGGAACTGTGCGCCTACGGGGCAGTCCCCCGCCCCTACCATGTGATTGTCCCATCGCATATCACCAGGAGAGTCATCATGAGCAAGCCAAAGTCCGACGCGCGCATCGCGCCCTACACCCATGCCGCGGCCGGCTGGGGTGCCCTCAAGTACGTGGCCATCAACCTGTTCAAGGAAAAAGTCAGCGCCGGCAATTACCGTTCGCTGTTCGAGCAAAACCAGCCCGACGGCTTCGACTGTCCCGGCTGCGCCTGGCCCGACCGCGAACACGCGTCCACGTTCGAATTCTGCGAAAACGGCGTCAAGGCCGTGGCCGCCGAATCGACGAGCAAGCGCGTGCGCCCCGAGTTTTTCCAGGAGCACACGGTCGCCGAACTGATGGAGCAGTCGGACTACGATCTGGAACAACATGGCCGTTTGACGGACCCCATGGTGTACGACGCTGCCAGCGACAAATACCAGGCGATAGCCTGGGACGACGCGTTTGCCCTGGTGGCGCACCACTTGCACGCGCTGGACGACCCGAACCAGGCCGCCTTCTACACCTCGGGCCGCGCCAGCAACGAAGCCGCTTTCCTGTATCAGCTGTTCGTGCGCGCCTACGGCACCAACAATTTCCCCGATTGCTCCAACCTGTGCCACGAAGCCACCAGCCGCGGCTTGCCGGAAACGGTCGGCATCGGCAAGGGCACGGTGCTGCTGGACGACTTCGAGTATGCGGACACCCTGCTGCTGTTCGGCCAGAACCCCGCCACCAACCACCCGCGCATGCTGGGCGAATTGCGCGAAGCGGCGCGCCGTGGCGCCGTCATCGTCTCCATCAATCCGCTGCACGAACGGGGCCTGGAACGCTTCACCAGCCCGCAGCATCCGCTGGAAATGCTGACGGGCGCCAGCACCAACATCTGCTCGCTGTTCATCTGCCCCACCCTGGGCGGCGACTTTGCGCTGATCAAGGCCATGGCCAAGCGCGTCGTCGAGCTCGATGACGAGGCCATCGCCCACGGCCAGGAGCGCGTGCTCGACTGCGATTTCATTGCCGAACACACGAGCGGCTTCGACGCCTTCGCGGCCGACCTGCGCGCCGAAAACTGGGACTTGCTGATCGCCGAATCGGGCGTGGCGCGCGACAAGATCGAGGAACTGACGCAGATCTACGTGAAGGGCAAGGCCGTCATCGCCACCTGGGGCATGGGCGTGACGCAGCACAAGAATTCGCTGGCCACCGTGCAAATCCTGTCGAACTTGATGATGATGCGCGGCAATATCGGCAAGCGCGGCGCGGGCCTGTGCCCCGTGCGTGGCCACTCGAACGTGCAGGGCGACCGCACCATGGGCATCGAGGAACAGCCGACCAAGGAATTCCTCGACCGCCTGGGCCTGGTCTTCAATTTCGAGCCGCCGCGCCACCACGGTTACGACGCCGTCGGCACCATAGCCGCCATGCTGGAGAAAAAAGTCAAAGTGTTTGTCGCGCTCGGTGGCAATTTCTCGATGGCCACGCCGGACACGCCGCGCACCTGGGACGCGCTCCGGTCGTGCGACCTGACCGTGCACATCGCCACCAAGCTCAACCGCAGCCACCTCGTGTATGGCAAGGATGCGCTGATCTTGCCCACCTTGGGGCGCACGGAAATCGACGTGCAGGAAGGCGTGGCGCAAGGCGTGACGGTGGAAGATTCGATGAGCATGGTGCACATCTCGTTCGGCATGAACCAGCCCGCCTCGCCCAATCTGCGCTCGGAAATCGCCATCGTGGCCGGCATGGCGCAAGCGACAATCGGCAGCGAGAAGATCGACTGGCTGCGCTTTTCCGGCAACTATGCGCTGCTGCGCGATTCCATCGAGCAAGTCTTTGACGACTTTTTTGATTACAACTTGCGCATAGCCAAGCCGGGCGGTTTCCACCTGGAAATCGCTTCGCGTGAAAGAGTATGGAAGACGCCGAGCGGCAAGGCGCAATTCCTCGTCAACGCCGTGGAACTCGATACCCCGATCCACCGCGCGCGCCAGCAATATGGCGAGCGCCTGATGGTGCTGATGACCACGCGTTCGCACGACCAGTACAACACGACGATCTACGCCATGGACGACCGCTACCGTGGCGTGTTCGGCCAGCGCCGCGTGGTCTTCATCAACAAGGATGACCTGGCCATGCTGGGCTTTGCGGCCGGCGACTGGGTCGACCTGATCGGCGTGTGGCATGACGGCATCGAACGCCGCGCCGACCGCTTCCTGCTGGTCGAGTACGACATTCCGCGCGGCTGCATCGGCGCCTACTATCCGGAAACCAATCCGCTGGTGCCGCTCGACAGCGTGGGCCACGGTTCGCGCACGCCGACCTTCAAATCCATCCCCGTGCTGCTGTCGCCTTCGGCCGCCCTCAGCTGAACAGGAGAACCCCATGTTCGGTTTCGATACCCTGGACCTGTCGCGCGCGCAATTTGCGATGACGGCCATCTTCCACATTCTGTGGCCCATATTGACGATCAGCCTGTCGCTGTTCCTGTTCGTTGTCGAGGCGCTGTGGCTGCGCACCAGCGACCCCGTCTACTACCGCCACGCGCGCTTCTGGAGCAAGTTGCTGGTGCTGAACTTTGCCGTCGGCGTCGTCAGCGGGATTCCCCTGGAATTCCAGTTCGGCACCAACTGGGCGCCGTTCTCGCACCATTCCGGCCAGTTCATCGGCAACATCCTCGGCTTCGAAGGCGCCATGGCCTTCATGCTGGAAGCGGGCTTCATCGGCGTCATGATGTTCGGCTGGGGCCGCGTACCGAAAGGCGTGCACCTGTTTGCCACCGGCATGGTGGCGCTGGGGTCGAGCATTTCCTCGTTCTGGATCATGGTCGCCAATTCCTGGATGCAGACGCCGGCCGGCGTGCGCGTGCTCGATGGCAAGATCATCGTCACCGATTACGTGGCCGCCATCTTCAATCCCGACATGGCCTGGGCCGTGGGCCACATGTGGGTGGCCGCCGTGGAAACGGGCCTGTTCGTCATCGCCGGCATTTCCGCCTGGTATATGTTCAAGCGCCGCGAGCCGGCCTTCTTCGCCCGCTCGTTCAAGCTGGCCTTGATGCTGCTGCTGGTCATCGCGCCGCTGCAAGTGTGGCTCGGCGATTCGAGCGGCGTCGATGTCTTCAAGACCCAGCCCGCCAAAGGCGCGGCCATCGAAGGCCACTGGCACACGAATCCCGATGGCGAAGGCGCGGCGTGGTCCTTGCTGGCCTGGCCCAACCAGCTTGAACAAAAGAATGACTGGTCCGTCGAAGTGCCCGGCATGCTCAGCGTGATCGCCACGCATAGCGCGACGGGCAAGATCACGGGCCTGGCCGACATCGCCCGCGCAGACCAGCCGCCCATGCTGCCGCTGCTGTATTACGCGTTTCGCGCCATGGCCGGCATCGGCATGTGGTTCGTGCTGCTGTCGTTCTGGACCTTCGTGGCCTGGCGCAAGGTGGGTGGGCGGGTGCAGGAGTTCGTGCGCCAGCGCAAACTGCTGCTGGCCTGGGTGCTGACGATACCGTTGCCGTATATCGCCGTCGAGTGCGGCTGGATCGTGCGCGAAGTGGGACGCCAGCCATGGGTCGTGTACGGCTTGCTGCGCACGCGCGACGCCGTCTCCGACGTGGCGGCCCATGCCGTGGCCGGCAGCATGCTGATGTTCTGCGTGTTTTACATCGTGCTGTTCCTTACGTTTTTTGTGTTCGCCAGGAAATGGCTGCAGCAAGGCCCGGATGTGGCACTGCCGCTGCCGGACGCTGCCCATGCCGCGGGGTACTGAAATGCGCCCCTACCAATCAAGGAGTTTGTAATGAATATCAATTCGCATGCCATGCTGGGCAATGCCTGGTTCGGCCTGATCGGCCTGATGCTGATCTTTTACGTGGTCACGGACGGCTTCGACCTGGGCGTGGGCATCCTCAGCCTGTTCACCCGCCGCGAGCAGGAACGCAACCTGATCTTCCAGTCCATCGAGCACGTGTGGGACGCCAATGAAACCTGGCTGGTGGTGGTGGGCGGCGCCCTGTTCGGCGCCTTTCCCAGCGCCTACGCCACCTTGCTGGAACAGCTGTACATCCCCATCATGCTGCTGATCGCCAGCCTGATCATGCGCGGCGCCTCGATCGAGTTCCGCCATGCGGCCGGCAACAAGCGCCTGTGGGACCTGGTCTTCGGCGTGGGCAGCCTGCTGGCCGCCGTGGCACAAGGCGTGGTGCTGGGCGAGGTCATCACGGGCTTGCAGCCGGGCCCGCTGAGTGCGGTCTTCACGGCCTGCACGGCGCTGGGCGTGGTGGCCGGGTACTGCCTGCTGGGCAGCACCTACCTGATCAAGAAGACGGGCGGCCAGCTGGAAGCGGCGGCGCGCCGCTATGCGACGGCCAGCGTGCTGGCGACGGTCGCGGCTGCCATCGTGCTGTCGGCCGGCACCATGGTCTTCAGCGCCATCGGCCACGACCTCTGGGCGCAGCCGGGCGTGTTCGGCGTGCTGCTGGCCCTGGCCGCCATCGCCGCCAGCGCCTTCATCTACATCCTGTGGGCCGTGCACGTGAACGGCGTGCGCGGACCGTTCCGCGGCGCCATCGTGCTGTTCCTGGCCTCGTTCGCGGGCCTGGCCATCAGCTTCTTCCCCGACCTCGTGCCGGGCAAGCTGAGCATCGCGGCGGCCGCATCGGACGAGCCTACCTTGATCTTCATGCTGATCGGCATGGGTTCCATGCTGCCGATCATGATCGGCTACAACCTGTTCCAATACTACGTCTTCGAGGGCAAAGTCGTGCCCCGCAAGCATTGAGCGGCATCAAACATGATCATTCGGCCTACCACCAACTGGTTCCGCATGCTGTTCGTCTGGGATGGCTCGGTGCTGCAAGCCATCATCCCGCAATTGCTGCTGATGCTGGTCGTCAGTTCGCTGGCCCTGCTGACGGATGGCCGTATCTTCGGCGTCAAGATTCCGCTCGATACGGCGCCGTTTCCCATGGTCGGCATCAGCCTGGCGATCTTCCTCGGCTTTCGCAACAATGCCAGCTATGCGCGCTTTGTCGAGGCGCGACATATCTGGGGGCAATTGCTGATCGCCGCGCGGGCCCTCGCTTCGCAGGCGCTCACGTATCTGCCGCAGGAGACGAGCGGCCTCGATCACCAGTTGCTGCTGCGCCGCCTGATCGCTTTCGTGTATGCGCTCAAGCACCAGTTGCGCCAGACGGACCCGCAGCAAGACCTGGCACGCTACCTGCCGGCCGAGGATGTACAGCGCTTGCAGGGCGTCAACTTCAAGCCTGTCGCCGTGCTCCATTCGGTACGCGCCATGCTGTACGAGGCCGTGCAGCGCCAGCCGGGCCAGACGCAGCTGCTGTGGATGCTCGACACCCAGCTCAACGACCTGGCCGCCACCGTGGCCGGCTGCGAGCGCATCAAGAACACGCCGATTCCGTATCCGTACGGCGTGCTGGTGCACCGCACCGTCTATATGTACTGTTTTTTACTGCCGCTGGGTCTGGTGGACGCCATCGGCGTGGCCACGCCCCTCATTTCCGTCTTTGTTGCCTACACCCTGTTTGCGCTGGAAGCCATCGCGCAACAGATCGCCGAACCGTTCGGCCTGGCGCCCAACTGCCTGGCCCTGAACGCCATGACGCGGGAAACGGAACGCTCGCTGCTGGAATTGCATGGCGCCCCGTTGCCGCCCTCGATCCGGCCCTGCCCGCGCTATCAGATCAATTAACCGGAGAACAGCATGGACTTTGATACCACTACCACCGAACGCGACGGTTTCCTGGAAGTTCCCATGGTGCGCCACCAGGCCGGCGTGGCCACGGCGGGCCACGACATGGTGGCCGAGGAATATCCCGTGGCCCTCGTCTACAACGGCATCGCTCACGCCGTGATGATGGCCACGCCGCGCGACCTGGAGGAATTCGCCGTCGGCTTTACCTTGACCGAAGGCATCGTCGGCAGCGTGCGCGACATCTACGACCTCGACGTGTGCTGCGGCGCGGACAGCGCGGAAGTGCGGCTGACCATCGCCCAGCCGGATTTGCTCCGCCTCAAGGCCCGCCGCCGCGCGCTGACGGGGCGCACCGGTTGCGGCGTGTGCGGCATCGAAAGCCTGGCCCTGCTGGACCTGGTGCCGGAAAAGATCACGCGGCCGCTGCCGCCGCTGGTCGCCAGCAGCGCCATCCTCGGGCGCGCCGCGCGCGAACTGCTGCCTTACCAGGAGCTGATGCACAAGACGGGCGGCGTGCACGCGGCCGCCTGGTGCACGGCCGAGGGCGCCATCGTGAAAGTGTTCGAGGATGTGGGCCGGCATAACGGCCTCGATAAACTGATCGGCTACCTGGCGCTGCACCGCATCGCCATGCACGACGGTTTCGTCTTCCTGTCCAGCCGCGCCAGCTATGAACTGGTGCGCAAGTCGGCGCGCATGCATATCGGGCTCGTCGCCACCATCTCCGCCCCCACCTCGCTGGCGATCCGCATCGCGCGCCAGGCCGGCATGCAACTGGCCAGTTTTTGCCGCCGCGACGGCTTTGTCGACTACACGGCAGACGAGGTGCCGCCGGTGGGCTGAACATTGGCAAGCGGGCACGCCTGCCGCATAATGCGGGCATGTTCAAACTGACTTTTCTCGGCACGTCTTCCGGCGTGCCCACGCGCCACCGCAACGTCACGTCGCTGGCCCTGCAAACCACGCACAACCGCGACTGGTGGATGATCGATTGCGGCGAGGCCACGCAGCACCGGCTGCAGCGCCTGCCTTTGTCCGTGCACGACCTGGTGGGCATCTGCATCACCCACGTGCATGGCGACCACAGCTATGGGCTGCCTGGCTTGCTGGCCAGCGCCTCGATGACGGGACGCAAGAAGCCCTTGCTGCTGATCGCCCCGGCCGCCATCAAGGCCTGGATCGACGCCACCCTGCTGCACACGGAACTGTTTTTGACGTACCCCTTGATTCATATCGACGTGGACAGCGCGCCAGTCGTACACGACGAAGCGGGCTTGACCATCTCGCGCCATGCGCTGTCGCACCGCGCACCAAGCGTCGGTTATCGTTTTGCACTGGAAACGAGCAGATGGAAGCTGGACAAGCCTGCCTTGATAGCGGCTGGCGCGCCGCCCGGACCCGCCTGGGGAATGTTGCAGGCGGGCCAGGACGCGGTCCTGGACGATGGCACGGTACTGCACGCCACCGATTTCCGCCAGGTGGACACGCAGCGCGCCACGGTGGTGATCGGCGGCGACAACGACACGCCGACGCTGCTGGCGGACGCTTGCGCGGACGCGCAATTGCTCGTGCATGAAGCCACCTACACGGAAGCCATGCTGCAAAAGGTGGGCCCCGGCCCCACGCACAGTTCCGTGCAGCGCGTGGCGCAGTTTGCCGAAGCGGTCCGCTTGCCGAATCTGATCCTCACCCACTTCAGCGCCCGCTATCACAACGCGGACGGCATGGCCGAACTGGAAGCGGAAGCCCGGCTGCATTACTCGGGTGAATTGTTCCTGGCGCGCGATTTCGACAGCTATGCACTCGATGCGGCCGGCGTACTGACCAAGCTGCCGGCAAAGAAATCTAGTGGGGATTGACGCCATACTGCGCCGCATACTCGGCGGCCAGCGCGCGCGCCGCCTGCTGCTGTGACGGCGTGAGGATTTCCAGCAACTGGTCGCGGTTCTTGATCGATTGTGCGCTGCCCGCCTCGGCCGGCATGGCAATCCACGCGTAGGCCTGCACGTAGTCGAGCTCGACGCCCTGCCCTTGCGCGTACAGCAAGCCGTATTCATTCTGCGCGGACAAGGAACCCGCTTCGGCCGCCTGCTTGTACCAGAACGCCGCCTCGGCGTAGTCTTGCGGTACATCCATCCCCTTGCGGTAGGCCTGCGCCAGGTTGAATTGCGACTGCCCATCGCCCGCCTCGGCCGCCTGGCGGCCATACGCGAGCGATTGCGCCATGTTTTGCGCGACGCCATCGCCGCTCGCATACATCAGGGCCAGGTTGGCCAGCGACGGCGGAAAGCCCGCTTGCGCCGCCGCCGTGAACAGTTCCACCGCTTGCGGCACGTCTTGCGTCACGCCATGGCCCTGGTAATACAGGCTGGCCAATAAATGCTGGCCGGCCGGATCGCCGCTGCGCGCAGCCGCATCGAATTGTTTGAAGGCCTCGGCGTAATTGCCGTCGTTATAAGCGAGGATGCCCGCTTCATTCAAAGAGTCGGGAGAGGATGTCATCAGAATTCCTTGTTCGTGGATTTTTTGGCATTGTACACAGCACTGTTCCGCGCCAAATGCACGATAGGGTATGGTGTGGCGCATTGCCCAAATCCTGCGTTATGATCGTTCACCGCACGATTGAATCCCGGCATCAGATCACATGCCAGCCCAAGAATATCGCCATGAAACTGATTGCTCTGCTTTTATCCCTGCTGTCCACCTCCGCTTATGGCGGCACCTTGCACCTGGACAAGGCCGCGACAGGCAAAGTGCGGCAAGCGGCCGATATCCGCTATGTCAATCACGATGAAAAACAGACTTATCAGATGAAAGTCGGCAAGCGGTGGATCGCTGGCAACTGCAGCAGCAGCGGCACGGGCAATTTGCACGCGCTGCTGCTCGACATGAATTTTGACGGCCATGCCGACCTGTGGGTGACCGGTTATACGGATAGCCAGGGACGCATCCGCTGTTCCGATGTGTGGCTATGGGATGCGCCAGCGCGGCAATACCGTTTCAACCAACCCTTGTCAGCGATTCCGAATCTGGAAATCCGCATCGCCGATCAAGCAATCGCAGGCGGCATCGCCAATTGCGGCTGCGCGGCGCAATGTTTTTATGAAGACAGCTATGCCTGGCAGGCCAGCAAATTAATTACCATCGCCCGGCGCGCACAGGATTGCGAGCGCTACCGGGAATACCGCTTGAATGATAAAAACGACTTGATCATCGTCAAGGATGAAATCATCGATAGCGGCAATCCTGGCCAGCAAGCCATCGAGAATACCAAAGCCTATGACTGGCAGCGCCATGCGCGCATGATGCGCAAATCCTGGGAGTGATATTTACCCCCCAATCCGACACCATCGAACAACACATATGACGACACATCCCGCATCGATTACTTTTCATGCCGCCAAGGCGGAAGACACTCCCGCTTTCATCGCATTGCGCGGCAAGACGCGGCAAAACGCCGTTTCACGCGAACGTCTGGCGGAAGTCGGTATCACGGCTGACACCTGGGCGGACATGATGCGTTCGGGCAGCTTGCCCGGCCAGGTCTGCCATCACGACGGCCAGCTGGCCGGCTACTGCTTTGGCGAGCGCGACACGGGCGAAATCATCGTCCTGGCCCTGCTGCCGGCATTCGAAGGCTTAGGCTTAGGCAAGACCTTGCTGGAACTGGTGATGACGGAACTGCGCGCGCAAGGCCACCAACGCCTGTTCCTCGGCTGTTCCAGCGACCCCGCCTCGCGCTCCTACGGCTTTTACCGCTACCTGGGCTGGACGGCGACGGGCGAGACCGACAAGTATGGCGACGATGTGCTGGAATTTCACTTTACGGCCTAAGCGGTCAAGCGGTTGGCATCCCACACGCGCATCAACTGGCTAATCGCCCCGTCAAACACGGCGTAGCCAACGCCATCGCGGGCCTGAATCGACACGCCCGATAAAAAGCTGTCGAAGACGGATGCCAGAGCCGCTGCATCCGTATCTGCGGGCAATTCGCCGCTGACCATGCCCCGCTCGACGCAGCGCACGAAGCCGGCGCGCGTGCGCGCGCGCGAAGCGGTCAGCGGTGCGGCCACGGCCGCATGTTCGGCCGTCGGCGCGCTCATGCAGCCGAGCGCCACCATGCAACCGGGCGGATGCCCCGCATCGGACTGCATGCGGGCCGACTGGCGCAAGGCCAGCTCGACGGCCGCGCGCGGCGCCAGGCCTTCGTCCCACAAACACTGCGTGACGCGCGCAAAGGTATCCAGATAGCATTGCGCCGCCTCGCGGAACAACGCTTCCTTCGAGCCGAACGCCGCATAAAAGCTGGGCGCGGAAATGCCGCCGCCCAGGCTCGCCTTGAGCTGGCTCAAGGACGTCGACTCATACCCTTGCTGCCAGAATAAAAACATGGCCTGCTCGACCGCTGCCTGCCGGTCGAACGTGCGCGGCCGTCCCATTTGCGCCATCGATCGCTCCCTTTCATCTACTTACATACTACTCGATACAGAAGTCGTTGACAACGGAGCACGCCATCACCTATATTTGTACCGAACGATATATATGTACCGCCATGACGGTCAGGGCACTCCTGCGCCTGATCTCTTTACAAGGATGTTTGCCGTGAATCACGCCACTATCACTATCGGAGCCAGCCCAGTGCTGGCCGACCGCCTCCCCGTTGCCGGCCTGCTGGCCCTGGCCATGACGGGTTTTATCTGCATCGTCACGGAAACCTTGCCCGCCGGCTTGTTGCCACAGATCAGCGCGGGCCTCGGCATCAGCGCCGCGCTGGCCGGGCAAATGGTCACGGCCTATGCGCTCGGCTCCCTGCTGGCGGCCATTCCGCTGACCATCGCCACGCGCGGCTGGCGCCGCCGTAACGTGCTGCTGCTGACCATCATCGGCTTTCTCGTGTTCAATACCGTCACAGCCCTGTCATCGCACTACTGGCTGACCCTGGCGGCCCGCTTCTTTGCCGGCATGGCGGCCGGGCTGGCGTGGAGCTTGCTGGCCGGCTACGCGCGGCGCATGGTGGCGCCGCAGCAGCAAGGCCGCGCCCTGGCGCTGGCCATGGTGGGCGCGCCCGTCGCCCTGTCCCTGGGCGTGCCGCTGGGCACCCTGCTCGGTTCGCTCGTCGGCTGGCGCGCCGCGTTCTGGATCATTTCCGCCCTGACGTTGATCCTGATTGCCTGGGTACTGGCGAAGGTGCCGGACTATCCCGGCCAGTCCGTCCATGAGCGCCTGCCCCTGCGCCGCGTCTTCACGACGCCGGGCGTGCGGCCCGTGCTGGCCGTCGTCATCGCCTGGATGCTGGCGCACAATATTCTCTACACCTACATTGCCCCGTTCGTGGCACCGGCCGGATTGACGGCGCGCATCGACCTGGTGCTGCTCGTCTTTGGCGCCGCCGCCATGGCCGGCATATGGATCACGGGTAAACTGGTCGAGCGCCATTTGCGCGCCACCGTGCTGGCCAGCCTGGCCGTGTTTGCCGCGACGGCCCTGGCGCTGGGCGTCGCCTCGCACATTCCCTTTGTGATCTATCTGGGCATGGCCGTCTGGGGCTTGTCCTTCGGCGGCGCGGCAACGCTGTTACAGACGGCGCTGGCGGACACGGCCGGCAGCGGCGCCGACGTGGCCTTGTCGATGAATGTGGTGGCGTGGAATGGGGCGATTGCGGCCGCGGGCGTGGTGGGTGGCGCCCTGCTGGAAACCTGGGGCGCAGGGGCCTTTCCCTGGGCCATGGTGGCATTGCTGGTGCTGGCGTTCGCGTTCGCCTGGACGGCACGCGCGCACGGTTTCCGGCCAGGACGGCGCAGCGGTGCGGCGCCCGTGGCCGGGCACTGAGGCGACCGTTTAATCAGCCGCCGGCACCGTCACGATGCGGGGCACGTGCCCCGTATGCGCCAGGAAACTGGCCAAGATGGCATGCGACAGCACCACGGTGGCCGTATTGCGCAGCGGATGGGCTTGCACAGAATCAGCTTCCCATACGGCCTGGTCCAGCACCAGTTCCACCGCCTGTGCGCCGTCGTGTATCAGCGCAAACAGGCTGACGGAGCCAGGAGTGATACCGAGGTGCTGCAGCAAACGCTCGGGCGAGGCCATGCTCAACTTGCTGGCCGTCAGCAAGCGCCCCAGCGCCGCCAGGTTGATGCGCTTGTCGAACGGCACGATGACGAGAAAATGCCGGCGGCCCTTCTCGTCACGCACGAACAGGTTTTTCACCATCAGG
Source organism: Janthinobacterium sp. 64 (assembly GCF_002813325.1). Taxonomy (NCBI): domain Bacteria; kingdom Pseudomonadati; phylum Pseudomonadota; class Betaproteobacteria; order Burkholderiales; family Oxalobacteraceae; genus Janthinobacterium; species Janthinobacterium sp. 64. The sequence continues at coordinate 5,532,790 of NZ_PHUG01000001.1, read as the reverse complement.
CCGGACATGGCCGGCACGTGCTTCAGTGCTTCATCGATGGTGTGCACGGCCGGGTGTTACACCAAGGTGTAGTCACCGGCACTGCTTGCCAGCCAGCGGGACAGGGTTGCTTGCATGTGATTTTCTCAGCGAGGGCGCGTGTGCGATGGGCAATTGTAGCGCCGCTCCGCATGGTGCGCTTGCCTAAGGCTTGCTTTCGTCCTCTTTCTTGTCAGCGGCCGCCAGCCCCCAGTCATTCCAGCCTTCCCCAAACAGTTCGATGGGGTGCTGCGTGCGTTCGGAACCATTGCCGCAGCGCATGGCGTCCGGCGGGCAATACTTGTCGCAACCCCAGCAGATGCGTTCGGGATTCTTGGGGTTCAAGGGAAAGGGCTTGGCCATGGCGTGGGGATGCAGTCGGTTGAGGTCTCTTCAACGACTCTAGACCTGGCGCGGGGGGCGGTCAAACGAATTTCGGTTGGAAACTTGTCCGGGATCAATTCTGCGCAGATGGGCGGTGTGGCGGCAAAGCGCAGTACACTTCCAGCACGATACGCGCGACATTGACACTGCCATCCACGGCCGGCTGTTCCTTCAGTTCGTCCAGCGCATACACCATCGTCACCATGGCGCCGGGCACGAACAGTGCGATATCCTGCTTGCGCTGCATGTAGATACTTTCGTCGACTGTCGAACCGTCAGTCAGGCGCAGGATGAAGCTGTTGACTTGATCGCCACGGCGGCTGTCCTGGCCCGCGAAATACGTGCGTTCGATGCTGCCCGTCACCGTTTGCGTCTGGATGCGGCCGGCTTTGATGCTGTCCCACCATGCGTCGGAAGCGAACAGGCCGTGCCTGCCTTTCAGTCCCATGTGGGGCTTGGCGCTGTCGAGCGTGAGCGATTGCGTCTTGGCGAAGCGGGCGGGGTCTTGTGCCAAGGCTACGGCGAGGGTGTAGACAGGTATCATAAGTGTGCAAGAGTTTTTGTAAGCGCTCACTCAATGGTTGCGCCGAATAATGCATGCATTGCCGGAGAGTTCAAAACCGAGGCGGCCAAGCCACGCAAGCAGGCACGCTGAAACTTATCTGATAAAGAACAAACTTGGCAAGGATTATAAATATGTTGCTACCGTTACGATTGAATAAACGCGTGTACACCACCATTGCTGGATCCTTTTTTCTTGTTGCGGGTGCCTCATCGGCGTTTGCCAGCACGCTTGACGAGGATCGGACACGCGGTGACATACATGGATTGTTTGAGATAAGGGAGGCTGCGGTACAGTTTATTGCAGCAGAGAATCTGAAAAATGGAACAAAGTGGCAGGCCATGGAGCCGAACCGGAAGATTCTGGTTGCCAGATGTGCGGTATCGCTGCGCGTGAAATGGGCTCCGAAGAGCCATGGCTTGTCTGGAGCGAATGTTGCGGTAAGTTGCGACCAGACCGTAACGCCCACGATACAAAAGAAATGGACAGTGTTCGTACCCATCAACAAGGGGCCGATGGCGCCTACCTGAGCACATCGGGGTCATTCCATGGCATTGCACACGAACGGAGGTGCTGGACGCCGTAGAAACTGGCTCAACCGAGGAAATAAGCGGAACCACGCGGCGCGCCCTTATCACTGGCACCACCATTTCGCTCCCGAATCACCAAACTGGTGCAACCGAACAACGGCAGATATAATAATCGACTCAGATTTTATTGATACAAGACCACATGAAAATCAAAATAACATTCATCGCCTCGCTGGGAATGCTATCGCTAATTCAAGCATCACCATCCTTCGCGGATAATATCAACGGGAAAAATCTCTATATACAGCGATGCGCCGTGTGCCACGGAACAGATATCAAGGGAAGCGGGCCATTGGCGAATAAAAGCAATCCTCCCACGCCTGACCTTACAACCACCGCCTTCAAAAAACGCCTGAAAGATTATCCGGGCGTGATTGTTTCATCAGTCATACTTCGCCCGAATGGCGACTTGATCCCAAAAACTTTGCGAGAAAATGGCGTAAAAATATCGCCTTACGCATGGAAGGTTCAGGATTTTCGCGACTTGAATCAATACATGAGTGGCGTGATTACAAAAAATCGATGATTTTCAGGCAATATCGGTGCACCGTTGGAGGGTTCGGAGCGAGTTGGGCCGACAGGCCGGCCCTTCAAATTTCACATGCGGGACGCGAAGGCAGAAAACGAACATCGACATTCTTCGAAATATCAAGAGTGCGATAAAAAAGCCAGTCAACTGACTGGCTTTTTTTATTATGCCGGACTTTCTTGAAACTGTTTTGCATTGTCACAAATTTCATACCATGCAGGCTTGGAGCCAACATGAACATGAAATTGCATTCTTACCTCAGGGTCATCATCCAGACAGTTAAGCGATATTGGAAATGAATCATTCTCTGAGCCAATTTCCCCCAACGACGTTCCGCAGTTTTTGCAAAAAGTTCTTGCATATGTAAACGGAGGCTCTGGCTCATAGCGTTGAATAAATTCTCGCCCCTCCAGCAAGGTAAAAGAATTTTTATCCACAAAGGCCAAGGCACTCGCTCCGGCCTTCCGACAACGAGAACAGTGACACATGCCCATCATGCTTGGGGGGGATGCCAATTCAAACTTTACCGAACCACAGCAGCAACTGCCTTTGATCATGAGGTGTCCTTTTTGAAAGTTGACACTGTATTTTTACACAGTACTTCTGTGCAGGCAAGGTCCACATCGAGGAATATCAAAAGCTACAGCAGAAGGCACCGTGCGGGCGAGAGCGCGCGCGAGGGCCAGATACCGATCAGATACTGACAAAAACTGACAGTCGACCCACGTATGATCTACAAATCAAAATACAGGGATAAATTCACGATGACGACTTTTACGCATTCTTCATGCCAGCACTTATCCGTTGAGGATGCCGAAATCTACTTTGAAATCATAGGCAATGCTATCGGGAGTCCATTTCTGTTACGAAGTCAAATAAAAGGTTGTGCCTTCCTGAATATTCCATATGCAGGACACGAGGCATACAACGATTCTCCTGTTTTATTCATGCAGGTGGCGCACGATTTCCTTGTCAATCAGATTCCCAGGAAATGTTAATTTTCTAGTTTCGTGCTGATCCGCATTGGCGACACCAAGTGAAATCTGATTAAAACCACCGCCCTCACCCCACCAAAACCAAAGTCACCTATAAATTATCGCAAGGAACCCAATTTAAACATATCCCCCTCATAACCCAGTTCCATAGAAAATTTATCGGAATCAACATTTACCGTAAACTCGCAACGCGTCCATGCAGGCTGATTATTACTAACCATGAATTGCTGATGTTCACCAAGCAAGTCAATAAGTTTCTTCACATCTGCATCACTGACGGAAAACGTTCCCTCAGCAACTCCATTGTTTGAATAAAACTCAAAGCGCCCAACGTCACCTTCGGGAGAAAGGACGGCAATCATCAGAATTATTTTTGCATCCTCTGGAGCGATACGGTATAAATATTTTCCAACTTCCTTGGATATCCCAACATCTTTCGACTCCATTTCTTATCCTCATGCTATATTTAAAAAAACAACTTTATACAGCAAGTTGGCTCTGTTGCACAAATGGCCTACTTCAGCGGTCGAGCTGTGGCACGTGTAAACGACGGTATGAGTGCGCCATGCGCATTACTGGGCAAAAGGACTTTTCATTCAAGATGGTATCTGCCCCCGATAACTGCGAACATTAACATCTCATTTAGAAATCTTCTGGTCCCGCTTGAACTTCTCGGACATCTGTTTTACGGTGAGCATTTCTTGAGTTCGACTTTTTTGAAGAGCGATCATACTCCGCACATCCTCGGTACATGTCCGAACATCATATGGCACTGCAGAATTCATCTCGCGCATTATCTGTTGCTCCATCTCTTTGGCGGATGTGAAAATTGCCTTCATGCCGGGATTATGTTCATAGCGGTATGCCATGAATTTCTTATTCTCGCTGATGTATGAATCAGCAAAATCTGCCGGACCGCATTGCAGCGCACGAGCCCTGCTTCTCGCCTCAAATTGGATGTCAGCGCGTGCATCACCGTCGCGCTTTAGCAACTGATACTTTTCCTTTTCTTGGATCGCCCTCAACCTTGCGCCTTCCTCAACTCGGACAGCCACCGCTTTTTTATCCGCCTCCACCTGCGCAGCATCTTTGGCTTGAACAGTTGCCATACCAAGTACCTTCTCCGGCAAGTCCGAGCCTGCCACGACCGCTGCCATCTCAGTCCATTTGACACTGCCAAGTGAAGCAGCAAATACTGTCGTACATACTGTGTATTTCACTTTTTTTAATTCACTGGAGATGAAATCCGGGGGACAAATTACCGTTTGATACTTATCAGGCACAATGACATGGTCGCCACGCGCCGTAACGAAATCTGGCTTAATCTGCATTTTCTCTACATCTATTACGAATAACTCTTGGTGCTCGTTGGTTCGCCGGAATTGTTTGGCGCTCAATTCGCTGGTCCAGAGGCCATTCGAATTGGTCAATCGGGCGTAGTAATTCTGGCCACTCATGCGCGGATCACCAGTCATCAGCTGAAATTTTCCTGCCTCAACGTGATCTTGTTGGGCTTCCTTTTTATAGGCCGCATACTTCTCTGTAGTGGTACATCCGCCAAGGAGTCCAGCAACAAGTATTCCGGCCAGCATTCCTTTTCTCGTTTGCGACAAACTCATTTTTTGATCCTTGGGTGACTAAGTATTGCCAACATTCTGACAGCAATGCACTGAAAAATGAAGAGCAGTAAATGAAAGAAGTTAAAAGACGCCGGTGAATACAATGCAATGCAATGCAATGCAATGCAATGCAATGCAATGATAACCGAAACTCATTGTCCGGGGCCGTTGGGTATGCTATGCCACCTCTTTTACGGCACGTTCGGAACGCCAGAAGGGCAGATGCAATGCCCCCAGCCAATTTTACCGTTGCCGCTTCGGCGATCAGTAGGTGCTTAAACGGCCGTTTACATTACGGCAACCGTACTCAGGTGGAAATATGTCGGAAGACTTAAGCCAAGCCTCATTACCGAATCCTTGCAGCTGAACGCTAATAAAAATTTTTACCATAGGATGGCGGATTTCAATCACAGGACCGCAGAAGGTATCCGAGCCGACTTGCAGGGTTTTACGCCAAGCCAGCACTTTTTTTGCCTCGGCCTGGCGTTGACGCTCAGCTTCCTGTGCAGCGTCTTGCGTTCGCTTCTTAGCCAGACGATTTTCTTCATTCATGCGGTTTCGGAGTAACTCTTTAAACTGTGGCAATTTACCATCAAAATCAACCGAACTCCAATTGTCGTTTGAAGAATTCTCCAGTTGCTTAATGAATGATTCAATATCTTTCATATTTGCATCAGATGCCATTAATTGCTTTATTCGTGCCACATATTTTTGACGCCAATCTTGCCCGCCTTGAGCAATAAGCATTTCCGCTGTAACTGGAGAAATCCGAGCCATCATCCATGATGGCAATTGTCGGATACCGGTTATGTTAATATAATCGCGACCTGCCGTAATTAGTTTCTCTGGATTTGTATAGTTTGAAAAATTATTAAAGAAATTAATGATGGCGTCGCGTTCTAGTTGGCAACTTCCACACTTTGCAGTGTCAACTTGTTCTATACTAGCCAGAATACGGCTGTACTGAGCTTGAGCGAATTCAGTTGACGCTGCTTTTATTGCATTACTAGACAATGCAGATGCCAGTAAGTTGTTGTCAATTGGAGCATCAAACTGTAGTCCATTGAGCATCCCCTTCCGGTTTGCAAAGTTTGAGTTACATGCAAAATAGCCATCGTAGCGCGAAGTACGGTGTCTATAGGATGTTCGATTGACACAAGCGCCGTTTCCAAGTATCGGCGGTACGCATTGAGTATATGTAGTACATTTATCCATGACCGCAGCTGAAAAGACCACCACATCGACGGTGTCATTGTCTGTCTTTCCCAAACATCCTTGAAGCTTCTCAAATTTGTCGTTTTTTAAATCGGCCTCTCCCTCTTGGACGACAGACCAACCGTCCGCAATCCTCATGATGAAGAAGTCCTTACAGTAGTCGGCACCTCCATAGAGGCGAGCAGAAGATGAACCCGCAACGATGGGGTGAACGACAACTTCCGCTTGTGCTGGAGCGACAAAAATAGTGGCCAGAGTTGTAAAAAATAAAGCTTTCATCCATTTCCTTAGTAACTTAAATAATGAATAACATTACTCTTAGGAATGCAATGTTACTCAATCGTACTTCTTATGTATTTGAAATGCAATTAATTCATTAGCAGCCTCATTGATGGCCCACTAGATGTTTAGTTTCACTCCTCGTCGCAGCATGGCCCTGTTCCGGGCCAAAGCTGTGCTTGACGAGTTGATCGGCGGTTTGCCACCGAGATCGTCCCACCGGTTACAGCACATCGCATAAACTTCAGTCCATGAGCTCACGCATTCATCCCCGGCGCGAGGGCCAGGTCAGCCATCCCCCTGTGTCAGGCTAGTTGTCTCCTTACATTTTTAGGAAACAACATGAGCAAAGTGTATGCTGACGCCTTCATCGAGCAGGCCTTGATCAAGGTCTATTCTCGCGGCAAACGCACCGTGCGGGACGTTGCCGACGACCTGCATGTCAACTATTACACGGTCAAGAACTGGATACGTAGAAAGAATTTATATATGTTGAACGCCTCTTCTGGCAGGGAAAAGGCAGCCGCAGGATTGGAGCAGAAGTGAGCAGTTGATAGCGCTTCACGAGACGCATGCCTTGGACCAAGAAGCGCTGCAAGGCTGGTGTCGTGAACGTGGCCTGTTTGTGCATCACCTGGAGGAATGGCGCATGGCGTTCTGCCTTGACGCGAAGCCTGGCAACGCCGCCGTCGAACTACGTGCGGTGCGCAGTCTGCAGCAAGAGAACGATAAGCTGAGGAAAGATCTGGATCGTAAGGATAAAGCCCTGGCGGAGGCGGCAGCGCTGCTTTTACTGCAAAAAAGTGCAATGCGCTGTGGGAGGACGAGGTCCAATGACCTCACCCGCAGCGCGGACTGACCGCCGAATCAGCTCTACAGCTGGGACATTACCTATCTGCCAAGCGGCGTGAAGGGACGCTATCTTTACCTGTATATGTTCATTGATATCTACAGCCGAAAGGTCGTCGGATGGCAGGTCTATCGAGATGAAAACAGCGACTTGGCGACAGCGGTGTTGCGGGACATCTGCGCGAGTGAAAAAATCCAGCCGCACCATGTGATCCTGCACTCTGACAATGGAAGCCCGATGAAGGGCGCGACCATGCTAATTAGGTCGTGGGAAATTATTGTGAAGTTATGACAAACAGAACCGGATGCTATGCAAGGCGCCCGCTGCGACGCAGTGCGAGCACTGCCAGCAGCGGGCAATGCGGTGGTCAAGTAATTTCGGACACAACGATAGGTTCACGTTCTGCCATTTTCTGTTCGTAGACAGAGGGTGGCAGATTGCCCAATGCTGAATTGATGCGCTTGCAGTTGTAGAAGCCGACGATGTAGTCGGTGATGTCGGCTTTGGCCTCGGCGTGGTTAGCGTATTGACGCTGCCAGACCCGTTCCATCTTGAGGTTCAAGAAGAAGCGTTCAGCGACGGCGTTGTCCCAGCAGTTACCTTTGCGGCTCATACTGCAGACGAAGCCGTGGCTGGCCAGTAGGTCCTGGTAAAGCTCGCTGGCATATTGACTGCCCCGGTCGGAATGGACGATCAATCCGGCTGCCGGCCGGCGCTGTTGGATGGCCATCGTCAACGCATCGCAGACCAGCTTGGCTGGCATGCTTGGCGCCATGGCCCAGCCCACCACTTTGCGCGCGTACAGATCCAGCACGGTTGCCAGATACAGCCAGCCGGCACCGGTACGGATGTACGTGATGTCGCTGACGTACGCCAGGTTCGGCGCGCTCGGATTGAACTGTCGGTTCAGCACGTTGGCGGCCACTGGCAGGTCGTGCTTACTGTCCGTCGTATGGACGAACTTGCGCTTCCAGACCGGCTTCAAAGCCTGCTGGCGCATCAAACTGCGCACCTTGTAGCGCCCGATGTCGAACCCTGCGCTGGCCATGGCAGTGACCAGTCGGCGGCTTCCGTAGCTCTGATGGCTTGCCATAAACGCGGCCCGCAGATGAACGCTCGCTTTGCACAAAACCGGTTTAGCAGAACGACGCTGCGCCTCGTAAAAGCCAGATCGGCTCACGTCCAGGATGCGACAGCTGTGCTGGACTGGGATGGCCTCCTTTTGCAGCTGGCGAATAAGCGTATGGGTCACTTCATTTCGCGGGCAAAGAAGGCCGAGGCCTTTTTTAAGATGGTGACGTCCTGCCGTAGCTGCTGATTTTCCAGCTCCAGTTGGCGGATTCTTTGCTGCTCGGCAGTGAGCGGCTTGCCGATGCCGGGTTGCCCGTTCTGCTCGGCACTGTACTGCTGCAGCCAGCGACGGATCGCGGTCTGGCCGATGCCCATGCTTTCGCTGACGTTCTGGACGCTCTGGCCCTGCTCATTGATCAGCCGGACCACTTCCAGTTTCAGGCTCGGCTCGAAGGTTCTACGTTTTCTTGTTGTCATGCTTTTTCCTCAGATGGTGGATTTTCCACCTATTGAGGTGTCCGGGCAAATTAAACCACTACACAACACCGCAGAACGCCGGTTATGGAAGTCAGAAATCACAATAATTTATTGCGCCCTACTTAGCCCCCCCCCTGCAAACGCCCGGCGTCATGCCCATCGTTTAGCCGACCGGCCGTCAGCAACGACAACCCGTACTCGGAACCGATGTTCAGGACGTTGAAGTATCGCCCCGACTATCCAAAGAAGGCGTTTGCGGACATCGCGCAAGCGCGTCACTGGGTGACCGGCAGCGTCGAATGCGCCAGCGCTTAAAAGAGCGGTCCGGCCGACTTCAAGCGGCGTCTCGCTACATAGGCCTGCGTACCTGGCATTTCAGTGATCGCTAGTAGCAAGCGTCATGGAGTCATTGACCTCATTCCCGGCGGTCGGCGCATCACAGGCATCTTTACTGGCCGCTAAGCTTCGTAGACTATCCTGTAGAGATGGCCTTTGCGTTGGATGTGCGCGAAGCCGAGTTCACCAAGGTGCATGCCGGCGATGAGGATGTTGTCCGAGCTGACCACGTCCAGCAGTTTTGAGCGTGTTTCGGCCGACAGCAGCGGATCTTGGTCGAATGCAATGGATACGTCGGGACGCGCAATCTGGATTTGGGGGAAATGCACAATATCCCCCCAAATCAACAGACTGCGGCCACAGGATTCGATGCGATAACCGGAATGCCCTGCGGTATGCCCCAGTAGGGGCATGGCACTAATACCTGGGAGAACTTCGCTCTCGGTAAACAGGCGCATCTTCTCCCTATACTGGTCAAACACCTTCCGGGCAAACAGGAAGTTGCCGCGAGCGCGCTCACTGGCCCGGCTGAGATTGCCATCGTCTTCCCAGAAAGAAACCTCATGCTGGTGGATTACTAACTCCGCATCGGGAAAGGCTGCTTCTCCTGACGCATCAAGCAGCCCCCCGACGTGATCGGGATGCGCATGCGTCAGCAGTATCGTGTCGATGTCGGAAGGTTGTACGCCAGCCAGCGCAAGATTGACTTTCAGCTTGCCGCCCCATTGCTTGAATCCCCCTGCACCCGCATCAATCAGGATTGTGCGGCCACGGCCGCGCACCAGATAGCAGTTGATATGGATGGAAGAGGGATCGCTCACCCCCGCGTCCTGCTGCAATTTTGACGCATCCATCGATCCGATATTGGAGAGCAAATCCAGACTGGCGGACAGGTAGCCGTCACTGATGGCCGTGATCGAAAACTCGCCTATCTGCTGGCTGGGAAATATCATGTGATCCATTGCCGTATTCCTATCTGATAATCAATTGCGTGCATGAATGGCCTGGGTCGCATAGCCAAAACAGCGGATGCGTGCGGCAAGGCCGGTATTTGCTTTGATGATGCCCTCCAGCCTTTCCATGAACACCGCCATGACTGCTTGCGTCCTGAACGGTACAAGCCGGTATTTGATTTCTGCATAGGCCGGATTCCCCCGGCCATGACGGACACCGACATAGATGATGTGCACGTTCTCCAGCGCAGCTTCAAGTACCTCTGTGCAGAGTTGGGTACATTGGTCGGTGAGTTCCGCCAGATTCGTATCTGGCGGCATCTTTTCTGTTGGCATGAAAATCGTCACGTTGGGCATGTGGGCTCTACCGCGAAGTGTGCGCGGCGATATCGCTGCCACTCGTCAATTGACCGGTCATGGGCGCATACAGATGGACGCCCTCTGGAAGCTGTTCCATGCCGGGGTCAATGGGGTACTCCATCTTCGCCACCCATCGCTGTTCAGGAAACCTTTCCAATGCGACAGCCTGCATCCGATAAGGAGTAAGGCCCATGTCGATGAGTGGCTCAGGGCCGACCGTACTCGTCACCAGATAGTCGTCTTCGCCGATGGTCGGGGCACGCTCAAGGCCAGCATACAGATTGCGGTGCCAGTCGCTGATGTGCTGCTGCCAGCGCGCGAAATTGCCACCGCCTTTCTGGCGATACTCCTCTCCCTGGAGCACATCGAGACTGTCGATCGTATGCATGGCGAGGTAGACAGGGCAACCGGCGCTCAAGGCCTTGAAACGCTGCGAGGTATGGAAGCCGCTCACCGAAATGAGCGCGGGCAGCTTTTCCAGGCTATAGAAATGATTCCACTCCGCTTCGCTGGCGGGATCGGCAAAGCTGCATTCGACGGTATATATCATGAGATGGTTTGTGGCCGGACGCTGTGCGCACCGGCCTTCCTTGTTGATGTTCAGTCATTATGCGACCTGAATTTCGCCGTATAAATCGATTTTTTGGTATGCTTCCATGATTAAAAATCAAGGTGAGCCAATACCTTGCTCTGTATCAGGAACGCTCATGCGCAGGAAGATCCCCAGCAACGCCGCATTGATGGCATTCGAGGCCGCTGCCCGCCATGGCAGTTTCGCCCGGGCGGCGGCGGAGTTGTCATTGACGGAAGGGGCCATCAGCCGCCAGATCGGCCGGCTGGAAGCCTTTCTCGACGTGATGTTATTTGAAAGAGTCGGAAATCGCGTCCGGCTGTTGCCCAACGGGCAGCGCTATGCGGCGCAAGTGCGCGAGTCGCTCGACCGGCTGGAGCGAGACAGCCAGTACCTGATGGGACAGCCAGTCGATGGCGCAAGCCTCGACATTGCCGTCATCCCGACTTTCGCGATGCGGTGGCTGATTCCTCGCTTGTCACAATTCCAGCGGCAGCATCCGAATATCACTGTGCATCTTGCAGAACGCATGGAACCCTTTGTCCTCGCCGGCAGCGGATTCGACGCTGCAATCCATTTCGAGCACCCGGCCTGGACGGGAATGAGAACTCACCACCTTTTGGATGAGGTGTTGGTTCCGATTTGCCATCCAGACATTCTGACAGGGGACGAAGGCACAGCCGTACTGGATAACCTGCCGCGCCTGCACCGGCGACAGAACCCCGAAGCTTGGCACCGCTACTCCCAGGAGACTGGAATCCTTCTGACCAATCCAGCGATTGGTGCACGCTACGATCTTCATGCGATGTTGATCGAAGCTGCGTTGGCTGGCCTCGGTGTTGCGTTAGTACCGCGCCTCTACGTTGAAACCGAACTTGCTCAAGGACGGTTGGTCGCTCCATGGCCAGAGGGAAAAACAATTTCCAAAACCTTCTGTCTCGTCCTTCCTGAGCCGATCGGATTGAGTGGGGAGCCAATAAAAGCGTTTGCTCAATGGATACTAGACGAAGCCAAGAAACCATCGTCGACGCGACATTGATCGCAGCACCATCGCCGGCCAATACCAAGGAGGACAAGCGTGATACTGGCAAGTGTAAAGCCAGAGCCATCTCGAGCCTCGCCTTGATTTGCTAGATGATGGCATCACAGCTATGGGATGCGGCGTGGTATTTAAGCCGAGGAAAGCTGCGCGGCGCAGTTCCAGGCCAGGAAGTCGTCAATCCGGGTGATCAGCGAAATTAGCCAGCGCGTGACGCAACCAAGGGGCGCGAGGGTCAGGTCCGCCATTCGGACACGAACTGATGCGTTGACCGTCGTTACAGGCTGGCTCAGTTGAAAAGCTGATGAAAACCACGAACGCGCGCCTGCGGCGCGCGGTGCTGCCGCGCAGCGGCAGCAAGTGGAGGATTCGGGGCGGGCTGGGCCGGTAGGCCCAGCCCTTCGAATCTCACACGCAGGGCGCGAAGGCGCCCTGCTCGCTTCCGCCAGGCAATAAAAAACCGCCCGAAGGCGGTTTCTTTATTTCCTGGCGGAAGCGGTGAGATTCGAACTCACGAACAGTGTAACCCGTCGCTAGTTTTCAAGACTAGTGCCTTCAACCACTCGGCCACGCTTCCAGATGGCAGCATTATACATAAAGCGCAGTCGCTTACCAATGGCCAGCGCCATCACCACCATATTTCCCCCAATAGCAAAGACTGGGGTACGGCCCCGGCTCTTCGTCTGTGGGTTCAATACCTGCGCTGGCGCTCCACAGCAAAGCCTTACAGGCCCCAGTTTTCCCGCAGCGCCTTCTCGAACTCCACCGCTGGCAACGGGCGCGAGAACAGGTAGCCCTGCACTTCGTCGCAGCCTGAACTCTTCAAAAACGCCAGTTGCTCCGCCGTTTCCACGCCTTCCGCGATCACTTTATGGTGCAGTTGCTGGGCGATGCTGATGATGGTGCTGGCGATGGCGCAGTCGCTGGCGTCTGTCGGGATGCCGGTGGTGAAGGACCTGTCGATCTTCAATGTATCGATGGGAAAGCGTTTCAAATAGGACAGGCTGGAATAACCGGTGCCGAAGTCGTCCAGCGACAGGGCCACGCCCAGGGCCGTGATGCGGTCCATGATGCCGATGACTCTCTCGATGTTGTGCATCAGCGTGCTTTCCGTGATTTCCAGTTCCAGCCAGGCCGCTTCCAGGCCGTAGCGGGCCAGGGTCGCCGCCACCCTGGCAGGCAGGGCCGAGGTGAATTCGCGCGCGGAGACGTTGACGGCCAGGCGGATCGGCGGCAGGCCGGCCAGTTTCCACGCCTGCGCCTGGGCGCAGGCCGCTTCCAGCACCCATTCGCCCACTTGCACCACCAGACCCGTCGATTCGGCCAGAGGAATGAACTCGGCGGGCGGGATCATGCCGTGCTGCGGGTGGTGCCAGCGCACCAGCGCTTCGGCGCCGATGATGCGCCCGCTGCCCAGTGCGTATTTCGGCTGATAGTGCAGCAATAGTTGCTGTTCCGATAATGCCTGGCGCAAGCCGGTTTCCAGGCGCATGCGCGCCTGCATGCCCAGGTTCATGTCCTGGCTGTAGAAGGCCACGCTTTCCGCTTCGCTGCCACTGTCCTGCTTGGCGCGGTACATGGCGATGTCGGCCAGGCGCAGCAGGGTTTCCGCGTCCTGCCCGTCTTGCGGATACACGCTGATGCCGATGCTGGCGCCCACGCGCAAGTCGTGGCCTTCGATCAGGAACGGTTGCACCAGGGAGGCGAGCAGCTTTTGCGCCACCATGCTGGCCTCGAAGTGCTGGCCGATGTCGAACAGGCCCACGGCGAACTCGTCGCCGCCCAGGCGCGCCACCAGGTCCTGGTCGCGCAATACCTTGCGGAAACGCAAGGAAACCTGGCGCAGCAATTCATCGCCGATGCGCCGGCCCAGGGTGTCGTTGATCAGCTTGAAACGGTTCAAGTCGATGAACATCACGCAGCCGAGCATCTTGCTGCGCTGCGCCACGGAGAGGGCCTGGTCGACCAGCTTGGCCAGCAAGGTGCGGTTGGGCAGGCTGGTCAGCGGATCGTAATAGGCCAGATGGTGCAATCGCTCTTCGGCCAGCTTGCGTTCCGTGATGTCCGTCAGGTAGGCGATGAGTCCGATGGGCCTGTCGTCCATGTCCTGCAGCGGCGACAGGGACAGGCTGGCCCAGAAGATTTCGCCCGACTTCTTTCGGCGGCGCACCTCCATCAGGCGCCCTCCCTGCTCCAGGAAGGCGTCGTGGAAGCCCGTATCTTCATCGTCGTACAGGAACAGGATGTTGCGCCCCACGGCTTCCACCGAAGTGTAGCCGAACAGCCGTTCGGCGCCCTTGTTCCAGCTGGTGATGTAACCGGTCAAGTCCATCGTCAGCACGGATTCGTGCAACTGGTCGAGGATTTGCGTCTGCTGCGCCAGCAAGGCTTCGACTTGCGCAAACGCATGGGTCGAGCGTTGCGCCAGCGAATGCACCTGCAGCACGCCGGCCGTCAGCGAGGCCAGGCTGGCCAGGTGGCGGCGGTCGGCGTCGTTGTAGACGCTGCGCCCCGCCACGCTGTAATGGCCGAAACAGTGGCCGTCGAAATTGATTTCCTGCAGCAAAGCAGGCGTATCGCGGGGAAACGGCGCGGCTGGCACAGCAGCGCCCATGCTGCCCGCAGGCAGAAACTGGCCATGCGGACTGGCCATCACGGCACTGGCGATACGGCCCAGCTCAGCCACCAGCGCGGGACCGCGCAAACGCACGACGGCATCGCACAGGGCGGCGCTGTCACCGAGGTAATCCGACACCGGCAGCAAGGTCATGCTAGAGGTTCCGGCTGACCTGGATGGCCCATTGGTAGGCCTGTAGCAGGCTGCGCCAATAGGTTTCTCCATCGATGCCGGCACGGCGCAAGCGTTCGGGCGGCGGCGTGGCGCTTTCGACCAGCGCCAGCAAGGTGCCCAGCTCGCCATTGCGTTCCAGCAAGGCTTCATTGACTTCGGGTGCCAGGTTCAGGGTGGCGATGATCTCTTGCATCGGCATGCCCAGCAGGACGTCGAGCAGCGAAAACACGCCCGCCATGAAGGCCAGGTCTTGCGCGTCGCGGTCGCCGCCGCGCAGCTGGCACAGCGCTTCCATCTGCGCCGCGCGCACGGCCGCCAGCGGCAGCAGCGCGTGGATCTTGCCATCGTCTTGCTGGCGCGCATACAGCAGCAGTTGCAGCCAGCGCTGCAGCTGGCGCCGGCCCAGCAGGGTGATGGCCTGGCTGAAGCTGGTAATCGGCGCCGTGAAACCGAAGGCGGCCGAATTGACCAGTTTTAATAAATGATAGCTGAGCGATGGATCTTGTTTGAGCGGCACTTCCAGCTCGTGCGCGTCGGCATCGCGGGCCAGCAGGCCCAGCAGCGCCATCAAGCGCCGGCGCGAGGTGGCGTCTTCCGGCTCGCTTTGCTGGCGCGCATGCTGCAAGGCATAGTCGCCGGCAAACCAGCTCACGCCAAGTTCTTGCAATGCAGCAAGCTGGCCTGCATCGCCGATGTTGTAGGCCAGGTGCGGTCCCGGCAAGGGCAGCAGCTGATGCAGGGCCGGACGTACGCCCGCCGCATCAAAACTCAGCGCGCGCGCGTCGACCTGCGCCGCCACCACGGGACCGGCATCGGCGCCATCGAGCAAGATGCGATAGCCGGCGTCGCGCCATTGCTGGCATTTTTTCTGAATTTGCTTGTCGCCGGCAAACTGCGCCGGCAAACGGAAAATGGTGCGTTGCGGCGCCAGTTGCGCCAGCACGGCCTCGTCCACGCCATGCGGGTCGGCCAGGGGAATGATGCAGTCGAGCGGCGCCAGGAAGGCATACGCATCGGCAGCGGCCAGCGCCGCCAGCAGCGGCGCCGTCGAGGCCTGCGGACCATGCAAGGTGACAGCGACCCACTCGTTATGAGCATTGGCCACTGCTTGTAATCCCACCAACGGAAACAGGTTTGATTCAGACGCTGACATCGGTATCTCAGTGTGGGTAGGGCGCCATAGTAAATAAACTGACCAGCATTGGCAACCCTGGCCCGACAGGGATGCCCTCGACAGTGAGAATCATTCTATCCGAATCTCACCCGTGAAACAGTTTAATTTTGGCAATAAATATTCAAAAAGAACATTTCCCCGGGGAGACCCGCCTGTCATGCGGGTTTGAAAAAAACACCGTAACGCCAGCGCCGTTCAGGCGCCGCCGCCATGCGCATGTTCGACCGCATATTTGATCAATTCAGCCTGACCTTCGATACCGAGCTTGCGCTTGATGTTCAGGCGATGCGTCTCGACCGTGCGCACGCTCAGGTCCAGGTCGCGGGCGATCTGCTTGTTCGACTGGCCCGCCGCGATGTGTTGCAGCACTTGCTGCTCGCGCGTGGTGAGGAAGGAATCGTGCACTTGCGGGCGCGATAGCTGCCGCGCCAGGGCCGCGCTGTAATAAATGCCGCCGGACATCACCGTCTCGATGGCGAAGACGATATCTTTCCCTGGAGCATCTTTGAGCACATAGCCGCGCGCGCCGGCGGCGATGGCTTGCGACACATATTCGAGCTTGTCGTGCATGGACAGGATCAGCACGGCAATCTGCGGAAACGCCTGCTTGAACAGCGCCGTCGCTTCGATGCCGTTGATGCCGCGCATATTGATATCCATCAACACGAGGTCCACCTGGTGCGCACGCGCCTGTGCCAGCGCCTCGTCGGCGCCGCCCGCCTCGGCCACCACGTCGAAATGCGCCACCGCTTCCAGGCGCGCGCGCAAGCCGTCGCGCACGAGGGGATGGTCGTCCACCAGCAGGATGTTGATCGTTTCGGTCATGGTTCTCTATTTTAATGTGGAGGAAAGCTCGAGCCGCGCCAGCACCAGGGTGCCGGCCGCAGACGAAGTGATGTGCAGGCTGCCACCGATGGCTTCCATGCGTTCCGTCATGTTGCGCAGGCCGATGCCGCGCTGCGGATGCAGGGCGATGCCGTCGAAGTCGAAGCCGCCGCCATTATCCTCGATGCGCAATTCCACGGCCTTGCCCGCCTCGCGCAGGCTCACTTCCACGCCGCGGGCGTGGGCATGGCGCTCGCAATTGGTCAGCGCTTCCTGGGCGATGCGGAACAAGACGGTATTGACCATGTCGGGCAAGCCCTCGCCCGCCGCCGCCGGGCTGGCCGTGAAACTGGCTTGCGCGCTGCTGCTGTCGTTAAATTCATGCACGAGGTGGTCGAGCGCGGCGGCCAGGCCCAGGTCATCGAGAATGGCCGGGCGCAGGTTGTGCGAAATGCGCCGCACCTCGCCCAGCACCTTGTTCAGCTGCTCGGCGGCCCGCTCGAACGTGGCGGGCGCCTTTTCTTTCTGCTCGGCATTGCCGGCCAGGCGCGCGATGCCCGCCTCGATCTGCAATTTGATCGACACCAGCCACTGGCTGATGCCGTCATGCAAATCACGCGACAGCCGCGCCCGCTCCTCTTCCTGCGATTCGACCACCCGCTGCGCCAGCACTTTCAGCTTGGCGTCGGCCACGCGCAATTCGCGCAAGTTCAGCACCAGGCCGCAGGCGGCCACCAGCAGGGAGCCGAGGATGGCGATGGCGGCGATCAGTTCCATGGTCGAGCGGATATTGCGCGACTGCTGGGCATCGACCTTGGCCAGCGCCTGGTCCACGTCATCCATATAAATACCGGTGCCCATCATCCAGCCCCACTCCGGCATCAGGATCACATAGCCGAGCTTGGGCGCGGACTTGTTGCTCGACGGCTTGATCCAGTTGTAGCGCTCGAAGCCGCCGCCGCTCCTGGCGCGCCGCATCAGGCGCTGGATGGTCAGGTTGCCGTCCGCGTCGCGCAACTCCCACAGATTCTGCCCCACCAGCTCGGGCTGGCGCGGATGCATCAGCGACTTGCCCTGCAAATCGTAGATGAAGAAATAGCCATCGTCGCCATAGCTGAGGGCAGACAGGATGCGCTTGGCTTCCTCTTGCGTGGCGGCATCCTTGCGGCCCGACCCATACAGCGAGGCGATGGAATGGCTGGCCAGGGTCACATAATGCTTGAGTTCGGCTTCCTTGCTGGCCAGGTAGGCTTGCTGGATGGTGGCGCGCTGCTGCTCGGCCAGGGTAATCGCCTGGTGCCGCACGGCAAACGCGATGGCGCACAGCGCGAGGATGAGCGGCGTGATGGCCAGGAAGATGACTTTCTGTCTGAGTTTCATGGCCTTGCGCGCTCCGGCGGCGTCGATGCTGGTGGGAATGCGTGATTTTACGTCGCGGCGCCGTGATCGGCCTGCGTAGTAATACTGAGCGTTACTGCGTAGTCGTGCGCTTGCGGCGATTATACGATTCCTGAATACTTGCCATAAGCTGCAAATACACCAAAAGTCACATCAAACTGGCGACGACCAGGAACCGCAGCACACATCATCGCACGGCACAGCGCCCGTCAATCTCTGGAGGAAGCATGAACCGCATTTTCAAACAGCTCGGCTGGGCAGCGCTTGCGCTGGCCGGCGCCGGCTCCCTGGGCGTCGTCGCCCTGCAACGTGGCGAACCGATCAGCGCAATCTGGATCGTCATCGCCGCCGTCTGCGTCTACCTGATCGCCTACCGTTTCTACAGCCTGTTCATCGCCGACAAGGTGCTGGGCCTCGATGCACGCCGCATGACGCCGGCCTTCAAGCACAACGATGGCCTCGACCACGTGCCGACCAACAAATATGTGCTGTTCGGCCACCATTTCGCCGCGATTGCCGGCGCCGGCCCCCTGGTCGGCCCCGTGCTGGCCGCGCAGATGGGCTATTTGCCCGGCATGTTGTGGATTTTGGCGGGCGTCGTGTTTGCGGGCGCCGTGCAGGATTTCATCGTGCTGTTTATTTCCATGCGCCGCGACGGCCGCTCGCTGGGCGACCTGATCAAGGCTGAACTGGGCGAAATTCCCGGCATGATTGCGCTCCTGGGCTGCTTCATGATCATGGTCATCATTTTGGCCGTGCTGGCCCTGATCGTCGTCAAGGCGCTGACCGGCTCCCCATGGGGCAGCTTCACCGTGATGGCGACGATTCCCATCGCCCTGTTCATGGGCGTGTACTCGCGCTTCATCCGCGTGGGCCGCATCGGCGAGATTTCCATCATCGGTTTTGTCTTGCTGATGCTGGCCATCATCGGCGGCCAGTACGTGCAGGAACACGCGGTGCTGGGCCCGATGTTCACGTTCACGGGTACGGAACTGACGTGGATGCTGATCGGCTACGGCTTCATCGCTTCCGTCCTGCCCGTGTGGCTGCTGCTGGCGCCGCGCGACTACCTGTCGACTTTCCTGAAAATCGGCACGATTCTCGGCCTGGCCATCGGCATCATCGTCGTCGCGCCTTACCTGAAAATGCCGGCCATGACCAAGTTCATCGACGGCTCCGGCCCTGTCTGGTCGGGCAATCTGTTCCCCTTCCTGTTCATTACGATTGCCTGCGGCGCCGTCTCCGGCTTCCACGCGCTGATTTCCTCGGGCACCACGCCGAAGATGATTGAAAACGAAAGCCACGCCCGCTTCATCGGCTATGGCGCCATGCTGATGGAATCGTTCGTGGCCATCATGGCCCTGGTGGCCGCCTCAACCATCGAGCCGGGCATCTATTTCGCCATGAACAGCCCGGCCGCCCTGATCGGCACCACGGCCGAGTCGGCAGCACAGGCGATTTCGCAATGGGGCTTCTATGTCACGCCGGAAATGCTGACGCAGACGGCCAAGGATGTGGGCGAGCACAGCATCATCTCGCGCGCCGGCGGCGCACCGACCCTGGCCGTCGGCATGGCGCAGATTCTGTCCGGCGCCATCGGCGGCAAGGCCATGATGGCCTTCTGGTACCACTTCGCGATTTTGTTCGAAGCGCTGTTCATCCTGACGGCCGTCGATGCGGGCACGCGTGCGGGCCGCTTCATGCTGCAAGACTTGCTGGGCAGCTTCGTGCCCAGCCTGAAAAAGACGGAAAACGTCATCGCCAACCTGCTGGCCACGGGCCTGTGCGTGGCGGCCTGGGGCTACTTCCTGTACCAGGGCGTGGTCGATCCATTGGGCGGCATCAACACCCTGTGGCCGCTGTTCGGCATCGCCAACCAGATGCTGGCAGCGATCGCGCTGATCCTCGGCACCTGCGTGCTGTTCAAGATGAAGCGTGGCCAGTATGCGTGGGTCACCATCACGCCGACCATCTGGCTGCTGCTGTGCACCTTGACGGCGGGCTGGCAAAAGATTTTCGACGCCAATCCGCGCGTCGGCTTCCTCGCGCATGCCAAGAAATATTCGGCGGCCCTCGATGAAGGCACCCTGCTGGCGCCGGCCAAGTCGGTGGCGCAGATGCAGCAGATCATCTTCAACGATTACCTGGACGCCGGCCTGGCCGCCTTCTTCGTCATCGTCGTGATCAGCGTGCTGTTCTTCGGCATCCGCACCATCATGAAGGCACGCGCCGACAGCCAGCCAAGCACCAAGGAATCGCCGTTCCAGGCCATGCCCACGGTGCAATGATGATCGAGGAAATCATCAAGGCTGGACGGTATCTGGGGCAAAGCATGCGGCTCATGTGCGGCTTGCCCGAGTACGACACCTATGTGGCGCACCGGGAAGTGACCCATCCCGGCGAGCCGATGATGACGTATGAAGAGTTCTTCCGCGAACGGCAGGAAGCCCGTTATGGCGGCGCAGGAAAACGCGGAGGGTGTTGTTAAGTCCTGTGTTGTTGCTCAGCAATAATTTGAGGGCGGTCTTGCGAGACCGCCCTATTTGTTTCATCTCGTATAAGTTCCCCTCCCCTCTCCTCCCTTAGACCCACATCAATATCAGGGTGTGTCTTCGCGTCTATATTTTTCCAATAGGAATTAAATAACAGTCAACGGGCGACCGGGGAAGCAGCGAATTCATGTTCAATTTCCAACGCTCCAGCATCAGCCAGAAGCTGACCATGATTTCGGTACTGTCGTCGGGCAGCGCGCTGCTGCTGGTGTTCGTGGCGTTTGCGCTGACGTCCGTGCTCAGTCACAAGAATGATGAAGGCAAGCAGCTGCTGTCGCTGGCGGGCGTGATCGGCGCGGCCAGCGCGGCGCCCTTGCTGGCGGGGAAATCGGCACAGCCGCAGGCGGAACAGGTGCTGGCCGCGCTGGCCGCGCGCGACGAGGTGGCCCAGGCGGCCCTGTTCGACCGGGGCGGGCGTTTGTTCGCCCTGTACCGCGCGTCGCAGCACGCCGACGGCCTGGCGGCGCCGGAAGACATGGACCCGGCCTTGCTGGCCGACATGGCCGTGCAGCCCGTCACGCAAGGCGCTGGCACGACCCTGGCGCCGGCCATGCGCTTGTACCGTCCCGTCTACCGGCCAGGCGAGCCGCAGCAGATCATCGGCGCCGTACTGATCGAGGCGGACCTGAACCACATGTGGCGCGACATCGGCCGCCACGTGGGCGCCATCGGCGGCGCCACCGTGCTGTCCTTCCTGATCGCCGTGTTCCTGGCGCGGCGCTTCAAGAGCGTGATTGCCGAACCGATCACCAAGCTGATCGATACGGCGCAAAAAGTGTCGAGCAGCCAAACCTACAGCCACCGCATCGCGCACCAGCGCAGCGACGAGCTGGGCGTGCTGATCGACAGTTTCAACGACATGCTGGCGCAGATCGACAGCCGCGACAGCACCCTGGCCAATTACCGCGACCAGCTCGAGCGCCAGGTGGGCGTGCGCACGGCGCAGCTGGAAAAGGCCAAGGATGCGGCCGAGGCGGCCAGCCAGGCGAAGAGCGCCTTCCTTGCCACCATGAGCCATGAAATCCGCACGCCGATGAATGGCGTGCTGGGCATGACGGAGCTGCTGCTGGCCAGCCCTTTGAGCCCGCAACAGCGCCACTACACGAGCATGGTGCAGCGCTCGGGGCAGAATTTGCTGGTGATCATCAACGACATCCTCGACTTTTCCAAGATCGAGGCGGGCAAGCTGAGCGTGGAGTACATCCGCTTCAATTTCCGCGAATTGCTCGACGACATAGAGCACGTGTTCGCGCCGCAGGCGCAAGCGAAAAACATCAGCCTGGAATTCGATATCGCGTTTGACATTCCCATCGCCATCTGCGGCGACCCGAACCGTTTGCGCCAGATCATCGTCAATCTGTTGGGCAATGCCATCAAGTTCACGGAAACGGGCAAGGTCACCGTGAAAGTATGCGTGTGCAGCGAAGACGCGCCCAGCGTGGGCTTGCGCTTCGAGGTGCACGACACGGGTATCGGCGTATCGAACGAGGCGCAGACGCGCATCTTCGAATCGTTCTCGCAAGCGGACGGTTCGACCACGCGCAAGCACGGCGGCACGGGCCTGGGCTTGACGATCTCGAAACAGCTGGTGGAGCTGATGGGCGGCACTATCGGCGTCGATAATGCTTTAACGCAAGGCTCCATCTTCTGGTTCGAAGTAAATTTCGATAAGCGGCGGGTCGACAGCGATGACCCGTCCTTCAACCTGAAAACCACACGAGGGTTACGCGCCTTGATCGTCGACCACACACCCGCCACGCGCGCCGTGCTGGAGCGGCAGCTGGCCAGCTGGCACATCGTCAGCGACAGCGCCGGCACGGCAAGCGACTGCCTGGGCAAGCTGCGCGCGGCCGCACAGGCGGGCACGCCGTATGGCGTGGCCCTGCTCGACATGGAATTGCCGCGCACTAGCGGCCTGGCCCTGGCCGCCACCATCAAGAGCGACCCGCTGC
Organism: Janthinobacterium sp. 64; assembly: GCF_002813325.1. Taxonomy (NCBI): domain Bacteria; kingdom Pseudomonadati; phylum Pseudomonadota; class Betaproteobacteria; order Burkholderiales; family Oxalobacteraceae; genus Janthinobacterium; species Janthinobacterium sp. 64. The sequence goes on along the minus strand of NZ_PHUG01000001.1, from coordinate 5,510,250 downwards.
TGGCCGAGCTCAAATTACTGCTGCTGAGCACGGAACAGGCGGCGGCCGACCCCGTGCAGCGGCGCGAGGCGGGCGTGGCCTTCCAGCTGATCAAGCCGGCCCGCGAATGCGACCTGTTCGACTGCATCGTCACGCCGCCGCGCACCAGCGAGGGCATGCGCACCCATCCGCCGCACGCGACCCGTCAGGTGGGCCGACGCCAGCGCCGCCGCGTGCTGCTGGCAGAGGACAATCCCGTCAACGTGGAAGTGGCGCTGGCCATGCTCGACAGCCTGGGCCTGGACGTGGTCTGCGCGCACAACGGCGAAGAAGCCTTGCAGGCGGCGCAGGCCGAGGATTTTGATCTGATCCTGATGGATTGCCAGATGCCCGTGATGGACGGCTTTGCCGCCACGGCGGAAATCCGCCGCCACGAACAGCAGTGCGGCCACGCGCGCGTGCTGCCCATCGTCGCCATCACGGCCAATGCGCTGCAGGGCGACCGCGAAGCGTGCCTGGCGGCCGGCATGGACGACTACCTGAGCAAGCCATTCACGCAGCAAGACCTGGGCCATACGATCGCGCGCTGGATCACCCTGCCGCGCGCGGCCACCGTGCACCACAGCGAAGTGCCGGAGCGGCAGACGCCTCCAGAAGTACTTTCCCCCACGCCAGAAGCCTCGTCCCCCGGCCAGCCGCTGAACCGGCAAGCGCTGGAAAACATCCGCGCCCTGTCCGGCACGGATGGCGATGCGCTGCTGGAACGGGTCATCCTGGCGTTTACCAGCGAGACGCCGCGCCAGTTGAGCGCCATGCGCGCGGCGATTGCCGGCGCGGATGCGGAAGCGCTGCGCAAGGTGGCCCACAGCCTCAAGTCGGGCAGCGCCAACGTGGGCGCCGATGGCCTGGCGCAGCTGTGCAAGGAGATGGAAAAACTGGGCCGCGCCGGCAGTACCGAGGGCGCGGCTCCCCTGCTGCAGCAGATGCAGCAAGCCTTCCTGGCCGTACGCGAATCGCTGAGCGCCATCCTCGTGAAGGAACACTGACATGACAGCGCCCCTCTCCCCTCCCCGCGGCTTGGTGCTGGTGGCCGACGACGATCCCGTGATGCGCCTGCTGATGCGGCAAATGCTCACGCAGGTAGGCCTGGACGTGATCGAGGCCGAAGACGGCGTGCAGGCGCTGGCCAGCTACAAGCACAGCGGGCCGGACCTGGTCATGCTCGACGTCGACATGCCGGCCATGGACGGCTTTGCCGTGTGCCGCGAAATCCGCCACCAGGAAGTGGGCGGCACGGTGCCCATCATCATGGTCACGGGCGGCGACGAACTGGAAGCCGTCACGCACGCCTACGAGGTGGGCGCCACCGACTTCATTTCCAAGCCCATCAACTGGCCCATACTCGGACACCGCGTGCTGTACGTGCTGCGCGCCAGCGACGCCATCGCCCGCCTGCGCATCGCCGACGCGCACAACCGCGCCGTGCTGGCCGCCATCCCCGACACCTTCTTTCGCCTCAACAGCGAAGGCTTTTATCTCGACTATGAACAGGGCCACGACGCCAGCGCCGGCTTTTCCATCACGAACTGCGTGGGCAGCCATATCGGCGACGTGCTGCCGCCCGAAATCGCCGCGCGCCTGCTCGACAAGGCCCACGCCGTGCTGGCCACGCAGCATATCGGCTCGGTCGACTACACGCTCACGCACGAAGACAGCACACGCCATTTCGAGGCGCGCCTGGTGGCGACGGGGGCCGACGAGGTGCTGGGCCTGGTGCGCGACATCAGCGAACGCAAGCGCACGGAAGAGCAGATCCGCCGCCTCGCCTACTGCGACAGCCTGACGGGCATCCCCAACCGCCAAGCCTTCCTGGAAACGCTGGAACGCGAACTGCTGCGCTCGAAGGAGCACGACAAGAAATTTGCCGTGCTGTTCATGGACCTCGATGCCTTCAAGCGCATCAACGACACCCTGGGCCACGACGTGGGCGACCATTTGCTCAAGGTGGTGTCCGAGCGCCTGCGCGAAACCATCCGCCCCAGCGACCTGGTGCTGCGCGCCGAACACGAGTTCGAAGCCAGCTTCGGCGGCAGCAACCTGGCGCGCCTGGGCGGCGACGAATTCACGATTCTGATACCCGATCTGGAGCGCGTGGAAGATGCGCTGAACGTGGCGCACCGCGTCAAGGAAGCCATGCGCCGGCCCTTCATGATCGAGGGGCACGAGATTTTCGTCACGGCCAGCATCGGCATTTCGCTGTATCCGGAAGATGGCGAGGACTGCAATTCTCTGTTGAAATATGCAGACACGGCGATGTACCACGCGAAGAACTGCGGCAAGAACAACGCCAAGCTGTACAGCTCATCGCTGACGATGGAAATCATGAGCCACGTCAAGATGGAAGTGGGTCTGCGCAAGGCCTTGCAAAACAACGAGCTGTACCTGCTGTACCAGCCGCAGATCGACGTGCCCAGCACGCAGATCGTCGGCGTGGAAGCGCTGGTGCGCTGGCGCCATCCCGAACGGGGCATCATTTCGCCCACGGAATTCATCCCGCTGGCCGAAGAGACGGGGTTGATCGTGCCCATCGGCGAATGGGTGCTGCGCACGGCCTGCAACCAGGCCAAGGCGTGGCAAAACGGTAGCGGGCGCGCCATCCGCATGGCCGTCAACCTGTCGGCCAAGCAATTCAAGGATGAAAACCTGATGCAGATCGTGCTGTCGGCCCTGGCCGACACGGGCCTCGATGCGCGCCTGCTGGAACTCGAATTGACGGAAGGCACCTTGATGGACGATGCGCGCGCCACCATGGTGACCCTGGAGCAATTGCGCGGCATCGGCGTGTACCTGTCGATCGACGACTTCGGCACGGGATATTCGTCAATGAATTACCTGAAACGCTTCGACGTGCGGGCCTTGAAGATCGACAAGAGTTTTATCGCCGGCTTGCCGCAGGATGCGGAAAACGCGGCTATCACGCGCGCCATCATCGCCATGGCGCATGGCTTGAAGATGGTGGTGGTGGCCGAGGGCGTGGAAACGGACGAGCAACTGCTGATGCTGGAAGAATACGGCTGCGACATGGCGCAAGGCTATTTCCTGGGCCACCCGTCGCCGCACGACACGATCACGGCCATGCTGGCCAGGCAGGCGGGCCAGCTGGCCAGCCTGGAAACTAGAGCACTTCGAAGGCAAGGATTTGCGTGACTTGTAGCGGATTAAAATTATCGTCGGAAATCATCACCAGGCTGCGGCGGCCGTTTTCCAGGCGCGGCCCCCAGCTGATGCCCTCGATATTGTCGACTCTATCCAGGCCGATCTTTTCCAGGTCCAGCAACAGGCGCTTGCGCGCCGGCACGTAGGCCGCGCCGGCCAGCGCCGGGATGGCCTGGATGTCGCTGGCGCCATCGGTGTCCATCGCGTAGATGCGCACATGGTTCGAATACACGCCATCGGCGTGTTCCACGCCGGCCCGCTCCACCACCAGCACCTGGTGATCGTTGACGGCAAGGATTTCCGACACGCCATTGTCCGCCTCGCGCCCAGGCGCGGGCCGCGACGCCACCGGTTCAATCGGATATGCATATTGGCCCAGCACGGTGCCGGCGCGGTCCAGGCGCGTGATGCGCACCACGGAGCCATGATCGGGCGTAGCCAGCGGGCCATCCTGGTACAGCGCCGCTTCCATGCCCAGCCACAAGCCCTTGCCATCCGACGAGAACGACAGCGCTTCGAAGCTCATGTTGTTGCGCGATCCCGTTGCGTCCTGCGAAACCTTGAACATGGCGGGCGTGGGCAAGGTGGCGAGGTAGTGGCCGCCGCTATCGGCGTGGCGCACGAACGGGTGCAAGCCCACCTTGCGATTGCCTTCGCTGCCGTACCACAGGCTGCCATCGTGCGGATCGACGCGGATGGTTTCGATGTCGGGCACCTGCTCGCCCTGCTCCAGCCTGGCATGCGCCAGGTTCGGGTAGCGGCTGCCGTCGGGCTGCGTGAAGAAATGCACGCTGTTCAAGGTCACGCCCGTAAACGCCTTGCTGTCGTAATTCAAGGTGGCACGGTAGAAACGGGCCGGATTGATTTCCGAGCGGTCATCGCTTTCCATCACCCAGCTCTTGTTGGCCGCATCGTAATCGATGCCGGACAAACCGCCCACCGTGGTGCCCTGAAACGCCTGCCTGAGCGCGATGCGCTGTTCGCCGATCAGGCGCAGGCCGGCAACCGGCGCGTCGTGGGGGAAGCTGGCGCAGGCGCAGAGGAGGATGGCGGAAGACGCCAGGGCAAGCGCGGTGCGCAGGCGGTGGAACGGTTGAGGCATGCTGATTCCGAAATTAATTGAACCCAGAAATAAAAGCTAGGGTCAGACCCGACGGGTCTGACCCCAAAAAATTACACCACCCCATCGGCCTTGAGCCGCGCGATGGCGGCCGCGTCATAGCCCAGCGACGCCAGCACCTCGTCGTTGTGCTGGCCCAGCGTCGGTCCCAGCCACTGCGTCTTGCCCGGCGTGGCGGACAGTTTCGGGCTGATGGCGGGCAATTTGACGGGCGTGCCGTCGGCGAAATGGTGCTGTTCGAACATGTCGCGGGCAAGAAATTGCGGGTCGCTCAACATGTCGCGCACGGAGTAGATTTTGCCAGACGGCACGTCGGCAGCTTTCAGCACGGCCAGCGCGCTATCGATGGTGTGCGTGGCGCACCAGGCGCCGATGGCGTCGTCGATCTCCTGCGTGCGCGCCACCCGGCCGTCGTTGCGCGCCAGTTGCGGGTCGCCCGCCATGTCGATGCGGCCCATGGCCAGCATCAGCCGCTTGAAGATGGCGTCGCCATTGCCTGCAATCACGATGTTTTCGCCGTCGCCCGTGGTGTAGGTATTCGAAGGCACGATGCCGGGCAAGGAGCCGCCCGTGCGCTCGCGCACCACGCCCGCCTGGTCGTATTCGGGCACCAGCGACTCCATCAGGTTGAACACGGATTCATACAGGGCCACGTCGACCATCTGCCCTTCCCCGGAGGCCACCCCACCGGTCACGTCGCGGTGGCGCAAGGCCATCATGGCGCCGATCACGCCGTGCAGGGCCGCCACGGAGTCGCCAATCGACACACCGACGCGCACGGGCGGACGGTCGGCAAAGCCGGACACATAGCGCAAGCCGCCCATCGATTCGCCGATGGCGCCGAAACCCGGCAAGTCCTTCATCGGCCCCGTCTGGCCAAAGCCGGACAGGCGCACCATGATGATGGACGGTTTGATCTGCTTGAGCTGTTCGTAGCCGAGATCCCACTTTTCCAGCACGCCGGGGCGGTAGTTCTCGATGATGATGTCCGCTTCCAAGGCCAGCTGGCGGGCAATCGCCCTGCCCTCGGGCGTTTTCAGGTTCAGGGTCAGACTTTTCTTGTTGCGCGCCTGCACCGACCACCACAGCGAGGTGCCATCCTTCAGCACTCTCCAGGTACGGATGGGGTCGCCGCCATCGGGCGACTCGATCTTGATCACGTCGGCGCCGAATTCGGCCAGCATGCGGGCGCAGAACGGCCCCGCGATCAGGGTGCCCAGTTCCAGCACTTTAATGCCTTGCAATGGACCAGTTGTCGCGGAGGATTCTGTCATGTTGTGCTCAGGTTGCCCTGCGGTCGAGCATCGCGCGGGCAATCGTGCCCGCGTCGACGTATTCCAGTTCGCCGCCCACGGGCACGCCGCGGGCCAAACGGCTCACGCGCAAGCCGCGCGCCTTGAGCATTTCGCTGATGTAGTGGGCCGTCGCTTCGCCTTCATTGGTGAAGTTGGTGGCCAGCACCACTTCGCCGACCACGCCATCGTTGGCGCGGTTCAGCAGTTTTTCAAGGTGGATGTCTTTCGGGCCGATGCCGTCCAGCGGAGACAATCTGCCCATGAGGACGAAATACAGGCCCTTGTAGGTGAGCGTCTGCTCGATCATCAGCTGGTCGGCGGGCGTTTCCACCACGCACAGCAAGCGCTTGTCGCGCTCTTCGTCGAGACAGGTCTCGCACACTTCGTGTTCGGTAAAGGTATTGCACAGGCCGCAGTGATGCACGGCATCGACGGCCTGGAACAGGGCGCGCGACAGCATGGCCGCGCCTTCCCTATCGTGCTGCAACAAATGAAATGCCATCCGCTGCGCCGACTTGGGGCCGACGCCGGGCAGGCGCCGCAGCGCCTCGGTCAAAAATTCAAGCGACTTGGACATGGATCAACCCTGCCCCGTGCCATCGATCGAGCGCATGCGGTAGTGCATCAGAATGGCATTTTGAAGCCAGCTGGCAAGTTCATGCCGCCGGTCAAGCCTGCCATTTTTTCCGCGGACGTCGCTTCCGCCTTGCGCACGGCGTCGTTGAAGGCGGCAGCCACCAGGTCTTCCAGCATGTCCTTGTCGTCGGCCAACAGCGACGGATCGATGGAGACGCGCTTGACGTCGTTCTTGCACGTCATGACGATTTTCACCAGGCCGGCACCGGACTGGCCTTCCACTTCCACCAGCGCCAGTTGTTCCTGGGCTTTTTTCATGTTGTCTTGCATTGCTTGCGCCTGCTTCATCAGGCCAGCCAGTTGATTTTTCATCATGAGAATGCTCCGTTCAATTCAGTTTATGAGTTTTGTTAATCATTAATGCAGGGTCGGCGCGGCCGAGCCGGCCGGTGCAGGGGTAATCGTTCCCGGCACAACAAAAGCGTCGAATGCACGCTTCATGTCGAGCACGAAGGGATCGCTGGCGATGGTTTCTTCCGCGGCAAGCTGGCACGCCTCGCGGTGGGCCTGCGCTTCCGCGCTGGCCGTATACCAGACGGCGCCCAGTTCCGTGTCGACGGCGACCTTGCGGCCGAAACGCTCGCTCAGCACGGCCGCCAGTTTTTCCACGTTGGCCGGACTGCGCCACGTGTCGATCGGCACGCGCAGGCGGAACGTGGTGCTGTGGCCATCGTGCAGGCATTCGATCAGCTCGGCCTGCACGGCCAATTGCTGGGCTATGCCGCGCAGGGGCAGCACGGCGGCGACGGCCGGCCAGTTGCCATCCCAGTCCAGGCCCGGCACGGGCGTGATCACATACGGCCCGCTGGGCGCGGCTTGCTTGGCGGCACGCTGCGGCATGACGACGGCCGGCTGCTCGCTGCTTGGCGCGGCGGGCGCCGCCACGGCGGCCGAGGCGCTGTCGTCGGAAAATTCGGTGACCCACGGCGGCAAGTCGTCACCGGCGGGCGCCTGCTGTGGCGCTGCCTGGCGTGCCGGCTGCACGGGCGCGGGCGGCGCGGCCACGGGCGCTTCCATCACGGCCACTGGTGGCGCATCGTCCCACGGCGCAGGCGCTTTCGCGGCGGCAGGCGGTGGCGGCGCTGGTGCTGGTGCTGGCGCTGCTGGCGCGGCGGCGGCAGGCTCCGCTGCCGGTACCGGTACAGCTGGCTTGGGCGCCGACGATGGCGCCGATGGCGCGCTGCCCGGACGGCCTTTCGAGGCGGCGCGGGCCGCTTCCAGCGCCGCATTGATGGCGGCGCGGGCGGAACTGATGGGCGCGCCCGAGGCTGCAGGGGCAGCAGCAGCTGGCGGCGGGGCAGGTACAGGTGCCGGTGCAGCTGCGCGTGGCGGCGGCGCTTCGCTGCGCGCCATGCTGGCGGCAGCCGCGGCGACCACGGCGGGCGGGGTCACGGCTGCATGGCTGGCCACGCTGTTCGTGGCGGCGCGGGCTGCCGGCGCGGATGCGCCAGCGGCGGCGCGCGCGGCGGCCACGGCAGCGGGACGGTTGCCCGTTGCAGCGGCGGGTGCCGCCGCCGGCACGCCATCGGCGCCGCCTATGCCGGGCCGAAAGGCCAGCATGCGCAGCAAGGTCATGGTAAAGCCCGCGTATTCGTCGGGCGCCAGGCCCAGTTCATTGCGGCCATGCACGGCGATCTGGTAAAACAGCTGCACTTCTTCCGCGTCAAACGCGCCGGCCAGGCGCACGATATCCGCGTATTCCGGCAAATCCTGCGGCAAGGCGGCCGGCACGGTTTGCGCCAGTGCAATGCGGTGCAACAAGGTACCCAGATCCTGCAGCGCGCCGTTATACGACAGGCTGCGCGAAGCCATCTCGTCGGCCACGGCCAGCAGGTCCGCGCCATCCTGCTGCGCCAGCGCGTCGAGCAGGCGCACCAGATACGACTGGTCGAGCGCACCGAGCATGCCTTGCACGGCGTCAAGCGTCACTGCGCCGGCCGCGTAGGCGATGGCCTGGTCCGTCAGCGACAGCGCGTCGCGCATGGAACCGTGGGCGCCCTGGGCCAGCAGGCGCAAGGCCGGCTGTTCAAAGGCGATGCCTTCTTGCCCCAGGATATTGTCCAGGTGGCTGACGATGTGGCCGGGCGGCATCTGCTTGAGGTTGAACTGCAGGCAGCGCGACAAAACGGTCACGGGAATCTTTTGCGGGTCCGTCGTGGCCAGGATGAACTTGACGTGCTCGGGCGGCTCTTCCAGGGTTTTCAGCATGGAATTGAACGCGTGGTTCGTCAGCATGTGCACCTCATCGATCATATAGACCTTGAAGCGCGCATTGCTTGGCGCATACACGGCTTGCTCCAGCAGCTGCGCCATTTCATCGACGCCGCGGTTCGACGCCGCATCCATCTCTATATAGTCGACAAAGCGTCCCGCATCGATCGCCGTGCACGCTTCACACACGCCGCAAGGCTGGGCCGTGATGCCGCCCGTGCCGTCGGGACCGATGCAATTGAGCGACTTGGCCAGGATGCGCGACAGGGTCGTCTTGCCGACGCCGCGCGTGCCCGTGAACAGGTAGGCGTGATGCAATCGGCCGCTGTGCAAGGCATGCGTGAGCGCGCGCACGACGTGCTCCTGGCCGACGAGCGTCTCGAAATTCTTGGGGCGGTATTTACGGGCGAGGACTTGATAGGACATGCTGAGATTTTACCATGCGATTTTGCGGGTGATCCTGCGCGGCGGGCGCAAGCCTCATGGCCGGGCCATTCCAATATGGCAAACGCGGCAAAGCAGCAATTGTATAACATGGAGAGTGGCATTCTGGAAAATCAGGCAAGCATGCGGACTGGCAAAAATACAGCGCCGCAAAACAAAAAAGCCGCCAATGGCAGCTTTACTGTTTGTTTCCCGAAGGAGGCGAGCCTGATCTGCGGCACTCATGGTTAATAGCCGTGGCTGCTTCGTTCCCGACCTGACCAGGTTAGCCATGCCACGATGCGCAGGGGCCCGCCGGGGACAATTATAACCGACCTGCGCAAGATTGGGGAAGCAAGCTGAAATCCGGGGTCAGACCCGGCATTTACGCCGTTGGGCTTAAATGCCCAGCTCTTGCCAAATCCCATCCACCTTCGCCTTCACTTCCGGCGTCATGGCGATCGTCGTGCCCCACTCGCGCGTCGTTTCACCCGGCCATTTATTCGTCGCATCGATGCCCATCTTGCTGCCCAGGCCGCTGACGGGCGAAGCGAAGTCCAGGTAATCGATGGGCGTGTTGTCGACCAGGGTCGTGTCGCGGATGGGGTCGACGCGCGTCGTGATGGCCCAGATGACTTCTTTCCAGTCGCGGATATTCACGTCTTCGTCGACCACCACGATGAACTTGGTATACATGAACTGGCGCAGGAAGCTCCACACGCCGAACATCACGCGCTTGGCGTGGCCCGCATACTGCTTCTTGATCTGCACCACGGCCATGCGGTAGCTGCAGCCTTCGGGCGGCAGATAGAAATCCGTGATTTCGCTGAACTGCTTTTGCAGCAGCGGCACGAACACTTCGTTCAGCGCCAGGCCCAGCACGGCCGGCTCGTCCGGCGGTTTGCCTGTATACGTGGAGTGGTAGATCGGGTCGCGACGCATGGTGATGCGGTCGATGGTAAACACGGGGAAACTGTCCTGCTCATTATAGTAGCCCGTGTGGTCGCCATACGGCCCTTCCAGCGCGTGCTCGTAGCCGCTCGGATGGTTTTCATCCGGATAGATATGGCCTTCGAGCACGATCTCGGCCGACGCGGGTACGCGCAGCTCGCTGCCAATCGCTTTTACCAATTCGGTGCGGCTGCCGCGCAAGAGGCCGGCGAACTGGTATTCGGACAGGCTGTCCGGCACCGGCGTGACGGCCCCTAATATAGTAGCGGGATCGGCACCGAGCGCGACGGCGATCGGATACGGCTTGCCCTTGCTTTGGATCGCGTGCTCGCGGAAGTCCAGCGCCCCGCCCCGGTGCGCCAGCCAGCGCATGATGACCTTGTTGCGTCCCAGTACTTGCTGGCGGTAGATGCCCAGGTTTTGCCGCTTCTTGTTCGGACCCTTGGTGATCACCAGGCCCCAGGTGATCAGGGGAGCGACGTCGCCGGGCCAGCAATGCTGGATGGGCAGGCGCGCCAGGTCCACTTCGTTGCCTTCCCATACGATTTCCTGGCATTTGGCGCCGCGCAACTCTTTCGGCGACATGTCCCACACGGATTTGACCAGGGAACCGAGGCCCAGCAGATCCTTGAAATCCTTCGGCGGCTCCGGCTCCTTCAGGCGCGCCAGCACATGGCCGATCTTGCGCAGCTCGCTGACATCCTCGGCGCCCATGCCCAGCGCCACGCGGCGCGTGGTGCCGAACAGATTGCCCAGCACCGGCATGGTGTGTCCCGTCGGATTATTGAACAGCAAGGCCGGTCCGCCTGCGCGCAAGGTGCGGTCGCACACCTCCGTCATCTCCAAAATCGGCGAAATGGGGGTCGAAATAGGCTTAAGTTCACCCATTTGTTGCAGTTGAGAAATAAAATCTCGCAAATCTGAATATTTCATGTGTTTTTAATTTTTTTTGACGTCGGACGCCGTTGCTGAAGGATCTATGCCAAGTAATTGATTTTATTGGCTTTTGGCACAATGCAAGACAAAAAGTAAGACATAAAAGTAATAAAGAATCGATTCGTTAGTATTGACTTGATATAAAACGGCTTCTACAATTCGCCCAACTTGAAAGAGCACGCCGGCCCAGAGCTTGATTTTAGCGTTTCTCTTTCATTCACGGAGTCGGGGCTCCACATGACATTTTAAGGAGTGTTTTCAAAAGGCGTCTGCCTTACCCCCGGTAAAAGTTGTATTGCGACTGATCCAATACCAAAACGGGACCGATCAGCTCAAGCAAGCAATGACGGCGTTTCTCGCACGCATCCATACGCGGCGGAAACGATGATATTTCTGATGCACGGCATTGGCAGTACCCACAACACCGCGAGACCGCGGAGGGACTGCCTGTTGACGCGACATTTCGGGGAACTCTATGACTCATCGTAGCACTGAAGCAGCATTGCCTGCTTCAACCGTGGCTGGCCAGCCAGCGTTGGCGCGTTTGCGCGCCCGCGCACAAGCCATTTCGGCACGTGGCGTTTTAACCACCGCGCAACACACACTGACAGTCTTCGGCATTTCCGCCCTGGCACTGATCGCCCTGCTGATGTTCCGCCCCGACCTGGGCAAGCAACTGACGCACAGCCTGTTCCCGCTGCCGATGGCAGAGGCACAAGCCGTTGAAGCGCCGGCCCTGTCGGCACTGATGGAAGCGCCCGCTTCCGTGCAAACGGCCGCCGCCAGCGACGCGCCGCTGAGCAAGGAAGAAAAAGCCTTGCTGGGCACGCAAAAGCAGCAGCAATGGGTCACCAACTGGCTCTCCAAGCGCTACCGCGTGGCCAACGACGCGACCAATATGCTTGTCTCGACGGCGTACCTGACGGCCCGCGAAATCAAGCTGGACCCGCTGCTGATCCTGGCCGTGATGGCCATCGAATCGGGCTTGAATCCGTTCGCGGAAAGCCCCGTCGGCGCGCAAGGCTTGATGCAAGTCATGTCGAAAGTGCACCATGAGCGCTTCCAGGAAATGGGCGGCGTGCAAGCAGCCTTGAATCCGGTTGCCAACATCCGCGTCGGCTCCCTGATCCTGAAAGACTACGTTACGCGTGGCGGTTCCGTCGAAGCGGGCTTGAAAACCTACGTCGGCGCCGCCAACTTCGCCACCGACTCGGGCTACGGCTCGCGCGTGCTGGCCGAATACCGCCGCCTGAAGCAAGTGTCCGCCGGCCAGCGCGTGCCGACCACGACGCCGGTGATGGCGTCGAACACGCCAGCGCCAGCCAAGGCGCCGGCAGCGGAAAGCGGCATCACCATCAAAGTACTGCCCCACAACGAGATCGCCGGCCTGTGACCCTTTAAAAGCCCTCACAGGGGCATCCCAAAAGCAGCACTCGAAAACAGCATCCAATGAAAAAGCCACCGCACGCAAGTGCCGGTGGCTTTTTTACTGCCCTGCGGCAACAGCCGCAAAAACTACTTACTCGATCACTTGCGCTTGTTGGCGTTGACTTCTTCCTCGCGGAATTTCACTGCCAGTTTATCCAGCACGCCGTTCACATACTTGTGGCCGTCGATACCGCCAAACGACTTGGCCAGCTCGACCGCTTCGTTGATGACGACGCGGTACGGGATTTCCATGTTGTTCTTCAGCTCGAAAGCGCCGATCAGCAGGATGCCGTGTTCGATGGGCGACAGTTCCGCGATATTGCGGTCGATCAAGGGTGCCATGCTGTCGCGCAGCGCCAGCGAATCCTTGATGGCGCCGTACAGCAGCACCGTGAAATGATCGCTATCGGCCTTGTCGAAACCATGCGCGGCGCGAATATTGTTCACGACGGTGGTCGCATCTTCATTGTTCAGCAGCCACTGGTACAAGCCCTGCAGCGCAAACTCGCGCGCGCGGTGACGCGGCGTGCGGTTTTTGCTGGGATTGGCGAGCAAATTTTTCTCAGTCATGATTGTTACCTGTTTTTAAGTACTTGTTCATTACAAATTCCAACGAAGTGGCCAAGGTGCGCTTTTCAACGCGCCGCAGCCAATCGCGTGTCAGAACGTTCGAGAAAATGCTCAGAGCAAGGCGCGAGCCCGAAGACAGTACGAATGTACGGCGAGGGCTTGCAACGCAGCTATGGGCGTTTTATCGGACGTTCACTACACGGCTAGTCCTCCTCGGATTCCTGCAACTCTTCTAGCGCTTGCGCTAAATTAGCCATTTCCACCGCCACGCGTGCCGCTTCGGCTCCCTTGACCAGCATGCGCACTTCCGCCTGCTCGTCGTTTTCGGTCGTCAACACTGCGTTGGCGATGGGGATGCCGTAATCGAGACCGATGCGCGTGATGCCTGCGCCCGATTCGTTCGATACCAGCTCGAAGTGGTAGGTTTCACCGCGAATCACGGCGCCCAGAGCGATCAGGGCGTCGAATTGCTCGGTTTCCGCCATTTTTTGCAGAATCAGTGGGATTTCCAGGGCGCCCGGCACGGTCACGTGCAGGATATCTTCATCGGCCACGCCCAGCTTGCTCAACTCTTCCAGGCATGCCGACAGCAAGCCACCACCGACGATTTCATTGAATCGTGCCTGGACGATACCGACGCGCAAACCTTCGCCGGCAAAATTGGTTTCATAAGTTCCTACGGTCATCATAAGCCTCTTTAATCTGGTGGTTCAGGGCGACACACACATGCCGCCATCGTTTACTCTCACATCGACGCCTGGCCAGGATGGCACTGAAAACCCGTGACTTCCAAGTCGAAACCGGCCATCGACGGCATCTTGCGGGGGCTGGCCAGCAATTGCATCTTGCTCACGCCCAGGTCGCGCAGGATTTGCGCGCCGATGCCATAGCTGCGCAGATCCATGCTGGCGGCGCGGCCTTTCGGCTTGGCTTGCGGCGTGTCCAGGGCGGCGAACTGGGCAAACAGCTCGCCCGACGTCTCGCCGCAGTTCAGCAAGACCATCACGCCCCGTTCGGACTGCTTGATGGCGGCCATCGAGGCGGCCACCGTCCACGAGTGGGTGGTCGCTTCGCTTTCCAGCACGTCCAGCAGGGAAACGGGCTGGTGCACGCGCACCAGTGCTTCCAGGCCGGGGGCCAGGTCGCCATGCACGAGGGCCAGGTGGGCCGACGCGCTGGGTTTGTCGCGGAACGCGATCAAGCGGAATTGGCCATGCGCCGTGTGCAGGGTGCGCTCAGCAACGCGCTCGACCAGGGATTCCGTCTGGCTGCGGTAATGGATCAGGTCGGCAATCGTGCCGATTTTCAGGCCATGCTGCTCGGCAAACACCAGCAAGTCCGGCAGACGCGCCATGGTGCCGTCGTCCTTCATGATTTCGCAAATCACGGAAGCGGGCGTCAGGCCGGCCATGGCCGTCAAGTCGCAACCGGCTTCCGTATGGCCTGCGCGCATCAGCACGCCACCCTTTTGCGCTTTCAGGGGGAAAATATGGCCGGGCTGGACGATATCGCTGGGCTGCGTGCCCTTGGCCACGGCCACCTGGATGGTCTTGGCGCGGTCGGCGGCGGAAATGCCCGTCGTCACGCCTTCGGCCGCTTCGATGGACACGGTAAAGTTGGTGCCGTAGGCGGTGCCGTTGCGCGACGTCATCATCGACAGGTTCAGCTCGTCGCAACGCTCTTCCGTCAGGGTCAGGCAGACCAGGCCACGCGCATGCGTGATCATGAAATTGATGGCTTCAGGCGTCACGAAATCGGCGGCAAGCACCAGATCGCCTTCATTTTCCCGGTCTTCTTCATCGACCAGTATCACCATGCGGCCGGCGCGCAATTCAGCGACGATCTCTTCGGTGCTGGAAATAGACATCATTGATCCTCTTAGTAAGACTAAAAACTGAAACATCGCGTGCGAATATTCCGCGAATTTCCGGGAATTTTCTTATAACCTGCTATTTTAAAGGATTTAGCGCTTGCAGACCTGAAATAAGACAGCTTTGCGGCACGGATGCCGCAGCTTGCCCCACGAAGCGCCGCTTCTCCGATCCAGCGCACACGGCGGCGGCAAGACGCGCGCCGCGGGCCTTGCAAAGAGCATAAGATCAGCCAGTCACCGCCCCGGCGCTGACATCCCCCTCGCAGCGACACCTCACACAGGAGCGGCAACATGAAAACCAAGGGATCGGCCATCTGGTCAGGCGGCATCAAGGACGGCAAGGGCGCCATCAGCACGCACAGCGGCGCCTTGCAGGAATATCCCTACGGCTTTGCCAGCCGCTTTGAAGGCAAGCCCGGCACCAATCCCGAAGAATTGATCGGCGCCGCCCACGCGGGCTGCTTCACCATGGCCCTGTCGCTGATCCTCGGCGAAGCGGGCCTGACGGCGGAAAAGATGGAAACGACGGCCGAAGTGACCCTCGACAAGGTGGACGACGGTTTTGCCATCACGGCCGTCCACCTGATCCTGAAAGCCAAGATACCGGGCGCCGACCAGGCAACATTCGAGACATTGACGGGCAAGGCCAAGGCCGGCTGCCCCGTGTCGAAGCTGCTGAAAGCCAACATTACCCTCGACGCTACCCTGCTGGCCTAGATTTTCGTCACGGGCTTGACGGGCTCCACGGCAGCGACGGGCGCCACCAGCGGCAGGCGCGAGTCGCTGGCCGGCAATGGCCGGTTCATCAAGCCCGGATTCAGGGCCGCATTGTTCAGGTTATACGCGGCGATGGCTGCCGCCACGGACGGATCTTGCGATGACGGCGGCGGCACGGCCTGGCCCGCCGCTCGCGTGGCCTCCTCTTGTCGCGCCGGCAGCAAGTCGCGCTCATCGATGGTGGCGGCGGCTTGTGCCGGCGGCCGGGGCCGCAGTTCCTGCAAGTCCAGGTTCAGTTCTTCCGCTTCCAGTTGCTGCTGCAGTTCCAGTTGCCGCTGCGCAATGGCAGCCGTTTGCGGCGGCGCCGCATCAACGGCCTGCGGCTGCACGGCGCCGGACGGCAGTGCTGCGCCCGTCAAATCCGCTTCGACCACGGCCGCCAGCGGCGCGCCCTGCTGCCGGACCAGCACGGCGCCCACCTGTGCCAGCACGTCCGTTCCCTGTTGCAAGGCGTCCAGGGTGGCATTGCTGTCGGCCGCATACGCGGCTTGCAACGTTGTCGCATCGACCTCTTCATTGCGCAAATCGATGCCGATGCGGGCCAGCTGCGCTTGCGTGAGCAAGCTGCCGTCCTGCGCCAGCGCGGACGCCGCGTCCGTCGTGCCGTCGCCCGACAGCAAATCGTAGCGCTGCGCCAGGCTGCCCGGCGTATCGCCGGCCATCGCCAGCTGGCTGGCATCGATGCCGCTCGTTTGCAGCTGGGCGAACGATTCCGTCAGCTGCCGCGCCAGCGCCAGCAAGTCGTCATTGACATTCACGGGGGTATTTGCCGTGCCGGCCTGCTCTGCGGCGCCCTGCAAGGCCAGCAGTTGCCGGCGCGACAAGGCCACGCCGGACAGGAACTGGCCCAGCGGAGAGAGGTCGACCTGGGTCGATGACAGAGCGGCAAGGGCCGCCGCCGTGCCGGAGGACGACACGGGCAATGCGGGCGCCAGCGGCACCAGCGGAACCGTCTCGCCCACGCGCGGCGTGGCAGGTATGACATTGGGCACGGTTGCGCGCGAAATCGGGTCCATGGCTAGCCTTCGATGCGGAAAGCTTCATAGTATGCGCGTCTGCAAGAAAAGCAACACACGCCTGGCAAGCCGGCAGCTGTGTTGCCTTACGCTGTCGTCTTAAGCAGCAGCCTTGTCCAAGGACAACATGCGTTCGACATAGCGGGCGATCAGGTCGATTTCCAGGTTGACCTTGCCATCGACCGTCAGGTGTTTCAGGGTCGTCATGGCGATCGTGTGCGGAATCAGGTTGATCGAGAAGCGGCAGCCATTGACGGCGCCCGCGCCCAGGTCTTCCACTCTGTTGACGGTCAGGGACACGCCATTGACGACGACGGAACCCTTGAAGGCCAGGTATTTCGCCAGTTCATGCGGCGCTTCGATGACCAGCTCCCACGATTCGCCCACGGCTTCGAACTTGCGCACGATGCCCAGGCCGTCGACGTGGCCGGACACCAGGTGGCCGCCCAGGCGCTCGGCCAGGGTCAGGGCTTTTTCCAGGTTCACTTCCGTGGTGGTATCGAGGCCCACGGTGCAATTGAGGCTTTCGCGCGAGACATCGACGGCAAAGCCCGTGTCCGACTTTTCCACCACCGTCATGCAGGCGCCATTGATGGCGATCGAATCGCCCAGGGCCACATCGACCAGCGGCAAGCCGCCCGCATGGATGGTCAGGCGCACGCCGGCATCGAGGCCGCCGTCGAGTGCTTGCACGGTTTCAATCTTGCCGATGGCGGCAACAATTCCTGTAAACATGGAGCTAACCCTATAAAAATGTAAAAATGTTAATTTCGCTGCGCGAATCTTGCAAGGATACGCACATCCTCGCCCACTTGCTGAACCTGATGAAATTGCAAAGTGCGCTGCTGTTTGAGATCCGTCAAGGCTGGCAAGGCAAACATGCCTTGCGCATCGCCCAGCAAGGTGGGCGCCAGGTAGACCAGCAGCTCGTCGACGCAGCCTTCGCGGATCAGCGAACCATTCAGTTTGGCGCCGGCCTCGACGTGGACTTCATTGCATTGCCGGCGGCCCAGTTCCAGCATCAGCGCGGGCAGGTCGACCTTGCCGTCCCCATTCGGCAACAGGATGACTTCCGCGCCGAGCGCCTGCAGCTGTGCTTCCTTTTCCGGGTTGGCGACGGCCGCCACGATCCACGTGCCGCCCCCTTGCAAGATGCGCGCGTCGAGGCTGATGTCGAGCCGGCTGTCGACGACGATGCGGCGCGGCTGGCGCGGCGTCTCGACGGCGCGCACGTTCAATTGCGGATCGTCCGCCTTGACCGTGCCGATGCCCGTCAGGATGGCGCAGGCGCGCGCCCTCCAGGCATGACCGTCGGCACGCGCCTCCGGTCCCGTGATCCACTGGCTTTGTCCATTGTGCAAGGCCGTCATGCCGTCCAGGCTGGCCGCCGTTTTCATGCGCACCCACGGCTTGCCGCGCTGCATGCGCGAAAAGAAGCCGATATTCATTTCATAGGCTTCATCGGCCAGCACGCCCGTGGTGACGGCGATGCCGGCCGCTTCCAGCTTGGCCAGCCCTTGCCCCGCCACCAGCGGATTCGGGTCCGTCATGGCGGCCACGACGCGGCCCAGCCCTGCGCGCACGAGTGCATCGGAACAAGGCGGCGTGCGGCCATGGTGGTTGCACGGTTCCAGCGTGACGTACGCCGTGGCGCCGCGCACGTCGTTGCCGCGCGCCGCCGCATTCGCCAGCGCTTGCACCTCGGCATGATCCTGCCCCGCCGCCTGCGTCACGCCGGCACCGATCACCTGGCCATCCCTGACGATGACGCAGCCGATGCGGGGATTGGGCGAGGTCGTATATAAACCACGCGCCGCCCATTCCAGCGCCAGGCGCATGCCATCGATATCGTTGAGTATTTCCACGGGCTACTTTGCTTGAAGGTGATTGATTGGTAAATCTTGCTATGAACTGTCGGCCACGCCGCTGCAATTGGCCACTTGCTGCTGCGGATCGCACACGCGCACCCTGCCCAGCATATTGATTTTAATATGCCGCACCTGCTTTCCCAAAGCCAGGGACAAGGTACCCCAACGCGCCGCCAGGCTATTGGTCGCGCTGCAACTGCGTCCTGCGCCATTGTAGGCGATATAAAACGGCGCCGTGGCAGAGGAAAACGCGAACTGGGCCGTGATGCCCTCCGACAGCGGTCCCTGGCGGAACAACAATTCGTCATCGCCATCGAACGCCAGGTTGGCATTGCGGTCGATGAAGATCAGCCAGCCCGTGCGCCAGTCCGTGCCACCTGGCCCGGCCGGCATCAGCAGCACGCGCTGTCCCCGCGCCATCGCCTGCGCCCGCGTCAATTCGATGGCCGAAAACAAATCCGCGGCGGCCGCGCGCACTTGCTGGTGCGCCAGCACCTGCTGCAAGCTGGGCATGGCAGCGGCCGCCAGCAGCGCCGCAATCGCCAGCACGGCCAGCAATTCGAGCAAGGTATGCCCTGTCCAGCGTGGCCGCAGGTCGGTGACCATGGCCTAGCGCCAGCAACGGCTGGCGGGGCCGCTGCTGCCGCGCTGGCCCGTGCTGCTCAAGGACAGCACACCGCAATCGGCATCCTGGAACTGCGCGTCGACCTTGGACGTACCGGGCATGGCCCGCAACAGCACGCATTGCCCTATCGTCAGGCCGGGACAGGCCAGCGCCTCGATTTCATACGCGCTGCCGGCCGCGCCCCCTTCCCCGGACCACCATGGAAACTGCTGCGCCTGCTCCGCCGGCGATGCCGAGGAAAAGGCCAGATAGCGATTATTTTGCGAATAATAACGTTCCTGCTGCTGCATCAGCCGCAACAGAGCCGCCTGTCCCTGCACCCGTTTGGCGCGCACGACATGGCCATGATAAGCGGGTACGGCCAGCGCCAGCAGCAGGCTCATGATCGCCAGCGCGGACAGCAGTTCGATCAGGCTGAAGCCGGGAGTACGTGCACTTTTTGCAGAGCGCCAATTCCGCCTTGCCAGCGTCCCCATGCGATCTTCCTTTCCAAAAAGCGCCAGCCAGCGCGATGCACTGGCCTATTTTTTCTTGGCCGCCTCGTGCAATTCGCGCCAGTTCGCCACTTCGCGCCAACTGAGGCGCCGCGCGGGCAGCGGCGCGCTGACGACCTTGAGCACCGCAACGCTGGCCGCGCCCGGCAAACCCGGCTGCAGCACGGCCAATTCCTTGCGTCCCTCGGCCCGCCCTGCCGCCGTCGCCGCGCCCACCGTGCTGTTCAGCTCCAGCGCCAGCGGCGGCGCGCGCGCCAGGCCGTCGAACAAGCGTCCCGTCTGCGCGCCCGCCTGCACGACGCCGGCGCCATCGGCGGCAAAGCCGCTCAGCACATCGAGCACGTACAGGCGCGTGGCCGGCCTGGCGCAAGGATCGCGCCCAGGCAATACGGTATTGAACAGCAGCTTGCCGGCGGCCAACACGGCACTGCTGATGCTGCGTTCGCCCGTCTGCGCAGGATTGAGAAAATCGAGGTACCAGCCGCGCATGGCCTCGCTGCCCGTATAGCGCAGCTCGGCGCCGTCGACGCGCACACCGCCCACCACCTCGCCCAAGACGCGCGGCTCCAGGTCGGCCCGGCTGCGCGTAGGGGATGTTTCCCGCAAATCATCGTGCACGGCATAAAACGACTGGGACAGAAAGGCGGAAGGCCAGGTATCGGCCGCTTCGACCAGCTTGCCCGTGCCGAACAGCAGCAGATAGCCGCCACCGGGCGCGTACGCCACGCTCGGTTGCTGCGTCACGGGCTGGCGCCGCCCCTGCGCGTCGCGCGCGACAAAGACCAGCTTGCGTCCCTGGCCCTCCTTCCACGGCGGCCCGCCGGCCATACCGAGACGCCAGATATTGCCCTGCAAATCGCCCGCATAAATATACGCCAGTGCGCCATCGCCGCCCGGCACCACGGCGGGCGGACCCAGCGCGTGTGGCTCGGCGCCGGCGCCCGCATCAGTGTCATGCCCACCGCCGCCGCTGGCCACGGGCACCTTGAGGCGGAAGTAATTACTTCCCATCAGCCACGGCGTGCCGGGCACCTTGTCCAGCGCCAGCAGGAAGATGGCGGCGGCCGCGGCGGGCGCCGTCGTCTCCTTGCCGTCGTTCACATGGTTGTTGTAGCCGCTGGCAACGATGGCGAAGTCGCGGTAGGCCGGCGCGCCCTCCTTGCCGCCCATGTTGATGCGGGCAAACGCAGGCGGCGCGCGCACGTTGCCCATCAGCCTGTCGTCGCGGTCCGTAAATTCCCACAGCGCCCCGTCCTGCGCGAAGCGTGCAGGATCGGTGATGTCGAGCGCAAACACGCCTTGCGCCCCGCCGCCCATGCCCGACACCAGCACCGTTTTCCAGTGCCCCAGCGCCAGCACTTCCGCCGTGGCCGCGGCGCCATCGAGCAGCGGACCCGGACTGTAGTGGGTGCTCGCAGCGGCTGGGGCCGTCTGCAGCAGCGCCTGCGGCAGATAGGCCAACACTTCGCTGCCAGTGCGCGCATCAAAGGCGTGCAGCAAGCCATCGTTGGCGCCTACATATAACATTCTGCGCCGCTGCAGCAGCACCTGGCGGTGCAAGCCATAGCCGGCGCCCGCCATGCCCAGCCTGGGTGCACCCACGTACAGCAAATTGCCGTAGGGCGCCGCGCCCAGGCTGCCTGAGCGGCGCCGCAGGAAGCCGCCCGGCTGGCCCACCTCGTGCGTGCGCTGGCCCAGCAGGTACGCCAGGCGCGCCTCCCCTCGTCCATCGGCGCCGTCGAATGCGCCGCGCTGTTCCGCAGCGAGCCGCGTCCAGGCCAGCGGCATCAGGGCGCCCTTGGCGTCGGGCGTGTAGACGGGACGCAAGGACGCGGGCGTGCCATCCGGCACGGATTTCTCTTGTCCACCGGCTGTCCATGATGGCTTGCCGGGAAGCAGTGTGCCATCGACGCCCACGGCAAACGCGGTGCGCGACAAGCTCATACCGCCATCGGCCAGGCGCAGCTGCGTCTGGAACCAGTATGCCTCTTCCGTGCCGCTGGCCAGCGCCATCAGGGCCGGCCCGGCGAGCGTCGCTGGCAAGGTAGCCTTGTCGGCGGCAGCAAAGGCTGCGCGCAGTCCCGCGATCAGGGCGGCCGGGTCGCTGCCGGGCAAGTAATGGGCGGGCCAGCGGCCATCCACGCTCCACTCATCGAACGCGCTGCCCGTTGCGCTCTTGAAAGGGTTGGCGTCGCCGTTCGCATCGAGAAAGCCGCCATATTTGGCCGCCAATAACAAGGGCGTAGCGGCGGGAGTGGTGGCAGACTCGCCGGCCGGGTCCCCCTGGCGCAAGTCGCCCGCGTAGTGCTCAACCTTGGTAAGGCCGTCGTTCTTGCCGCCGGGACGCAGTGGCTGCACATGCGACCAGTAGGCCAGCCCTGCCGCATGGTAGCTGGCGCCGCCCACCCCGTCGGACAGCCATTCCAGCGCCGCCAGGTCGGGCCGTGGCGCGGGATTGCCGGGCGTGCCGCCGCTTTCCAGGCTGCCTACCGCGTGTGTCCAGGCCATCGCATCAAATGGCGGTGGCACAAAACCATCGGCAGCGCGTGCACGGTCGCCGTTGGATGCGGGAGCCACAGGAACATTGCCAGGCACGTAACGGTCGCCCGCCATGCCCGCATCGCCGAGGCTGACGACGATGTGGCGCTGGCAACTGGCCGTTTGCGGATCGCTCCACGCAGTCACGACCGGCAAGCCACCGTCGATGGCAGGCGGGGCCGTGGCGGGTGGCACGACGGCGCTCGCTTGCCTTCCCTGCAGGTAGCGCAGCGATTCGTACAGCAATTCGGCCAGCGGCGCCGCGCTGGCGTACGTGCCAGGATGCCCGGCGTTGCCGCGGCCCAGACCATTGATGTAAGCGGTCACCCCGCCGCCAGGACCGGCGCTCTGGAACACATACACACCGGTGGCAGGATTCCATTCCTCGCCGGCATTGTCTTGCGGCATAAAATCAGGCGCCGTCCAGCGTTGCCTGCCCACGTGGGCCAGCGGCGCGCGCAGCACGCCGCCATACACGGGGCCGGCGCTGGCGGGCACGCCGTTCAAGTGGCCAAACACGCCCACGCGCACCCTGCCGCCATGGCGCTGCACGGCGCCCACCGGCTTGTAGTGCTTGCCATACGCGAGGCATAAATCGTCGCGCAGCGGTCCTTCTTCCGCGTCGCAGACGCGCACGCGCGCGAGGAACACGCCGTGCGTGGCAGCAACGCCCGGCGCGTCGCAACTACCGCCCGGGGGCAAGCTGGCGTCGCCGAACAGCAGGCGGTTGCGGCAGGAAACGATGGCCAGTTGCGCCAGCGCAAACGGTGTCGCCGCCGCCACGCCGCCGTGCAGCACCTTGCGCGGAAAAAAGACGGGGTGCGCAAAAAAGTCGATGGGGCTATCCGCATCGGGCAGCCAGGCGCGCTGCAGCACCGTCTTGCGCACCTCGTCGATGACGCGGTCGCCGCCCGTCAGAGCAACACGGACGATGTCGAGCATGCTGGTGCTGGCCCAGTTCAGAAAATTGCCGCTAAAACTGTCGCCGCCGCAGCCGTGCAGCGCATCGGCCGGCTTCAGCACGGAGAAGTAAGCGGTCGCTACGCGCAAGTCCGGCAGCATGTCGCCGTCCTTGCTGCGGTACGGATAGCTGTAGCACATGCGCGCATGGAAGTACCCTGCGTACTCGCGCTGCGGCGCATAGTCGCCGCCATGCGCGGCAGCGGCCGCCGCATGCGTGAGCGACAGGTTGAGCAGCAGGTTCGGCGGCACCCTGGCGCCGTGCAAGCCCGCGTCGGCCCGCGCCAGCGTCACGGGAGGTGCGGCCGCAGCAAGGGCGCCGCCGCAAGCCAGGAAAATCCAGCCGAGCAGCAGCCAGGCAAACGACAAAGCCCTCATGGCCCCGCTCCCGCCGCCTGCTTGCGATAGTAACTTTGCAGCACGACTTGCGTGCTTTCCTGCGCGCCAAAACCGATGGCCGTGATGCGGTACACATAGCTTTCCGTCGCCAGGCCGCCAGCCACGGCCGTGGCCTGCGCACCGGGCGGGTGGAACGGCAGCAGTTCGATCAGGTAGCGGGGCCGGCGCGACGGCAGGAAACCCTGCCCCGTCTGCATGACGGCGCCCGTGAACTGGCCATACGGCACGGTGCGGCTGGCACCTTCGGCGCCATCGAGGTCCGTACTTAACCAGAGCGCCGGCGCGTCCGGGGATGCGGGCAGGCACAGACCCAGTGCGCCCCCTTCCCCGCAGCCGTCCGCGAACCCGGCCGCGCTGCCTGGCGCGAAGAGGCTGCTGCGCCCGGGCGCGCCCGGTGAACCTTCGATATCGTTCTGCGCATCCACCAATGCCTCCTCCGCCGCCTGAAACGCGATCTGCCGGTCGCGCTCACCGCGCGCCGCCTTTTCGCCCTGCAAGGCCATCTGCGCCGCCGATATGCCCAGCAGCAAGATGATCACCTGCAGGCACAGCACATACACGAGGGTGGCGCCACGCCCTTGTCCGCCAGAAACGCAGCAGCCTGAACAACGGCGGACGCCCGCGCCAGCCATCGCGCCGCCCGCCTAGGCCGGCCCGTTGCGCAGCATGATGCTCGTCTGCACCTGTTGCCGCAGCCGCGAGCGCGTTGCTACAGGCAAGGACGCGCGCGCGATGCGCACGCCCATATCGCCTGCGCCGTGCGCCTCAGCATACGCCTTGCCGAACAGGTCGAACTGCGCCGGCCCCAGTTCCGCCATCTTGTCCGCCTGGCCCGCCTCGCCATGCAACAGCAAGGCCACGCGCACGCTGGCCACGCGCTTCCAGTGCGTGCGGCGGTGCAAATCGCGCTGGCGCGCGGCCGCATCCGCCCCCACCAGCACCAGCGCCGCATCGTAAGCGTCAAGCGCGCTGGCGTTGACATAGCGGTTCGCCACGCCATCGGGCGGCGTATCCGTATCGAGGCCATACAGCACCTGGAAGCCGTCGACGCCACGGATGACGGCGTCCGCGCCCCAGCCGTTCGCGCCACGGTATTTGCAACGCAATTCACCCTCGCCATCGGCACCTTGCGCCACATAGAAAATGCTCCAGCCCCGCTGCGCCTGCGTTTGCGCGGCGCCCACGCCGAAGCCCGCGCAATTGAGCACGGAACCATCGCCACCCTCTTCCTTGCCGGCGCCGTAATAGCGCAGGGCCAGCACGTCGCTGCCATGCAGGGCGCCGGGCAGCGCGCCGCTGATGCCCTCGCTGTTCTTGCCCAGGCTGTGCGCGTCGAGGCCGGCGACGTTGGCGCTGTCAAAATCGGCATGGGCGACGGGCGCGGCGCTGCTGTCCCAGTTCACGTACGCCGTCTGGCGCACGGCGCGGGCGATGGTGTCGAGCGCATAGCGGCCGTTGTCGTCGAGCCGCGCGCTGGCGGACTGGTCGCCATAACTGCCGCTGGCGGCCAGCAGCACGCTACTGGCCGCCAGCATCAGCAGCGCGCCCAGCGACAGGGCCACCAGCAATTCGACCAGGCTCATGCCGCGATGCCGGTGCAAGAGCGTGTTCATGCGCCGCCTCCGCCCAGCTGGAATGCGAGCCGGGGCAGCGACTCGCCCGCCCCATTCACAGCGGGCGAGCCATCGGGCTGTCGGCCGCGCCAGCCCAGCTTGATGACGATGGGCGCGCCCTTGCCACCGCTGCACGCCCAGTGCAAGCCTTGCGCGGCGGCGTCCCAGGCGGGCGCATCGCGGCAGATATGCAGGCGCGCGCCGGGCAAGGCCGCATGCAGTTGCTGTTTCCACTCGGCGATGTCGAATTGCGCCAGCTCGGCCGCGCTGCAGGCGGCAGTACCAAAACAGTCAGGCGCGCCGCCGCCAGCGTCGGCGCCGTCCGCCGCCGCGTAGGCCACGTTCAGGTAGGGATTGCCCGTATCGGGGCCGTTCATGAGCACGCTGTTCGCACGCATGCGTTCGGCCATGCCGGCGGCCAGTTGCACGCCCGCCGACAACAGCGCCGACTCATGGCGCGCACGCAGGGAGTTCAGTTGCAAAATGCTGGCACCGAGGAGACCCAGCGCCAACAGCAGCAGCGACACCAGCACCTCGACGAGGCTGCTGCCACCCGCAGGAAACATAGTGCGACCGCTCTTGCCCATGCGCTACTCCCTTCCGCAGACAGAGTCGCAGGAACAGGCGGCCCAGCTACAAGATAGGCGCGCGCAAAAAGCCGGGTCTGCGCTGGCGCAAACAGCACGGCGATAAGGTGAGAAGAACAGCGTTGGTGTTGATCAGGCCGCTTGCCAGGCGAACCTGGGCGTGGTGAGCAAGAAGGCGAGCAAGAAGGTGAGCAAGAAGCCGAACGTCAGGGCGAAGGTCAGGGCTTGCGCGCCTGCCCCACTTCGGCGATCGCGTCCTGGAATTCGGCCAGGTCTTCGAAGTTCTTGTAGACGGAGGCAAAGCGGATGTAGGCGATCTTGTCCAGGCGCTTCAATTCCTGCATGACGAGTTCGCCGATATAGCCGGAATCGACTTCGCGCAAGCCGCTGGTCAGCAGTTTTTCCTGGATGGAGGCGATGGCCGTATCCACGGAGGCGGCCGCGACGGGACGCTTGCGCAAGGCCAGCATCAAACTGCCGCGCAACTTATCCGCAGCGAACTCCGTCCGGCTGCCATTCTTTTTGACGACGGCCGGCATGATAAGTTCAATGCGCTCGTAGGTGGTAAAACGCTTGTCGCATTTGCCGCAGCGGCGGCGGCGCCGAATGGCATCCCCTTCCTCCGATACGCGCGTATCGAGAACCTGGGTGTCGCCGTGCTGGCAAAATGGACATTTCATGGGCTGGCTACAACTTTATAGTAATAATTACGGGAAATCGCCGCCCTTGTGCAAAGGGCGCCCGAATCACTCCGGGCGCCCTTGGGCACGAAGGAATGTGTCATACAGAATCTTACTCCGTATGACACATTCTGGACAAATAATTATGCAGCGTACACAGGGTGCGCGTCGGCCAGGACTTTCACGGCCGCTTTCACGCGCTCGATGGTGGCGGCGTCATGCGGATTGTCCAGCACGTCGGCGATCAGGTTGCCCACTTCTTCCGCTTGCGCTTCCTTGAAACCGCGCGTCGTCATCGCCGGGCTGCCCAGGCGGATACCCGAGGTGACGAATGGTTTTTGCGGATCGTTCGGGATGCCGTTCTTGTTGCAGGTGATGTGCGCGGAACCGAGGATGGCTTCGGCTTCCTTGCCCGTCAGGTTCTTGGCGCGCAGGTCGACCAGCATGACGTGCGATTCGGTGCCGCCGGACACGATGCGCAGGCCGCGCTTGATCAGGGTTTTCGCCAGTACGTCGGCGTTTTTGATCACTTGCTTCTGGTATTCGACGAATTCAGGGCTCAGCGCTTCCTTGAAGGCAACAGCCTTGCCGGCGATCACGTGCATCAGCGGGCCGCCCTGGATGCCGGGGAAGATGGCCGAGTTAATGGCTTTTTCGTGTTCGGCCTTCATCAGGATGATGCCGCCACGGGGGCCGCGCAGCGATTTGTGCGTGGTCGAGGTGACGAAGTCGGCGAACGGCACCGGGTTCGGGTACAGGCCGGCGGCGATCAGGCCGGCGTAGTGGGCCATGTCGACCATGAAGTAGGCGCCCACTTCCTTGGCGATCTTGCCGAAGCGTTCGAAGTCGATCTTTTTCGAGAACGCGGACGCGCCGGCGATGATCAGCTTTGGCTTGCGTTCGCGGGCCAGGCGTTCCATCGCCTCGTAGTCGATGTCTTCTTCCACCGTCAAGCCATACGATACAACGTCAAACCATTTGCCGGACATGTTCAGCGGCATGCCGTGGGTCAGGTGGCCGCCTTCGGCCAGCGACATGCCCATGATCAGGTCGCCTGGTTTCAACATGGCGAAGAACACGCCCTGGTTCGCCTGCGAGCCGGAGTTCGGCTGCACGTTCGCGCATTCGGCGCCGAACAGCTGTTTCACGCGGTCGATGGCCAGTTGCTCGGCCACATCGACGTATTCGCAGCCGCCGTAGTAACGCTTGCCTGGATAGCCTTCGGCATATTTATTCGTCAGCTGCGAGCCTTGCGCTTCCATTACGGCTGGCGACGTGTAGTTCTCCGACGCGATCAGTTCGATATGGTCGTGCTGGCGCGTGTTCTCTTTTTGAATGACGGCGAACAATTCAGGATCGACGTTGGCGAGGTTGTGATCTTTTGCAAACATGTAAAAACTCCAAGTATGAGGGTGCTTGTACTGGCAGGTTGGATCGAATGAGGGGAGCCGGCGTTAAGTGAATAACAACATTGGACAGGCAGCCTCTTCGTGCTTTTCCATAGTGGCTACCCAGGCGAACGGCTGATGAAAAATCTCACATTTCCCGGTGGGTGCCCACCTTTCGCCGGTTTGCCGATCGCCACTCATGGAGATCGCCCGACTTTTCGCCAGTCACGTGAGACGTAATGGAAGACAAATTGTAAGTTAAGTACCCGGATTGAGCAAGGAATGCAAGCGTGCGGCTATAATCGCCGCCCGGGGCAACGCCGGTCCGCAGTCTTAAGCTGGACGTAAACTTTGCTGCGGTATGTAAGCGTATGTTACGGGACTTGCCATTGCAGCCCTCCGTTTTACAATGCTGCGGTGCAACTTATATGCAGCTTTTGCATGGCTTTCCAGCAAGCGCCCACAGTCACAAGAAGAAAAATCGCGTAAAATGTTGCTCAATCTCACTACTGGCGCAATAAACATGCCTTCAGTCTTTACCTGGAACGTACGTGTCTACTATGAAGACACCGACGCCGGCGGCATCGTCTATTACGCAAATTACCTGAAATTCTTCGAACGCGCGCGCACCGAATGGCTGCGCGCCATCGACGTTGGCCAGCAGGAATTGCTGGAACAGCACGACGCAATGTTCGTTGTCAAAAGCGTCAACGCCGACTATCATGCGCCAGCCAGGCTCGATGACACGGTAAGATTAACCTTAAGCATAGAAAAAATGGGGCGTGCCTCCATCGTTTTCTTGCAACAAGCCTGGTGCGGCGACCGCCTGCTGAACACGGCCCGCGTCAAGATCGGCTGCGTCGACTCGGCATTGCGCCCGCGCGCCGTGCCCGATGCAGTGGCGGTCCGCATGCGCGCCGCCTGAGCCCTACCCGCCACCCCCGGACAATTCACCCAACAGACTGCCAGCCAATGAACGTTACACAAGATCTTTCTTTCCTCGCGCTCATCTCCAATGCCCATTTGATCGTGCAACTGATCATGGCCCTGCTGCTGCTGATTTCCCTGACCAGCTGGACTTACATTTTCCGCAAGATGTTTGCCGTGCGCCAGGCGCGCAAGCAAACCATCGAATTCGAACGCAGCTTCTGGGCCGGCGGCAACCTGCATGCGCTGCACCAGAATGCCAGCGGCAACCGCGACCAGAGCGGCGCGCTGGCCCGCATTTTTGACGCCGGCATGGGCGAATTCATCAAGGGCAAGGCATCGTACGGTTCGCGCGAAGCGCTGGACGTGGGCGCCGTGCTCGACGGCGCACGCCGCGCCATGCGCGCCGCCTTCCAGCGCGAAATGGACGTGCTCGAATCGCACCTGGCCTTCCTCGCCTCCGTCGGCTCCGTTTCGCCCTACATCGGCCTGCTCGGTACCGTCTGGGGCATCATGAACGCCTTCCGCGGCCTGGCCAATGTGCAGCAAGCCACCCTGGCTGCCGTCGCGCCCGGTATCGCCGAAGCGCTGATCGCCACCGCCATCGGCCTGTTCGCCGCCATTCCCGCCGTCGTCGCCTACAACCGTTTTTCGCATGACATCGACCGCCTGGCGATCCGCTTCGAAAGCTTCGTCGAGGAATTCTCCAACATCTTGCAGCGCCAGTCGCGCTAAGAGGGAGCAAGATCCATGGGTTCCTCATTCAATAGCGGCGGCATGCGCGGTGGCCGTGGCCGCAAGTTCAAGTCCGAAATCAACGTCGTGCCGTATATCGACGTGATGCTGGTGCTGCTGATCATTTTCATGGTGATGCCGTCGTCGAACAATCCCAGCGTGGTGAACTTGCCCAACGCGGAAAAGTCGGCCAAACCGCCCGATGACTATATTCAGATCGTGCTGAAGCCGAATGGTTCGCTGTCGATCGGCGTCATCGGCAAAGAACAGCTGTCGCCGGAAACGGAACCGAACCGCGACGCCCTGCTGCGCAAGCTGCGCGGTTTGCATGAAAGCAATCCCGATTATCCCGTGATGATCGCGGGCGACAAGGAAAGCAAGTACGACGATGTGATCCAGCTCATTTCGGAAGCGAAAAAGATGGGCATTACCAGAGTCGGCCTGGCCACCAAGTAAGCGCAGCATCCTGTTTCCAGACTTGACCGTTTTTAGATAGACCAGACTTTGCAGACCAAACAAATCGACCATGTACTCGGCAAGCCTTACAGCGTGCCGCGCGAACGCAGCCGCTGGCCCTCGCTGGGCCTGGCGCTGGCGATGCACCTTGGCCTGCTGTTTTTCCTGTGGGTGGGCGTACACTGGCAAAATACGGAACCTGTCGCCGTCGAAGCGGAAGTGTGGGATATGAAGGTGCAGACGGCCGCGCCGCCGCCTGAAGTGGCGACGGAACCGGAGCCGACACCAACGCCGCCGCAACCGCAAGTGGAACAGCCGGCCCCGCCGCCACCGCCGCCGGTGGCCGCGCCCGAGCCGAAGGTCGACCTGCGCGAGGCGGAGATCGCCCTGGAACGCAAGAAGGCCAAACTGAAGGAAGAGAAGGAAAAAGCGGCAGCGGAAGAACGCCGCAAGCAGGAATTGAAGGAACGCGAAGAAGAAAAGCGCGAACTGGAAAAGCAGAAGCAGAAAGAAAAAGACAAGGCTGACAAGCTGGAAAAAGAAAAAGCCGACAAGCTGGAGAAAGCCAAGGAAGCCAAAGAAAAAGCGGCGGAAGAAAAAGCCGAGAAAGAACTGGCCGATAAAAAAGCCGCAGCGGAAAAAGCGGCCAAGGCCAAGAAAGCGGCGGCGGAAAAAGCCGCAGCCGACAAATTGCGTGCCGATGACATGAAGCGGATGATGGCGCAGGCAGGCAATGGCACAACGGGCACGGCCGCGAAAGCGACCGCGCCACGCAAGGACAGCGGCTATGTCGCTGCCCTGACGAGCAAGATCAAGAGCAATATCGCGTACAGCGGTAGCACGGACGTGCCGGGCAACCCGCGCGCCGTGTTCAAGATCGAGCAACTGCCAACTGGGGAAATTATTTCGGTCCGAAAGATT
The DNA here is from genome assembly GCF_002813325.1 of Janthinobacterium sp. 64. Classification (NCBI taxonomy): domain Bacteria; kingdom Pseudomonadati; phylum Pseudomonadota; class Betaproteobacteria; order Burkholderiales; family Oxalobacteraceae; genus Janthinobacterium; species Janthinobacterium sp. 64. The sequence goes on along the minus strand of NZ_PHUG01000001.1, from coordinate 5,479,628 downwards.
AAAAGCAGCGGTCTGCCGGCGTATGACAGCTCGGTGGAAAACGCCATTAATAAATCCTCGCCACTGCCGAAGAAAAAAGACGGCACCGTGGAACGCGAGATTGAACTCATATTCGAGATGAAGGATTTGCCTAAATGATGACCATGAAAAAAATGAGCTATGTCGTGCTCTGCGCCGGCCTGATGCTGGGAGCCTCAGGCGCCCAGGCGCAGCTGCGCGTGGAGATTACGGGGATCGGCAGCAACCAGATTCCGGTGGCTGTCGCCAGCTTCGTCAATGAATCGGCGGCGCCGCAATCGCTGTCGGGCATTATCAAGGCCGACCTGGCGCGCAGCGGCGTGTTCAAGCTGATCGACGCCGATGCGCCCGTATCGGAAACGGCGCCCGTCAGCTACGAGCAGTGGAAGTCGCGCGGCGCCGACGCGCTGGCGGCCGGCAGCGTGCAAAGCATGGCCGATGGCCGCCTGGACGTGCGCTACAAGCTGTTCGACACCATCAAGGGCGCGCAGATTTCCAGCATGAACAATGCGGCCGCGCCGCAGTTCAACCGCTTGCTGGCGCACAAGATCGCCGATGACATCTATGAGAAACTGACGGGCGTCAAAGGCGCGTTCGCCACGCGCATCGCCTACGTCACGCAATCGGGCCGCGAATACCGGCTGGAAATCGCCGACGCCGATGGCGAAGGCATCCAGGTTGCCCTGCGCTCGAACGAGCCGATCATTTCGCCGTCGTGGTCGCCGGATGGCACCAAGGTCGCGTATGTATCGTTTGAAAAGAAAAAACCGATCGTCTACGTGCAAAACCTGGTGACGCGCCAGCGCACCATCGTGTCGAATGAAAAAGGCAGCAATTCGGCGCCCAGCTGGAGCCCGGACGGCGCACGCCTGGCCGTGGCCCTGTCGCGCGACGGCCATACCCAGGTCTATACCGTCAATGCCGACGGCAGCGGCTTGCGCCGCGTCAGCAACAGCAGCGGCATCGATACGGAACCGCAATTCTCGGCCGATGGCCAAAGCATTTACTTCACCAGCGATCGCAGCGGCGGACCACAGATCTACCGCATGTCGAGCAGCGGTGGCGAAGCCAAGCGCGTGACGTTTGGCGGCTCCTACAACATCAGCCCGCGGATTTCGTCCGACGGGAAGACTCTCGCTTATATTTCCCGTCGCGACGGCAATTTCCAGCTCTACGCGCTCGACCTGGCTAGTGGCCAGGAACTGCGCCTGTCGGACACCGCCAACGACGAATCACCGAGCTTTTCGCCCAACGGGAAATATATCATGTACGCGACCGAATCCGGACGACGCAAGTCGCTGGCAGTGGTATCGGTGGATGGCCGCGTCAAACAGCGTTTGACTACGCAAGCTGGCAATATCAAGGAGCCCACCTGGGGTCCTTTCATGAAGTAAATGCTGTACAGTTTCACCTTTAACCATGACCCGGAGAATAAAAATGAGTAACTTTAAAAGTTTGGCTTTCATCGCCGCTACCGCAGCCCTGCTGTCCGCCTGCAGCACCCCAGTCAAAGTAGCAGAGACCCCAGTGGTTGAGCGCGCTCCTGAAAAAGTCGTCGCTCCAGTTGACACCCGTCAAGTTCAGCCAGTGACGACCGCATCGGTCGACCCACTGGACGATCCAAAAGGCGTGCTGGCTAACCGCAGCATCTACTTCGACTTCGACAAATACGTCGTGCGCGAAGCAGACACCGCAGTTGTGCAAAACCACGCTGGCTACCTGGTGAAAACGCCTAGCCGCAAGATCCTGATCCAAGGTAACACCGATGAACGCGGTGGCGCTGAGTACAACCTGGCCCTGGGCCAGAAACGTGCTGAAGCCGTGCGCAAGTCGATGGCAGCTCTGGGCGTACCAGAAGGCCAGATGGAAGCCGTGTCGCTGGGCAAAGAAAAGCCTAAAGCACAAGGCAGCAACGAAGCAGCATGGGCAGAAAACCGCCGCGCTGACATCGTTTATTGATGTTGACGGGTGAGCGCGGCAGCATTGACGCTTACCTAACTGGCCAGTCATAGGCATAATAATGGGGCGCAGCGCGGTGATTCACCGCCCGGCGCCCCGTTTGCATGTTTGCGTAACCTTAGAAAGCCCGACCCATGATGACATTCTCGAAAGCCGGCGTCGCCGCCGCCTTGATGGCCGCGTTTGCCTACCTGCCCCTGCACGCCAATGCCGCCCTGTTCGATGACGACGAAGCACGCAAGGCCATCATCGAGCTGCGCGCCAAGGTGGACGCCATGGCGCGCGACCTGAACAGCCGCGTTGACACCAAGGCGGACAAGACCAGCACCTTGAGCCTGATCAACCAGCACGACCAGACCATGCAAGAGATCGCCCGCCTGCGCGGCCAGATCGAAGTGCTGGGCAACGACCTGACGAATGTACAAAAGCGCCAGAAGGATTTCTACACCGACATCGACGCGCGCCTGCGCAAGCTCGAGCCGCGCCAGGTCACCATCGATGGCCAGGAAGCGGCCGTGGGCGTGTCCGAGCAAAGCGCGTACGAGTCCGCGTTCGGCCTGTTCAAGTCGGGCGACTACAAGGGCGCCGTCACGGCCCTGGACGCCTTTGTGAAACGCTATCCGGAATCGGCCTACGCGGCCAACGCGCAATACTGGCTGGGCAACGCCTATTACGCCCAGCGCGACTGCAAGAGCGCCATCACGGCCCAGCAGGCAGTGCTGAAACACTACCCGGACAGCCCGAAAGCGCCCGACGCCATGCTCAACATCGCCAGCTGCTACACGGAGCTGAAAGACAAGCCGAACGCGACCAAGACGCTGAACGCGCTGATCTCGCGCTACCCGGACTCCAGCGCGGCCCAGGCGGCCAAGGAACGGGGCGGTAAAAAGTAAAAGCGGGGAAAAAGTTGCCCGTTAGGTTTGACAGAATCCCGGGCACCCCCTATAATCTTCCTTCTTCGGGTCGTTAGCTCAGCTGGTAGAGCAGCGGACTTTTAATCCGTTGGTCGCAGGTTCGAATCCCGCACGGCCTACCACGAATACGCAGTACTGATCTGCTTGCGAGTTGTACCAGCAAGCATTTTTTTACGGCACAGTGTTACCGAAGTTGTTGTAAAAAGTTTTTGGGTCGTTAGCTCAGCTGGTAGAGCAGCGGACTTTTAATCCGTTGGTCGCAGGTTCGAATCCCGCACGGCCTACCAAATACGTCAGAGAAGCCAACCGTTCGCGGTTGGCTTTTTTGTTTTCTAGACCCGCCGCGCCCGCAGCCACTCCTTCAACGCATCATTCATGCGCGTCTGCCAGCCATCGCCGGTGGCCTTGAAAGCATCGATGATCTCCGCGTCGAAGCGTATGGTCGTGCTGACTTTGCCACCACTACCAGCAGGCCTGCCGCGACGACGCGCCATTTCTTGCTGCGCCTCGGGACGGGAAACGGGCTTCTCGCCCACTTGCCAGACGCCTTGCTCAAAAAAACCGTCCGTCAATTCAGGCGCATCGTCGGGATCAACCCAGGCCTTGCTTGTATTTGTTGATTTCGCGTTCATTTGCCTTCCTCATGCTGATGATTCTGCGCGCCAGGCCACGCGGCGTCCAGACCAATGCAATCAGACGCTCGTCGAGCCAGCCTGCAGTGATGAAGCGGGGTTCACCGTAGTCCTGGCGCTGGTCCGGCAGCGTAATGGTGAGCCCGTCAAACACTTCGTGCGCACGCGCAAAGTCGAGACCACGCTCCCTGAGCGTCTTTTCACGCTTGGCAGCATCAAAAGTGATCCTCATTATTTATTGTAGTAACAAATAATAGAAACAGCCAGCCCTATTTCACGGGCAAGGGCGCCAATGGGACAGCTACATCGCCGTCCTTAGCGCGACACCAGCGCTGGCCGCCCGGCCAGATGCGCCACCACGCCACCCATCACCCGCCCCAGCGGCACCTCCACCCAGCGGTAAAACGCGGCGCCGGCCGCCAGGCTGGCGCCCCAGGCCGTCAACATGCCCAGCGCCTGCCACTCCGGCTCGAGCGGTACATACGTGATAAACAAGGCATTCACCAGCAGGCTGACGGGGAAATGCACGAGGAAGACTGCATACGAGATGCGGCCCAGAGTGTTGACGATGTTCCAGGCACCGCCGTGCGATGGCGTACGGGCGCGGCCGAACAGGATCAGGGCGCAGGCGACGACCAGGGCCAGGGCGATGCGGCTGCGATAGTCGACGGCCAGGGCCAGCAGGACGGGCGCCGCCATCATGGCCATGAGCACGACCATGGCGCCCGGTTTGCGGGCCGGGTCGCTGGCCCACCAGGCCATGAGTCCCAGGCCATAGCTGCCGAAGAAATATGGCGCCCAATTGTCCCAGTCCGCGTCGAGATTGAAATACAGCAAGGAAAAAGTGATGCCCACGGTGATGGCCAGCGGCATCAACCAGTGTCCGCGCCGCTGGCCCGCCACGCGGCCGCCCAGCGACAGCAGCGATACCGTCAGCAGGTACAGCTGGAAATCGATGGCCACGTACCAGGCGCCGGCCGACAGCGATTCATAGCCCAGCACGCCGTGCAGCAGCAAGGCATGGGCACTCAGCTGGCCCAGGGTGACGGCGGCCGACATGGAGTCGTGCAGCATCCAGATGCCGGCCACTGGGGTAATCACTGCGGCGAGCACGGTGGCGACCAGGAAAGGCGGCGCCAGCTTGGCATAGCGGCGCCAGATCGCTTGCAGCGGGGAAGCAATGCCGGGACGGCCGGCGGGCGAGAGGGATTTGGCGACCAGAAAGCCGCCGATGACGAGAAACACTTGCACGGCGATGCGCGCGCTGCCGCCCAGCCAGCCCAGCAACTCGGGCCACAGGGGCTGCACGTAATCGGACATGGGCCCGTAAAACGCCAGGTGGTGCAATACGATCAACTGCGCCGCGCCCGCCTTCAAACCATTGATCCAGCCAAACTGCGGACGACTTGCCAGGTCCGCCTGTACTACCACTGCTGCTGCCGTCATTCCCTATCCTTGCCGTGCCAGGTAGTGTCGCCAGCCCATCGCGCAACAGGCGCGCGGCCGAGGATTTACCGAAAGGCCGACATGATAGCCGAGCCTGGCAAATGGCGGGGCACGGCAGGCGGCTAAACTCGCTGCCCGTCCGCGTCCGGCGATGCGGGCGCCAATGGCTGCTGCGCCAGGATGGCATCGAGCAGGCCGGGGAAACGGCTCTCGATATCGGCGCGGCGCAGGGTGTTCATGTGCGTCGTGCCCGCGTTTTCCGTGTAGACCAGGCCCGCTTCGCGCAAGACCTTGAAATGGTGGGAAACGGTCGACTTCGGCCGCCCGCCGTCGAGGTCGCCACAAGCGGCCGCGTCGACTCGGGCCAGGTGGCGCACGATGTCGAGGCGGATGGAATCGCTCAAGGCGTACAGCACTCTTTCGAGCACGAATTCGCTGGCGGGAGGATGTTTGTGTGGGCGCATGAGCAGAATCATACAGCATGCGCTATACTAATTCCATTCTTCGAATATTTACGAACTACCGAATCAGTACTTCCCACCATTTCTACCAACACACACAAAGGCCACCATGTCCGCCCTCTTCCAGCCCTACACCCTCAAAAACGTCACCCTGCGCAACCGCATCGCCGTGCCGCCCATGTGCCAGTACATGGCCGTCGATGGCGTCGCCAACGACTGGCATCTGTCGCATTATGCGGGCATGGCCCGTGGCGGCGCGGGACTGGTGATCGTCGAAGCGACGGCCGTGGCGCCCGAAGGCCGCATCACGCCCGGCTGCACGGGTATCTGGAACGATGACCTGGCGCAAGCGTTCGTGCCCGTCGTCAAAGCCATCAAGGCGGCCGGCTCCGTGCCCGGCATCCAGATCGCCCACGCGGGCCGCAAGGCCAGCGCCAACCGCCCATGGGAAGGCGACGACCATATTGCTGAAGGCGACGCGCGCGGCTGGCAAACCATCGCGCCGTCCGCCATCGCCTTTGGCGGCGGCCTGCCGAAAGTGCCGCGCGCCATGGACCTCGACGATATCGCCCGCGTGCAACAGAACTTCGTCGACGCCGCCGTGCGCGCCCGCGAAGTGGGCTTCGAATGGCTGGAACTGCACTTCGCCCACGGCTACCTGGCGCAAAGCTTTTTCTCGGCCCACTCGAACCAGCGCGATGATATCTATGGCGGCAGCCTGGAAAACCGCAGCCGCTTCCTGCTGGAAACCTTGAAGGCCGTGCGTGAAGTATGGCCCGAGCACCTGCCGCTGACGATCCGCTTTGGCGTGCTGGAATTCGACGGCCGCGATGAGCAAACCCTGCTCGAATCGATCGGCCTCGTGCGCCAGTTCAAGGATGCTGGCATGGATATGCTCAGCGTCAGCATGGGTTTTACCATTCCCGACGTGTCGATTCCATGGGGCCCGGCCTTCATGGGGCCGATCGCCGAGCGCGTGCGCACGGAGGCGGGTGTGCCCGTCTCGTCCGCCTGGGGCTTCGGCACGCCAGCCATTGCCGAGCGCGTCGTCAAGGACGAGCAGCTCGACGTGGTGATGGTCGGCAAGGCGCACCTGGCCAATCCGCACTGGGCATACTTTGCCGCCAAGGAACTCGGCGTGGAACGCGCCTCGTGGACCCTGCCAGCGCCGTACGCGCACTGGCTCGAACGCTACTGATCGTCCTTGACCGCTGCCGGATGCCCCTCCAGGGGCAGTTCCGGCAGGAACAGCAGGAAGACCAGTCCCACCAGCAGCAGCACGGCGCCGGCGCCAAACACGCTGGCGATCGCATGACGGTAGACCTCCACCGTCTGCGTCGCCGCCTGCGCGCCCAGCGCCGAGACGGCTTCCACGCCGTGCTTGTGCAATTGATGCGCGAGGATGGCGCCGGACGCCGTCACGCCCAGCAAGCCGCCCAGCGAGCGGAAAAAGGCCAGCATGGCCGTGCCCACGCCGCGGCGCGCCAGGGGCAAGGCATTTTGCACGGCAATCGTCATGTTCGGCATCACCAGTCCCAGCCCCGTGCCGAGCAGGAAGATGGCCGGCTCGATGACCCAGTAACCGCGCGACGTTTCCATGCCCCAGGCCAGTACGGCAAACGCCAGCAGCGCCACGGCCAATCCCGCCACCTGCACCATTTTGTACTTGCCCGAGCGCGACAGCACGCGGCCGTTGAAGATCGACGACGCCACCAGCCCCACCATCATCGGCACCGTCATCACGCCGGACTGCGCGGGACTCGTGCCCATCACCAACTGGAAGAACAGGGGAAAGAAGACGCTGGCGCCCATCAGGCCCATGAAGGTCACGGCCATCACCAGGCTGGCGATATTGAAGGTGCGGTTCTCGAACAGGTCGGGCGGCAGCACGGGTTCATCGACCCTGCCCACGTGGAAGGCCAGCCAGATGCCCAGCAGCACGGCGACACCGCCGCACACCTTGATGGCCAGCGCATCCCACGGCCACTCGGTGCCGCCCAGCGCCAGCACCAGCAGGGCCGCCGTGATGGCGCCCGTCAGCAATGCCGATCCCAGATAATCGATCTGGTGCGCATGCGTGCGCACGGGCTTGCGCATGGCGCGCGCGATGATGACAAAGGCAGCCGCGCCGATGGGCAGGTTGACATAGAAAATCCAGTGCCACGACCAGGCATCCGTGATGACGCCGCCCAGCACGGGCCCCAGCACGCTGGTGACGGCATACACGATGGGCACCATGCCTTGCCGCTTGCCCCGTTCGGCCGGCGGCACGATGTCGCCGATGATGATTTGCGCCAGCGGCATGAAGCCGCCCGCACCGAGGCCCTGGATGGCGCGGAAGATGATCAGCTCCGTCATGTTCTGCGCCAACCCGCACAGCACGGAACCAAGCAGAAAGGTCAGCAAGGCCGTAAAGATCATGGGGCGGCGGCCGTACTGGTCGGCCAGCTTGCCGTACAGCGGCATGGTGGCCGTCGAGGCCAGCACGTACGCCGTCACCACCCACGACAGATGCGCCATGCCGCCCAGGTCGTCGACGATGCGCGGCAAGGCCGTGGCAACGATGCTCTGGTCCAGCGCACCGAGGCCCAGCACGGCCATCAGGCCCAGGTAGATGGCGCGCACTTCGCGCTCGGTGACGGGTTTGGCCGCGCTTTTTTCTGCGCCTGTGGCGTGATCGGGGCCGCTCATGCTTGTCCGATCTCAAGCAGCGGCTGCATGGCCGCTTCCAGTGCATCGATCTGCTGCGGCGTCAGACGGGCAATGCGCTGCGCCAGCGCATCGCGGCGGCGCGCACGCAGGGCCTCAAGCATGGCCAGGCCTTGCGCGGACACGTGCAGGCCCGAACGCCGGCGGTCCTGCGGATCGGGCGCGCCGCGCTCGACCAGCCCCGCCTCTTCGAGCGACTTGACCTGGGCGCTGACGGTGGGACCGCGCACATTCTGCAGGCGCGCGAGCGCGGCCACGCCGATGCCGGGATGCTCGTGGATCAGGGCCAGCAGCATGGTCTGCATCATCGACACGCCGCCTTCCAGCTCGCCCCCTTCGCGCTGCATGGAGCGCAGCAGGCGCTTGAAGGCCGTGCGCAATTCATCGGACAGCGCCAGCGCGCGTTCGGGGATGGGAAGGTCTTCGGTCGTGGACATTGGAATATATAAGTAGGTAGGCTATCTACCTATATTAGTGCACCCCCGAGCGCTGCGCAAGGTTTTTTCCATCCCCGCCCTTCCCAAAACCGCCGTTGGCCGTCATAATAGCCGCCCTTGGGTCGTTAGCTCAGCTGGTAGAGCAGCGGACTTTTAATCCGTTGGTCGCAGGTTCGAATCCCGCACGGCCTACCAAGATTCAGTCGTCATCATGCAAGCATGCTGATACGACACAGCGTTACCGCAGTTCAGTTGTAAAAGTTTTTGGGTCGTTAGCTCAGCTGGTAGAGCAGCGGACTTTTAATCCGTTGGTCGCAGGTTCGAATCCCGCACGGCCTACCAAATACTTCAGAGAAGCCAACCGTTCGCGGTTGGCTTTTTTGTTTTGCCGCCCTGATTTCCACAATCCTGTCTCGCATCACTGCCACTCAGCGACGCGGCAGCAAGCTTGCACCGAGCGCGTCGGCCAGGCCACTATCGCTTTCCGCAGTGACACGATCAAATAAAAACCTATTCATTTCAATGACTTGGACGACGTAATAATTCGGTTATGTCAAAACACTGGTTACTGCCAAGGCTGGGGAGCAGAATGGGGCAGAGATAAACAGGCTGGCACATGTATGAAGGCCGGCTTGATTTGCCCGCTGATTCACACAACTTGGAAATTTGATCATGTACAAAAAAATTACTCTCATCACAACTCTTGCAGCCTTGTCCGCTTGCAGTGGTGCACCCAGTGACACGGAAATTCGCGAGGCTCTGGCCAGGGAACTGACCTTGCAAAAGCCCGACTTCATACAGGCCGACGTTCCCGCGATCGTTGCCAAGTTCAAGGTGATCAGCTGTAGCAAGGCCGAACCATCGGGCTACAACTGCGATGTCGAAAACGGCGAAGGACGTGTCATCAACACGCGCATGGTCAAAACAGACAAAGGCTGGACCGCCCTGCAGAAATAAGTACTTGAAAGCAATATTTCTTGCTAAATACGCTGGCATCCATTATCAGATACTCCACTATGCATAAGATCAACATGCGCTTGACCAAGACTGAAAGTGGCTCGACAGTACTCGGCAAATAGGCACCGGGACGCGGCACCAGGAGTGATCGAGCAATATTCGATGGGATCTTGGATGCCCCCCTCAAAGCAAGCACTCACACCAGCTTATACGAGGCACACCATCATGTTCCATGCACCAGAAACACCAGACCCAGGCGATACGCCAGAAACTCGGCACCAGAAACAGTTGAGATGGCTGGGCAACCGCAATCATGTACAGCAGATGAATGCTATTAATGCGGGACTGGGCGGAGATCCGATACGCCCGGGGGAAATGAAATACGTGTTTTTTCTTCTGGCTAAGATTATCTCCGGCATATTCATGGCGGGGGGAATTGTTTTAGTGCTGCTGCACACTATGTTCGGCAACGCCCACGGCAAACAGCTCGAACATCATCGAATCGCTGACTGGATAGGACAACAAATCAGCGCAGACTATCAACTGAGTCCGGCCAGCACTTACATGAGTCAGGCCCAGCTTGCCTCCTTGATGCCAGCAAGCGAATTAGCAGTTGCGTCCACCATGGAAGATCCGGCCATAAAAGATCACAACGGCGCCGGCTTCAACCGTATCAACGCTTCCGCCTACGCCTGCCGCATTAGCCCATCTTGCATGGCATCGCTGGATCAACAATCGCCGATGGCAACGCAATGGGCAATTAGCAGGAGCAAGGCATTCCTCTTGCAATACTTGTTTTACAACAAAAAAAACACAACGGCGTTGCGCGACATCTGTCTGTCTCCATTGAAAGGCGGCCGTACGCTTGCCGATCTGGCGCGGGCGGAAAAAAATTGCACATCTTTGCGAAAAATGGTGGTCAAGAAATACCACGACGAAGCGCAACCGATCCTCGACCTCCTGGCCGACTCAACCTGGATCAGCGTGCTTGCACCACTACAGTAAGCAGGCAATCACCTGCCATGATCAACCGACCCGGAACAATATGAACGACGACGATTCCCGCCACATTCCACATTACCTCCATGGCGCCAGCCCGCAAGAGCAAGCCGGTGCGGGCATCAACGCTCACGATCATCCATTTGGTGCTGCAGCCAAGCTGGAAATGGATCGCCGGGCAAGGGGAGTGGATATCTACACAGGCCTGCCCTTGCAAGACAACAGCAGAAAAACACCTACATTCGTACAAGATAGCGTTGCTGGCGCAAGCAAGCGCAGCGCATGGGGAACGTTGTACAAAGTCATCCTTGTCATATTTCTCTGCATGGTTGGATACAAGTGCATCGAATTTTTAATTGTCTACGCTGACATTATCATCAACAAGCGTCCCATCAGATCGTCATAGACCCGAAGCTCCTGCGTTCTGCCGACGCAATGGCTGGCAGCGATGGCGCGGTTTGTTCTATGATGCTGGCATTCCAGCATCATCTCCCTGCCCCATGCCCTTTACCATTGCCACTCCCGTCCACAGCGAACTGATCATCAAGAAAAGCCGTTTCATCGGTTGCGTGCAGCCGATGACGGACCGCGCCAGCGCGCAGCAAGTGGTCAATGACTTGAAGGCGCAGCATCCGGGCGCCTGCCATGTGTGCTGGGCCTTGCTGGCGGGTGGGCAATCGGCGGCCGTCGATGATGGCGAACCGAGCGGCACGGCCGGGCGGCCCATGCTCGACGTGCTGCGCCACCAGGACCTGGAAGGCGTGCTGGCGACCGTCGTGCGTTACTTTGGCGGGATCAAGCTGGGTGCCGGCGGCCTGGTGCGCGCCTACACGGACAGCGTGGCGCAAGCGCTATTACAGGCCGAAAAGACGGCCATCGTGCGCCAGCGTACCCTGCGCTGCACGGTGCCATATGCGATGGAAGGCATGCTGCGCCGCGAACTCGACGGCGCCGGCGCCACCTTGCTGAACGTGGAACACGGCGACGCCGTGCTGTTCGACTTCAGCCTGCCTGAAACGGCGGCCACCGCCCTGCTCGCTCACCTGCATGAGGCGGGCAATGGGCGGATAGCCTGGCTGAAAGTGGAAGCGGAAGAGGAAGAATAAAACTTACAAGTCGCGCGGGCGTTTGATCTGCAACAGGATGAAATGCGTCCACGCCAGCGCCGGCAACACCAGCAGCAACAGCATCAGTCCGGCAGGCATGTCCGGCACGAAACGCACGAAGCAGCCGAGGAAACCGGCGATGGCCAGCCAGAAGCGCCAGTTGAACGCATAGGCCTTGCGCGCCACCGTCGCCAGCGCGATGCGCCAGAATTCCAGCAAGGCCCACACGCCGCCCGTCAGCAGCAGCGCGGCCAGCGCACTGGCGCCCGGGGCGTCGGCCCAGGTGCGCACCAGGTTGTAGAGCAGCACCGGATAGCCAGCCGCGACGGCCAGGGTGGCCGGGCCGGCGGCGATGACAGCTTCAAACAGCTGCCCTTTGGAACGATGATCCACTAAACCGTACTCCTCAAGCCACGACGCCGGAATGGGCGGCGGTCACTTGCAGCGCGCCGGCCGCATCCTGCGTCCAGACGCGCGTAAAACGGAAGTCGCCATGCGTTTCCACGTCGTGATAGCTGCCCGTCAGTTGCATGCGCACGGAAACGACGGCCACGTGGCCGTTGACGCGCACATGGCGCTCGGAGGCGCGCAAGTCCGTGATGGTCAGCAGGCGCTGCTCGTGCGCTGCCAGGTCCGCATGCTTGCTCAGCAAGTGCCCCAGGTGATTGGTAAACAACAAGTCATCGGCCAGCAACTGATTCAGTACAGCCACATCGGAGGCCATCATGGCCAGGCGCAAGCGTTCTTCCGCATCGAGTACCTGCACTTCCGTTAAAGCATTCATCTTTTTCCTTGAAATAATTGGCACGACATTAATAAATAGGCAAAACATGCTGGCATGAAATTGGATTTTTCACAATCCGCCGGAAGACTTATGCCTGTGGAGCATATTTATATAGCGTAATATTCGCAGCGGTATGGCGCAAAACGCCACCATAGTACTGTACAGTACTTGCCCTTCCGCCCCGGGCTGGGGCAGCTGTCAGTTGTAGTACAGTTTTATGTGCTGCGTGCAGTCTCGAATAAAACCAAGATAAGGCCCCTTCATGGCAATTAACATCATCCTGAACCTGCTCGTAGCGTTGCTCGTCTTCGCCTTCATGTTCCACCAGCAACGCAAACACGCGACGTTTACCGTGCGCGTCTTCACGGGCCTGGGCCTGGGCGTGCTGCTCGGCGCGGCCGTGCAGTGGCTGTATGGCGCCGGCTCGCCCATCATCGCCGGCACCAATGAATACATCGACATCGTCGGCAGCGGCTACGTCAAACTGCTGCAGATGATCATCATGCCGCTGATCATGGTGTCCATCATTTCCGCCATCCTGAAACTCAAGGACGCGAGTTCGCTGGGCAAGATCAGCGCGCTGACCATCGGCACCCTGCTCATCACCACGACCATCGCCGCCGCGCTGGGTATTTTGATGGCCAAGCTGTTCGGCTTGACGGCCGTGGGACTGACGTCGAGCGCGGCCGAAGTGGCGCGCGGCGTACAGCTGCAAGGCTCGCTGGAAACGGCAAAAGCCCTGTCACTGCCGAAACTGCTGGTCAGCTTCGTGCCGACCAATCCCTTTCTCGACATGACGGGCGCGCGCAAGACGTCGACCATCGCCGTGGTGGTGTTTTCCATCTTCATCGGTATTTCGGCCACGGGCATCGCCGCGAAAAAGCCGGAAATCTTCGCCTCGTTCGAGAACTTCATGAAAGTGGCGCACGCCATCGTCATGCGCATGGTCACGCTGGTGCTGCGCCTGACGCCGTACGGCGTGTTCGCACTGATGTTTGAAGTGGTCGCCTCGTCGAGCTACACGGACATTTTGAAACTGATCAACTTCGTCGTCGCCTCGTACAGCGCGCTGATACTGATGTTCCTCGTGCATCTGGCCATCATCGCCGGCGTGGGCCTGAACCCGCTGCGCTTCGTGAAAAAAGTCTTCCCCGTGCTGGCCTTCGCGTTCACGTCGCGCACGAGCGCCGGTTCGATCCCGATGAGCGTGCAGACGCAAACCCAGCGTCTGGGCACGCCGGAAGGCATCGCCAACTTCGCCGCCTCGTTCGGTTCGACCATCGGCCAGAACGGCTGCGCCGGCATCTATCCGGCCATGCTGGCCGTGATGATCGCCCCGACCGTCGGCGTCGATCCCTTCACGATCAGCTTCCTGCTGCCCTTGCTGGCCATCATCACCATCGGTTCCGTCGGCGTGGCCGGCGTGGGCGGCGGCGCCACGTTTGCCGCGCTGATCGTGCTGTCGGCGATGGACTTGCCCGTCGCGCTGGCCGGCTTGCTGATCTCCGTCGAACCGCTGATCGACATGGGCCGCACGGCCCTCAACGTGAGCGGCTCGATCACGGCCGGCACCGTCACCAGCCGGGTCATGGGGCAAACCGACCTGGCCGTCTACAACAGCGACGACGCGCCCGACCTGGATGAGGCGGAACACACAGCCTAAGAACGTATCCACCGGCGCGCCGCGCCTTGCCGCTTTCCTCTATATTGATCAACAATAAATACAGAGGAAGGCGCAAGGCGATGGAACAGAAATGGCCGCAGCAAATCTGGATCGTGCGTCACGGCCAAAGTGCCGGCAACGTGGCGCGCGATGCCGCCGAAGCGGAAAAGCAATTGTTGATCGCCATCGCCGAGCGCGATGTCGATGTCCCCCTCTCCGAGCTGGGCGCGCGCCAGGCGCAAGCCCTCGGCGACTGGTTCGCCACCCTCCCCCATGAACAACGACCGACCGTCGTGCTGTATTCGCCGTACGTGCGGGCGCAGCAAACGGCGCAAGCCGTGCTGGCGCGCCTCGATGCGGACAGCCTCGCCTCCGTGGTGGCCGACGAGCGCCTGCGCGAAAAGGAATTCGGCATCCTCGACCGCCTGACCGTGCACGGCATCGCCAGCAAATACCCGGAATTGCACGAGCAGCGCCAGCACGTGGGCAAGTTTTATTTCCGCCCGCCGGGCGGCGAAAGCTGGTGCGACGTCATCCTGCGCCTGCGCAGCGTGCTCGACACCATCACCCGCGAATACCGGGGAGAACGGGTGCTGATCGTCGGCCACCAGGTCATCGTCAATTGCTTCCGCTACCTGCTGGAACGCTGCGACGAACACGCCATCCTGGCCATCGACAAGGCGGCCGACGTGCCCAACTGCGGCGTCACTTCGTACGCCTTCAATCCCGCCCTGGGCAGGCACGGCAAGCTGCAGCTGGACCTGTGCAACTTCGTCGCGCCGCTGGAAGCGGCCGGCACACAAGTCACGGCCCAGCCCGACATGCCGGCCGCGCCAAAATCCTGATCCTTCGGAGGCATACATGGACGCCATCGACATCACTTCTTCCCTGCTGCGCTCCTGGCCCCTGCCCATGCCCCGGGCCGATGGCGACAAGGAAGTGCGCGGCCATTTGCTGATCGTCGCTGGCTCCGAGGAAATGCCGGGCGCCATCGTGCTGGCGGCCACGGCCGCCCTGCGCGCGGGCGCGGGCAAGCTGACCCTGGCGACGGGCGCCTCGGTGGCGGCGCAAGTGGCCATCGCCATGCCCGAGGCGCGGGTCATCGGCCTGGACGAAACGGCGCTGGGCGGCTTCCGGCACGAGGCGCAACACCAGCTGGCGCCGCTGGCCGGCAAGGTCGATGCCGTACTTGTCGGGCCAGGCATGTGCGACACGGCCGCCAGTTGCGAACTGATGCGCCATCTGCTGCCCCTGTTTGCGGACAGCCGGCTGATCCTGGACGCCTGCGCCATGCAGGTCGTGCGCCAGCCCGCGCACTTCCGCTTCGAGCAGCCCGTGCTGCTGACGCCGCATGCGGGTGAACTGGCCCAGCTGATGGGCATGTCGAAAGACGCCGTGCTGGCCGACCCGCATGCCTGCGCCACGGACGCGGCGCGGCGCTGGAACACCATCGTCGCGCTGAAAGGCGCGCTGACCGTCCTCGCCATGCCCGATGGCACCAGCTGGACACATGCGGGCGGCAATATCGGCCTGGCCATTTCCGGTTCCGGCGACACCCTGGCCGGCATCATCACAGGCCTGGCCGCGCGCGGCGCGCCGCTGGAACAGGCTTGCGCCTGGGGCATCGCCCTGCATGCGCTGGCGGGCGAACAGCTGGCCTTACGCTTCGGCATCCTCGGCTACCTGGCACGCGAAATCCCGGCCGAGTTACCTGCGCTGCTGCGCAATCTTGCACCCTGATCTTGCGCCCTGATCTTGCACCCTGAGTTGGCGCCCTGAGCGGCGCGGCATGAAAACAACAGCCATAAGCATATCCATAAAGAATCGTTCGCCTAGGCAACAACCTCCCTTAAGCTCCATCCATTGTTTTCAGATGAACAAGCTTAAAAGGATACCGCCGTGCACCTGCGCCACTCATACGCCCCCCATTCCCTTCCCGCCACGCCGCTGCGCGCCATCGTGCTGGCCTGCGCCATGCTGGGCACCGCGCCCGCCTGGGCACAGGACGCGCAAGCTACCACCGGCAGCGCCAATGAAACGGCCGGCGCCAGCATCGACCAGGTCACCGTCGTCGGCTCGCGCGCGCGCAACCGCACCGTATTCGACAGCAGCGTGCCCATCGACCGTTTCGGCGCGCGCGAAGTGAGCAATGCACTGGCGACGGGCGACGTGGGCGCGGGCCTGCAAAACCTGTCGCCGTCGATCAACTTCCCCCGCATCGAGTCGAGCGGCGCGTCGGACTCCGTGCGCGGCATCCAGTTGCGGGGCCTGGCGCCCGACCAGGTGCTGGTGCTGATCAACGGCAAGCGCCGCCACACGAGCGCCGTGCTCGACACGGAAAGCAGCTTCGCCGGCACCGTGCCGGTCGACATCAATGCCATTCCCCCCAACGCCATCGACCACATCGAAATCCTGCGCGACGGCGCTGGCGCCCAGTACGGCAGCGACGCCGTGGCGGGCGTGATCAACATCGTGCTGAAAAAAGCCCGCACGGGCGGCGCCGCCTCCGTCAGCTATGGCGCCAACCACACGCATTTCGAGCCGACCGATCACACCCTGACGGATGGCCAGACCGTCATCGTCAACGCCGACTATGGCGTACCGCTGGGCGAGGCGGGATTCTTCCGCTTCGGCGCGGAAACGCGGCGCCGCTCGCCCACGGAACGGGCCGGCCCCAGCGACGCTGGCTGGACGTCCTACAACTTCACGCCGGCCGACCAGGCGCTCGACGGCAAGGTGGTGTTCAAGTCGGGCGACTCGCGCCAGCGCAACAACTATTTGTTCTACAACACCCAGCTCACCCTGGCCAACGGCCTGGACCTGTACTCGTTTGCCACCTTGAACGAACGCAAATCGGACGGCAGCGCCTACTTCCGCTATCCTGGCGACCCGTCGAACGTACCGGCCCTGTATCCGAACGGCTACCGCCCCGTCACCAATGGCGACAAGCGCGACCTCAGCATCGTGGCCGGCGTGCGCGGCAGCTTGGGCGAATGGAACTGGGACGCCAGCGCGCGCCACGGCAGCGACCGCTTTGACTACGGCGTGAGCCACTCCCTCAACGCCTCGCTGGGCGCTGCCAGCCCCACGCGTTTCAAGCTGGCCGGTTTCGACTTCCGCCAGAACGCCTTGAACCTCGATGCCACGCGCAGCATCGACATCGGCTTGCCCGCCCCTTTGAGCCTGGCTGTGGGCGCCGAATGGATGCGCGAAACCTACACCAGCTCGGCCGGCGACCCTGCCTCGTACGCGGCCGGCAGCTTCACGGATGCGCCACCGGGCGCGCAGGCGGGACCGGGCTTGCGCCCGTCCGACGCCTACGACGGCAGCCGGCAAATCCGCTCCGTGTACGCGGACGTGGAAAGCGACCTCACGCCCCGCCTGCTGGTGGGCGCCGCCGCCCGCTATTCTGATTACAGCGATTTCGGCAGCGCCAGCACGGGCAAGCTGTCCACGCGCTATAAAGTAACGGACAATTTCCTCGTGCGCGGCTCGCTGTCGAACAGCTTCCGCGCGCCGGCCCTCGTGCAGACGGGTTTCCGCTTTGCCACGCTGAACTTCAACGCCGATGGCACGGCCTTGCAAACGGCGGCCTTGCTGCCGGCCAGCGACCCGCTGGCGCGCAGCTTCGGCGCGCAACAGCTGAAACCGGAAAAATCGACCAACGTGTCCCTTGGCCTGGCCTG
Organism: Janthinobacterium sp. 64; assembly: GCF_002813325.1. Classification (NCBI taxonomy): domain Bacteria; kingdom Pseudomonadati; phylum Pseudomonadota; class Betaproteobacteria; order Burkholderiales; family Oxalobacteraceae; genus Janthinobacterium; species Janthinobacterium sp. 64. The sequence continues at coordinate 5,461,857 of NZ_PHUG01000001.1, read as the reverse complement.
GAAACCGGCCGCGGCCACCAGCGTGACGGTGGACGCCTACGTGATCCGCATCCGCGACCGCATCACGCGCTCAAGCGACTTGCAAAGCGACGCCGTCACGGCCTATCTGGCCGTGAATGGCCGCAGCGACATCCAGTCCGTGGCCTACCTGGCCAACCTGCTCGACACACGCACAAAGGGCCTGGACGTGGTGCTGAACCACGACCTGGCGTTCACGTCAGGCAAACTGAACCTGAACGCGGCGCTAAACCTGAACAAGACCAGCCTCGACAAGGTACGCCAGAGTTCCGCTGCATTGAGCGCCATCGATCCAAGTCTGACCCTGCTGACGGAGACGAGTTTGTTCCGCATCAAACATGCGTCCCCCAACAGCAAATTGATACTCGGCGCCGACTGGCAGGCGGCTGGCTGGGGCGTGCAGGCGCGCGCCACGCGCTTCGGCGAGCTGAAAGATTTCTCGTACGACAGCGATGCGCCCCTGATCGATGGCATCCCCGCGCAACGTTTTGGCGCCGTCTGGTCGCTGGACCTGGAAGGTCAATTGAAACTCAGCAAGCAGCTAACCTTGAGCGTGGGCGGCAACAACATCCTCGACCGCTATCCGCAGCGCGTGCGTGAAACGAATAACGCCACGTATGGCGGCGCCCTGCCCTACAATTTCATCAACCCCATCGGCGTCAATGGCGCGTATTTTTACGCCAAGCTGAACTACACCTTCTAAGGCCACGGAAAGAACCCATGATCACCAAGAAAATATCCCACCTCGTCGCCGGCGCCTGCCTGAGCGCCCTCATGCTGTCCGCTGCGCATGCGGCATCTCCGCTGGTGCTGATGACGGACTTCGGCACGGCCGATGGCGCCGTGTCGGCCATGCATGGCGTGGCCTATGGCGTCGATCCCAAGCTCACCATCTCGGACCTGACGCACCAGATTCCCGACTACGACATCTGGCTGGGCGCCTACCGTTTGTACCAGACGGCCAATTACTGGCCGCAAGGCACGGTGTTCGTGTCCGTCATCGACCCGGGCGTGGGGACCAATCGCAAGTCGGTGGTGCTGAAAACCAAGGGTGGCCGCTACTTCGTGGGGCCGGACAATGGCTTGTTCACCCTGATCGCCGAACGCGACGGCGTGGCCGAACTGCGCGAAATCGATGAAAAGGTCAACCGCCTGGCCGGCTCCGCCGAGTCGTACACCTTCCATGGCCGCGACGTGTACGCGTATGTCGGTGCGCGCCTGGCGTCCGGCGCCATCAGCTATGAACAGGTGGGCCCGCAATTGCCGAGCGAATCCGTGGTCAAGATTGCGTATCAAAAGCCTGTGCGCGACGGCAATACCATCCGCGGCATCGTGCCCGTGCTGGACGTGAAATATGGCAATGTCTGGACGAACATTCCGAAATCGCTGCTCGACGAATTGCAGGTAAAACTGCATGATCCGCTGCAAGTGCGCATCTTGCACAAGGGCAAACAAGTGGCCAAGGTCACGGCGCCGTTCGAGCACACGTTTGGCGGCGTGGCCAAGGGCAAGCCCCTGGTCTACCTGAACAGCCTGCTCGACGTGGCGGTGGCCATCAGCCAGGGCGATTTTGCCGCCAAGCATCACATTGAGTCAGGCGTGGATTGGGAAGTGGAAGTGAGCAAGGTCCCTGCCGCCAAATAAGCTCTCGCCAGCGGCCGGGACGTCCTGTCCTGGCCCTGCCCGTTCACGTGGCGCGTTTGCGCCATGTCAAAACGGATTGCCTCTTTCCTCGCCGATGGCCGCTGATTTGTAAATCCGGTGAACCTGCGCGCGCCTGCCTACTCTAATTTTTGCAAGCGATGCCAGCCTTGCTACGACAGCCTGCCCGCATCATGGCAGGTCGCCTGGCAAGGTACGATCACCCTCGACAGCTTTCCAACGAGAAAGGAACAATCATGACGGCCCCACTCCCTAGCACCAGCAAGCTTGTCCTCGGCACCGCCATCGTGTGTGCGCTGCTGGGCGGCTGCAACAAGCACAATGAGTCCACCACCGCCCCGGCGGCCACGCCCAACACGGCGCCCGCCACCACGCCCGGCACGGGCGGCAGCGGCACCTCGGGCACCAGCGGCACCACCACGCCCGATACCACCACCCCCGCCACGCCATCCGTTGCGCCGGGCACCACGACCAATCCCGACGGCACGACCACGCCGCCAGCCACCCCGCCCACCAATGGCACCACGCCAGGAACCGGGACAGGCACCGGTACAGGCACCAACCCACCGCCGCGCAACAGCTAAACGCCGCGTCCCGGCGACCGGCCGAAAGTCAGGCAAGACAAAGCCTGCGGCAGCATACGCAGCAAAGAGCCTTCCGACGAAGGCTCTTTTTCTTGCACAGCGTAGCAACTCTCCATCACGAGGCGCCACGGCGCCTCAGTGGGCTGGCGCCGCCTTCGCTGTGGCCCGTGCGCCCAGCGCCTGGTGGTCCGCCGCCAGGAACAGATACATGGCCGGCACCACGAACAAGGTAAACAAGGTGCCGATGGACAGGCCCGTAAAAATCACCAGCCCCATCGCGTGGCGCCCGGCCGCGCCCGCGCCCGAGGCGATCACCAGGGGCAGCACGCCGAACACCATGGCGGCCGTCGTCATCAGGATGGGACGCAGGCGCACGGCGGCCGCTTCTTCCACCGCCTCGCGCTTGCTCTTGCCCGTCCTTTGCAGCTGATTCGCCACTTCCACGATCAGGATGCCATGCTTGCTGATCAGTCCCATCAGGGTCACCAGGCCCACCTCCGTGTAGATATTGATCGAGGCGAAGCCGAGGAAGATGAACATGGTGGCGCCAAACAGGGCCAGCGGCACGGAAACGAGGATCACGACGGGGTCGCGAAAACTCTCGAACTGCGCCGCCAGCGCCAGGAAGACGATGACCACGGCAAACAGCATGGTGACGATGAAGCCGCCCGATTCCTGTACGAACTGGCGCGACTGGCCCGCATAATCGGCCGTGTAGCCGCTGGGCGCCACCTGGGCCAGCGCATCGCGCAGGAAGGCCAGCACCTCGCCCTGCGAGGCGCCGGACACGCCGGACAGCGTGACGGCGTTGAGCTGCTGGAAGCGGTTGACCGACTCGGGCACGACGTCGTACTGGATGTGCGCGACGGTACTGGCCGGTATCATCGTGCCATTGGGCGTCTTGATATGAAAATCCAGCACGGCCGATGGGTTCAGGCGGTCGACCTGCAACACTTGCGGGATCACTTTATAGGAACGCCCGGCGATGGAAAAGTAATTGACGTAAGCGCCGCCCAAGGCCGCGCCCAGCGCCTGCCCCACGTCCTGCTGCGTCATGCCCAGCGCGGCGACACTGTCGCGGTCGACCACGACGGTCGCTTGCGGCTTGTCTATTTTCAAGTCCGTATCGATGAAATAGAACTTGCCCGATGCGCGCGCCTTTTCCAGCACCTGCTGCGCGATGGCGTCGAGATTTTCAAACGGCTCCGTGGTAGCGATGACGAACTGCACCGGCAAACCCGAGGACCCGGGCAAGGCGGGAAACTGGAAGGCGGCCACGCGGGCGCCGGCTATCCTGTTCCAGCCCGCCTGCAAGTCCTGCTGGACCTCCTGGGCGCTGCGCGCACGCTCGTTCCACGGCGTCATCAGCATGCCGCCAAAACCCGAGTTGACGGTCGGCACGCCCGTGATCTGGAACATCTGGCTGTATTCGGGCATGGCCTTGGCCACCTGGTAGATTTGCTCGGCATACACTTGCATCTGGTCCGAGGTGGCCGTCGGGTCGCCCACCACCTGCGACAGCACCACGCCCTGGTCTTCCTCGGGCGCCAGCTCGGACTGCGCCATCTTGAACATCAACCCCAGCACCAGCATCAGAATCGCCGCCATGACGATGAGCACCACCCAGGTATCGAGCAGCGCGTGCAGCAGGCGCCGATAGGTATCGTGCACCTTGCCGAAGACGCGGTCGATCGCTTGCACGAAGCGCCCGCTGTCCTGTTCCGGACGGAAAAAGCGCGAACACATCATGGGCGACAGGGTCAGGGCCACCACACCCGATACGGCCACGGCGCCGGCCAGGGTGAAGGCGAACTCCGTGAACAATGCCCCCGTCAGCCCGCCCTGGAAGCCGATGGGCACGTACACGGCGATGAGCACCACCGTCATGGCCAAAATCGGGCTGCCCAGCTCGCGCGCCGCCAGCAGGCTCGCTTCCAATGGCGGCTGACCCTGCTTCATGTGGCGGTCCACGTTTTCCACCACGATGATGGCGTCGTCGACGACCAGGCCGATGGCCAGCACGATGGCCAGCAAGGTCAGCAAATTGATGGAATAGCCGAGCGCCAGCATGGCGGTAAACGTGCCGATCAAGGACAGCGGCATGGCGATCACGGGCACGATCACGGCCCGCAAGCTGCCCAGGAACAGATAGATGACGATGGTGACGATCAGCAGCGCCTCGACCAGGGTCTTGATGACCTCCCTGATGGAGGTATTGATGAAGAACGTGGAGTCGTACACGATTTCGCCCGTCAGGCCGGCCGGCAGCTGGGCCTGGATATCGGGGAAGCTGGCGCGCACACGCTCGGCCACGTCGAGGATATTGGCTTCCGGCGCCACCTTGATGCCGATGAAGACGGAGCGCACGCCGCTGAAGGCGACGTTGAAATCATAGTTTTCCGAACCCAGCACGACGGTGGCCAGGTCTTCCAGGCGCACGATGGAGTCGCCGCTGCGCTTGACGACAAGCTGCCTGAATTCCTCGACCGAATGCAGATCCGTGCCGGCCGTCAGGGGAACGGTCACCATCTGGCCCTTGCTGGACCCCAGCGCGGCCAGGTAATTGTTATTGCCCAGAGCGGTGCTCACCTCGGCCGCCGTCACGCCGAACGCAGCCATCTTGTCCGCATCGAGCCAGGCGCGCAGGGCAAACAGGCGCGCGCCCAGCAGTTCCGCCGTCTGCACGCCGCTGACGGCATCGAGCTTGGGCTTGACCACGCGGCTCAGGTAATCCGTCACATTATTCGTCGGCAAGGTCTTGCTGTAAAAGCCCAGGTACATGGCGTCCGTCGTCTGCCCCATCTGTACCGTCAGCACGGGCGTTTGCGCCTGGGCCGGCAGCTGATTCTTCACGGAACTGACCTGGGTATTGATTTCCGTCAAAGCCCGGTTCGCGTCGTAATTGAGGCGCAAAGTAGCCGTGATGGTCGACACGCCGCTGCTGCTGGACGAGGACAGGTAATCGATGCCCTGCGCCTGGGCGATGGCCGATTCCAGCGGCTGCGTAATGAACCCCGCCACCGTCTGCGCGTCAGCGCCGTAATACGTGGTGGAGATCGTCACGACGGCATTCTGCGTCTTCGGATACTGGTTGATGGGCAAGCTGAACAGGGAACGCAAGCCCAGCACCACCAGCAGCAGGCTCACCACCATGGCCAGCACGGGCCGGCGGATAAAAAGATCGGTAAAGTTCATGGCGGCGCCTCAGTGTTCCTGCGGCGTGGGCCGCGGATTGTTGCGCGGCTCGACGACGTTGCTGATCACCACGGGACTGCCATTCTTGAGCTTGATCTGCCCGCTGGTGACGACTTGCTGCCCCTCGCTGAGCCCCGTCAATATGGCCACCTGGTCGCCGCGCGTTTCACCCGTGGTGACGAACACTTGCTGCACCACCCGTTCGCCTGCCGCCGGCGGTGGCGCGCCGACCTTGGGCGCCTGCGCCGGATGCACGACGAAGACGGTGGAACCATACGGGTTGTAGGTGATCGCCGTCTGCGGCAACGTCAGATACTGTTTCTTGGCCCCCACTTCCACGTTGACGTTGGCAAACATCCCCGGCAGCAACTGCCGTTTCGGATTGGCCACCGTGGCCTCCACCTGCACATTGCGCGTGGCGGGGTCGACCTTGGAACTGATGGCGCTGACCTTGCCCGCAAAGGCCGTGTCCGCATGCGCATCGCTGGACAGGTTCAGGGCTTGCCCCACTTGCAGGCCGCTCAGCTGCTTTTGCGGAATATGGAAGTCGACATAGATGGGATCGATGGTTTGCAAGGTGACGATCTTGTCTCCGGGATTGAGGTACTGGCCCGGATTGACGGTGGTGATGCCCAGTTTGCCCGCAAACGGCGCGCGGATGGTTTTTTTCTCCACCAGCGCCGCCTGCTGGGCGGCCAGGGCCTTGCGGCTTTTCAGGTCCGCCACGTCGCTATCGATCTGTGCCTGGCTGATCGCTTGCACGGCAAATTGCTGGCGGTCACGCGCCAGCACGGACGCGGCCAGTTCGGCCGCCGCCTCCAGCGCGCGCAGCTGCGCAATATCCGCATCGGCATTGAGTTGCACCAGCACTTGCCCCGCCGCCACCTCCTGGCCGGACTTGAAATGGATGGACCTGACGAGACCGGCGATCTCGCTCGTCACGTCGACGCCGCGCACGGCCACCAGGGTGCCCACCGACGCCAGGTGCGGCTGCCACTCGACCTTGCGGATGATGGTCGCCGACACCGTCTGCGGCGTGGGCTTGGGTGAACTGGCCATGAGCTGGCGGATGTGCAGAAAAAATCCCAGCGCCAGCAGGGCAATCAACAGCACCACCGCCCCCAGCATGATGAGCATGCGCTTATTGCGTTTCGTCATGGATGCGCTCCTTGTCATTCCTTCCGGCTGCCATTGCGGTGTTGTATTGCAAGCCCCTCAGTTCCTGCCAGCCGCCACCGGCAAGCTGGTCGTGGCGGGAACGTTGTCCAGCGCGGGCCGGTTCCACCAGCCGCCGCCCAGCGCCTGGAACAGCGCGGCGCTATCGGCATGGCGGGCCGCCTGCGCCTGTATCAGGCCCACCCTGGCCTGCTGGTACGTGCGTTGGACATCCAGCAAGGTGAGATAACTGATGGCACCGAGCTTGAATTGCTGCGTACTCAGCGCCAGCGATTCGCTGGCCAGCGCCTCCACCTCGGCTTGCTGCTGCAAGGCGGCAGCATCAGCCTCGATGGCCCGCAGGCTGTCGGCCACATTCTGGAAGGCGGCCAGCACGGTGGCGCGGTAATCGGCCGCCGCGCCCTCGTAGGCGGCGATGGCGGCCCGCCGCCTGGCGCGCAGCGCGCCGCCGTTGAAAACAGGCTGGGCCAGCCCGGCCGCCACGCCCCACACGGAAGAACTGCCATGCAGCAACGCGGGAAAGCTGGTAGCCAAGGCGCCAAGATTGCCCGTCAAGGTAAATTGGGGATACATGGCTGCCGTGGCGACACCGATCTGCGCGCTGGCCTGCTGCAGCAGCGCTTCGCTGGCACGGATGTCGGGACGCTGGCGCACGAGGGCAGACGGCAGGGAAACGGGCAAGTCCTGCGGCAAGTGCAGCGACGCCAGGTCGAATTCAGGCATGCCGGGCTCGCTGGGCAGCCTGCCCGCATACACGGCTAGCTGGTGGCGCGTCAGGGCCAGGGCTTTTTCCAGCGGCGGCACGCTGGCCCGCGTCTGCGCCACCGTGTTGCGCTGGAGCAGTACCGTGGCACGGCCGATGGCGCCGAAGCGCAATTGCTGCTCGATCACGTCCAGCTGTTTCTGCTGCGCGTCGAGTATGTCGCTGGTGGCCTGCAGCTGTCCGCGCAGCGATGCTTCGCGGATGGCCGCCGTCACCAGGTTGGCCGTCAGGGCCAGGTACGCCGCTTCCAGCTGGTATTGCCGATAGTCAACAAGGGCTTGCAGCCCCTCCAGCTGGCGCTTGTTGCCGCCAAATACATCCAGGGCATACGATATATTCACGGAGGCATTGTACAAATTGAAAACGCCGCCCTTGCCTTCCAGGCTGCTGTTTTTTTCACGGCTCACGCCCAGCTGCGCACCGACCTCGGGATACAGCAGGCGGCCGGACAGGGCGCGGTAGTTTTCATCGGCCTGGCGCAGGGCCGCCTGGGCCGACGCCAGGCCCGGACTGCGCGCGAGGGCGCCGCGCACCAGCTGGTCCAGCGCCGGCGACTGGAATAGCGACCACCATTGCGCGGGGATATCCTGGCCGGGGACAAAGCGCTGCGCCTGGCCCGCGGGACCGGGCGAGGCCGCCGTTTGTGCCGGCAACGGTGCCGGCGTGTAGCGGTCGCCGCCGCCGGGAGCGGCAGGACGCTGAAAATCCGGTCCGGCGGCACAAGCGGCCAGCAGGCAAGCCGTAAGAATGCCGAGACAGGGCTGCCGGATGCTGGAGAACATGGTGCTGGTCCGATACGTTGCAGTGCCACATCGTCGTTGAAAAATATCCCAAAATATCCCCATACAGGCTGACTCTCGCGCCCACCCGTTCTACGATTGTAGAGCACCTGACGTAAAAAGAGCCTTCCGAAGAAGGCTCTTTGACTTGGCACAAATGTTATGCAGCCGAGGCTGCCTGACTTACTTTTGCAGGCCGACCGGTGCCGCTTTCGGCGCGCGGCGTCCCATCAGGAACAGCACGGCTTTTTTCAGCATGCGGTAGACGAAGCGCACCAGCAGCAAGGTCAGCACGCATTCGATCAGGGTCAGGATCATGGCGAAAGCCACCGGCATGCGGACGGCGCGGCGGTGGAACTTGGCCACGGCGCCATCGCGGGCGATCTCGATGCTGTCATAGAAGGTCGGCACGACCAGCAGGGTCAGAATCGTCGAGGTGATGGTGCCGCCGATGATGGCGATCGCCAATGGACGGTAGAACTCGCCGCCCTCGCCCAGGCCCAGCGCCACGGGGAACATGCCGGCGATCAGCGCAAACGTCGTCATCAGGATGGGACGCAAGCGCATGCGGCCCGCATACATCAGCGCGTCTTCGCGGCCATGGCCCTCTTCCTCGCGCTTGCGCGCCGCGTCGAGCAGCAGGATGGCGTTCTTGGCGACCAGACCCATGAGCATGATGATGCCGATAAAGCTCATCAGGTTGAGGGTATTGTTCGTGATCACCAGCGCCACCACCACGCCAATCAAACTGAGCGGCAAGGACATCATCACGGCCACCGGCGCCGTGAAGGAACCGAACTGCATTACCAGGATCAAATACATCAGGCCGATACCCATCACCAGCGCGATCAGCATTTCCGTAAACAGCTCTTGCTGGTCCTGGCCGGCGCCACCGAGCGCCAGGCCGTAGCCGGGCGGGAAGTCGATGGAGTTGGCCAGCTTCATGGCGTCGCTCGTCACTTCGCCGTTCGAGCGGCCTTGCGCATTGGCCGACACGGTAATCGTGCGCTTGCCATTCTTGTGCTCGATGCCGGACGGTCCCTTGCCCATGGTAATGGTGGCGATCTGGTCGAGCGGCACCATTTGCGACGTGCCCGTCACGCTGATCGGGAGGCGCTCGATGTTTTCCGATGCCACGCGGTCATCGGGATGCAGGCGCACGGCCACGTCGCGCGTTTCGCCCGTCGGATCGACCCAGTCGCCCACTTCCACGCCGGCAAACGCCACGCGCAGCGATTGCGCCGCGTCATTGACGGAAATGCCCATCGAGTTGGCCAGGCCACGGTTCAGTTCAATCTGCAGCTCGTTTTTCGGGTCCTGCTCGGACAAGCCCACGTCGACGGCGCCGGGAATGGCACGCAGCTTGTCCATGTAGGCGTTGGTGATCTCCATGAGTTTACGCGAATCCGGACCCGTAAATTCCACCTGGATCGGTTTTTGCGAACCGTTGCTCAAGTCATCCTGCACCACGTATTCGGCGCCCACCAGGCGCGACATCTTCTCGCGCAGCTCGACCGCGATTTCCTTGGCCGAACGCTTGCGCGTGTTGCGCTTGCCGATGTCGACATACACTCTTCCGCCACCCGCATTGATGGAGCTGTTGGTATCTTTGGTTTCAGGCAAGGTGCGCGCCAGTACGGCTGCCGCTTCCAGTTTCAAGCGCGAATACTCGATGCTGCTCGACGATGGCGTGCGCACATTGATCATCAGATTGCCCGAATCGGATGCCGGCAGGAAACTCGTGCCGCCATGCGTGGCGTGCAGGACGATGGCGCCCACCAGGCTGCCGAAGGCGATGACGGCCATCCAGCGGCGGTGATGCAGGGCCCAGGCGATCACGCGGCCATAGCGGTCCGCCTGGTGGTCGAACCAGTGGTTGAATTTTTCCAGCACGCGGCCAATGCCCTTTTTCGGCGCCGCATGTTCCTCGACCGGGTCGCCCCAGTAGGCCGACAGCATGGGGTCGAGCGTAAACGAGATGCCCAGGCTGACCAGCACCGAGCACGTCACCGTCAAGGCAAACGGACGGAACCATTCGCCCGAGATCCCCGGCATGAAGGCGACGGGAATGAAGACGGCGATGATGGAGAACGTTGTGGCGGCCACGGCCATGCCGATCTCGGCCGTGCCTTCCAGCGCGGCCGTGCGGCGGTCCTTGCCCATCTGCATGTGGCGCACGATGTTTTCGCGCACCACGATGGCGTCATCGATCAGCACGCCGATGGCCAGCGACAGGCCCAGCAGGGTCATGAAGTTCAGGGTAAAGCCGCACAGCCACACGGCAATGAAGGCGGCAATCACGGACGTCGGCAGGCTCAGCGCCGTGATCAGGGTCGAACGCCACGAGTTCAAAAAGGCGTAGACGACGAAAATCGTCAGCACGGCGCCCAGCACCAGCGATTCGATCACATTGTTCAGGCTATGCTGGGCGTTTTCGCCGCCGTCGCGCGTCACTTGCAGCAAGGTGCCTTTCGGCAAGGTCTTGTTGATTTCCGCTACCATGTCGCGGATCTTGTTGGCCACGCTGACGGTGGAGGCGTCGCGCACGCGGGTAATCGATATGCCCACGTTGGGCTTGCCGCTGCGCATGCTCAGGCTGTTGACTTCGGCAAAGCCATCCACGATGGTGGCCACTTGCGCCAGGCGCACGATTTCCTCGCCGCGGCGCTTGATCACCACTTTCTCGAAGTCGCTTGGCGACTCGATGCGGCCCACCAGGCGGATGCTTTTCTCGTCCAGGATGCCGCGCACCTTGCCCACCGGGGCATTCGTATTCTGGTTGCGCAAAGCAGTGACGACATCGCTGACGGACACATTGTATTCACGCAATTTTTCCGCGCGCAGCAGCACGGACAGTTCGCGCTTGAGCGAACCGCCCACGTTGACCAGCGCCACGCCATCGACGGTGCGGAAGCGGTCCGACAGCACGTCTTCGGCCAGGCGCGAGATTTCCGCATGGCTTTGCGTATTCGACGACAGCGCCAGTTGCATGATCGGTTCGGCAGCCGGGTCGATGCGCTGCAAGATAGGCTCGCGCATTTCCGTCGGCAACTTGTAGCGCACGGCGGCAATCGCATTGCGGATATTGTCGGACGCTTCGATCAAATTGGAATTGAACGAGAACTTCAGGAAGATGGTGGCCGACCCTTCATTCGAATCGCTGTTGACTTCGGTCACGCCGGAAATGCTTTGCAGCGACTTTTCCAGGCGGTTCACCACTTCGCGCTCGACCGTATCGGGCGATGCGCCAGGGTAAGGAATGCTGACGACGATGAAGGGTACCTCGACGTCCGGATTCTGGTTGACGCGCAATTTCTTGAGCGCCAGCAAGCCGACGCACATCATCGCCAGGATCAGGACGATGGTGGCGGTGGGCCGCTTGATACTGAAATCGGAAAGGAACATGGCTTAGTTTCCTTTACCGGCAACGGCGGTGCTGCTGCTGGCCACGGCAGCAGCGGGTACGGTTTTGCCGGCCGTCAGCTCCACTTTCTGCCCATCCTTGAAGGTCGAGCCCGGCGTGCGCAGCACGGTGTCGCCGCTGACCAGGCCGCTTTGCACTTCCCACTGGCCCGTGCGCACATCGCGCGCGCCGATGCGCAGTGTGACTTTATGCAAAGCCTTGTCCTTGACCTTCCACGTGTACGTGACGTCGCCCGCCTTCACCAGCGCCGAGTCGGGTATCATCAGCGCGCTGATGCTGTCCGTCTCGATGCGCCCTTCCGCATACAGGCCCGCCACTCTCGGTTGTTCCTTGTCGTTGAAATCGACCAGCACGGCCACCTGGCGCGTGACGGCATTGGCGGCAGGATCGACTCGGCGCACCTTGCCCGCGAAATCCTGGCCCGGATACCCATTGATGCGGAACAGCACGGGCTGGCCCACCTTGACGACGCCGATCTTGTCGGCCGACACCAGGCCTTCCAGACGCATGCTGGTCGGATCGATGACCTTGATCAATTCCTTGCCGATTTGCGCCGTATCGCCATTCGATACCTTGCGCTCGCTCACGATGCCGTCGAACGGCGCGCGCACGAGGGTGCGCTGCAGCTGCTGGCGGGCTTGCACGGCGCGGCTTTTCGCGGCGGACAGATCGCTTTGTGCATTATTGCGGCGAATTTCCGCGTCTTCCAGTGCCTGCGTCGACGTCATGCCCGAAGCGCGCAGGGTTTTCATGCGCTGGAACATGCGTTCGGACTGTTCCAGCACCTGGCTGGCGGCACGGCTGGCTTCCTCGGCCGAATTGAGGCTGTCGCGGATGGACGTTTCATCCAGACGCACCAGTACGTCGCCCCGCTTGACGACTTCACCATTTTCCTTCATGACCTGAATCACCACGGCCGATACTTCGGCGCGCAAGTCCGCGTTGCGCTCCGGTTGCACGGAACCGGTGATGACGGGACCCGACGCCAGCGCATTGCTCTGGATGGTCAGCAAGTCTTCCGGGGAGACGAGCAGATTGACGGCGGCGCCCGCCTGTTCCTTGGCATTCTTGCCGCCCTTGCCGGGATCTTTGGACTCTTTGCCGCAGGCGGCCAGGGCAGAAGCGATTGCCAGAACAAACAGGGTTTTGCGCAACATGGGTAATTCTCCGGATAGATAGCACCGCTACCGTCCCCACGGCCCGGATAGGGCTGCAGGCGTTAGCAAGCATTTATTTTTATTAAAACCACAAGCGCCAAAGTATCCATGAGCGCATCCGGGCATGTCAATCGGCCGTTTCCTGTAATGCTTTATTCAATGGATGAAACGTAGTTTTTACGCCCTGAAACGCAAAACCCCGCCTTGAAGCGGGGTTTTGCGTTTCAGGGGAAGCGAACTTAGCGGCTGAAAACGGTGTTGATCAGGAAGCCGATGGCCACGCCCGTGCACAGGCCGCCGGCGATTTCCACCAGGGTATGACCCATGCGCTCACGCAAGGTCTTGTGCGCGGCGCTGGCCGCTTCCCCGGCCAGGCGGTTGATGGCCGCAGCCTGCTTGCCCACGTGCTGGCGCAGGCTGTTGGCGTCGATGATGACGATGAAGGCCAGGGTCACGGCCACGCCGAAGGCCGGGTGGCCGATGCCTTCGCGCAAGGCGATCAACGTTGCCATGCTGGACACGACGGCGCTGTGGTTGCTGGGAAAGCCGCCATTGCCGACCAGCCCGAACGCCCATTGCCGCGTGCGGGCACTGTTGATCAGGAATTTGATCGGTCCGACCAGGATCCAGGCGATCAGGGGCGTGACGAGGTAAGCGATATCCACGGGTATTCCTTCTTTTATATGTGTAGAGTGTGTCTTGAGAGACGGGCGCGCCGCAATTATCGCAGATCATCCGCGCCAGCAGAACTGTCTGGCGTCAGACTATAAAACGCGGCCCCCGGCGGCAACTAATATAAAATCATGGCATATACAACAATTGACGTATATCAACACTGAGTGCGGCGCGCACAGCGGCGCGGATAATCAAACGTCTTCATACTTGCAACGGGGTCCTCATGCGGCATTTCAGAATTTCTTTTTTAGTCACTTTTATCCTGATGGCGGTGTCGGGCTGGTGGGGTTACAGCCATGGCGGCATGCCTGGCCTGATCAATGCCCTGTGGATCACCGGCGTGCTGGGCGTCATGGAAGTGTCGCTGTCGTTCGACAATGCCGTGGTCAACGCCTCGGTCTTGCGCCACTGGAATGAATTCTGGCAAAAACTGTTCCTGACGGTCGGTATCCTCGTCGCCGTCTTCGGCATGCGGCTGCTGTTCCCGCTCGTCATCGTATCCGTGGCCACGGGCCTGGGCCTGGTCGACGTATGGACCATGGCCACCACCACGCCCGATGTATATGCCAAGCACCTGACGGACAACCATGCGCAAGTGGCGGCCTTCGGCGGCGCCTTCCTGCTGCTGGTGTTCCTGAACTTCCTGTTTGACGACGAGAAGGAATTGCACTGGCTGGGCTGGGCCGAGGAAAAAGTCAACGCGCTGGGCACCGAAAGCCTGGCCGTGCTGATCACCATGGGCGCCGTGGCCGCCTGCGTGGCCATGGGCCCCGTGGAAGAAAAATACAGCGTGCTCGCGTCGGGCATCGTCGGCATCGCCGTCTATATCGGCGTGAACTGGATCAGCGGCTTGCTGGAAGAAGGCGAACCGGACTTGCAGGATGACGAAGAAGAAGGCGCAGCACCGGCCAAAAACGGCAATGGCGACCTGGTGAAAACGGTGGCGCGCGGCAGCATCGGCGGCTTCCTGTACCTGGAAGTGCTCGATGCCTCGTTCAGCTTTGACGGCGTGATCGGCGCCTTTGCCATCACCAACGACGTCGTCATCATCATGCTGGGCCTGGCCATCGGCGCCATGTTCGTGCGCTCGATGACGGTCTTCCTCGTGCACAAGGGCACCCTGGACGAATTTGTCTACCTGGAACACGGCGCCCATTATGCGATCGGCATCCTGGCCTTGATCATGCTGGCGTCCGTCAAGTACCATATTCCGGAGTGGTTCACGGGCCTGTCGGGCGTGGCCTTCATCCTGGTCTCGCTGTGGTCGTCCCTGCGTTATCGCAAACGGCACGCGGCACAAGCTTGAAATCGGGGGGTTGCGCCCCCAATTGAAAGAGTAATGGCACGAGCGCCTTGCGCGCTCATCCCATGCAGGTATGTTTAAGTAAATTACTGAAAAGGAGCACCACATGGCAATCAGTTTGCAAAAAGGCGGCAACGTCAACCTGAGCAAGGAAGCACCGAACCTGAAGAAGATCATCGTCGGCCTCGGCTGGGATCCTCGTTCGACGGACGGCGCCACCTTCGACCTTGACGGTAGTGCTTTCCTCCTGAAAAGCGACGGCAAAGTCCGTGGCGACTCTGACTTCATCTTCTACAACAACCTGAAGTCGACCGACGGTTCCGTCGTCCACACGGGCGACAACACCACGGGCGAAGGCGAAGGCGACGATGAGCGCATCGAAATCGACCTGTCGCGCGTGCCGGCAGACATCGACCGCATCAGCATCACCGTCACCATCCATGACGCCGACGCGCGCCGCCAGAACTTCGGCATGGTCTCGAAAGCCTTCATCCGCTGCCTGAACGCGGAAGGCGAAAAAGAAATCGCCCGCTACGACCTGTCCGAAGACAGCTCGACGGAAACGGCGATGATCTTTGGCGAAATCTACCGCTACAACGGCGAATGGAAGTTCAAGGCCATCGGCCAGGGCTTCAACGGCGGCCTGGGTCCTCTGGCCCGTTCGTTCGGCGTCAATGCCTAAACGTTTTATGCGCTAAACACAGCCGCCTGGACGTATTCAGGCGGCTTTTTTTTGGAGATTTATCATGCCAGTATTTAGTGTCACGGGCGACGTCGATCCATTCCTGCACGTCAGCATGAAGCAGGGCGAAACCATCTATTGCGAATCCGATGCAATGGTGATGATGGAAACGGCGCTGGACTTGAAAGGCAAGATGACGGGCGGCCTGGGCAGCGCCATCATGCGCCGCTTCGCGAATGGCGAATCGTTTTTCCAGCAGCACATCGAAGCGGTGCGCGGCAGCGGCGACTGCCTGCTCTCGCCCACCCTGCCGGGCGCCATCGAAGTGGTCGACGTGGGCGCGCGCCAGTACCTGCTCAACGACGGCGCCTTTGTCGCCGCCACCTCGGGCACGGAAATGAAAGTGCGCACGCAAAGCATCGGCAACGCCTTGTTTGCGCAGTCGGGCGGCTTCTTCGTGATGGAGACGGCCGGCACGGGACAAGTGGTGGTGTCGGGCTTCGGCTCCATGTTCCAGCTCGACGTCGAGCCGGGCAAGGATGTCGTGATCGACAATTCCCACGTGGTCTGCTGGGACAACAGCCTGAAATACGAAATTTCCGTGACCACGGGCGGCGGCGCGAGCGGCGGCGGCATCGGCGGCTTCCTCGGCAATATCGTCAACAGCGTGACCAGCGGCGAAGGCATCGTGCTGCGCTTTTCCGGCTCGGGCAAAGTATTTATTTGCTCGCGCAACCGCGACGCCTTCCTGAAGTGGACGGCGTCGGGCAAAGCCGGCTGACCCCTTCCCTCTAAGGCCAGGTTAAGTCTGGTCGTTCAGAATCCCCGCGCGCGCACCTGCGCGCGGCTTCCCCTATTTCCACCCGGTCCCCGTACATGCAAAGAGTCTGGTTCAACAAAACATTTTCCTCGGTCGGCACGGCCATGCGTTTGATCCGCGAGGCCGACATGGCCGCGACAAACGGCGCGCCCCGCTATCACATCGTGTGCAGCAATACGAACGCGCACGCTGCCGCCTTTTTGGCGGCCCACGAATACGCGGTCGAACCGTCGGGCCTGACGGGCCTCAATTATGTCGAGTGGTGCCTGGAATTTTGCCGCGAGCGGGGCATCACGATTTTCTGGCCCGGCAAGGAAGCGGGCCTGATCGGCAGCGCCAGCGCGCGCTTCGCCGCCCACGGCACGCGCGTGCTCAGCGTGGCCACCGAAGATGTACTGGACCTGATGCATGACAAGGCCCGCTTCTGCGACGGCCTCGACCTGCCCATGGCGCGCCCGGCCGACTACCGCGCCGTGACCACCATCGAAGAATACGATGCCGCCTGGGCCGAGCTGCGCCCTTTGCATAGCAAACTGTGCATCAAGCCGTCCGAATCCGTGTATGCGCTGGGCTTTGCCATACTCGATGAAGAGCGCAGCAGCGCCCAGCTGCTGCTGGCCGGCGCCGCCTACCAGATCAATGCGCAAGAGCTGCGCAACGGCCTGGCGCAGATGGCATCGTTCAAGACCCTGCTGCTGATGGAATACCTCGATGGCGACGAATACAGCGCCGACTGCGTGGCCGACCAGGGCACGCTGATTTGCGCCGTGCCGCGCAAGAAGCTAAACGGAGGCGGCAGCGGCCAGCTGATCGAGCTGCGCGCCGACTTGCTGGCGGCCTGCGACAAACTCGCGCGCGACTACCGCTTGAATGGCGTGTTCAACATCCAGTTCCGTGTAGGCGCGCATGGCCTGGCGCTGCTGGAGATCAACCCGCGCATGTCGGGCGGCATCGGCATGGCGTGCGCGGCCGGCCCCAACCTGCCCTACCTGGCGCTGGCCGGTTTCGACCAGGGCTTTGACAAGCTCACCGTGCCCGCCATCGCCGAAGGCATGCGCGTGGGCGAAGCCGCCTACGCCGTGGAGCTGCCATGAACGTCGTCAAGCAGCAAATGCCCACGGGCGAGCTGACCTTGAAAGTGGACGAGGCGCGTTTTCCGCTGGACTGGCTGATCGGCTTTGCCGCGCGCGCCAACGCCAAGCGCGGCTTCCTGTTCCTCTCGAAAGTGCTGGGCAAGCACTGGCCCGTCACGCCGCGCGCCATGCAAGCCATCCACGACGACCTGGCCGCGCAGATCCCCCCCAGCCTGCCCGGCCCCGTGGTCTTCATCGCCATGGCGGAAACGGCCGTCGGCCTGGGCCAGGGCGTGTTCGAAGCGTGGCTGCGCGCCAACCCGAACGGAAAAGCGCTGTTTTTGCACAGTTCGCGCTACCGCGTGGGCACGGTGCCCTTCTTCGAATTCGAGGAATCGCACAGCCACGCGCCACGCCAGTTTCTGCATTTATCGGACGCTGCCAGCGCCCTGTTTTCCAGCGCGCGCAGCCTGGTGCTGATCGACGATGAAGCGTCGACCGGCAACACCTTTGCCAACCTGGTGCAAGTGTGCCGCGCGCGCTATCCGCAACTGGAAAAGCTGCACCTGGGCGTGATCACCAATTTCATGGGCCAGGCCGCCAACGCGGGCTTAAGCGAGCGTTTCGGCCTG
This sequence comes from Janthinobacterium sp. 64, assembly GCF_002813325.1. Taxonomy (NCBI): domain Bacteria; kingdom Pseudomonadati; phylum Pseudomonadota; class Betaproteobacteria; order Burkholderiales; family Oxalobacteraceae; genus Janthinobacterium; species Janthinobacterium sp. 64. The sequence goes on along the minus strand of NZ_PHUG01000001.1, from coordinate 5,443,914 downwards.
CCCACGACCATAGGCGCAGCCTTGTCCGGCCACTACGCCTTCCAGGCCGGCGCAGCGCCAGCACCCGTGGCGGCCAGCGCGCAGCGCTTCGAGGCGAATGCGGAACGGGGCGCCAGCCCCGCCTTCGGGCGCATCGGCGTGGGACGCGCATTGACTCCGCCGCAAGGCCTGGCCGTGCAGCTGGCGCAGGAAATCGGCGCCGGCGACTCCGTGCTGGTGCTGGGCACGGGCGAATTCATGCACCCGTCGTTCCTGCTCGCGCGCGAACTGGAAAGCCTGGGCAAGAACGTCGTGGTGCAATCGACCACGCGCTCGCCGATCCTGTCGTGGGGTTCCGTCGGCCACATCGTCCGCTGCGACGACAACTACGGCGAAGGCATCGCCAATTACCTGTACAACGTGGCGCCTGGCCAGTACCAGCACGTTTTCATCTGCCATGAAACCCCGGCCAGCCCGGCCCTCATGCAACTCGCCGGCCAGTTGAACGGCCGCCTGTTCCACTTTCAGTCAGAGACCAAAATTGAAGAAATTCCTGTTTGTTGATCTGGACGACACACTGTTCCAGACCCCTAAGAAATGCCCCGGCGAGACCGATTTGCAGCCAGCCGCGTATTTGAAAAATGGCGACGCCTGCTCGTTTACGACGGCGCGCCAGCGCGCCTTCTTTGAATTCGCGCAAAGCGGCATGACCCTGATCCCCGCCACGGCCAGGAATGGCGACGCGTTTCGCAGGGTCGACCTGCCGTTTACCAGCTACAGCGTGCTCGATTACGGCGGCATCGTGCTGCAGCCGGGCGGCGCGCTCGACGCCGGCTGGCTGGCCCTGATGCAGAACGACATGCAGACGGCCTTGCCCGGCCTGCGCGACGCCATGCGCATCATCGACGATTTCCAGGTCAAGACGGGCATGCCTTCGCGCGCGCGCCTGATCGAGGACTACAACACGCCGTTCTACATCGTCGTCAAGGACCATGAAGCGCGCGGCGAACGCCTGGCCGACATCGAAGAGCAGGTGCTGCAGCAGTGGATCGCCACCGAAGGTTCGGACTACTTCATCCACCGCAACGGCAACAACCTGGCCGTGCTGCCGAAGACCCTGAACAAGGCGCGCGCCGTCGCCTACCTGCGCGCGGAACTGGAAGCCGAACATGGCCCCATCGTCAGCTTCGGCATGGGCGACAGCCGCTCGGACGCGCGCTTCATGGCCGCCTGCGACTACGCCATCATCCCCAACGGCACCCAGCTGGCGGCACTCACGGTGGCGGCGCTATGACCGACGGCAAGCAGCATTTCAGCGGCAGCTACCGCCAGGAAGACGTGGAGTTTTTGCTGACGCCCATGGCGCTCGAACCCATCCTCGACCTGGCCGAAAAAGAGCGTTTGATCCAGTCGGGCCAGCGCCACTACAGCGAAATGCTGTCGCCGGAATCCCTGCCTTCGCCCGCCTACCTGGCCCTGTTCCAGAGCGCGTTTGCCGCCAACCGCCTGCAAATGGCGCGCGACTGCCTGCGCCTGGCCGCCCTGATCGCGGCGCGCCGCACGGGCGCCATCACGCTGGTGTCGCTGGCGCGCGCCGGCACGCCCGTGGGCGTGATCCTGGGGCATTTGCTGCGCCAGGTGTTCCAGCGCGAGTGCAGCCATTATTCCGTCTCCATCATCCGCGACCGCGGCATCGATGCGAATGCCTTGAACCACATCCTGGCACACGGCCATGCGGCCGACTCCCTCGTCTTCGTCGACGGCTGGACGGGCAAGGGCGTGATTTCGCGCGAACTGCGCCAAACGGTGAACGATTTCAATGCGGCCAATAGCACGGCCATCGACGGCGGCCTGTTCGTGCTGTCCGACCTGGCCGGCACGGCCGCCTGCGCCGCTTCGGCCAGCGACTACCTGATCCCGTCAAGCATTCTGAATGCCACCGTCTCGGGCCTGGTCAGCCGCTCCGTGCTCAATGATGCCATCGGTGCGGACGACTTCCACGGCTGCGTGTACTACGCGCAGTTCGAAGCGCACGACCAGTCGCGCGCTTTCGCCGACGGACTGGTGGCCGACGCCGTGGCGATTGCCGCCAGCAGCGGCATCCCGCTGGCCGAAGCGAGCGATGCGCCAGCGATGGCGGCCCGCTCGCAAGCCTACATGGCGGCCGCGCAGCAGGAATACGGCATCAGCGACATCAACCTGATCAAGCCAGGCATCGGCGAAGCGACGCGCGTGCTGCTGCGTCGCGTGCCCGAGCGCCTGATCGTGCGCGACACGAATGCGCCGGACGTGGCACATTTGCTGCTTCTGGCGCAGGAAAAAGCCATACCCGTCACAGTAGAACCGGCGCTGCCTTACCAGGCGGTCGCCCTTATCAGGAGCGCAGTCGATGGATAACAACTCCCTACACCCACAAAGTGAGCATAAAGCGGCGCTGGGCGCCTCCATGTATGTGCCGACCACGCACAAGGATTTGCTGGCGATCGCCAATGGCGACAAATTCAGCCATTTGCGTTCGGTGATCCTTTGCACCGAAGACGCCATCGCGGAACGCGATCTCAGTTACGCGCTGTTCAATTTATCGCTGGCGCTGCAGAACATGTGCGACGAATCGGATACCTTGCGCTTCGTTCGCGTGCGCAATCTCGACGTGCTGGCGCGCGTGCTGGCCATGCCCGGCGCCGACAAATTGAGCGGCTTCGTGCTGCCGAAATCCACGCGCCACAACTTCAGCGCGTATTTCGAGCTGGTGCGCCATACGCATCATCTGTTGATGCCGACGCTGGAAACGGCGGAAGTGTTCGACGACGAGGAAATGAAGCAGTTCCGCATCATTTTGTCGGCGCCGGAAGTGCGCCGCCGCATCCTGGCCCTGCGCATCGGCGGCAACGATCTGCTGGCTCTGCTGGGACTGCGCCGCCCCACCAGCGGCACCATCTATCAAACGCCGCTGGGCCAGGTCATCGGCCGCCTGGTCACCATCTTCAAGCCGCACGGCTTCCAGCTGACGGCGCCCGTCTTCGAGCACCTGTCGCAAGGCAGCTGGCTCGATGCCGAAGTGGCGCAGGACATGGCGCACGGCATGATCGCCAAGACGGCCATCCACCCGGACCAGGTGCCGCAGATCGAACGCCACTACCAGGTGGCGCAGTCGGACATCGAACTGGCGCTGCGCATCATCGACCCGGACAGCCCGGCCGTGTTCCGCATGCAGGAATCGATGTGCGAAGTGGCGACCCACAGTAGCTGGGCGCTGCGCATCATCGAGCAGGCGCGCCTGTTCGGCATCCGCCATGCGGCCGATGGCGCCGCCGCGCACCACGCGAATACCTCATTGATTCAACTCTCAAGCGACGAAGGGATTGCACGACCATGACGAATTTCACACGCGGACAAAAAGGCAAACTGGCGGACCTGGGCTTGAATGGCCCGTTTGCCGTCACGCTCGATATCGTTTCGGGTTCGATGGAAGTGGACGTCAGCTGCTTCGGCGTCGATGCGGCCGGCAAGCTGTCGGACGACCGCTACATGGTGTTCTTCAACCAGAAAAGCGCGCCGGACAACGCCATCACGGTGGACTTGAACGGCCCCCGCTCCACCTTCCAGGTCGACCTGGCCCGCCTGCCCGCCTCGATCGACAAGCTGGTGTTTACTGCGGCGACGGAACAGGGCAGCATGCGCGCGCTGGGCAACTCCAGCATGGCGCTGGGCCAGGCGGCCACGTTTGCCTTCACGGGCAATGACTTCCAGGACGAGAAAGCCGTCATCATCGGCGAACTGTATCGCCGCGACGGCAGCTGGCGCTTCGGCGCCGTGGGCCAGGGTTTCGCCGGCGGCCTGGCGGCGCTGCTGAAGCACTTTGGCGGCAGCGAGGCGGCTTCGTCGTCCCCTGCTCCCGTGCCCACGCCAGCAGCGCCACCGCCACCGGCGAATAAAATCTCGCTGTCGAAAATCCGTCTGGAAAAGCGCGGCGACAAAATTTCGCTCGACAAGCGCGACAGCGGCGGCTATGGCCGCATCCGGGTCAACCTGAACTGGAACCAGAACGCGTCGCAAGGCCAGGCGCCCGCGTCAAAACTGGACACGGGCTTCCTCGGCAAGCTGTTCAACAAGCCGGCTGGCCGTTCGGGCGGCATCGACCTCGATATCGGCTGCCTGTTCGAAATGAGCGGCGGCGCCAAGAGCGCCGTGCAGGCGCTGGGCAACAGCTGGGGCGCGTATGACCGTCCGCCGTACATCCACCTGGAAGGCGACGACCGCACGGGCAGCATCAGCAGCGGCGAAAACATCTTCATCAACGGCACCCATTTCGACCAGATCAAGCGCGTGCTCGTCTACGCCTTCATCTACGAAGGCGTGCCGAACTGGGCCGCCACGGATGGCGTCGTGACGATCGAGATTCCCGGCCAGCCTACCGTGGAAGTGCGCCTCGACAGCGACAGCCAGCACGCCATGTGCGCCATCGCCATGCTGGAAAACCACGGCGGCAACCTGCAGGTGACAAAATTGGTGGAATACTTCGGCGGCCAAGGTAAAATCACGGCGCACCAGGCCATGGACGAAAGATATAACTTTGGTCTGAACTGGAAAGCCGGCCGCAAGGACTGATCCTTTTACCTAGACAACCCAACCATGACCCCTACGACCAAAAAAGTCACCTTCGCCTTTGCCATCTTCCTCGTGGCCGGCTTCCTGCTGCTGGCAGCCTACACGTGGATGGCCCTCAGCTTCTCGTACTCGGAAGGCGAACGGGCGGGCTACCTGCAAAAGTTCTCCAAGCGGGGCTGGATCTGCAAGACATGGGAAGGTGAATTGCTGCTGACGGCACTGCCAGGCACCATCCCGGAAAAATTCCAGTTCAGCGTGCGCGATGACGAGGTGGCGAAGCAATTGACGGCCGCCGCCGGCAAGCGCATTCTCGTCACCTACAGCCAGCACAAGGGCGTGCCCACGCAATGCTTCGGCGAGACGGAATATTTTGCCGATAAAGTCGTATTGAGCCAGTAATACCGCATTTTCGTCGTTCCGCGCCGGCCAGCCTTTCCAGGCCGGCGCTTCCCTCTCCTCCTCAGTATCTTCTCGTGCCGCATTCTGGCTAAACCATTTACAAATGTAATCAATGTGCAAGATGCTTGCGCAATCGCATGATGCTGTGTCAGCCCGTCGTTAGCGTGTAGTCACCCGTCACTGGAAAACGTCATGCGCATACAATCGACCTTCCTGGCCCTGCTGGCCGCCTCGCTGCCCCTGTCCGCCCAGGCACAGGATATCTCCGGCATGGCCGGCGCCTTGAAAGTACACTCGACCAGGGAGCGCACCTTTGTCGCCGCCATCAGCTACACGCAGCTGGTGGGCAATTACAATGCGCTGAGCCTGTCGTATATCAACGAGGGGCATCCAGAAGACCATCATCGCGACGGCATGGCGTGCCAGGTCTGGCTGCGCACGAAAAACGTGGTCCAGGGGCTGATGCTGGGCGCCGGCGTGGGGCGCTATTTTTTCTTCGACACGGCCAGGACGGACGAAGCGCCGCACAATTTCGACAATGACCACGGCTGGGGTTCCATCGCCAGCCTGCAGGCACGCTGGCAATTCGACAACCGCTGGTATGCGCAAGCACAGCTCAACCGCATCCGCCCCAGCGGCAAGGACACTACCACGCACCTGCTGATCGGCGCCGGCTACCGCTATGACGGCGTGCCGGGTGCCAAGCTGCACTTGCAGAACTGGGCGTATGACGACACCTTGACCTTATCGACCGGCCACACCATCGTCAACAGCTTGCGCTCCGAATCCTCGCGTCCGTTCACGCTGGAATACCGGCGCGCCGCGGGAAAATACGTGGACTGGAGCGCCACCCTCATCGACGAAGGCAGCACGGCGCTGGCACACCGGCGCGGCGCGGCCGCTCAACTGTGGCTGATCCGCTCGCTCAATGAAAAGGTGGAATTCGGCATGGGCGCCGGCCCATACGTGGCCTGGGACGGCCGCGACACCAAGGGCCACGACGCGCGCCTGACAGGCTTGCTGTCAGCCGTGGCCCGCTACCACGTCGACCGCCACTGGCTGGCGCAAGTGGCGTGGAACCGGGTCATCACCGATTATCACCGCGATGCGGATGTGATTTTGGTGGGCGTGGGCAGGAAGTTTTAAACGTTCGAGCCTAGCGCGAACGCCAGACGGCGCCAGCATCATTCGGCTGCGTCAATCGCTCGATCACTTCACGCGTCAAACTGGCCGAACTGACTTGTTCGGCTTTCGCGCGGGCGGCGGTCAGGGAGCTGGAAAACGCGCTTTGCGGCTGCTCCAGGCTGGCGCGCAGGGCGGCCAGTTCGCGCTCTTGCTGCTGCGCGCGCGCCGTGTCCTGCTCCAGCAACTGCTGCCTGGCGGCCGCCATCGCGCGCGTCGTCTCGGCGGCCTTGCGCTGCAGAGCCGCATGGGCCTGGGCGCTGGCCAGCAAGGCTTGCTGCGCGTCGAGCTTTTCGCTGGCGGCCTGCTGTGCGGCCCGTTCCAGCTGCTCGCGCTGGCGCATGGCGTCGAGCGCCTGCTGTTCCATGGTGGCGCGCGCTTCGGCGGCCGCTGTCGCCTGCTTTTCCGCTTCCAGGCGGCCGGCGATGGCTTGCGAGGCGCGCTCTTCGGCGCTGCTGGTCTGGCGCTGCTGCACCAGTTTTTGCGCGATCAAGGCCAGCGACTCGCGTTCGGCAGCGACGAAATCGCGCTCGGACGCCAGCAGCGCATCGGCCGCTTGCGCCTTGTCTTCTTCGACGCGGGCGCGCTCGCTATGCACTTGTCCCAGTTCCACAGCCAGGCGCGCCTGCGCCTGCACGGCTTGCGCGGCAGCCGCTTTCTGTTCGCCTTCGACCAGCGCCTGGTCCATCAGGATGCGGATGGCGTCCGCTTCCTTTTGCGCCGCTTCCCGCAAGGCCAGTTCTGCCGCGTGCTGGCCGCGCAGCAGTGCCGCTTGCGCGCCTTCGGCGGCGATGCGTTCCTGCGCCGCGTTGCTCGCCAGCGCTTCCGCTTCCAGTTTTTCTTTCAAGGCGGCGATGGCGGCTTGTTCGGCGGCCTGGCGCTCCTGCTCCGCCTGCAGCAACTGCTCTGCCTGCAAAGCTTTTTCCTGCGCCAGTTGCGACGCTTGTACCTGCGCAGCCAGGGTCGCCTTGCCGGCATCGACTGCGGCCTGCTCGGCGTCGTTCTGGCTGGCGGCCAGTTCCGACGCCTGGCGCGCCAGCTCGGCGCGTTCGTGCGCCAGGCTGGCGGCGCGCTGCTGCTCTTCCAGTTCGCGGGCTGCCGCCACGGCGGCTGCCTGTTCGGCCGCTTCGCGAACCTTGGTCTGTTCCAGCGCGGCCGTTTCCACTTCCAGCCTGGCGTGGCCGGCGATTTCCGCATCCTGTTCGGCCGTCACGCGGGCCAGCGCCACGGCGCGCAGCTGGCGGTCCACTTCGATGCGCGCCTCGGTGGCGGCCAGGATGCGCACGTCGGCATCGCGGCGCGCCTGCGCGCTGGCCACGGCGACCATTTCCAGGCGCTCGCGGTGAATGGCAGCGTCGCGCAATTCTTTTTCCGTCTGCAGGCGCAAACGCAGCGATTGGGCAGCATGGCGTTCCGATTCCGCCTGCGCCAGCGCGATGGCTTCGCGTTCCTGTTCCAGGTGCGCCAGCGCGCGCGCTTCTTCCAGGGCGCGCACTTCGGCGGCGGCTCGGTTGAACGCCGATTCCAGCGCGATCTGGTCGGCGCGCTCGCGCTGCACCGTCAAGTCCAGCGCTTCGCTTTCCGCTTCGGCCAGCATCTGCGCCGTCTGGCGCGCGCCGTGCGCATGGCGCTCGCGTTCACGCGCCAGCACGGCGACTCTGGCGTCGGCCGAGGCGATGCCCACCATTTCTTCCTTGGCCGCCTGCACGGCGGCGACGCGCTCGACGGCTTGCAGGCGCGCCTGCTCCGTCTGCACCTGCAATTCTTCGGCGGCGCGGGCCGCTTGTTCGGCCAGTTCCGACTGCACGGCCACTTGCTCGCTGGCGCGCAAGCGGCTTTCCTGCTCGGCGCGCGAACGCTGTTCGGCGGCCAGGCGGATTTCATTGTCCGATTCCACGCGCGCGCGCAGTTCGGCCGTTTCCTGCTTGACGGCTTCCAGGCGGGCCACGCTCGCTTGCGCGGCGGCGCGCATGGTGTCGAGGCGTTCGCGGTTGGCGGCAATCGCTTCTTCGGCTGCCTGCGCATTTTGCTGTGCGGCGGCTGCGGCGGCCGCGTCGATGGCGGCGCGGTCCTCGGCCAGCGAGCGCACGCGCGCCTCGGCCAGCGCGCGGCTTTCGGCGGCGCACGTGGCCTTCGCTTCCGCTTCCACGCGGGCAATCGCCTCGTGGATGGCTTTCAATTCCATTTTCTGGCGTTCGGCGGCGGGCGCCCTGGCATCGGCTACGGCTGCCGGCTCGGCTTGCGGTTCGGGTTGCGGTTCGGGCGCGATGGCGACGGCTGGTGCTTCCGCCTTGCGCTCCAGGTCCTTGAAATCATGCAGCGAGACCATGCTGTCCTGGTCGAACTCATCGTCGGCGCAATACGCGACGGTGAGGGAGGCGGCCTGGCGCGGATTTTGCTGTGCTTGCATGATTTCTCGCTTATTCGGGTGAATTCTTTTGCTTATGGGAATTTATTAACACCATTATCGAGTAAGCGCCTGCAAATCAGCGCGGCAAGAAGAGCACCTTTTACCGCCCTTTTCGGGCGTTTAGGTCAGACAGGCCACAATGGCGCTTCATCCATCAGCGCCACCTGCTCCCTGAGTTCAAGGATGCGGTCCTGCCAGTAGCGCTGCGTGTTAAACCACGGGAAGGCGACGGGGAAGGCGGGATCGTCCCAGCGGCGCGCCAGCCAGGCCGAATAATGGATCAGGCGCAGGGTGCGCAGCGCTTCGACCAGGTACAGCTGGCGCGGGTCGAAATCGCAAAAGTCTTCGTAGCCGGCCAGGATGTCGCTCATCTGCCGCACCTGGTCGCTGCGCTCGCCCGACAGCATCATCCACAGGTCCTGGATGGCTGGTCCCATGCGGCTATCGTCGAAATCGACGAAATGGGGGCCAGCGTCCGTCCACAGCACGTTGCCGCCATGGCAATCGCCGTGCGTGCGCAGCATGGCCACGTCGCCCGCGCGGTCATAGCAGCGCTTGACGCCGTCGAGCGCCTGCTGCGCCACGCTGGAATAGGCGGCCAGCAGTTCGGGCGGCAGGAAATTACCTTCCAGCAGAAACTCGCGCGGTTCGACGCCGAACGTCTGGCGGTCGAGCGCCGGACGTTCCTTGTAACTGGACAGCGCGCCGACGGCGTGGATGCGGCCGATGAAGCGCCCTATCCATTCCAGCGTGGCCGGGTCGTCCAGCTCGGGCGCGCGGCCGCCGTGGCGGGGGAAGACGGCAAAGCGGAAGCCCTGGTACTGGTGCAGGGTGCTGCCGTTGATGGACAGTGCCGGCACCACCTGGATTTCGCGCTCGACCAGCTCGGACACGAACGCGTGCTCTTCCAGGATGGCCGTATCGGTCCAGCGCGCGGGACGGTAAAACTTGGCCACCAGGGGCGCACTGTCTTCGATGCCCACCTGGTAGACGCGATTTTCATAGCTGTTCAGGGCCAGCAGGCGGCCATCGCCGCGCAAGCCCACACTGTCGAGGGCGTCGAGCACGCAATCGGGGCTCAGGGCGGAAAAGGGATGGACGGGCCGGTCGTCCTCGTGCGGCTGGTTTTCATTGTGCATAAGCGACATTGTAAGGCGCGCGCGGGCCGCCGGTGCAAACACTTCGGCGGCAAGCCGCAGCAAGGCGTATACTGGCGACTTACATTCAATCAAAGAGCAAGCCATGCAACTCGAACAGCCATTATCAGAAAAAGAATTCGACGAATTAGACCAATTCCTGTTGTCGGAGCGCTGCTCCGAGGACGCGATGACCATGGATATGCTGCACGGCTATCTGACGGCCGTCGCCATCGGTCCGGAACCGATCATGCCGGCCGAATGGTTGCCGCGCGTGTGGGGCGAAGATGCCGAAGATGCGCCAAAATTCAAGAACAGCAAGGAAGAAGAGCGCATCGTCAACCTGATCATGCGCTTCATGAACGAAGTGCTGGTGACGTTTGAAGTCGCGCCGAAAGAATTCGAAGCCCTGTTCGTCGAGCACGACTACGAAGGCCAGACCCTGATCGACGCCGAAGCCTGGTGCTGGGGCTTCTGGGACGGCATGGAACTGCGTCCGGGCTCATGGAACGAGATCTGGGATTCCGAAGTGGCCGAGCTGATGCAGCCTATCTACCTGCTGGGCGCCGACGAAATCAAGGAAGAAGAGCTGAAACTGGTGGAAGACCCGGTCAAGGCGCACAAGCTGGCGCAGGAACTGGAAGCAAACCTGCCGGCCATCCACCGTTTCTGGGTCCCGCGCCGCAAGGCACCGGTGCAAACCATGAAGCGCGAAGAGCCGAAAGTGGGCCGCAACGACGACTGCCCTTGCGGCAGCGGCAAGAAGTTCAAGAAATGCTGCGGCGCCGAGCCGGCAGCCGAGTAATCGCGCAGTAGCATCCCTGTTGCGCCGGCGTCCTGCCGGCGCAGCGCTGGCGCTGGCCCCCGGGCTATAATCGGCGCATGAAACTCCCCGACCTGAACCTGCTCGTTGCCCTCGACATCCTGCTCGAGGAAGGCAGCGCCGTGGCCGCCGCGCGGCGCATGAACCTGAGCGCGCCGGCCATGAGCCGCACCCTGGCGCGCATCCGCGACGCTATCGGCGACCCCGTCTTCGTGCGCTCCGGGCGGGGCCTGGCGCCCACCCCGCGTGCGCTGGAATTGCGCGAGCAGGTGCGCGGCGTGGTGGAGCAGGCGCACGCCATTTTCACATCCGGTCGTGAGATCGACCTGCGCACCCTGGAACGCACCTTCAGCCTGTGCGCCAACGACGTGTTTGTCGGCGCCTACGGCGGCAAGCTGCGCGACCTGCTGGCCGTGCACGCGCCGCACACGGTGCTGCGCTTCGTGCCCGAAGGCGACGGCGCCACGGAAAACGACGCCTTGCACGCGGGCCGCATCGACCTGTACATCAGCGCGCGGCGCGCCTTTGCACCCGATATCAAGCTGCAGCAGCTGTTTAGCAGCGGCTTTGTCGGCATCGCCCGCAGCGACCACCCGCTCTTCGACGGCCCCATCAACCTGGACAGCTTTACCGAGTACGAACATATCAGCGTCTCGCGGCGCGGCCTGGCGCGCGGCCCGTTCGACACTGCCCTGGCCGAGCGTGGCTACACGCGCCGGGTTTCGCTGATCAGCCCCAACTTCCAGTCGGCCATCTTCGCCGTGGCCGATTCGCGCCTGCTGCTGCCGCTGATGCCCACGCCGCTGCTGGCCATCGTCGAACGCCTGGGCCTGAAGCTGCGCACGTTCGAACTGCCAATTCCCGTCGACAGCGTGGAAGTGTTCCAGGCCTGGCACCCGCGCCTCGACCACGACCATGCGCACCGCTGGCTGCGCCGCATGATCAAGGACTTGTGCACGGGGTCAGACTCTTGCGGGTCTGACCCCGGCATTTGATTGGGGGGGAGTTTGATTTGAATTCACCCGCCAGACGCCAAACCCAACGATAAAGACCGGGGTCAGATCCACAGGGTCCGACCCCACCCATCGTTGCGCCAGACGCAATTCACACTTCCTTAATTATCAATTTTCACAAGATTAACGGCTACCTATACTGCGTGGACTGATCCTCATCCACGGAGTTCCCTGTGTCTGCTGTCCCCCTTCCCGGCGCCGCCCCCGCGGCCGCGCCGTCTGCTCCTCCCGCACCTCCTATCTTCGGCCTGCGCCTGGCCACGGGCCTGGCCGGCGTGCTGCTGGCCGTGCTGGTGTCCGGCCTGAATGAAAACATCACCAAGGTCGCGCTGGCCGACATCCGCGGCGCCATGGGTATTTCTCGCGACGACGCCAGCTGGCTCATGGCCCTGTATGCGGCCGCCTCGGTGTCGGCCATGGCCTTTGCGCCGTGGTGCTCCGTCACCTTTTCGCTGCGCCGCCTGACGGCCACCGCCATCATCGTCTGCATGGCTGCCGGCGTGCTGTGCCCGTTCGCGCCGAATCTGTCCGTGCTGATGGTCCTGCGCGTGGTGCAGGGCGCGGCCGGCGGCGCCCTGCCGCCCATGCTGATGACGGTGGCGCTGCGCTTCCTGCCACCCAACATCAAGCTGTACGGCCTGGGCGGCTATGCGCTGAGCGCCACTTTCGGCCCCAGCCTGGGCACGCCGCTGGCCGCCTTCTGGACCGAGTCCCTGGGCTGGCAATGGGCGTTCTGGCAAGTCGTCCCGGGCAGCATCGTCGCCCTGCTGATGGTGTCCTGGGGCTTGCCGCAAGACCCGCTGCGCCTCGAACGTTTCCGCCAGTTCGACTGGCGCGGCCTGCTGCTTGGCCTGCCCGCCATCAGCATGCTGGTGGTCGGCATGCTGCAGGGCGAGCGCCTGAACTGGTTCCATTCGCCGCTGATCTGCGTGCTGCTGGGCGGCGGCGCCGTGCTGCTGGTGCTGTTCTTCATCAACGAGTGGTCGCACCCGCTGCCGTTCTTCAAGCTGCAGCTGCTGTCGCGGCGTAACCTCAGCCACGCCCTGCTGACCCTGGGCGGCGTGCTGTTCGTGCTGCTGGCCGTGATCCTGATTCCCTCGTCCTACCTGGCGCAGGTGCACGCCTACCGCCCGCTGCAAACGGCACCCGTGATGCTGATGGTGGCGCTGCCGCAGCTGATCGCCCTGCCGCTGGTGGCCGCCCTGTGCAATCTGCGCGCCGTCGACTGCCGCTGGGTGCTGGCCATCGGCCTGGGCATGCTGGCCCTGTCCTGCGTGCTCGGCGCGCGCATGTCGCCGGACTGGATCCGCACGCATTTCTACCTGCTGCAAGCGGTGCAGATTTTTGCGCAACCAATGGCCGTGATTCCCTTGCTGCTGCTGGCCACCACGGGCCTGGCGCCGCAGGATGGCCCGTTCGCGTCGGCCTGGTTCAACACCATCAAGGGCATGTCGGCCGTCGTCGCCACCGGCGTGCTCGATGCGCTGATCACGCGCCGCAACCATTTTCATTCGACGGTGCTCAGCGAACGCCTGGGCAACCTGCCGGCCGGCGTCGACATGGCAGGGCTGGGGGCTGGCCTGAGTGCGCGCATGCATGCGCAAGTCGTCACCCTGACCTCGTCCGACCTGTACCTCACCGTGGCCGCCATCGCGCTGGCCATGATTGTGATCATTCCCATCCTGCCGACGCGCGTCTTTCCGCCGCGCGCCGCCTGACTTTTATTTAACGAAAGAGCTACACCATGCAAACACCCATACTGCGCTCGCGCGCCTTTCTTCTCGGCCTGGCCCTGCTGGCCTGCGCCCTCGCCTTTTGCGCCTGGCAACTGCTGTTTTCCCCCAGCGAAGAACAAGGCACCGACGACGCCTTCGTCAGCGCCGACTACACCGTGCTCTCGCCCAAGGTGGGCGGCATCGTGCGCGAAGTGCTGGTGGAAGACAACCAGGCTGTCAAGGCGGGTCAGCTGCTGGCGCGCATCGACGACCGCGATTACCAGGCCGCCGCCGCCTCGGCCCGCGCCGAAGTCGCTGGCGCCGAGGCGCAGCTGGCCACTGCCCGCGCCACGGTGCAGCGCCAGCAATCGGTGATCGAGCAAGCCAGCACCCTGGTCGACGCCAACCAGGCGGAAGACAAACTGGCGCAGCAGGAGCTGGCCCGCTCAACGCACCTGGCCGGCCAGGGCGCGGGCAGCGTGCAAAACGCGCAGCAGGCGCAATCGCGCTACGACGTGAGCCGCGCGCGCCTGGCGCAAAACCGCGCCGCCTTGGTTGCCACGCGCAAGCAGACGGACATTTTGCAAGCGCAGCAAGGCGCGGCCGAAGCGGCCCTGCTGCGCGCCCGCGCCAGCCTGCAACGCGCCGAACTGGATCTGTCGCATACGCAGCTGCGCGCGCCCATCGACGGCATCGTCGGACGCCGCGCCGTGCGCGTCGGCGCCCTGGTCGCGCCTGGCGCCAGCCTGATGGCCGTGGTGCCCTTGAACCGCAGCTTCGTCGTCGCCAACCTGCAGGAAACCCAGCTGACTCACGTGCGCCAGGGCCAGCGCGCCAGCATCGCCGTCGACGCCTATCCGGGCGTGCTCCTGCACGGCACGGTGCACAGCATCGCGCCCGCCACGGGCGTGACGTTTGCCGCCATCGCGCCGGAAAACGCCACCGGCAACTTCACCAAGGTGGTGCAGCGCATCCCCGTCAGGATCGCGCTCGATCCGGGCCAGGATAACGACGTCCGCCTGCGCGTGGGCATGTCGGCCGAAGTGCGCATCGATACGGCCATGCGCCGCCAACAGCTGCAACAGGTGAGCGCGCGATGAAAGCACTGATACTCTTTACGGCCCTGGGTCTGGCCGGCTGCGGCTGCGCCAGCGTCGGCACCGACTTCCAGCGTCCGCCCCATGAGCTGGGACAGCAATGGCGCCAGGCGCAAGACGCCCGCTTCACCGCAAGCCAGGATGGCGCCATCGAGCAGCGCTGGTGGGACGGCTTTGGCGACGCGACTTTGTCGTCCCTGCTGCAGCGCGCCGCCGGCGCCAACCTCGACGTGCTGGCGGCCGCCAGCCGGCTGGAACAAAGCCGCGCCGCGCGCGGTATGGCCGGCGCCGCGCAAGGCCCGTCGCTGGGCGCGAATGGCAGCTACAGCCGCGCGCGCAACAGCGAGCAGGGTTTGAGCGACCCGTCGCGCAACAACGGCCAGTCCGCCTACAGCCTGTGGCAAGGCAATCTCGATGCGGCCTGGGAGCTGGACTTGTGGGGTCGCGTGCGGCGCGAAGTGGAAGCGGCTGACGCGCGCGTCGACGTGGCCATGGAAACGCAGCGCGGCGTGCTGCTGGCCGTGCTGGCAGAAACGGCGCGCGACTACATCGAGCTGCGCGGCGCGCAGCAGACCCTGGCCATCACGCAGCAACTGCTCGATATCGCCCGCCATACCTTGAACCTGACGCGCATCCGCCTGCAGGAAGGCGCGGCGACGCAGCTCGACGAAGCCGAGGCGGCGGCCCATGTCGCCACCATCGAAGCGCGTTTGCCGCCGCTGCAACAGCGCGTAGCGCGCCTCGGCAATGCCCTCGCCCTCTTGCTGGCGTTGCCGCCGCAGTCGCTGCGGGCGGAACTGGCGGCCAGCCAGGAGATCCCTGTTGTGGCCATGCAGGTGCAGCTGGGCGTACCGAGCAGCCTGGCCGAGCGGCGGCCCGACATCCGCCGCGCCGAAGCGCAGCTGCACGCGGCCACGGCCGCCATCGGCGTGGCGCAAGGCGATTTTTATCCGCGCATCACGCTCTCGGGCAGCATCGGCCTGCAAGCGATACAGCTGTCCGACATCGGCTGGGACGCCAAACGCTTTGCCTTCGGCCCCGGCTTCAGCGTGCCCCTGTTCGATGGCGGCCGCCTGCGCGGCAACTTGCAATTGCGCGAGGCGCAGCAGCAGGAAGCGGCCATCGCCTACCGCCAGACCGTGCTGGCCGCCTGGCACGAAGTGGAAGATGCGCTGTCTGGCTACCAGGCCAACGCCCGCCGCCAGACCAGCCTCGATGAAGCAGTCAAACAGGGACGCCGCGCGCTGGGCAGCGCGGAGCTGCAGTACCGCCAGGGCGGCACGGACTTGCTCAACGTACTGCATGTGCAAAACACCTTATTGAACAACGAAGCGGCGCTGGTCGACAGCCGCGCCACCGCGTCGCTGTCGCTGGTCCAGGCCTACAAGGCGCTGGGCGGCGGCTGGCAAGCATTTACAAGCACCTCGCAAGAAAGCACGCCATGAAACCGAATCCCGCCCATTTTTCCATCCACGACGTCAGCGATTTTCCCATCGTGCGCTTTCGCCCTGAAACGGCCGTCACCGGCTATGCCCCGCTGTGGGAAAACGACATGGACGCCTTGCTGCGCCACGGCGTACCGTTCGTCATGCTGTTCGAAGCGGAACGCAGCGATGAAGCGCACGTCGACCGCAAGCGGCGCGGCCTGTGGCTCAAGCACAACAAGGTGGCGCTGGCCGCCCTTTGCCGGGGTCTGGTATCGATCGAGGCGGACGGGGAAAAACGCGCGCAGCTGCAAGCGATGGCGGCCGGCGCCATGAAGGCCTTCGGCATACTGCAGGAAGTCGCCGCCACGCGCGAACAAGCCGAGGCCCTGATGGTGTGGCTGCTGGGCAGCGGCCAGATGGCGCGGCCGCGCGCGGCGGACGTCTGGTAGCAATCTAGGCGGCCCGGCGCACGGCGCTTCGGGCAGGGATGACGCAGACATGACCATCGCTGCTGGTGGCCGTCGTCAGGGCGATACCGTACAGCGCGGCCAGCGCGGGCACGGCGTCGGCGTTGGCGGGAATGTCGGCCGTCAGCTGGCCCGAACGCACCAGCAGCAGCCGCTCGAAGCCCAGCAAGGCATGATTGATGTCGTGCAGGATGGCGACGACGGCGTGGCCGCGCGCGGCGCAGAACTGCTGCAGGCTGTCGAGCAGATCGAACTGCAGGCCGGGATCGAGCGCCGCCAGCGGTTCGTCGACGAGTATCAAGCCATCGCGTACGTCCCACATCTGCGCGAAGATACGCGCCAGCTGCACCCTGGCCTGCTCGCCGCCGGACAGGGTGTCCAGGCGCCGGCCCAGTAGATGCCCGGCGTGCGCCAGGACGGCGGCGTCCTGCACGATGCGTTCCAGCTGCGGGTCGACCTGGCGCGCCACTCTTCCCAGTCCGATCACCAGCGCGCACTGCAGGCCGAAGGCCACGTTCGAGCCTTGCGGCAGCACGGCGCGGCACCGCGCCAGGTCGGCCAGCGGCCACTGCGCCAGGGGACGGCCGGCAAGCACCACCTGGCCCGCCTGCGGGCGCAGTTCGCGCGCCATCAGTTTCAACAGGGTCGACTTGCCCGCGCCGCTGGGGCCAAGGATGGCGATGCGCTCGCCGGGCGCCACCCGCACGTTGAAGGGGCCGAAATACTGCTGGCCCAGTTGGGTGGTGGCAAAACTCAGTTCAAGTAAAGGCGTCATGGTCGTCGCTGCTAGGCAGTGCCGTGGCGGAAGCGCCGCAACAGCATCAGGAAAAATGGCCCGCCCAGCAAGGCCGTGAAAATGCCGACGGGGACTTCCGCGGGAATGGCGACCGTGCGCGCCAGGGTGTCGGCCAACAGCAGCAACAAGCCGCCGGCCAGCATCGACAGCGGCAGCACGCGGCGCTGGTCCGCGCCCAGCCAGGTGCGCACCAGGTGCGGCGCGATCAGGCCAATAAAACCGATGCCGCCACACCAGGCGACGGCAAAGCCCGTCAGCACGGCCACCAGCACGATGACTTGCGTGCGCAAGCGGCCCACGTCGATGCCCACGTGCAGCGCCTGCGCCTCGCCCAGCGCCAGCGCGTTCAATGAACGCATCAGGAAGCGCGTGGCCCACAGGGCGCCCGCCAGCACCAGCAGCAGGGCCGCCACCTGGCGCCAGCTGCCGGCCGACAGCGAGCCGAGGGTCCAGAAAGTCAGGGTGCGCAGCTGGTCGTCGCTGGCCAGGTAGATGCACAAGCCCATGACGGCCACCGTGATGGCGTTCAGCGCCACGCCCGTCAGCAGCAGGCCGACGATGGAGCCTGGCGTGGCCCAGCGGGCAACGCGGTCGAGTAGCACGCAAATGAGCATGGCGCCGGCAAACGCGGCCCCCGGCAACAGCCACACGCGCAGCTCGGGCGCCACGTGCAGGCTGGCGGCAAACACGATGGTGGCCGCGCCCGCGCAGGCGGCGCCGCTGCTCACGCCCAGCAGTCCCGGATCGGCCAGCGGATTGCGAAACAGCCCTTGCGTCAAGCCGCCGGCCAGCGCCAGCGCGGCGCCGATCAGAATGGCGAACAGGGCGCGCGGCAAACGGATATGCCACAGCACGTAGGCGCCGCCGGACAATGCCTCGTCGCCCGCTTGAAACGGCGCCAGCCAGTCGGCCAGCGTCACGGGCACGGCGCCCGCCTGCACGGCGATGAGCAGACCGGCAAACAACGCCACAGCCAGCATGCCGCCAGCACCCCAGCGTGGCCAGGATACTGCCGGCGTCATCGCGCGCACGTTCATGCAGCCATGGCTTTCGCGAAGGCGGCGTCGAGCTCCATCAGCGCCTGCGGCATGCGCGGGCCAAAGCCCAACAGCAGCATGGCTTCCAGCGAGACGATGCGGTGCTTGCGCCCGGCCGGCGTCTGCGCCAGCCCTGGCAGTTTCAGGATGCCGTCCACACCGCCCGAGGCCTTCAAGCCCTGGTCCGTGACGAGCACGACGTCGGGCCGCGCGGCGATCACGGCTTCGGGCGTGAGCGGCTTGTAGCCGGCGAATCCGCCCTGCCCGCCCATCACGTTGACGGCGCCCGCATACGCGAGCATGGAGTCGGCGCCCGTCTCGCGCCCGCCCACCATCACCTGGTTGGGCGCATGGGCGAGGATGAACAGCACGCGCACGGGTGCATGCTGGCGCTGGCGCACCTTGGCCAGGGCGCCGTCCCACTGCTGCTGCAAGGCTTGCGCCAGGCGCGCGGCAGGGTCGGCACGGCCCGTGATCTGGCCCACCTGTTTTACGCGTTCGAGCAAGCCTTCGAACTTGTTATTCGCGCTGAGCACCGCCACCGGCACGCCCGCGTCGCGCACCTGGCGCAGCACGGCCGACGGCCCCGCTTCCTCGGTAGCGATCAGCTGTGTGGGCGCCAGCGACAGCACGCCCTCGGCCGACAGGGTGCGCGCGTAACCGACCTGCGGCAGCTGTTGCGCCACGGCCGGATACAGCGAGGTGGTATCGACGCCCACCAGTTCGCCCTGCGCTTCGAGCGCGTAGACGATTTCCGTCAGGGCGCCGCCCACGCTGACGATGCGCCGCGCTTTCGCCACGGGTTTACCCGCGTCGGACACGGCGGCCAGCACCTGCATCGGCGCGGCCAGGGCCAGCGCTCCCGCCCCCATTTTTTTCAGCGCGATGCGGCGCGCCACGCTGGCGGCGATCATGCGGCGCATAGTTCGCCCTCCTGCAGCACGCGTTCGACGATATGGCGCCATTCGCACAGTTCATGCACGCCCGGCTTGCGTTCGCCGAAGAACATGACGATGGTGTCGCCCTTCGCGTCGAACAGTTCCACCGACGTCACCAGGCCATCGACGGTGGGCTTTTTCACCACCCAGGCGCTGGCGATATGGTCTTCGCGCAAATGCAGGTTGAAGCGCGTGTCGAGGACATTGATCCACGGCCCCATCACGGCGATCTTGTGCACAGGTCCCGAATGGATCTGGATCATGCCGGCATTGCCGACGAAGGCCATGATGGCGACCTTTTCGAGGGCGGCGCTATTGAGCAGGTCGAGCACGCAGGATGTGTCGATCTGCTGCACGAAGCGCGGCTCGGCCAGGCGCAGGCCTTGCAGGCGCGAGACCGAATATTTTTTCAGCACGGTGAAAAAATCATGCGTGTCGCGCAAGTCGGCCCAGGCGGCGCGAAAGCCGGCCACGTCGATCTGCGCGTCGGGCAATTCCGCCGGCGGGGCTGCCAGCGCCGTCACGGCGATGCCGGCCGACTGGTCCGCGTCGGCAAAATGCGCGACCAGCGCATCGTAGGCGGCCAGGTCGCTGTGCGGCTTCATGAAAATCTTGTGCACGGCATGGCCTGCCGCATCAAAGAACTGCAGGCTGCGCTGCACTTTCTTCTCACCCGCGTTCACCTCGCGTACGGCAAAGCCATGCGCCCAGTGGCGGTAAAACACGCGCAGGTCGATGTCGCCACCGAGCACCAGGCCCACATGGTTGTTGTGGCTGGCCTTGCGGTAGACGCCCGTCTTTTCATGCACGCACGAGGCGTTGCGTGTCAGCGCCATGACTTCGCCCAGCGGTTCCAGCGCGGCGATGATGGCGGGCCAGTCGGCCTGCAGGCGCACGGCGCCCAGCAAGGCGCCATCGGCCAGCGACAGGCCCGCATGCGCGGCGATCAGCTCGCCTTCGGCTATGGCCAGTGCCTCGGCGATGTCGCGGTGGCGGGCTTTCTTTTCGCGGCGCAGGCGGGCAAATTCGCTGGCGACCAGTTCGGTATTGCAAATGGGGAACGTGCTCGACACGGTGTCTCCTTTCAAGGCGAACACTGGCTGGCATGCGGAGGGCTGGCTGGTGGTGGGGAATCTTGAAATCAATTATAAATGAGAATCATTCGCAATCAAGACTTATTTGTGCGCGGCCAAAAAAAGCGCCGCGACAGGAAACCCGTCGCGGCGCAAAGGAGACCGATCGCTACAGCCGATCAGTTCAGGAAAACAGGATCAGGCGCTCGCTTGCACGGCTGGCATGGCTGCGGGCTTGGCAGTGGGACGCTGCGCCAGCAAGACGACGGCGGCCAGCACCATGGCGCCGCCCAGCAATTGCGTGCCGCTCACGGATTCTTTCAGCATGGTCACGCCGAACGCCATCGTGATCACAGGTTCAAACGTGGAAATAATGGACGCCTTGGCCGCGCCGATTTGCGCCACGCCGGCAAAGAAGGCGGCAATCGCGATCGCCGTCGAGAACAGGGCAATGGCGCTGACGGCCAGCCAGCCCGTCGCCGTGCCCGGCAAGGCCACGCCTTGCCACAGGGCAATCGCAGTATTCGACAGGCCAGCCGTGCCCAGGATCACCACGCAGGCGGCCAATGGGTGAATATTCTCGCGGCTTTTCGACAGGCTGTTGCCAAACAGGATGTACACGGCGTACACGCCGGCGGCCATCAATGCCAGCGCGATGCCGATGGGCTGGCCCTGCAGCTTTCCGCCCAGGGTGATGGCCATGCCGGCAATGGCCAGCGCCATCAGCACCAGCATGCGCCGGTCCAGCTTTTCCCAGCCCAAGGCAAGCGCCAGGATGGTGACCAGCACGGGATACACATACAGCAGCATGCCGCACAGGCCGCTGCTGGCATACATCAGGGCATTGAAATAGCCTTGCGACTGGGCCGTGTACATCAGGCCCATCAGCATGTAGCCGGCCAGCAGCCGGCCGCGCGGCAAGCGCCAGCCACCGAGCCACACGAGCGGCAGCAACAACATGGCGGCGATAACGAAACGCAAGGCCAGCATGGTCGACGGGTTGACCCCGGACGCATATGCCGCCTTGGCAAACACTGCGGAACTGCCGAAACCGGCGGCCGACAGCAACACCAGCGCAACGGCGCGGCGATCAGACATGACTAAACCTCTTTGAGTACGCCAGGGCAAACCTGCTGCGCGTCGCGCTTTGCGGCCGGCGATGCTCACCGTACTGAAGTACGGTTGCGCTTCTCGGCCACAAATCACTGCCGCTCGCGACGGTTTTCCCAGGCGTTGTAAATATTAATGCCAAGCAAGGCTGGAAGGTGATGCGTACGTGAAATGCATGCGTGAATCCTATTGCGGGTCACTTCACACGATGACGGCATCATATTCGCTTGCGCAAAATGAAACAAACCAATATTCTTCACGGATAGGCCAAATATTACTGAGGCTCAATTCTCTTGAGAATGCCATGTCACGTCCCTTGCCCCCACTTGCCGCCTTGCACGCCTTCGAGGCGGCCGCCCGCCATGAAGGCTTCCAGCGCGCGGGCGAAGAATTGCACGTCTCTGCCGGCGCCATCGGCCACCACGTCAAGCAGCTGGAAGCGTGGCTGGGCATCGTGCTGTTCCAGCGCCTGCCGCGCGGCGTCGTGCTGACCAGCGCGGGCCAGCGCTATGCGGCCTCGCTGGGCCCGATACTCAACCAACTGGCCGACGTGTCCGAACAGGCGCGCCGCCAGGGCGACGACAAGGTGGTGACGGTGACGGCCACCAGCTCGCTCGTCTCGCGCTGGCTGATGCCGCGTCTGGGCCGCCTGCGCGACCGCTATCCGCAGATCGAGCTGCGCGTGCTGGCATCGATGCATCCGGTCGACCTGGCGCGCGATGGCGTGGACGTGGCCATCCGGCTGGGACCGGGCCGCTATCCGGGCCTCAAAGTGGATTTACTCATGGAAGAATGGTTTTCCGCCGTCTGCAGCCCGGATTTCCGCGCCAACGCGGCCAGCCTGCGCCAGCCCGCCGACCTGCTGCGCTACCCGCTGCTGCACGACGAGCCGGAAGTGCACCTGCCCGGTGAAATCGACTGGACGCGCTGGCTGCACAGCTGCGGCGTGCATTACAGCGGCAATAGCGGCAACAGCGGCGCGCGCTTTTCGCACACGTATTTATGCCTGGACGCGGCCGCCAGCGGCCAGGGCGTGGCCATCGCCGCCAGCCCCCTGATCGGCGACGATCTGCGCTCGGGCCGCCTGGTGCGCGTGTTCGAACACGCCGTGCGCGGCCCCCACTGCTATTATCTGCTGCGCTCGCCCCAGGCGGAAACCCGGCCCCTCGTGCATGCCTTCTGCGAATGGCTGATCGCCGAGGCGCGCGCCGACCAGGAAACCGTCTGGCCTACAGTGGAGAGCGCATGACTCAGCAGGAACTGGCGCGCAGCGCCGCATATAGTGTGCAGCATGAATATGAACAGGCCACGGTGACGGCGGCCGATGGCCGGCAAGCCAGCGTGGGCGAGTTCTATGGCGACCCGGCCGTGGCCTTGATCGACGTCAATGAACAGTGGTGCGCCGTGGCGGGCGAGGGATTGGTGATTTGCCGGCTGGAGCAGCCGTTCCGGCAGTGCGCGGCGTATTTCCGCCAGCCTGGCGACGTGCGCTGGATCATTGGCTTGCGGCAAACGGGGCCGTTTGCGCTGGAGTGGCAGGATGAGGATGGCACTTGGTCCACCCTCGATGTCGAGCCGGTGGATGCGTCGGCTTACGCGCCAGGGCGCTAAGCCGACCTACGCCAGCGGCGGTGGATGGCCAGTAGGTCGGGCTAGCGCGCAGCGCGTAAGCCGACAACATCATTACAACTTGATGAAGTGCTCGCGGTAGTACTTCAATTCCTCGATCGATTCCAGAATATCGGCCAGCGCCGTGTGCTTCTGGTGTTTCTTGAAACCGGTGGCGATTTCCGGCTTCCAGCGCTTGCACAGCTCTTTCAATGTCGACACGTCAACGTTGCGATAGTGGAAGAACGCTTCCAGCTTCGGCATGCCGCGCACCATGAAGCGGCGGTCCTGGCCGATGGTGTTGCCGCACATGGGCGACTTGCCTGCCGGTACGTATTTCTTCAGGAACGCGATCAGTTCCGCTTCCGCCTGCGCTTCCGTCACGGTCGACGCTTTCACCTTGTCGATCAGGCCCGAGCGGCCATGCGTGCCCTTGTTCCAGGCATCCATCTTGTTCAGGGTTTCATCCGACTGATGGATCACGAACACTGGGCCTTCGGCCAGCAGGTTCAGGTGCATGTCCGTCACCACCACGGCCACTTCGATGATGCGGTCGGTATCGGGCTCCAGGCCCGTCATTTCCATGTCGACCCAGACCAGGTTCATCTCATTTGGACGTGCCGGGACGACGGGAGCAGGGGTGGATGCAGAGGTGGGTGCAGTTAAGTCGGTCGCTTGTGACATAATTCTCTCTTGGCCTAATCAAACTAAATAATCAGCCATTTTCTCACAGGCACAGAATGTATTCACTCGCGTTTTCGATTTTGTTTGTATCCGTCCTCGTTTTGACCCTGGCCGTGCGCTTCTGGCTCGCTTCGCGGCAGATCCGCCACGTGCTGGCGCACCGCGCTGCCGTGCCTGCCGAATTCGCGGAAAAGATCCCGCTGGCCGCGCACCAGAAGGCGGCCGACTACACGGTGGCGAAGACCAAGTTCGGCCTGCTGACCTTGCTGGTCAACTATGCCGTGCTGATCGGATTTACCTTGCTGGGCGGCCTGCAATGGCTGGCGCTGTCCCTGAATGAATGGATGGGTGCGGGTTCGCCCATGCTGTACCAGATCGGCCTGATCGCCGCCTTTGCCGCCATTTCCGGCCTGATCGACCTGCCATTCGAGTACTACCAGCAGTTCGTGCTGGAGCAGCGTTTTGGCTTCAACATGATGAGCAAGGGCCTGTTTTTCACGGATTTGCTCAAGAACATAGGCATCACGGCCGTGCTGGGTCTGCCATTGCTCTGGGTCATACTTGTCCTGATGGCAAAAAGTGGCGACCTGTGGTGGTTCTATGCCTGGATCGTCTGGAGCGCGTTCTCCTTGCTGATGATGGTCATCTTCCCCAACTTTATTCAACCGCTGTTCAACAAATTCACGCCACTGGCCGACGAAGCGCTGAAAAGCCGCATCGAAGGCTTGATGCAGCGCGTGGGTTTCGCCTCGAAAGGCTTGTTCGTCATGGACGGCTCGAAGCGCAGCGCCCACGGCAATGCGTATTTCTCGGGCTTTGGCGCCAACAAGCGCATCGTCTTCTTCGACACCCTGCTGTCGCGCCTGGCGCCGCAGGAAATCGAAGCCGTGCTGGCGCATGAACTGGGCCATTTCAAGCTCAAGCACATCGTCAAGCGCATCGCCGTGATGTTCGTCATCTCGCTGGGCTTTTTGGCGCTGCTGGGCTTCCTGAAGACGCAGCCGTGGTTTTACGCGGGCCTGGGTGTCGATCCCGTGGCGCTGGCCTTGACGGGCCAGCCGACCGACGCGCTGGCCCTGCTGCTGTTCATGCTGGCCTTGCCCGTCTTCACTTTCTTGCTGGGACCGCTGACTTCGCTCAGCTCGCGCAAGCACGAATTCGAAGCGGACGCCTTTGCCGCCACGCACACGCAGGCGGACGACCTCGTCTCGGCCCTCGTCAAAATGTATGAAGACAATGCGTCGACCCTGACGCCCGACCCGCTGCACTCGGCCTTTTACGATAGCCACCCGCCGGCCAGCGTGCGCATCCGCCACCTGAAAGGGGCTGCCACATGAATACGCCATCGACGAATACGCCATCGACTTCGCAAGACCTGGCCCAACTGAGCTGCACGCCGCGCCAGCAGGCGCTGGGCGACACGGACATCGCCACCCTGCACGCCCTGCTGCCCCAGTGGAGCTTGCAAAATGGCAAGCTGTGCCGCGACTTCGGCTTCAAGAATTATTACCAGACCCTGGCGTTCGTAAACGCCCTGGCCTATATGACCCATACGCAAGACCACCATCCGGAGCTCATCATCACTTACAAAACCTGCGCCGTGCGCTACGATACGCACTCGGTCAACCAGGGCGCCGGCGGCCTGTCCGAAAACGACTTCATCTGCGCCGCCAAGGCCGACCTCATCTACCAGAGCAGCCAGGTGGCCCCATGAGCGAAGGCAAGTTGACGGGTATCATCATCGCCGCCCATGGCCGCCATTACCTGGCCGACGTGGACGGCGCCAAGCTGCAATGCGTGACGCGCGGCAAGAAAACCAATGTGGCCGTCGGTGACATCGTGCACCTGACGCGCACTTCGAACGACCAGGCCGTCATCGACCGCATCGAGGAACGCAAGACGTTGCTGTACCGCTCGGATCAGTACAAATCGAAATTGCTGGCCGCCAACCTGACGCAGCTGTTCATCGTCGTGGCGACGGAACCGGGCTTCGCCGACGACCTGATCTCGCGCTCGCTGGTGGCGGCCGACGCGGCCGGCATCGCGGCGCGCATCATCCTCAATAAAACGGACGTGACCGCTTCGCTGGAGCGCGCCCGCGAACGCCTGCTGCCGTATTCCTCGATGGGCTATCCCGTCGATGAAGTGTCGGCGCGCGCCGAACCCGAGCACGCCGTGGCCACCCTGGCGCCGCTGCTGGCGGGCCAGTCGTCTATCCTGATCGGCCAGTCGGGCATGGGCAAATCGTCCTTGATCAACCTGCTGGTGCCGGACGCGGACATCGCCGTGCGCGAAATCTCGGCCGCGCTCGACACGGGCAAGCACACGACGACCTTTACGCGCCTGTACAAGCTCGACGAACTGGGCGCCAACAGCTCCATCATCGATTCGCCGGGCTTCCAGGAATTTGGCCTGTACCACTTGTCCGAAGGCATGCTGGAACGGGCCTTCCGCGAATTCCAGCCCTATCTGGGCGGCTGCAAGTTCTACAACTGCCGCCACCTGATCGAACCGCAGTGCGCCATCCTGCAGGCCTTGTCAGAAGGCAAGATCGCCAAGATGCGCCATACCCTGTATGGCCAGCTGCTGCACGAATCGGCACAGACCTTGTATTAATAAATATGTCGCCCATTCAAATATAGCCCTGAAAAACACCGACCAGGCGAAATTTAATTTCGCTGTCTAGCCTGCTATCCGACTTTAATCCCAAAACCGTTCATCCGCTGTTTTCGGCATTTCAGCGCGTCAAACCTGCCTTCCATCGCCTGCCACTGGCGATGGCGAGACGCGTTTGCTAACTTGACACCAGTCCCTGCCGGAAACCCGCCAGCGACCACACGATCTAACTCCAACCCATCCTGTCATCCTGATCGAAGGTGAATGTCATGCAGACCAAACGCTTACTCCCCCTCCTCGCCGCTATCTTCGCCCTTGCCGGCGGCACTGCCCAGGCGCAAACCGCCGCCGCACCGCAAGCCACCGACAGCGTGCGCGTCACCTCTGGCGCCTCCTATCACGTTACGGCACAGGAGGCCTTCGACATCGAACAGCAATACCGCCTGTCGAATGGACAACGGCTGGACGTCCGCCAGCAGGACAAGCATTTTTTTGGCCGCCTGATCGATGAGCGCGAATGGCAGGCAAAACCCAGCGTGGAAATCTACCCTACCGGCCCTGGCCAATTCATCACCAGGCAGGGTTCGACCTTTGTCTTCAGCAATGAAGGCGCGCATGTGGTGATCGACGACGCCCAGTTCTTGCCCGGCTTGCGCATGCCCGCCGAGATGCGCAGCGCCAGCACCGCGGCTGGCAGCGGCAGCATCCGCCTCGTGTCGCGCTAGGCGCCGGGCCCGGCATCGAACGTCGGGGCAAATCGCCCCCGCCGTGGCGCCATGCCGGATGAACAATTCTGACAGGCGCACTGAACAATTCCCCTGAATGCAGCTTACAATGCCATGACGCATGGCCTGTGCGGTCGCAGGCTGGCGCCACTGTTTGCGGGGAGAATGCTTGAATGGAAATGTTCGCGCTCGAACATGACGTAGCGCAGTGGGAAAGCGCATTGCTGCCGTTGCGCGGCGCCGGGCGCGTACCGCTGCTGCTGTTGCTGTCCTGGCATTTGCGCCAGCGTGATTGCACCAGAGCAATTGCGCTGAGCGAGGAAGCGCAGCTGCTGCTGCCGCTGGCCGGCCTCGAAGCGGCCGCACTGGAACAGGCGCGCGCGCGCCTGCAACTGGTGCAGGCGGAAGTAGCGTGGCTGCAAGGCGCACTCGACTCTGCGGAAAGTCTGGCCATGGCGGCACGCGCCACCTGCGACGCGCATGGCGACGCCGTCGGCTGCGCCGATGCCCACTGGCTGCTGTCCTCGATCGCCGTCGACCGCGGCGACCATGCCCGTTGCGATGCAGAACTGCTGGCCGCGGCGCAGCAAGCGCGCGGCGCCGGCGACGCCATGCGCGCCAGCCTGGCCGACGCGGCCACGGCGCGCTGGGCCGTCTTGCGCGATGCGCCAGCCGCACAGGCGCGCTGGGGCAAGCACTTCCAGGCCGACAGCGCCAGCGGCAAGCTGCCTGCGCCGCTCGCTGCCTGGGCGCACGACTTCCGTGGCTTGCTCGCGCATACGTCGCGCGACCTGGGCGCGGCTGCCGGCCACTACATGCAAAGCTATGAAGCGGCGTTGGAAAGCGGCCAGCTGCGCGGCGCCATCACGGCCGCCATCAATATCGGCGACTGTTTCTCCAGCCTCAACGACAATGAATCGGCCCTCGAATGGATGCAGTGCGCGCTGGACCTGGCGCGCCCCACCGGCTGGCCGCGCAGCATCGGCGCCTGCCAGACGCATACGGCCGAAACCATGCGCAAGCTGGGCCGCCTGGCCACCGCCGAAGACTTGCTGCGCGAAGCGCTGCACCTGCTGGCGCCCATGTCGGGAGCGCGCACGTATGCCAACGCGCTGTTCCACCTGGGCGAACTGAGCCTGGACAAGGGCGACTACGACACGGCGCTCAACGCCTTCAGCCGCCTGGCGCAGCGCGCCGAAGCGTTGGGCCAGGCCGATTTCCGCAGCATGGCGCAGCGCGGCAGCGCCCACGCGCTGTCCTACCTGGACCGCCCGGACGAAGCGCTGCAGGCGGCCGAGCGGGCGCGGCAGCTGGCCACGGTGCAGGGCGACGCCATGCACCAGGTGGCGGCGCTGCGCGTGCTGGCCATGCTGCATGCGCGCCACGAGCTGCCGCCGCCGGCAGGCATGCAGGAACGCAACCCGGCCCTGCATTTCCTGCACCAGGCGCTGCAGCTAGCCTCGTCCATCGATGGCTATGTGCCGCCCGGCGAACTGCTCGATGCGCTGGCACGCGAATACGCGCATGCGGGCGACTATGCGCGCGCCTACGATATCGCCCTCGATGCGGGCGTGGCGCGCGAAAAAAGCCACACCCAGCAAGCCAGCAACCGCGCCACCGCCATGCAGATCTACCACCAGACGGAACATGCGCGCTCGGAAGGCTATCACCACCGCGAACTGGCCGCCTCCGAAGCGCGCCGCGCCGAAGTGCTGCAGCAAACCAGCGACACGCTGGAACGGCTGTCGGCCATCGGCCAGGAAATCACCACCCACCTCGACGCCAGCGCCGTGTTCCAGGTGCTGGACCGCCACGTGCATGCCTTGCTGCCAGTCAACACCTTCGCCGTCTACATGCTCGATGCGGCGGGCACGGCGCTGCGCCGCGCGCACGGCATGGAAGCGGGCCGCCCCCTGCCCGACAACGCCATTCCCCTGAGCAATCCACGCGCCTATTCCGTGCGCTGCCTGCTGGGCCGGCGCGAAGTGTATATCGACCAGGTACCACCCAAGCGCCATGCCTACACGGTGCCCGGCACCCTGCATAACCAGAGCGTACTGTACGTGCCCTTGACGGTGGGCGAGCGCGTGCTGGGCGTGATGACGGTGCAAGCTTGCCATGCCCATGCCTACGGCGAGCGCGAGCGGCTGATCTTCCGCACCCTGTGCGCGTATGGCGCCATCGCGCTCGACAATGCCAGCGCCTACCGGCAGCTGCAAGATGCCCAGGCGCAACTGGTGTCGCAGGAAAAACTTGCCGCCCTCGGTTCCCTGATGGCCGGTGTGGCGCATGAACTCAATACCCCGATCGGCAACAGCCTGTTGATCGCCAGCACCATGCAGCAAAAGACGGAAGACGTGGAACGCCTGATGAACGGCCCCGGCCTGCGCCGCTCCGACCTGGCCGCCTTCCTCGACGATGCCGCCAAGGCCTCGGCGCTGGTGATGCGCGGCCTGCGCAGCGCGGCCGACCTGGTCAACAGCTTCAAGCAGGTAGCCGTCGACCGCACCACCGAACAGCGACGCCAGTTCGACCTGCAGCAAGTGAGCAATGAAATCATCGCCACCGTCATGAACCGCATCCGCAGCTCAGGCCACCGCATCGAGGCGGACATCGCATTCGGCATCGCCATGGACAGCTATCCGGGCCCATTCGGCCAGGTGATCACCAACCTGATCAACAACGCCCTGCTGCACGCGTTCGCTCCCGCGCCCAACGATGGCGGCGCCGGCGCGGGCTGCATGCGCCTGTCCGCCACGCTCGATGGCGCGCGCGTACAGATCGTCTTTGCCGACAATGGCGGCGGCATCGCCGAACAGCATCTGTCGCGCATCTTCGACCCCTTCTTTACTACCAAGCTGGGCCAGGGCGGCAGCGGCCTCGGTTTGTCGATCAGCTACAACATCGTCACGGCCTTGCTGGGCGGCACCATCCAGGTGGCCAGCAGCTCCGCCGGCACGCGTTTCACGCTCGATCTGCCGCTGGTAGCGCCGCAGATCGATGCGGCCACCCCGGCCAACATTTATTGAGCCGGCAAGAGCCTGGCTGGACGCGGCCACTTGTCTACACAAGTACCCGTCCGGCCAGTCTTTCCAATCTAAAAGCAAAACCCTTATAATTGAATGGCTGAAGTCCCTGCCATTGCATGATTTTCAACTTGGCAAACCGCATCGACCCGCGCGACAAACAGGCACGGGCACCGATCAACACAGCAGCGCGCCGGGCGAGGCAGTCATCAGACGAGATGTTGTACGCTGATGCAACCCGGCGGGAAAGGCACGCCGCCGGCGGCCTGCGCATCTTCAAGTGGTCATTATGTCGACAAAAAAACCGATCAGGCACTACCTCCAGTTCTCCGATTTCACGTTGGAAGAGTATGAATATGTGATCGAACGCGCCCATCTGATCAAGCGCAAGTTCAAGAATTACGAAATCTACCATCCACTGATCGACCGCACCCTGGTGATGGTCTTTGAAAAGAACTCCACCCGCACGCGATTGTCGTTCGAAGCGGGCATGCACCAGCTGGGCGGCGCGGCCATCTACCTGAACACGCGCGATTCCCAATTGGGCCGCGGCGAGCCGGTGGAAGACGCGGGCCAGGTCATGTCGCGCATGTGCGACATCATCATGGTGCGCACGTTTGGCCAGGAGATCATCGAGCGTTTCGCCGCCAATTCGCGCGTGCCGGTGATCAATGGACTGACCAATGAACACCACCCGTGCCAAGTGTTTGCCGACATCTTCACCTACATCGAACACCGCGGCTCGATCGCCGGCAAGGTCGTCGCCTGGATCGGCGACGCCAACAACATGCTGTACTCGTGGCTGCAGGCGGCCGAAGTGTTCGGCTTCCACGTCAACGTATCGACGCCGCAGGGCTACGACATCGACCTGGCGCAAGTCAAGACCGAGCGCTACACCTTCTTCGCCAACCCATCGGACGCCTGCGAGGGCGCGCACCTGGTCAACACGGACGTGTGGACCAGCATGGGCTACGAAGCGGAAAACGCGGCCCGCATTGCCGCCTTCGACGGCTGGATCGTCGATGGCGCGAAGATGGCCCGCGCCGCGCCCGACGCCCTGTTCATGCACTGCCTGCCCGCCCACCGCGGCGAGGAAGTGGCCGCCGAAGTGATCGACGGCCCGCAATCGGTGGTGTGGGACGAGGCGGAAAACCGCCTGCACGTGCAAAAAGCGCTGATCGAATACCTGTTACTCGGTAAAATCCAATAACTCGCCTGGAATTGCAGAACTCCCGGCAGCATCGCATCACATACATCGACAACGACAACTGGAAGCAATATGAGCGACATTAAAAAAGTAGTCCTGGCCTATTCCGGCGGACTCGACACCTCCGTCATCCTGAAATGGCTGCAAGATAACTACCAGTGCGAAATCGTCACCTTCACGGCCGACCTGGGCCAGGGTGAAGAACTGGAACCGGCGCGCGCCAAGGCCATCAAGTTCGGCATCAAGCCGGAAAACATCCATATCGAAGACGTGCGCGAAGAATTCGTGCGCGATTTCGTCTTCCCGATGTTCCGCGCCAACACCGTGTACGAAGGCGAATACCTGCTGGGCACCTCGATCGCCCGTCCGCTGATCGCCAAGCGCCTGATCGAAATCGCCAACGCCACCGGCGCCGACGCCATCTCGCACGGCGCGACCGGCAAGGGCAACGACCAGGTGCGTTTCGAACTGGGCGCCTACGCGCTCAAACCTGGCGTGAAAATCATCGCCCCATGGCGCGAGTGGGACCTGCTGTCGCGCGAAAAACTGCTGAAGTACGCGGAAGACGCCGGCATCGACATCGACATGAAGCACAAGAACGGCGGCGCGCCGTACTCGATGGACGCCAACTTGCTGCACATCAGCTTTGAAGGCCGCCACCTGGAAAACCCGAGCGCCGAAGCGGAAGAAACCATGTGGCGCTGGACCGTCAGCCCTGAAAAGGCGCCAGACGAAGCCGAGTACCTGGACATCGAATACGAAAAAGGCGATATCGTCGCCATCAACGGCGTGCGCATGTCGCCTGCCACCGTGCTGGCCGAACTGAACAAAGTGGGTGGCAAGCATGGCGTGGGACGCCTGGACCTGGTGGAAAACCGCTACGTCGGCATGAAATCGCGCGGCTGCTATGAAACCCCGGGCGGCACCATCATGTTGAAAGCCCACCGCGCCATCGAATCGATCACGCTGGACCGCGAAGTGGCCCACCTGAAAGATGACCTGATGCCGCGCTACGCGTCGATGATCTACAACGGCTACTGGTGGGCGCCTGAGCGCGTCGCCCTGCAAACCCTGATCGACCACACGCAGGAAACCGTGAACGGCTGGGTACGCATCAAGCTGTACAAGGGCAATGTCATCGTCGTCTCGCGCGATTCGAAGACCGATTCGCTGTTCGACATGAACATCGCCACCTTCGACGAAGACGGCGGCGCCTACAACCAGGCCGACGCCGGCGGCTTCATCAAGCTGAACGCCTTGCGCATGCGCATCGCCGCCATCGCCCGCGAAAAGCGCGGCCAGAAGTAATCCGCTGCCGGGAGGCAACCCCTCCCGCGCCAGCCGAAAGCCGCCCACGGGCGGCTTTTTTACGTCTGGAACGCACTCGTCCGTGATTTACGCCCCTGCGCGCCCCTGGATTGCCCCCCGTTTTGCTGTCCCCGTGGCAAAATGCTACAGTGCAATTTAGAGCACCTAACATAACCTACTGCGCGTCGCGATTTGCGGCCTCCGATGCTCACTGTGCATTCGCACAGCTGCGCTTCTCAGACCAACGGGGGCGCCGAGCCTCACTGCCGCTCGCTACGGTTCTGTTAGGCGCTCTTAGTCGAAAAATTCCCGCTTCCGGAGCCACCATGTTCAAAGACCTGAGTATCAAGAATAAACTGTACCTGGGCTTCGGCTCCATCGTGGCCATCATCCTGATCCTGCTGGGCATGGCCTACAACAGTTTCTCGCGCCTGTCGGAAGCCAATGCATGGGACCGACATACGATGGACGTGCTGGTCGAGATCGACAAGATTCACAATTCCGTCCTGCAAATCCAGGTGGAAGTACGCGGTTTCATCCTGACCGGCAACGAAGCCTCGCTGACGCCGGAAACCGATGAAACGGGGGTGTTGAGCCAGCACACGCAAAAAGCCATTGCCATGACGGTCGACAACAAGCTGCAGTCGGAACGCTTCCGCAAGATCGACCAGCTGACCAGCACCTGGGTCAAGGAGTGGATCAATCCGCTGATCGAGAAGCGCCGCGCGCTGGGCAATGCGCCGGGCGCCACGGAAGCGGTGGCGCGCACCATGCCGCCGACCGGCTACCCCGCCGTCGCACAGGCGAACAAGCTGCTCGACGAAGTCGCTGCCGAAGAGTCCCGCTTGCTGGCCGAGCGCACCGCCAACACGACAAAATTGCAGGAAACCATGGTGCTGACCCTGGCGCTGGGCGGCTTGCTGTGCGTGGTGCTGGCGCTGGGCATTTCCTACCTGCTGGGCCGATCCATCCTCGGTCCGCTGAACAACCTGACCGATGCCGTCGGGCGCATCGCCGGCGGCGAGCAGAACGCGCGCGCCGCCATCCTCTCGCGCGACGAGCTGGGCAAGGTGACGGAAGAATTCAACCGCATGGCGCAAACCATCCAGGACAACCAGGCCAATGAACTGGCCGCCACGAATAGCTTGCGGGCCAAGGTCGATTCCCTGCTGGAAGTGGTCTCAAAAGCGGCCTCGGGCGACCTGACGGGCAAGGTCAGCATCACGGGCAGCGACGCCATCGGCCAGCTGGGCAACGGCCTGGCGAAGATGTTCGAGAACCTGCGCAGCCTGCTCAACAATGTGCAAAAGGCCGGCATCCAGGTCACGACGTCGGCCACGGAAATCGCCGCCTCGGCGCGCCAGCAGGAAGCGACCGGCATCGAGCAGGCGCAAACCAGCGTGGAAATCCTCAGCACCACCAAGGAAATCTCGGCCAACACGAGTCAGTTGCTCAAAACCATGGAAGACGCGACCGCCGTGGCCGACTACACGACGAATGCCACGGCCGAAGCGCAAAACAACCTCAAACGCATGGATTCGACCATGCAGCACATGGTCTCGGCCACCGATTCGATCAACGCCAAGCTGGCCGCCCTGTCGGAAAAGGCCAGCAATATCAATAGCGTGCTGATCACCATCACCAAGGTGGCCGACCAGACCAACATCCTGTCGCTGAACGCCGCCATCGAGGCGGAAAAGGCTGGCGAAGCGGGCCGCGGCTTCTCCGTGGTGGCAACTGAAATTCGCCGCCTGGCCGACCAGACCTCTGTTTCCACCTGGGATATCGAGCAAATGCTCAAGGAAATGCAGTCGGCCGTGTCGGCCAGCGTGATGGGCATGGATAAATTTTCCGAGGAAATTCGCCGCAGCGTGGGCGAAGTGCGGCAAGTGGCCGAGCAGCTGTC
Source organism: Janthinobacterium sp. 64 (assembly GCF_002813325.1). Taxonomy (NCBI): domain Bacteria; kingdom Pseudomonadati; phylum Pseudomonadota; class Betaproteobacteria; order Burkholderiales; family Oxalobacteraceae; genus Janthinobacterium; species Janthinobacterium sp. 64. The sequence goes on along the minus strand of NZ_PHUG01000001.1, from coordinate 5,409,624 downwards.
ATCCGTGATGGACCAGGTGCAAAAGCTCACGCCGCAATTTGATGCCGTGCTGCAAGGCATGCAGTCGCAAGCGATAGGCGCCTCGCAAATTTCCGATACCATGATGCAGCTCAACGACGCCACCCAGCAAACGGTGGAATCCTTGAAAGCCACCAGCGAGGCGGTGCACCAGCTGCAATATGCGGCCGGCGACCTGCAGTCGAGCGTGTCGTCCTTCGCCGTCACCATCTGATCCCATGAAAGTACTGCTCTTTCACATCGGACGCGACCGCTATGGCCTGCCCCTGGCCCGCATCGTGCGCGTCTTGCCGCTGCTGGAGCTGAAACAGTTGCCGCTCACGCCAGACTATGTGGCCGGCCTGATGGACTTGCACGGCACGCCCGTGCCCGTGATCGACCTGTCGCGCCTGGCCGGGCTGCCGGCTGCCGCCGCGCAGTTCGACACGCGCATCGTCATCGTCGACTACCGCGCGCCTGGCGGCGCCACGCATGCGCTGGGCTTGATGGCCTCGCAGGTGCGCGGCATCGCCGACATCGACCCGCAAGGGCTTGAAGACAGCGGCGTGGCGACGGCGCCATTCCTGGGCCAGGTGGCCAGCGACGCCGACGGCATCGTGCAGCTGGTCGAACTGGCACACTTGCTGCCGCCCGACGTGCGTGCGCTGCTGTTTCAAGACGCGAGCGCGCAATGACGGCACAAGCCCTGCTGCGCCGCGCGACCGGCCTGTCCGTCTCCAAAGCCGTGGCCGAGCGGGCCGTGGGCCAGCGCATGGAGCAAACGGGCTTTGCCGATAGTGCAGCCTATCTGCAGGCGCTCACGCCGGCCGAAATGACGCAGCTAATCGAACTGGTGGTGGTGCCGGAATCGTGGCTGTTCCGCGACCCGCAGGCGTTCTACGCCACCGTCGAACTGGTGCAGGAACGCTGGGCGCGCGGGCGCGCCACGCGCATCCTGTCGATCCCGTGCGCGGGCGGCGAAGAACCGTATTCGATGGCCATGGCGCTGCGCGACGGCGCCATGCCGAAGCAGGCCTTCAGCATCGACGCGTATGACCTCAGTCCCGGCTGCATCGAACGGGCGCAGGCGGGAATCTACGGCCGCAACGCCTTCCGCGCGCAGGACGTGGCCTTCCGCGAACGCTATTTCACGCACGTGGCCGATGACGCCTACCGCATCATCGACTCCTTGCGCGAACAAGTCACCTTCAGGCAGGGCAACCTGCTGCAGTTCGATACGGCCACCTACAGCCGCCATTACGACGTCATCTTTTGCCGCAACCTGCTGATTTATTTCGACAAGCCGACCACGCGCGCCGCCATCGCCAACCTGTCCGCATTGCTGGCCGACGACGGCATGCTGCTGGCAGGCTATGCGGAAGTGCCGTCGTTTTGCCAGAACGGCTTTGCACCGCTGCAGTTCCGCCAGGCCTTCGCGCTGAAAAAGGAAGCAACGCCACCGGCCGCCGTGATCCAGGTGGCCGCCTTGCCGCCGCCGACGCGCACGCTGCGCAGCGTGCCGCCCGCGCCACGGCCCGCGCCGGCCCGCGCCGCCCCTGCACCGGCGGCGCGTCCGCGCCCCGTGCCGGTGCAGCCGCCGCAGCCGCCTGCGGATCTGCTGGCCGAAGCGCGCCGGCTGGCCGACCGCGGCCAGCTGCGCGAGGCGGGTGAAAAATGCCACGCCCACCTGGCCCGCGTGCCCGAGGCGGCCGAAGCGTATTTCATGCTGGGTATCATCAATGAACTGGCCGGCAAGATGGACCTGGCCGACGACTACTGGCGCCGCTGCATCTATTTGCAACCCGACCATTACGAGGCGCTGTGCCACCTGTCGCTGCTGGCCGAACGCAATGGCAACCACACGGCCGCCGCCACCCTGAAGGCGCGCGCGGCGCGCATCTACCAGCGCCGCCAGGCATCCAACTAAGGGGCAAGCATGACCAACTTCATCGCCACGGAGTCCCCCGCCACCATCGACGATTGCTGGAACCATATCGGCGTGGTCGGCGACCAGAGCTGCCCCAGGCTGCCAGCCAACGTCCATTGCCGTAACTGCGACGTGTATGCGGGCGCCGCCCAGCGCAATCTGCAGCGGCCCGTGGACGCACACTACCAGCGCGACTGGGCCAGCCACTTCCGCCAGAACGATGCGGGCGGCGAAGTGCGCGACAGTTCCGCGCTGGTGTTTCGCATCGGCCGCGAATGGCTGGCGCTGCCCACGCGCGTGTTTGACGCCGTCGCGCCGCAGGCCAAGCCGCACGTGCTGCCGCACCGCGGCGGGCGCGGCCTGGCGGGCATCGTCAATATCGGCGGCAAGCTGTATCCGTGCATGTCGCTGGCCAGTTTGCTGGGCATCGACGAACAGGGTGCGCCCGCGGCCCGCGGCCGCCACACCTTTGCGCGCCTGCTGCTGATGCGCTGGGAAGAGCAAGCCTACGCCCTGCCCGTGGCCGACCTGCACGGCATCGTGCGCTACGCCTCTAGCGGCGTGCAAACGCCGGCTGCCACCATCAACAAAGGCCTGTCGCGCTATCTGTCCGGTGTCATCACCGAGGGCGACATGCGCATCGGCTGCCTGGACACGGCGCTGATCGGCTTTCAACTTGCGAGACTATTACGATGAGCCAGGACCAGCACGGCGACCTGAGTGCCTTTTCCATGCTGGACCTGTTCCGCATGGAGGCGGACAGCCAGACCCAGATTCTCACCGATGGCTTGCTGGCCATGGAGCGCCATGCAGGCGACGCGGCCGCCGTCGAATCGATGATGCGCGCGGCGCACTCGATCAAGGGCGCCGCCGCCATCGTCGGCCTGCAAGTGGTGGTGCAACTGGCGCACGGCATGGAAGACAGCTTTGTCGCCGCCCAGCATGGCCGCTTGAAACTCACGCCGGAGCGGGTCGACGTGCTGCTGTCGGGCGTCGACCTGATCGTGCAGCTGTCGCGCCTCGACGATGCGGGCGCCGAAGCGTGGCTGGCCGCGAATGCGGCGCAGATCGACCAGACCCTGAACGCCATCGCCGGCATCGCCGAGCTGCCGGAGCTACCGGCCCTGCCCTCGGCGCCTGTCCCGGCACCGGCGCCGCCGGAAGCGGACGATGCGCAGGCTCCCGTGGCCAGCGGCCTGACCGGCGAAGAACCGGCTGCCGCTACCGCGCCGCGTGCAGGCGCACCAGCCAAGGCCCCGGCGCAGAACTTCGACAAACTGCTGTCGCTGGCCAGCGAATCACGCATCAATGCGCACCAGATGCACCCGTTCATCGGCGCGCTGCAGCGCTTCAAGCGCAACCAGAGCAGCCTGTTTTCCGCCATCGAACACCTGCATGAGGCCATTGCCCGCTCGGGCGACCCGGGCCTGATGGAAAAGTCGCTGCTGGCGCTGCACAAGACGCAGCCCCTGAAGCAGTTCATGCTCGAGCACATCGCCGACATCGAAACCTATGAACGGCGTTTGCTGGCCGTCTCGCAAGGCATGGTCGACGAAGTGCTGGCCCTGCGCATGCGCCCTTTCCGCGACGGCATCCACGCGTTCCCGCGCATGGTGCGCGACCTGGCGCGCAGCCTGGGCAAGGAAGTGCAGCTGGAGATCGACGGCGAAGACACGCTGGTCGACCGCGACATCCTGGCGAAGATCGAAAGCCCGCTGAACCACATGCTCAGGAATGCCATCGACCATGGCATGGAAGGCCCGTACGAACGCATCGACGCCGGCAAGGCAGCAATGGGCACGATACGCATGGAAGCGCGCCACCGCGCCGGCATGCTGAGCATCGAGATCAGCGACGACGGGCGCGGCGTCGACCTGGAGAAAATCCGCCAGTGCGTCATCGAGCGCAAGATGGCCAGCCCCGCCATGGCCGCCGCGCTGTCGCCGGGCGAGCTGCTGGAATTTTTGTTCCTGCCCGCCTTCAGCCTGAAAGCGACAGCCAACCAGTTGTCCGGACGCGGCGTGGGCCTCGATATCGTGCACGAGACGATACGCCAGCAAAACGGCACGGTGCGCCTGGAATCGGAGCCGGGACGGGGTTTTCGCGCCCTGATTACCCTGCCGCTGACGCAGTCGATCGTGCGCGCGCTGGTGATCGACATCCAGGGCGAAGCCTACGCCATCCCCATCGTCAAGGTGGAAAGCGTGGTGCGCGTGCCGCAAGCGGCCATCCATACCCTGGAAAACAAGCAGTTCTTTGAACTCAAGGGCGAGCATCTGGGCCTGGTGTCGGCGGCGCAGGTGCTGGAGCTGGGCGAAACGCCCGGCAGCGCCGACGATTTGCCGGTGGTGGTGATCGGGCGCGGCAAGCAGAGCTATGCGCTGGTGGTCGACACCATCCGCGGCGAGCAAAGCCTGGCGGTGCAGGCCATCGACCCGATCTTCGGCAAGATGCGCGACATTTCCGCCGCCGCCCTGCTCGACGACGGCGAGCCGGTGCTGATCCTCGACGTGCCCGATTTGCTGCTGTCGATCGACAAGCTGCTGCACGAGGGCGGCCTGCACCAGCTGGCGCAGGCCGGCCACGCGCAGCAGCGCCGCGCCAAGCGCATCCTCGTCGTCGACGATTCGCTGACGGTGCGCGAAATGGAGCGCAAGCTGCTGCTGGCGCGCGGCTTCGACGTCGACGTGGCCATCGACGGCATCGACGGCTGGAACGTGGTGCGCAGCGGAGAATACGACCTGGTGATCACCGACGTGGACATGCCGCGCATGGACGGCATCGAGCTGGTCTCGCTGATCAAGAAGGACCTGCACCTGCACAAGCTGCCGGTGATGATCGTCTCGTACAAGGACCGTCCGGAAGACCGCGCGCGCGGCCTGTCCGCCGGCGCCGATTATTATCTGACCAAAGGCAGCTTCCACGACGAGACCTTGCTCGACGCGGTGGCCGACCTGATAGGAGATGCCAGCTTATGATGTGTACTACGAGTTGTACTTCATGAAAAT